>CAZBZS010000007.1:0-15431 GCA_964496475.1 uncultured Chloroflexota bacterium | reverse complement strand
GCCCGATCTGGTCCAGCGACGACGCGAAAGCCACCAATCCATAACGCGATACCCGGCCGTAGGTGGGCTTGAGGCCCACCACTCCGCAGAAGGACGCCGGCTGCCGGATCGATCCGCCCGTGTCGCTGCCCAGAGCGAGCAGGCATTCGTCCGCCGCCACCGCCGCGGCCGAGCCGCCGCTTGACCCGCCCGGCACCCGCCGCAGGTCCCAGGGATTGAGCACCGGGTGGAAGGCCGAATTCTCGTTGGACGATCCCATCGCGAACTCGTCCATGTTGGTCTTGCCGATCACCACTGCGCCCGCATGCTGCAATTTCTTCACCACGGTCGCGTCGTAGGGCGGGACGAAATTCTCCAGAATTCGACTGGCGCAGGTGGTTCGCACACCGGCGGTGGAGAGCAGATCCTTAAGCGCGATGGGGATTCCGCACAGCGGCGGCGCGTCGCCGGCCTGAATCCGGCGGTCGGCGCCGGCCGCCCCGGCCAGCGCCTCGTCGGGCATCAGCGTCAGATAGGAACCGACATCGGCATCCACGGCGGCAACCCGTTCCAACACGGCCGCCGTCAACTCGACAGAGCTGTACTCGCCTGCGCGCAGGGCCTCGGCGGCAGCGTGGGCGGTGGTGTTCCAGATGGGGGCGATCGGCGGGCTCCGAACAGTCTAGTCGTCAGGGAGGACGGCGGGGACGGCGATGTGCCCGGCTTCGGCACGGGGCGCGTTGGCGAGTACCGCGGCCGGCGGGAGCGATTCCTCCACCACGTCTTCCCGCATGGTGTTGGGCAGCGGGATGACCTGCGCCGTCGGCTCCACGTCGCTGGTATCCAGTCCCTCCAACTCCTGAAAGTGCTCCAGAATCTGAGAAAGCTGTGTCAGCATCGTCTGTTTTTCTTCGTCGCTCAGGGTCAGGCGCGCCAGCGTGGCGACGTGTTCGACCTGTTTGGGATCAAGCATCTAGGCGCTCCTGGCGAGTGGCAGCCATCGACCGGCGGGCGGCAGCGGATTATATATAGAATGCCCTTCTTCCTTACGTAGCTGCCATCCCGACGCCCCACCCACTCGTCACCGTCATTCTTAAAGACCGCCGGAGGCCGCTTTGCCCGTTCTGGTCGCCGCCCTCGCCGCCACCATGGCGCTCTCGATCCTCGGCGACTCCATGCTCTACGCCGTCCTCCCCGCCCACGCCGCCAACCTGGGCATCCCCGTCGCCGGGGTCGGCGTCATCCTCTCCGTCAATCGCTGGATTCGCATCGCCACCAACTTCGGCGCCGCCGGAGTCTTCCGGCGAATCGGAAGCCGCGCCGGGTTCACATTCGGCTCCGTCCTGGCCGTGGGCTCCACCCTCAGCTACGGCCTGTTCCCCTACCTCGGCGCACTCATCCCCGCCCGCCTCGCGTGGGGAGCCAGCTTCTCCCTGCTGCGACTCGGCTGCTACGCCGGCATCATCCAAGAGTCCACCGCCGCTGACCGCGGCCGTCTGATGGGTCTCTTTCAGACCATCTCCCGCACCGGCAGCCTCGTCGCCGTCTTGCTTGGCGGCATCCTGGTCGGCGTCATCGGCTTTCGCGCCACCGCCATCGCCTTCGGCCTGGCCGGACTGCTCGGTCTGGCGCTGGCCGTCCGCTTCGGTGGGCGTCTCCGACCCGACCCCTCTCCCCTCGCCTACCCGGTCCCGCGACCGCGCTTCGAGTTCGCCTGGACCCCGTCCAACCGACTCAACCTCGCCGTCCTCGTCGCCGCCTTCATCAGTCCCGGCGCCGCCGTCGCCACAATCGGCCTGCTGCTTTTTCGACGTTACGGCGATACCTTCACGCTCGGCGACGCAACCATCGGCATCGCCGCCGTCGCCGGCGGCTTTGTCGCCACCGCGTTCGCCGCCGACATCATCATCTCGCCGCTCTTCGGCGCCGTCTCCGACCGCCTCGGCCGCCGGCCGGTGGCCACCATCGCCAGCGCCCTGACAGTCGCCGGCCTGCTACTGCTCATCATCGAGCTTCCCCCCGGGCTGCTGGCGCTGGGAGCCGTCCTCATCTACGTCGCCGCCGCCGGCATGTACATCGTCCTGGAAACCTGGGCGGCCGACCTGGCCGGAGGCGGCGACTGGCGCACCCACATGAGCGCCTTCGCCACCGCCCGCGACACTGGCAGCGCCCTGGCCCCCATGCTCGCCTTCGCCCTGGCCGCCGTCGTCAGCCTCGCCTGGGTCTACGCCGGGTGCGTCCTCCTGGCCCTCCTCATTCTGGCGATCCTCCCTCATCCCTCCGCGCTGGAATCCCCGAAAGCCTAAAATTCACTACTGCGCCGCTCATCCACCCGGCCCCGGCCGGAATCACGGAGGACCACATTGTCCGACCTGTCCATGTACGCCGGTTTCCACTCCGCCACGATCAGGCAGGGTTTGAGCTTCGCCGAGCGCTCCCAAATCGCCCACGAAGCCGGATTCCGCCATATCGCCTTCGACATCACCGGAGCCATCGAGTACGACTCCGCCAACGGGTCTGGCGCCGCCGCTGAACTACTGAAGAGCCTGGATCTCATACCCGACGGCTGGGGCGGCTCCCCCTTCATCACCCAACCCGCCAATGAGTTCGCCGCCAGCCTGCCCGCCTACGAAGAGCTCTGCAAGTACGCCGCCGGATTCGGCCACGGCAACCTCGGTGGCATCATGGTCTTCATGCCCAATCGCTGGCCGGTTCCCGAAGACGAAGCCTTCGCTCTGGCCGTCACCAATTTCACCGCCCTTGCCGCCGTCTCCGCCAATCACGGCATCACCGTCTCCATCGAATTCTGCGGACCCAACCTGATGCCCAACCAGCCGCACCCGTTTGTCACCGGGGTCGAGGGGGCCATGCGCATCGTCGACGCCGCCGGCAAGGACAATCTGGGCGTGCTGGTGGACAGCTACCACCTTTACTGCGCGGGCGAGGCGCCCGAGGTAATCGACCGCTTGGCGAAGGGCAAGGTATTCGCCGCTCACATCAACGACTCTCCCCCGGGCGACCACAGCAACTTCACCGACGCCGAGCGGGTAATGCCCGGCGACGGAATCCTGCCGCTGGTCGACTTCATCAAGCATCTGGACTCCGCCAGCTACAGCGGCATAGTCCCGTGCGAGCTATTCAACCCGGAAATCCGCCTGGGCGATCCGGTGGAAGTGGCCCGCGAATCCCGCGTAAAATCCGACGCCATCATCGCCGAAGCCCTCGGCTAACCGCACAGCGGCTTTATTGTCGCTTCGCGAGGGCGCTGAGTTCACACCTTCATAGGGTTAGCAAGTTGAAGATCACCGACATCCGCACCATCGACTTCGGCGGGCCGCCGGACGAAAAAGTACTGCTGAATCGGAACTGGACGATCGTGCTGGTCGAGACCGACGAGGGCATCACCGGCATCGGCGACGCCACCCTGCTCGACATGGACCTCGCCGTCATCGGCGTTATCCAGCACCTCCGCGAAGTCTTGCTCGGCCAGGACCCGACCCGCGTCGAGCACCTCTGGCAGCAGATGTAGCGCCATCCCTTCTGGCGCGGCGGGCCGGTGCTTGGGGCCGCCATCAGCGGAATCGACATGGCCCTGTGGGATATCGCCGGGAAAGTTGCCGGACTGCCGGTATACAAGATGCTCGGCGGAACCGTCCGCGACCGCGTCTGCTGCTACGTCCGCGACGACTTCGCCGCTCCCACCGTCGAGCAGGCCGTCGAAGCCAAAGAGCAGGGATACACCGGAATCAAGTACGGTCCCGTAGGCGACAAACACGCCATCTCCGAAACCGCCCTCGCCGACATCGCCGCCGACATCGCCGCCGAGGTTGACCGCCAAAATTCGCGCCGCCGTCGGACCCGAATTGGACTTGATGATCGACTTCCACGGCCGCCTCACGCCGCCGGCGGCGATCCGCGCCCTGCAGAAACTCGAACCGCTGGATGTCTTCTTCGCTGAGGAGTTGATCCCAGCAGACAACATTCTGGCCTACGCGGAAGTAGCCTGCGCCGTGCCGGGTGTCCCCGTCGCCACGGGCGAGCGCATCTACACCCGCTGGGGATTCCGCGAGCTGATCGAATCCCGCGCCGTACCCATCATCCAGCCGGACATCTGCTACGCCGGAGGCATTTCGGAACTACGCCGGATCACCGCGAATGCCGAGACCCACTACTTCTAGGTCGCCCCTCACAATCCCAACGGACCGGTCGCCACCGCCGCCAACTTTCACTTCGCCGCCGCCCCCAACTTCCTGATCCTAGAATACGCCCGCAAGACCCCCTATTTCGAGAAAGCGCTGAAGGAACCGCTGGTGGTGAAGGACAGCCATTTCGAGCTGCCGACCGGCCCCGGACTCGGCATCGAACTCGACTTCGATTACATCGCCAAACATCCCCGCCACCTAGTGCCTATCGCCAGCAACTGGCATTCCGACGGCTCCGTGGCGGACGTCTAGCCCACACAGCGGTCGCCTCGCGACTATTTGTCTTGCCCGGCAGGCGCCATTCTGAGACTTAAGTGAAAGACAGTATCTCGGGCGAACATCTGCCGCTCGAGATCCGCACCAACCGTTTGCTCCTGAAAGCCTGGAACCTCGACGACGCCGACGATGTGCCGGCGTATGCCACCGATCCCGAGTGGGCGCGCTACCTGCCTCCCGTTCCCCAGCCCTACGAGCCGCACCACGCCGTGGAGTTCCTGACTGCCGCTATCGCCACCGACCGCGCCGTCAACCCCATCTGGGCCATCGAATTTGAAGACCATGCCATCGGCGGAACCAATCTGCGCATCGGAGCCGAGCACGCCCGCGGCGAGACCGGCTACGCCATCGCCCGCGAGCACTGGGGCAAAGGCTTCGCCACCGAAGTCTTCCGTACGATCGTCGACAACCTCGCCTCCGGCCGCGTCATGGAAAAGTCCGGCATGGCCCGCAAAGCGACCCTCCGCCACTTCACCGTCCTCCGCGGCAAGCCCACCGATGTCGTGTTGTATAGGATCCTTCGGGGAGAGTGGGCAGCAGGCCGCGCCGAGTAGTGCCGGGTCGGCAGCAGTCGGGATAGACAATGGCAAACGCGCCGATGACGCGCTCGTCACGGTCCAGCATGGGGACGGCCCATTCGGAGAGGACGCCGGCGCGGCGGTAGAGCGGGCGGTCGGTGAGGGTGAGCGGATCACGTTCGATGTCGTCGTTGATGACGACCCGGGATTTCATGGCGGCCAGACCGCCGGCGCCGTAGCCCACCCGAATCTGGCTCCACGCCTCCGTCAGCTCGTCGGAGAGCCCGAGCTGGCTGCCCAGCCGCAGGCTGACTCCGTCGTTGTTCATCAGGAAGATGGCGGACATGCTGGCTTCGGACTCCTCGGCGGCGACGTGGACGACGTTGTCCAGGATGTCTACAAGCCCGCGGCCGGAGTTGATCTCCGCCGCTATGTGGTGGAGCCGGGCGAGCTCAACCGGAAGGCGGCTGATGTCGTCGTCGTAGATGTGGCCAGGGCGCTCGGGTCCAGCCATGTTATTGGTAGCCAGAACGAGTAGATTCGTCTGCGAGTTAAGGTTAGCCAAGAAACACGTCAATTAATGTATGCCGTCACTCTTGGGCCGGACGCGAATCGTCGGGCCGAGAGCCTGTGCCGGCCCAGGCCAGCATCGCGGCAAGCAGATCGTGAGCTATCGCGTCCATGTCGAGGAATCGCACCAATGGGGGAGGTCTGAGGCGGGTGAGCCGTCGCGGAATGCTGGCGCTGGGAGGCGGGGCAGCGGTGGTGGTAGGCGCTTTGACGGTGGGAGTGGTGCTGACGCGAGGGGGCCGGCGGGGAACCGACCTTACGGACACGGGCGCTCTGACAGCCGATTCAGCCGTGGCAGCTGAACCTCCGGCGGCCAATGAACCGCCGGGCGCGGCGCCCGCGGCGGCGAGTCCGACGGCAAGACACGACGAAAGTCCCTCCCCGGCGGAGCCAATGGCGACTGTAACGCCGGAAGCGACAGACCCACCCGTGGCGCCCACGGCAACGGTTGAGCCCACGCAGACCCCAACCCCCGAACCCACGCCGACCGAAACGCCGGTCCCGCTGCCGCGCTCGCCGTTGAGCGGAATCGTGACCAGCGAGGCGGTGGCGAAGCGGCGACCGGTGGCGGTGAAGATCGCGAACGACCCCGGCGCCCGGCCGCAATGGGGAATCAGCGAGGCCGAGGTCGTGTACGAGCATGTGACGGAGGGCGGGGTGACTCGGTTCACATCTCTTTTCGTGATCAGCGACGCTCCGCGGGTTGGGCCCATCCGGAGCGCCCGCCTGATCGACGTGGAGCTGATCCGAGAATACGAGGCGCTGTTCGCGCATGTGGGCGGCAGCCCGCCGGTGCGGGAGCACCTGCTGGTGCTGGGGCCGCTGGACCGGGACGAATTTTTCTATGGAGCGGGCGGGCCGTACTATCGGACCACCGATCGGTTCGCCCCTCACAACACGTTTATCGATCTGCCAGCGCTGCGGGAGGCCGGGGTGGCGGCGGGGCTGCCGGGAGAGGTGGAGCTGGCGCCAACGCTCTTCTATACGGAACAACCAGAAGCAGGTGAGGTGGAGACGATCACGATACCGATTCCGCCGGCCTCGTCGGACACTTATCGCTCAATCTATGAGTTCGAACCAAAGACGCGGCTCTACAAGAAATCACAGAACAACGCGCCGCATATCGACGGCGCGACCGGGGCGCAGATACGGGTGGGGAATGTGGTGGTGCAGTACACGAACATCGTGGCGACGGAATATGAGGAGGACTTCCTGGGTAATCTCAGTCTGGCGATCGACACTCTGGGAGAAGGAGACACGTACATCTTCCGTGACGGCCTGGCGCTGAAGGGTCGCTGGGTGCGGGAGAACCTGGCGGATCGCACCCGGTACTTCGACGAGGCGGGGGAGCCGATCCCGCTCAGGCCGGGGCACACCTGGATGCACATGCTTTCGCCGGATCAGGAGATCGCGTGGCAATGACCGCGCCGTTACTGCCCCTGAGTTCCCGGCCTCCCGCCCGACGAGGGAATCGAAACATAGTGCGCCGTGGGCGCCGCCTCTGATGCCGGAGATCGGGCCGGCACAGATCGCGGCGCTGGTGCTGGCGCTGGCGCTGATCAGTGTGGGGCTGACGTACGGAAAGGGCCCCTGGCGTCCGCGGAAAGCGGGTCGCAAGAAGGCCGGAGCCGAAGTAACACCGCGGGAGCATCAGCAGTTCATGCGACCGGGAAGTGCCGAAAGCACCACGGAGGGAGAAGACGATGCCTGAGGTGGCGATCACGGTGTTCGGAGGGAACGGTCAGATCGGCGGCAACAAAATCCTGCTGCGCGACGGCAAGATCGATCTGCTCTTCGACTTCGGTATGAACTTCGAGGCCAACGGCCGCTACTTCGCCGAGTTCCTGAATCCGCGCGGAAGCACGTCGGGCACTTACGACTACCTGATGATGGGCATCATTCCGCCGATCAGCGGGATATACCGGACCGACGCCGCGGTGGAGTCGCTGGACCCGGTGGGCTGGCAGGAGGCGCGACGGCGCTGGGGCGAATATGAGTGCCATCCGTCGGCGCTACTGCTGAGTCATGCGCACATCGATCACACCGGACATATCGCCTTTCTGGCTGGAGACATCCCGATCGTGGCGTCGGCGGTCACGGCGCTGATCGCGAAATCGATGCAGGACACGGGTCATTCGGGTCTGGACGCCGAGGTGGCGTACTGGCGGGAGCGGGCGGAGGACACGGAAGCGCAGCGGCTGGGGCACATCCGGGGCTCACCGGGCATCCGGCGGCCGTGGCTGATAACGGATCACGGTAACTGGTCGGCAGTGGCGGACGGTATGTGGCTGACGAGGAGCAATCCCAAAGACGAGCTGATCGGACCGCCGGTGGAGGCATTTTCGGGAAAGGTGGCGTCGCTGCCGGTGCGGAGCTACCCGGTGGATCACTCAATCCCGGGGGCGCAGGCATTCGCGGCGGAGACTTCCGCCGGGTGGGTCGTGTACACCGGGGACGTGCGGATGCACGGCGCCAGCGGGGACAAGACTCTGGCGTTCGCCGAAGCGGCTCGCGAGCTGAACCCCGTGGCGCTGCTGTGCGAGGGGACGCGCGTGTCGCCGGAAACGTCGAAGCCGGCGGAGGAATCCATCGTGCGTGATAGAGCCATGGGGGCGGTGGCCGGGTCGAACGGGCTCGTAGTCGCGGATTTCGGACCTCGCAACATCGAGCGCTTAGAAATTTTCCTGGAAATCGCCCGCCGAAACGGTCGCAAGTTGGTGGTGCTGGCCCGGGACGCGCACCTGCTAGAGGCGATCGCGTTGGCGGACCCGACAACGCCCCTACCCGACGAGGCGTCGGGACTGTATGTATTCCACGACCGGGAGGGGACCACGCCGGTATGGAAACGCAACCTGCTGGCGCGACACGAGGACGCCACCGTGAACTGGGAAGAGGTATCCGCCGCGCCGCGGGACTACCTGCTCTGCCTGAGCATCTACGACCTCCCGCGCCTGATAGACATCAATCCGCGGGGCGGCGCCTACATTTATTCGACTTCGGAGCCGTATGACCTGCAGATGGAGATATCGGTGGCGCGACTGCGGAACTGGGTCGCGCGATTCGGGCTGGAGTTGGTCGGCGATCCCGAAATCGACAAGCCGGGGCATCGGGGATTCCACGCTGGGGGACACGCGCCCAAGGAGGACATCTACAAATTGATAGAGATCATCAATCCGAAATTGCTGATACCGATTCACACGCTGTACCCGGACCTGATGGCGGCGACGGCCGCGGAAATGGGAATCGAGTCCAAACTGCCGGAGGTCGGCCAGCCGATAGCGGTGGGCTAGCGAGCTTCCGCCTCGTATCGCGCGCGGCGGATCCGGTATTATCGTGGGTCGCGGGGCCTGCCCCGAGCAACCGCATCCGAATGAGGATATTCATTGCCCAGAAACGTAATCGACGCCACCCGGTGGCTAAAGCCGAACGGCAGCGACGACAGCCTGCGAAGCCTGATCTTCGAAAAGGGTGATTCGCGCGGCAAACCGACGCGGACAAGCCGGGTGGAGATTTCCGGCGACGTCGGCACGCACATCCTCGCGCCGCAGCACACGGACCTGGACGGGAGGACGCTGTCGGATCTCGATCCGAAGACATTTTTCGGTGAAGGTATCGTGCTGCGATTTCGGATGACAGGGCCGGACACCGTGATCGGCATGGCAGAGGTGCAGGCCAGCGCCGGGGTTGCGCTGCTGCGGGGCGACGTGGTGCTCATATGCAATCGGAGCGGGTCGGAGTTCGTGCCCACGTTCACCCCCCAGGCCGGCAAGTGGCTGGTAGACCTAGGGGCGAAGCTGGTCGGGTTCGACGAGAACATCATCATCGGCGACGGGCAATCGATCGGCGCCTACAGCGCTTTCCTAGATCAGGGAGTGCCCATAATCAAGAACCTCACGAACTTGAACGAGGTGGAGGGAGACCGCGTGGCCGTGATGGCCCTCCCGCTGGCTATCGAGGGCCTGATCTCGTCTCCCTGCCGGGTAATCGTGCTGGATTAAGCGGGCCGCGGGGTAGGTGATCCCGATCCCATGGTCTTGACGAATCGCAGGCATCGAAAAGTACTGGTGAATACAAAAGGGAGGTCGGAGAGAACCAAGTTCAGGCGAGGGCTGTCGGAGGATTTCTTCGGCTGGCTGCAAACCGGCCCCGGGCAGGCTCTGGTGGATGTATTCAAGCAACACGACCTGGATTTGCGTCTACGGGGAAACTACCTGAATGCGTATGACGCTCGGTGCTCGCGGGCCCGGGTGTAGTGGAACGGTAATAGTTGCACTGCAAGCTTGGTTATCCACAAGGCCTACCTGCACGATTCGCCCCTGGCTCGGCAGCCAAACCTGAACAGCGAGCGGACTCCATATGCCCGCTTCGCGGCTTCTCCCGAATTGATTTGGCATTACGCGCACGCTGTTCCAACAATCCGCAAGTTAGTTCTGGAACAATATGTAGAGCCAGAGGGGAAGTGGGAAGAGCAGCGCAGCCGCGCCAACCTGGAGGGCACTCTGTTGCTGGTGATTGACCGCCAGATTGTTTCCGGCCGTCCGCCGGTCCGGCTTGATGTGCTCGCTCGAAGCGGTGCCGAATCGACGCCGTTCATGGTGTCGGTGGATCTAAAGCGTGTCCCCCACAACCGCATCAAGGATGTTCCGAGACAAACAGCAAAGTACCTGTTCATGCTTGGTCCCGAGGGACCGGTCTGCGAAAAGACCTAGCCGATTCGTATGTCGCCATATGCCAGCAGCTGAAAGCACTGGGATTCAAAGCGCCTGACCCAGAAATGGTGCGACCCGGAATGAGAGTCGCAGGGCTCGTGGCCCTCGCAAACTACAACGAGAAATCGAAGCTGCTGGCAATGGCCTTCGCGGAGGCCCACAAGCTGGATCGCGAAATCCGATTCTGCAAGCTGGGTGAAGATGATTTGGTGTTACCGGCGGAAGCCCAGTGGATATCGCCGTGGGAGACTGACAGGGAGCGTAATATCTGAGGCGTGACAACCGGTTCAGCCGAGGGGTTCGGCCGGCGTCACTCCAGCGGAATGACCAACTCCTGCCCGACCTGAATCAGCGCCGCGTCGGCGATGTCGTTCGCTGCGATGATCGCGTCCGTCGACACGTCATAGCGGTCGGCGATGGCCGAGAGCGTGTCCCCGGCCTGCACCGTGTAGAACTCCTCCATCGGCTGCTCCTCGGCCCGCACAACTGGGACCGCGGTGGGGGGAGGGGTGATCTCCGTGGGAGGCAGCTCGATCGTGATAATTTCAAACATGGGCGTTGGGGGCGGCGGGAGGATCGGCGGGGGAGTGCGCTCTACGTCGGGCGTTGGCGTTGGAAGCAGAGCATCCGGGACGGCGGTGGCACCACGCAGATAAGAATCCAGGGCAACCACCCCGGTCATGGTCAGCACCAGCAGCACCAAAACAGTCCCCAGCAGGACGCCTCGAGCGATGCTCATGGAAGCGGTTGTCCTAATCTCTGAGGCACGTCCAGCGGATCAACCGGCGCGATTCTTCCTCCCGGAGCCGGAAACGGACGGATTCGATTGATGTGACGGTGGGGTGACCGAGGGGGATCGAACCCCCGACCTCTTGGGCCACAACCAAGCGCTCTAACCGACTGAGCTACGGCCACCATCGTGAAAAAAGTACCACGAGCGGGACGCCTTCGGGTCGGATTCTATCAGGAATTCAGGCCGCTACCGGGGTTACGGAGCGAGCGGGAGGTGAGGGAGTACGGTTGGAGAATGCAGGAGGCAGCGGTACAATCGCTAAAACGGCTCGCGCCGGCGAGGTCATGCAACCGACACTCGGCCCCTCACAATCCAGGCCCGCATATCGCCGCATCAAATTTCGGCGCCCACTGGCATGGTCGGCGGTGTGGTTTTGGATGGCTCTCATCTTCTACTGGTCCGCCCAAACCAGCCTGCCGGGATTCGATCAATCCTTCCTGGATCTCCTCCTGAAAAAAGGGGGGCACCTGGCGGTGTTCGGCGTGTTGGCGCTGCTGACATATCGAGCGCTGGGAAACAACGCCGGCCACGTGGCGGCGCTGGTGGGAGCGGCGGTGGTGGCGGTGGCCTACGGGGCCCTGGATGAGTTTCACCAGCGCTTCGTGGCGGGAAGAAACCCGGCGGCGCTGGACGTTTTCATAGACGCGGCAGGCGCGACGGCCGCGCTGGCGACAATTCACTACCGGCACAATTTCACACTAATTTCTCCGCCCGGCGGCGGGGCGAAGCGGCAGTTGCACCGAAAAGGGAGTGACTTCGATGGCATCGGATAAGTTCATGGAGCCGGGGCTCACATTTGACGACGTCTTGCTGGTGCCGGGCCGCTCGGACGTCGTGCCGGCCGACGCCGATCTGACAACGCGCCTGACACCCAGAATCACCCTGAATGTCCCGTTCATTTCGTCGCCGATGGATACCGTGACGGAGGCGGATATGGCGATTGCCATCGCGCGGGAGGGCGGTCTGGGCATCATGCACCGCAACCTGTCGGTGGAGTCGCAGGCGATCGAGGTCGACAAGGTCAAGCGATCGCAGTCGGGAATGATCACCGACCCGATCACGCTGGCGCCGGACGCAATTCTGGATGACGCGCTGGAGATGATGGGGCGGTACCACATCTCGGGAGTACCGGTCACGGAGGCCGACGGTCACCTGGTGGGCATCCTCACGAACCGGGACATCCGCTTTTGCAATGACACCTCCACGCCGGTCGCGGATCTTATGACGCGCGAGAAACTGATCACGGTCCCGGTGGGCACGACCCTGGCCGACGCCGAGCAGATATTGCACAAGCACCGCGTGGAAAAGCTGCTAGTGGTGAACGACGACTACAAGCTGAAGGGGCTCATCACCGTCAAGGATCTGGCGAAACGGGAGCAGCACCCGAGGGCCTCGTTCGACAGCGCAGGCCGGTTGCTCGTGGGGGCGGCCGTGGGGGTGGGAGACGAGGCGAAGGTGCGGGCTCGTGAGTTGGTGAACGCCGGCGTGGACGTGATCGTATGCGACACGGCCCACGGACACAGCCAGCGGGTGATCGAGATGACACGCTGGCTGAAGGAAAATGTGGAGCTGGACATCATCGCCGGCAACGTGGCGACCGCCGGCGGGGCGTCGGATTTGATCGCCGCCGGAGCGGACGCGGTGAGGGTGGGGGTGGGTCCGGCGACGATCTGCACGACCCGAGTGGTGGCCGGAGTCGGAGTGCCGCAGATCACGGCGATCGCCGAATGCGGGAAGGTCTGCGGTGAGCACGGCGTGGGATTGATAGCCGACGGCGGCATCCGGTACTCAGGCGACGTCGGCAAGGCGATCGCGGCCGGAGCCGACACTGTGATGATCGGCAGCATGTTCGCCGGAACCGACGAAAGCCCCGGGGAGATCATCCTGGCCCAGGGGGAACGGTTCAAAGACTATCGCGGAATGGGTTCGATCGGCGCGATGCGGGCGCGCGGCTACAGCCGCGATCGTTACTCGCAGGAGCATGTGCAGGACACGGCAAAGCTGGTGGCCGAAGGGATCGAAGGGCGCATTCCCTACCGGGGCGCGCTGGCGATCACCATGACGCAACTCACCGGCGGATTGCGCCAGTCGATGGGCTACTGCGGCACGCCGGACATCGCCGCGTTGAAGTCACGCGGTCGGTTCGTGGTGATGACTCAGGCCGGGCTCAACGAATCCCACCCGCACGACATCGTCATAACCAAAGAAGCCCCCAACTATCAGGTCCGCCGCTAGCTGGTCACACCAGACGTTCTCCTTCACCTCCGGCTGGTTCTGTCAGTGCGCGTTGCTCTTCCTGCCCCGCGGCTTCGTCCTTCGCCTCCGAGCCGTTCTGTTCAGGGCAACCTGGTCTCCCTGCTTATTGCCCGCCAGCTGGTTACGTCCCCAGGACAGCCTGACCGACGCCCGGACTGCGGGCGCTAACGCGACAAGGGTCGGAAAACAGTCTGAAATTTTGTCGCGATTTACCCCAACGCAAACGGCTTTTCAACTAAAATCAGATGTCGTCTGATGAATTTGACCGGCTCCCACGAATGGCTCGGGGAGCTTTTTTGATTGATTGGCGCCGCCCATGGATGATCACTCGAACGAAATTCTCACCGCCCAGGGAAAGATCGAACTCGAGGCGGAGCTGGAGAATCTGAAACACGTCGTGCGGCCGCAGCTTTCTGAGCGGATTCACGAGTCGAAAGAGTTCGGGGAGATGGCTGAGGGCGGCGAATTCGACGACGCCAAAAACGAGCTTGGCTTCGTCGAAGGCCGCATCGAGTACATAGAAGAGGTGCTGACTCACGCCCGGATCGTGGCCGAGCATGACCCGTCGGTGGTATCGCTCGGCGGATTCGTCGAGGTCACGGACCCGGACGGCCGGCAGCACGTGTTCAACATTGTCGGGCCGGCTGAGGTGGAACCGCTGGAGGGAAAGATTTCCAACGAGTCGCCGGTCGCCCAGGCGCTGCTTGGCAAGCATGAGGGTGAGACCGTCGCCGTAAAGGTTCCGGCGGGCACGATCGAGTATTCAATCAAGAAAGTCTGGTAGGCAGATTCCCGACTCCGCGCCCCCCGATTCCGGCGAACCCATCGGCTCGCTTATGGCTCCCCGCCTGGACAAGCTCGCCCGCCTGAGAGAGGCCGGCGTAGACCCCTTTCCGGATGATTTTCGCCGCAGTCACACCTCGGCGGAAGCCCTGGCGGCTCACGCCGATTCAGGAGACGAGGAAGCGACCTACCGAGTGGCGGGGCGGCTTGTGCGCCTGAACGACATGGGCAAGAGCGCCTTCGCCCATCTGCAAGACGGAGCCGGGCGAATCCAACTCTATTTCCAGAAAAACCGACTGGTCGAGCAGCCCTTCGATGACTTCATCCGGCTCTTCGACCTAGGCGATTTCGTTGGCGCTGAGGGGATGATGTTCACCACGCGAACCGGGGAGGCGACTCTGCGGGTGGAGTCGTACAGGATGCTGTCGAAAAGCCTGCGACCGCTGCCGGAGAAGTTCCACGGACTCAACGACCCGGAAATCCGGTACCGCCAACGCTACCTCGATCTCATCGCCAACGAGGATGTCCGCCGGACCTTCGAAATCCGCACCGCCGTTACCACCGCCATCCGCCGCTTCCTCGACGCCCGCGGCTACCTCGAAGTTGAGACCCCGATCCTGCAACCGCGCTACGGCGGCGCCTCCGCCCGTCCCTTCACCACCCACTACAACGCCCTCGGCGAAGACCTCTACCTACGTATCGCCGACGAGTTGTACCTCAAGCGCCTCATCATCGGTGGCATGGAGCGCGTCTACGAATTCTGCAAGGACTTCCGCAACGAGGGTATCGACCGCATCCACAGCCCCGAGTTCACCATGCTCGAAAGCTACGAGGCCTACGCCGACTACACGGACATCATGCGATTGGTCGAGGAGATGGTGGCCCACGTCTCCACAGAGGTCCACGGCTCAACGAAGCTGGAAGTCGACGGGACGGAAATCTACTTCAATCCGCCGTGGGAGCGCATCGCCTTCCGCTACGCCGTCCTCCGCTACGCCGGTCTCGACATCGAAGACTATCCAGACGCCGAATCCCTAGCCGCCGAGGCCCGCGAGCGCGGACTCGAAGACGCCGCCCATCTCGGCCGCGGCAAGATCCTCGACGAGATTCTGGAAAAGCTCGTCAGCCCGAAGCTTACTGCGCCGACCTTCGTCCACGACTACCCGGTCGAAACGTCGCCGCTGGCGAAGCGAAATCCAGACGATGAGCGCTACGTGGGGCGATTCGAAGCCTTCGCAGCCGGCATGAAATTCGGCAACGCCTTCACCGAGCTCAACGACCCCATCGACCCGCGCCACCGCTTCGAGGAGCAGGCGCGCGCCATCGAATCCGGCGACCAGGAGGC
>CAZBZS010000006.1:40761-69926 GCA_964496475.1 uncultured Chloroflexota bacterium | reverse complement strand
ACCGGTTACCGGTTACCCAACCGAGAAGCCGGCCTAGAAGCGAGAAGCCAGCGAGGAGCCAGCGAGAAGCCAGCCGAGAAGCGAGAAGCCGGCGAGGAGCCGGCGAGGCGGCGGCCCCGGGAGGAGGGGGATCGGACGGTGGATCCGGGCGAGGTGGTGGCGGTGGGCGCGGCGGTGCAGGCCGGGGTGATAACGGGAGACGTGAGCGACGTGGTGCTGCTGGACGTGACGCCGCTGTCGCTGGGAGTGGAGACGATGGGGAGCGTGATGACGGCGCTGATCGAGCGCAATACGACGATTCCGACGAGCAAGTCGGAGGTGTTTTCGACGGCGGAGGACGGCCAGTCGGCGGTGGACATCCACGTGCTGCAGGGTGAGCGCCCGATGGCAACGGACAATATGACGATGGGCCGTTTTCGGCTGGAAGGAATTCCGCCGGCGCCGCGAGGAGTGCCGCAGATCGAGGTCACGTTCGATATCGATGTGAATGGCATCGTGAATGTGAAGGCCAAGGATCTGGGCACGGGCAAGGAGCAGAAGATCACGATCACGGCTTCGACGAATTTGAGTTCGGAGGCAGTGGATTCGCTGGTGAAGGAGGCGGAGCAGCACGCCGATGAGGACCGCACCCGCCGGGAGAGCGTGGAGGCGATCAATTCCGCGGACAGCATGGCTTATCAGACGGAACGGATGATCAGTGAGAACGGGGACAAGATCTCTGATGAGGACAAGGAGGGCCTGACGACGCTAATCGAATCCATCAGGGAAGAGTTAAAGGCGGAGGCGCCAGACGCGGAGAAGCTGCAGGGTCTGGTGGCTGAGCTGGAGGAGCTGCGGATGAAGGTGGGGCAGCAAATCTATGAGGCGGTGGGCGCGGACGGCCAGGCGGAGGCGGAGGAGCCTCCGGCCGCTGAGGAGGACGGGGAAGGTGACGATCTGGAAGACGATGTGGTGGATGCTGAGTTCAGCGCTGCAGACGAGAACTAGGGACGATGGCGAACGAGAACATCGACAGGACGCTTGAAGAAGAGCTCGAACCGGGACTGGAAGCCGGCGAAGCGGTTGACTATCAAGGGAAATACCTACGCTTGCAGGCGGATATGGATAACTACCGCAAGCGGCTCGACCGGAGTCTGGCGGAGAATGTCAGGCATCGGAAAGCTCAGGTGCTGCGGGGATTCCTGCCGGTGCTGGACAACCTGACGCGGGCGCTGGAGGCTGGTGAGACGTCGGCGGCAGCTGATCTGCTGGAAGGTGTGCGGCTGATAGCGGAGCAGTTCTCGACGGTGCTGGAGGGCCATGGGGTATCGCGCATTCCGCAGAGGGGCAACTTCGACCCGCGCCTGCACGAGGTGATGGCGACGGTTGCGCGGGACGACCTTGAGGAGGGAAGCATCGTGGAGGAGCTGGTGGCGGGGTATATGCTGAACGGTGAGGTGTTGCGGGCGAGCGCGGTGCGGGTGGCGACGGGACCGGTGGTGGCGGAGCAGCAGATGGCCGACGGGGACGATCCGTCGCTGGACGTCAAGGCGTAGGGGCCGGGGAGGTGCCGGTGGAGTACAAGGACTATTACAAGGTCCTGGGGGTCAAACGCCAGGATAAGACCGAGGAGATCAAGCGGGCGTACCGGAGTCTGGCGCGTAAATTTCACCCGGACGTGAACCCGGGAGATGAGAAGGCGTCGGAGCGGTTCAAGGAAATCAACGAGGCCTATCAGGTTCTGGGGGATGCGGAGAAGCGGCGGAAGTACGATCAATTCGGGGCGGACTACCGGAGGGTGGGATCGGTGGAGGAGGCGTTTCGACGGGGTGGTGTGCAAGGTCAGGGAGCGGGCGGATTCGGGTTCTCCGGATTCGGGGGATTCAGCGATTTCTTTGAGACTCTTTTCGGAGCTGCAACGGCCCAGAGACCGGGGTTCCGAGGGACGAGGTCGGCGCGGCCAAGCCGGATGGCGGACATCGAACACGAGCTGACGGTGACGCTGGATGAGGTTTTCCACAGCGGGCGGCGCATACTGAATCTACGGGTGCCGGAGCCGGATGGAACATCGCGTAATCGAAGGCTTGAGGTGAAGATACCGGCGGGAGTACGGGATGGCTCGCGAATCCGGGTGGCGAATGAGGGGTCGTTGCGCACGGACGGGACGAGGGGTGACCTGTTCCTGCGGGTGGGGATAGCGCAGACGCCGGGATTCGAGCGAAAGGGAAACACGCTAATCTCGGACATCGAGATACCGCTGAGCGAGGCGCTGCTGGGATCGACGATGACGATCGCGCACATTGACGAATCGAGGCTACAGCTAAAGATACCGCCGGAGACGAAAAACGGGGCGATGCTGCGGCTGCGGGGGCAGGGGTTGCCGTCGTTAAATGGGGAGGACCCGGGGGACCTGCTGGTGCGGGTGAAGGTACTGCTGCCGACCGATCTGACGCAGCGGGAAAAGACGCTGATCTATGACTTCGGCACTAGGCGTAATGAGAATCCGACGAAGCCCGGTTGAATGGGTGGCTGGAAGGGCGTTGGACCGCATGAGAAGGAGTCTGTGAATGTCCTTTGATTTCGACGATGTGGGTGCGGAGGGAGAGATGATGCAGCAGCCGTCGACGCCGGTGTTTTTCATCGGAGTGGTGGCAGAGCTGACGGGCACGCACCCGCAGACTTTGCGGAATTACGAACGGATGGGGCTGCTGCAGCCGGGTCGCTCCCAGGGATCGGTGCGGATGTTCTCGGCGCGAGATGTGGCGAGGGTGAGACGGATCAGGCGGCTGACGCAGGATCTGGGCGTGAATCTGGCGGGGGGGGAAGGGATTTTGAACCTGACGGAGAAAATGGAGGCAGCGCACGTGGAACACGAACGCCGGCTGGTGGAGACGGAAGATCGCTATCGGGTCGAAATCCAGCGATTGAAAAAGATGCTGCAACGAGTGACGCGCTGAGTGGCAGTCCGGCAAGTGGCGAAAGGGATCGGTAAATGGACGGGCTAGATGGATTCAGCCGGTACACGGAAAAGGCGCAGCAGGCGATCTCGCGGGCGCAGCAGATCATGCTGGAACTGGAGCACACGCAGCTAGACGTCGAGCACATGCTGCTGGCGTTACTGTCGGAGCCGGATTCGCTGGCGGTGCGGATATTGCAGCGGATGCGGGTGAATCCGGACTTCGTGCAGAGCCGGGTGAACGAGTTGCTGGATCGGGCGCCGAAGACGAGCCGCCGGGTGGGAGCGGCGACGACGGGGCAGATCTACGTGACGCCGCAGAGCAAGGCGCTGTTCGAGGCGGGGGCGGAGGAAGCCACGCGGATGCACGATGACTACATCGGCACGGAGCACCTGTTCCTGGCTCTTGTCGGGATAACCGCCAGCGATGCGGCAAAGATTCTGAAGGAGCTGGGGGTGACGGGGCAGAAGGTGAGGGAGGCTATCCGCGAAATCCGGGGCTCGCAGGGAGCCAGCAGCCCGACGGCGGAGAGCCGTTATGGAGTGCTGGAGAAGTACAGCACCGATCTGACGGCGGCGGCGCGGCAGGGCAAGCTCGATCCCGTGGTGGGACGGGAGTCGGAGATCATGCGGGTGATGCAGATTCTTTCCCGGCGCACGAAGAACAACCCGGCGCTGATCGGAGAGCCGGGGGTGGGGAAGACGGCGATCATTGAGGGTCTGGCGCAACGGATCACGGATGGGGATGTGCCGGAGCTGCTGAAGGACAAGCGGGTGCTGGCGCTGGACATGGGGCAGCTGATCGCCGGGTCGAAGTTTAGAGGAGAGTTCGAGGAGAGGTTGAAGTCGGTGATAGATGAGGTGGTGAACGCGCGGGGCGAGGTGATCCTATTCATAGACGAGATGCACAACGTGGTTGGCACCGGGGCGGCGGAGGGCGCGATGGATGCAGCGAACATGCTTAAACCGGCGCTGGCGAGGGGAGAACTGCAGGCGATCGGCGCGACAACGCTGGACGAATACCGGAAGAATATCGAGAAGGACAAGGCGCTGGCGCGACGGTTCCAGCCGGTGTACGTGGGGGCGCCGACGGTGGAGGAGACGATAGCGATCCTGGAAGGGCTGCGGGATCGATATGAAGCGCACCACGGGCTGCAGATTTCGGACGAGGCGCTGGAACAGGCGGCCAAACTCTCGGACCGCTACGTGACGGACCGTTTTCTGCCGGATAAGGCGATTGACCTTATCGATGAGGCGGGGGCGAAGTTGCGCCTGCAAATATTCGATATGCCGGCTTCGTTGAAGGAGGCGGAGGGGAAAATCCGGCAACTGCGACTGGAGGAGGAAGCGGCGTGGCAGGAGCGGGATTACGAGCGGGCGGCGAACTTCAAATCGGAGCTGTTGAAGCTGGAGGAGCAGCTGCTGGAGGCCCGCACCAAATGGCTGGAGGAGCAGGACCTGAAGGAGATCGTCACCGGGGAGGACGTGGCGGAGGTGGTGTCGGCGGTAACGGGGATTCCGGTGACATCGATGCTGGAGGAAGAGACGCAGAAACTGCTGAGGATGGAAGGGATGATCCACGAGCGGCTGATCGGGCAGGACGAGGCGGTGGAGGCGGTGGCGGACTCGCTACGGAGGTCGCGGTCGGGTCTGTCGGACCCGAACCGGCCGATGGGCTCGTTCATATTCCTGGGGCCGACCGGCGTGGGCAAGACGGAACTGGCGCGCCAACTGGCGGCGTTCATGTTCGATGACTCGGCAGCAATGGTGCGGGTGGATATGTCGGAATACGGGGAGCGCCATACGGTGAGTCGGATGGTGGGGGCGCCTCCCGGTTACGTCGGCTACGACGAGGGTGGGCAACTGGCGGAAGCGGTGCGGCGACGGCCTTACCAGGTGGTGCTGTTTGACGAGGTGGAGAAGGCGCACCCGGAAGTGCTTAACGTGCTGCTGCAAATCCTGGACGATGGGCGGCTGACGGACGGCCAGGGACACATCGTGGATTTCCGCAACACGATCATCATCATGACCTCGAACGTCGGGGTGGAGAGGATACGCCGACAGGATTCGGTGGGCTTTCGGCCGGCGCTGGACAAGGAGGACAGCGAGCGGGAGGACAGCCGTAAATATGAGGAAATGAAGACCCGCCTGATGACTCAGCTACGGCAGGCGTTCCGGCCGGAATTCCTGAACCGGGTGGACGAAATCATCATCTTCCACTCGCTGACGAGGGACCAAGTGAAGGAGATCGTGGACATCATGATTGGCGATCTGCGTGTGCGACTAGGTGAAAAGGAACTAGGATTGGAAGTCACGGACGGGGCGAAGGAGATCATCCTGGACCATGGCTGGGACGCCGAGTATGGAGCGAGACCGTTGCGGCGGGCGATTCAGCGAGAGATCGAGAATCGGGTGGCGAAGGTTATCCTGGACGGAGAGTGCGAGGCGGGGTGCGGCATTTTGGTGGGTGGCCAGGATGGGCGGATCGCGATCTCGGTCACCGGCCAACCGGTCGCAGTCGAGCCTGCCGCCGGAGAACCGGCGGAGGTCGGCTCAGAAGCGGCGGTAACCGAAAGGTAAGCCGGCGGAAGCCGGGGCTGCAGGCGAGGCGCGGTGGCGTGAACACCGCCGGAAATTCGGGTTGGGGCGAGGGCGCGGCTAGCTCGTGGGGGATGTGAGCGTGGGTTGCGGCTCGAGAAGCGCGAGAGCCTCGTCTTCCTCGCGGACATCGGGGATGGCGTTGTGAACCTTGTAGATGATCTTGCCTTCCTCATCGACGACCACGGTTATGCGCTCGTGAGCGCTGGCGTCTGAGGTGAAGGCGCCGTAGGCCTTGCCGGCGGTTCCGTCCGGGAAGTCGCTGAGGAGGGTCATCTCGTCAGGGAGATCCAGGGTGTTGGAAAACACGCCGACGGCAAAGCGGCTGTCGATGCTGATGCCAAGCAGGCGGGCGCCTTTATCTCGTAGGACGTTCGCCTTTTTACCGTAGGCGACGAGCTCGTTATCGCAGAGGCCGGAGAAGGCGAACGGTTGAACTCATCCCAGGGCGCGTCCCCAGCATGAGATCTCTGATCGTCACGCAGCTAAACACGACATGTCAGCGCCACAGCACATCGGCGACTTGATCTTGCCGTGATCGTTCGGGCATTTGGAGACCTGCACAGATGATCCATCATCGGACTGCAGGGTGTCATTGACAAGCGGAGCATCACACTTGCCACAGGTAGCATTGACGGACATCCCGCACGTGGAGCATTCGTAAGTAGCCATCGGCACTCCCTTTCTCAGCACAAGTCGAAACGATCGAAACGACTTCTGACATAGCCGCTCTAGATTATGTATACCAAAGCTAGTATACGCGTTCGCCTCGGCCTAGGACGTTTCCGGACGGCCTCTGAAATAGAGAACCCAAGCCACGGCCGCGGCGACGAGCCCGCCAGCGATGGGACCGACCCAGTAGACCCAGTGTGAGGTGAAGTTGCCGGAGACGATGGCGGGTCCGAAGGTGCGGGCAGGGTTGAGGGAAGCGACCGTGAGAGCGCCACCGGCAAGGATGGCGGCGGTGAGGGTGAGACCGATGGCCAGGCCGTGAAATCCGGGTGGACCTTTGCCGCTGACGGCGGCGCCGAGGACAGCGGTGACCAGGAAAAATGTCAGGATGCCTTCAAGCAAAACAGCGGCGCCGTCGGTGACGTCAGGAGCCGGGGTGGTGAGCCCGTAGCTGGTCGCGCCCTCACTGAGGATGGCGGCGTGGAAGAGCCCGGCCACAACGGCGCCTAGAAGCTGGAAGATGATGTAGCCGCCCGCGTCGGGAAGTGAGATTTTGCGAAGGGCTGCCAGGGCGATGGTCACGGCGGGGTTGAAGTGGGCGCCGGAGATGGCGCCGAGAGCGTAGATCATAGCCATCAGGATGAGACCGTGACCGAAGGCGGCGATGACCACGGTGGCGGCGCCGCCGCCAAGGCGCTCGCCGCCGACGGCGACGACCATGCTGCCGATGAAGACAAGGGCGAAGGCGCCGACGAATTCGGCCAGATAGCGACGGGTTGCGTCCATGGTCTTCTCCACTTGTGTGATGGCCCGAGCGTCGGGTTGCGCCCGGCACGGCCGGCCGGGGGTCCCGATCGAGTCCCAAGCTGAGGGGAGTTTAGGCGAAGCCGGGACAGGTTCCAAGACTGATTTTGAGGGGAGGGCGCTGGGAACGCCGGAAGTGGCGAGTGTCCGGCGGCAGGTAGCGGAGTGAGGGTGAGGGCTGGACCATAGCGATGGTGAGGGGCGGGCTAGAGCTCGTCGGCCGGCCAGGTGAGATTGCCGGATTGGGGAAACATGAGCTGGAGGGTGGCAGTGGGTTGGAGATCGGCACCGGACGGGACGAGGACGTGGTGACTGCCGGGCTGTCCCAGTAGGAGATTCAAGAAGCCCTCGGGGGTGAGCTCGACCAGGGGCTCGTCGCCGGTGGCGGGGGCGAAGCGGACGCCGCCGCCGGGAATCTCGACGCGCACGGCCTGGTTGCCGACTTTGAGGGCGAAGGGCGGGTGGGGGAGGGGGTCGCGCAGGCGGCGGGAGAGAGTGTGCTGGATGCATTCGAGGAGGCGCGGCAGGCTATTGAGGCGCAGC
Organism: uncultured Chloroflexota bacterium; assembly: GCA_964496475.1. Classification (GTDB taxonomy): domain Bacteria; phylum Chloroflexota; class UBA11872; order UBA11872; family VXNJ01; genus JASLPR01. The sequence goes on along the minus strand of CAZBZS010000006.1, from coordinate 62,374 downwards.
ATGCGGTGGTGCCAAGGGAGATTTTCGCTGGAGACGGTCTCGGCGAAGGTGCGGGCGAAGCGGCTGGTCGAGACGACGGGGACGGTGACCCGGGAGCAACCGGCATCGGCGGCGTGGCGAAAAATTCTGGCGATGGCGAGACGTTCGAGATTGTCGGTTCCGGCGGAGAGGTCGAGGACGTGCAGTTCGTCGCCTTCGGCGCGGGTGCGCAGGTAGCTGGCGGGATGGCCGACGCGGGCGAAGACCTCCCGGCGCACATTTGCCTGGTGGAGCGGGAGCCATTCCATCTGGGCGGCCATGTAGGGAAGGGAGCGGGCCTCGGGACCGGTGAGGTCGGCGATCTCGCGGCGATACTGGCGGTGCAGAGGTGCGAGATCGTCCGGCTCGAAGGCCCTGGCGACGAATCCGCCAGGCTCGCGGGGCAAATCGGCCGGGACTTCGGCGTGCAGGACGCTCTGGGGAATCTGGACCCAGCCGTGGCGGGCGTAATGGGAATACCTTCCGGTGAACAGCATGGACAGCGGCAGGGAGGTGGAATGCATGTAGCAGATGGACTCCTCGAGCAGCTTTGCCGACAGACCGCGTTTTCGCCAATCGGGGTGGGTGGCGACGTCGGCGATACCGCCGTAAGGGATTTCGTTGGCGCCGTACCCCATCTGGCGGTGGAATACCTGGACGTGGGCGACAATGCGGCCGTCGCCGGCCAGCGCCAGAGCCTGGCTGAAAGAATAGGCGGGATCGCGGCGATGATGGAGCTCGAAGTATTTGCGCATGTCGTCGGGGAAACAAATCTCAAGGAGATCGAGGACCTGCGGGTAGTTTTGCTCGTCGACGGATACAGGCTCGATGGTCATAGGCGAGGTCTCCGGGGCGGCATCAGATATTTGGCGTGCGCGGCGCCGCCCGCCCGGGTGAGAATTGGGCGGGCTGCAGCGGGTATCTTAGCTGCGGTTAAGTAACTGCTGGCGAGCGGAGCAGGGAGAAGGCGAAATCAGCAAGCAGGCGGCAGGGGCGGGACTCGCATCTGAACAGGACCCAGTGGAGAAATTGCGCCTGGCCATTGCGGCCGGCGCGACGGATGTGTATGAGGAAGCGCTGGACACGCTGGGTGGGGTGGAGTCGGTGCCGGAGCTGTATGGCCTGATCGGGCTGCTGGGGGAGGTGGTGGAGGACAGGCACGCGTGCATGCGCTGCGATGAGGGCTGCTCGGATTGCTGCGGGCAGTTGCCGCTGGTGACGTTCGCGGAATGGCGGTTGTTGCACGGTTGGATGCTGGCGAACCTGACGGCCGAGGAACGGCGGGAGGCGGTGGGGCGCTGCGAGAAATTTCTGGAGGACGAATCGACGGTGCTGCCTCGCTGGCTGCGACTGGGCGGAATGGATCTTGAGTCGTCCGCGGCGATGGAATACATCGACGACATCTTCGGCAACGAGGCGACACCGTGCCCGCTGCTGGTGGACGGGCGGTGCTCGGTGTATGCGGCGCGTCCGCTGGTGTGCCGAGCGTACGGGCGGATGATGCGGACGGAGGAGGACACGCTCTACTGCCAGCGGATTGCGGACAAGCTGGTTCCGTACGAGAAAGAGAAGGGCGAGTTCTTCCTGCCTGTGTACCGTCCTTACCAGGACCGGTCTTACGCTCTGGACGGGGAGGGAAGCTATTTCACGTTGATTGCAATCTGGATATTGAGTCATCGAGATGCGGACGGGGACCTGGTGAATGAGCCGTTTGATATCGCGGACGTGCCGGAATGGCCGGTGCTGGAGACCCGGTGGGGTTTCGCGGAGGCGTTTGCGGAGGAGTAGGCGGGTCAGGCCGTCTAGGCGGGGAGCTGCCAGGCAAGGACATAACGTTCGGCACTGGCGGCGACGAGCAGGTTGGTGGCCGAGGCGAGGGCGGCGGCTCTGATGGAAGCCAGGGTGGTGGCTTCGCCGATGTAGACGCCGTCGGATTGGATGACGCTGATGGAGGTGTCGGAAGACAGTCCGCAGACGTAGTCTCTGGAAACCATGAGCGAGCGGGGAGCGACGCGGTCGTTGAACCAGAGCTGGGCGCCGTCGAGGTTGTAGGCGGCGAGTCCTTTCTGGCTGCCGAGATAGAAGATTGTTCCGGTGGGATCGGGGGCGATAACGGTAAATTCGAAGGGGATGTCGCGCTGAAATTCGCCGCGCTCGTTCTCGTAGATTTCGAGTCCGTCGGCGGTGTCGACGACGGTCAACTGGCCGTTGAGGGCGAGAAACACACCGCGAATGCGACGGGTGACGCCAAAGCGCTGAACGAGCTGCCCGTCGGGACTGATGAGCACGACCTGGTTTCCATCCTGCTTGACCGAGCCGACGGCGACGAGGCCGGTTTCGGGGTCCATGTCGATCGCTGCGGCGCCGATGTAATCCTGGGTTGGGCCCCAGAGAAGGCCGGCGGAGGTGTAGGCGAAGACATGGCCGATTTCGCTGGCGTTGCTGCTGCGCACGGCCAGAAAAGAATCGCGGGAGATCGCGGCTTCTTCGAGCAGCTGATTGTCGGGCCGGAAGGGGCGCTGCCAGACGGGGAGTCCGTCGCGCAGGAGGACGATGTCGAAGCCGGTGACGGCGACGGCGCCACCGCCGGGGGAGACGGCAATGCCGGAGGTGGGGATGGTGGTGTCGGCGGACCAGAGGGGCTCGCCACCGCCGCCGAAGGCCTGCACGCGGCCGTCGCGGGAAGCGAGCGCGAACAGGTTGCCGTCGGCGGAGACGGCGATGGCGGTGGCGTCGAAGGTGATGGTTTGCAGCCAGGCGAGCTCTTTCCAACTGGCGGAGCTGGGGGCGCGCCGGAGGTCGAGACTGAAGACGACATCGCGCACGTGCTCGACGCGAACCTCAAGGCGGCGTTCGTTCCAGATCTCGGCGGCGGCGATGGCCTCGTCAAGATGGTCCCAGCGATCGGCTTCGACCCACCGTGGGAACTGGACGGAGATGACGGTGTCGGCTTTGAAGTCCTTGAGCCGGGCGCGGGCTTCGGCGGGGGTGACGAACTGGCCGACGAGGACGGCGTAGCGGGTGACGGAGCTGGCCTGGATGTCGAAGTCGCCGAGGCTGTCGAGGCGGCGGATGAGAGCCTCGGCGGCGTTGCCGGTGCCAACTCTTTCGACGAATTTGGTGAGCGAGGCGCGGGCGCCGGCGATGGCGTCGATGGCGGTGACCAGGCGTTCGCGGCGGCCGTCGCGGCGGAACTCGCGCACGGACCGCAGGGCCATCACGAGCTCGTCAGCGGCATTGAGGAGCAGGCGATGAGTCTCGCCGGCGTCGGACGGGGGGACGAGAGGGATGAGGCTTTCGGATAGCCGGGTGACCTGCGGTCCGAGTTTGTCGATGGCGGTGGCGTAGCGTTCGGGAGTGAGCGAGGCCTGGGCGAGGGCGCGGCTGTTGACTTCAAATAGGCGGAGTAACTCGAAGGCGTCGGTGGCGGCGATGAGGGCCGGCTCCCAGTAGGGGCGAATATTGGCGCGGGCGCGTTCGCTGGCCGGTTCGCAGGCTGCGGCGGCGAGCAGGGCCAAACCGCCAAGACCCATACGTATAAGCCCGCGGCGCACGCGATGTTTGGGATTCGGGCGAGAGGCTTTGGCCTCGATGGGCAGTCTCAGCTGGCCGCCTGAGTCGCCAGCGCCGGGGCGGCGGTTCCCCGGAGCGACCAGGCGGTCGCGGCGGTAATCTGGACGGCTCGAATGTCGCCGGCCTGAATGTCGCCGTCGGGCTCGCAGAAGACGAGCTTGTTGGTGCGGGTACGGCCCATCCAGCGGGGCGCGGCGCCGGCGACGGGGCTCTGGCGCAGCTCTTCGAACAGGACCTCGTGAGTGGTGCCCGTGAGGGCGTGGTTAAGGGAGGTGGAGATGCCTTCCTGGACGCGTTCGACCTCGTGCAGCCGGCGCAGCTTTTCATCGACCTCGACCGTGTCGCCCCATTTAGCGGCTACGGTGCCACGGCGGGCGGAGAAGGCGGCGACGTGCACGACATCAAACTTGATCTCTTTCAGGAGGCGGAGCGTGTTCTGGAACTGAGCTTCGGTCTCGCCGGGGAAGCCGACGATGATGTCGGTGGAGATGGCGATGCCGGGGACGTGGTGGCGGAGCAATTCGATTCGGCCGCGGTAGAAGTCTGTGTCGTAGCCCCGTCCCATGCGCTTGAGGACGAGATCGTCTCCGGACTGGACCGGCAGATTGATCTCTTCGCAGACGGTGGCAAGGCTTCCCATAGCGGCGGTGAGATCCTCTTCGAGGTGGCGGGGATGGGCGGTGAGGAAACGCAGCCGGGGGACTAAGCGGGAGGATTCTACGCGCTGCAGCAGGGTCGCCAGGGAGGCAGCAGGATCGAGGTTACGGCCGTAGCGGTTGATGATCTGGCCGAGCAGGGTGACTTCGCGAGCGCCCTCGGCCACGCGGGATTCGATTTCCGTGATGATTTCGTCGATGGAGCGGCTTTCCTCGGGGCCCCGGCGGAAGGGCACGATGCAAAAGGTACAGCGCTTGTCGCAGCCGTGGATGACGGTGACGTAACGGCAGACGCCGCCGGCACCGGGCAGTTGCTCGGGGAGAAATTCGTCCCAGTCGTGGGCGACAGGGCCGGGATTTTCGGCCAGGAGGGACCGGAGAGGATCGAGGTCGCGGGCGGGGAAAACGACGTCCAACCATTTGAGGTAGGGAGCGATCTCCTCGGCGGGAGCGGCGGCGGAGCAACCGGTGAGAGCCACGAGCACATCACCGCGGCGACTCTTGCGGGAGCCGAGGGCGCCGATGCGGCCCCAGACCTTGCGGTCGGAGTTGTCGCGCACGCTACAGCCGTTGAGGATGACGACGGAGGCCCGGTCCGGGTCTGAAACCGGGACGTGGCCATCGAGAACAAGGCTCCTCGCGATGCGCTCGGAGTCGTCCTTGTTCATCTGGCAGCCGCTGGTCCAAATGTGAAAGCGGTGCCGGGTGGGGTTTTGCGATTGGGGGAGTACTGCGGTTGACATAAATGGTTTAACCGGGGCAGTTGATATAATACCCCGATTGTAAATCTGCTCCCTCCCCGACGGTCCTGGAGTGCTGGTTCTGCCCGTGATCCGCTTCTGGCGACGACTCACCGCAAGGCACGCGAAACTGTATTCGTGGGCGGCGCTGTCGCTGGCGATGGTGGCGGTGATCCTGATAACGAGTTTTGGGGCGCGACCCGATGTGACGCAGTTGCTGTTTCTGGCGCTGGTAGGGGCGGTGGTGTCGGGGGTGACGGTGATGCTGCTCAACTGGGAGCACGGGGGCGAGCGATCGGGGACGGACGACGGGGATTGAAGAGAATCCTGGTAACGGGTGCCGGGGGACAGCTGGGTAGCGAATTTGGTCCGCTGCTGCCCGGGGCCGCGACCATTCTGCTTGCCGGGGACGGGCTGGATGTGACCGAGGCCGGCGCGGTCGACGAGGTGGTGTCGTCGTTCGCGCCGGAGCTGGTGATCCATACGGCGGCGATGACGAACGTCGACGCCTGCGAAGGCGATCGGGAGGCTGCGCGCATCGTTAACGCGGTGGGTGCGGAAAACGTGGCCAGGGCGTGCCGGGACGCGGAGGCGGCGATGGTATACGTGAGCACGAATTACGTCTTTGACGGCGAGAAGACCGAGCCCTACGACGAGGGCGATGGGACGAATCCGATCAACGTGTACGGGGCGACCAAGCTGGAGGGAGAGAAGGTGGTGGGCCGGCTGCTCGAACGTCGCTATGTGGTGCGCACTTCGACGCTGTACGGACCGCGGCGGCGTAATTTTGTGACGGCATTAGTGGAGGCGGCCAGGGACGGGAAGCACCTGAGCTACGTGGACGATCAGCGGGTGACGCCGACGTCGACGGCCGACTTGGCGGCGGCGATCCTGGGACTGGTGGAGGCCGGGACGTTCGGAACTTATCACCTGGTCAACCAGGAGGAGACGACATGGTACGGTTGGGCGCGGGCCGCGCTGGAGGCGCTGGGGATTGGGGACGTGGAGATCAGCCCGATACCGGCGTCGCAATTTGAACGGCCGGCGGTGGTGCCGGCCAATGGGGTGATGGCCAATAACGCGGCGAGAGCGCTGGGCGTTCAGCTTCGGGGCTGGCGGGAGGCGCTGGAGGATTTCGTCAGCATCAACGTGAGAGGTGAGTCCTGATGGGATTTCTGGGCGGAGGACCGAGTTTGGGAGACGATCGGGGCATCTATCTGTACGTGCAGGTCGCGAAGTCCGGCGAGAAGATCAGCGTGCGGATCGATCCGGCCAGCGATCTGGCCCAGCAATTTGACGCCGAGGGAGGGGACAGCCCGACCCATTACACCTGCTCCAAGGAGGTGATAGGCAGTCAGTCGTTCGACCCGGTAGAGCTGAGACTCGAGTTTGACGGGAGGCGACGGCTGACGGGACAGGAGATCACGGGCGGGAAGTTCATTACAGAAGCCGATTTCTATGCGGACGAGGCCGGGATGGGCGATGACGACGGAGGGGACTAGTAGCGGCTGGTGGCGCGGTGCCGGCAAGACCGGCTGACGGAGCGGCCCGGACTTGAGATCGTCGGCGCTAAGGACAAACGGTGGGTTCGCGATATTCGCCGGGTTGCCGCAACCGCTCTGGATGGCGGCGACGCTCCTGGTGGCGGTGGGGGCGGGGGCGGCGGCGGCGATGTCGCCGGCTCCGGCGGCGGTGATGTGGGTGGTGACGCCGATCGCGCTGGTGCTGGCGCTGATGCGCCCGCGTATGGCGCTGACGGCTGCGCTGGGGCTGGCGTACGTACTGCCGTTCGCGGTGGCACCGGTGCGGGTGGGGCTGCGGCCGCCGATAGTCGAACTCATGCTGGCGGTAGCGCTGGCGGTGGTGGTGGTGCGGATGGCGATGGGTGGTCGGGGGCGGCCTTGGCCGGCTTGCGGATGGATGGGGATGGTGGGGGGGGTGCTGGTTTTCTGGACGCTGGCGCTGCTGGTCGGTGGGAGGATGGGGCAGGGTGGGGAGGAAATCCAATACGCGCTGAAATTGATGCTGGCGGTGGCGGCAGGCATTCTGGCGGTGGGGCTCGGGATGGATTGGCGTCTCGCTCGTGGAACGGCAGCTTTGATCGCTGGCTTTGGCGCGGCGCAATCGCTGGTGGCGGCGATGGTGTTCCGGGCCGGGACGGGGGCGTTGCCGTTCTACGAAGCGCTGGAGGCGGCGGGCTATCCGGACGCGGGCACGGCTCTGCGGTATCTGCCGGATCAGGAGACGCTGCGGGCGGTGGGGACGCTGGTGGACCCGAATATTCTGGGGGCCTCGCTGGCGGTATCGCTGGTGCTGGCGGTGGGTATAACGATTATCGCTTCGGGCAGATCGCGCTGGCTGTGGCTGGCGGTGGCGGGGCTGACGCTGCCGGGTCTGGCGCTGTCGCTGTCGCGAGGCGCGTGGCTGGCGGCCGGGTTTGGAATCCTGATCTACATGTGGCGGCAGAATCGCGGCTTGGCGGTGGCGGCGATGGTGGCGCTGGTGGTGATCGTAGTGCTGGCGCCGTTTGAGTCCGTGGTGCACTTTCGGTCCGGGCTGCTGGCTAGGGATGAGTCGGCGGCGCTGCGACTGGGAGAGTTCGCGGAAGCAGGTCGGGTGATCGTGAGTTCGTCAGTGTTTGGGGTGGGATTCCCGGCGCAACCGCCGGCGGCGTATTTCGTGGGAGTGTCAAACACGTTCCTGTGGATGGCGGAGCACATCGGCCTGCCGGGTGCGATGCTGTCGGTGGCTGCGGCAATCGGGGCATGTGGGGACGGGTTGAGAAGTCGAAAGGCGTCGCCGTTGGCTCCAGTGTTTGCTACGGCGGCGTTGGTGGCGTTGGTGGCGGGGCTGGTGGATCACCATTTCGCCAGCGTGCCGCACATGGTGATGCTGCAATGGTCGATGCTGGGACTGTCGGTGGGGGCCGCGCGGAGGGACCCGGGTGAGATTCGGACTTGACGCCCGGCTTGCCTTCTACGACCGCGGGGGGATCGGGCGGTACATCCGCTGCCTGGCGAGGGCCTTGGAGCAGGAGTGCACGCCGGACGAATTTAGTCCGATTGTGGATTTTCGGGATGGCGATTGGCCGGACGGGGCACGGCGGGTGATCGGTCCGGCGCGGAGCATGCGGTTGGACTGGCTTTTCCGATTGCAGACGGCGGCGCTCAGGTTGGACTTAGTGCATTATCCAGACCACGTGATTCCGCGGTGGGGGCCGGGTCGGAGGGTGGTGACAGTGCATGACGTGTCGTTCTGGCGGATGCAGGAGACGCATTCGGCGAAGAGCCTGGGCTATTACGAACGCTGTTGGGAATCGGTCCGGCAGGCGGAGGCGGTGATCTGCATGTCGGATTTCACGCGGGATGAACTGCGGGCGATGACGGACGTGGGGCTGGACAAGGTGTTCGTGGTGCCAAACGGCGTGGAAGCGCGGTTCGCCCCGGCCGGCGAGAGCGATGTGGCACGAGTCAGGGAGCGGTATGGCCTGAAGCGGCCGTACGTCCTGTTCGTGGGGACTATTTCGTCGAGGAAAAACCTGGTGCGGCTGGTGGAGGCATTCGCGGGGAGCAGGTTCCTTGATGGGGTCGAACTGGTGCTGGCGGGGGGGTGGGGCGACGCGACGAAGGCAGTTCGAGCGGCGATCGCGAGAGGTGGGGTGGAGGAGCGGGTCAGATTGCTGGGGCCGATACGAGAGGATGATTTGCCAGCGCTGATCTCGGCGGCGCGAGCGCTGGCGATGACGTCGCTCTACGAGGGTTTTGGTCTGCCGGTGCTGGAGTCTATGGCGTGCGGGACGGCGGTGGTGATTTCGGACCGGCGTCCGTTGGTGGATGTGGCGGCGGGGGCGGCGATAACGGTGGAGCCGACCGAGGTGGAGTCGATCCGCGCCGGTCTGGAACGGGGCGTGGACGACGCGGGATTGCGGAGGGTGAACGAGCAACGTGGGCGGGAGCTGGCGCGTTCCTACAGCTGGCGAAAGGTCGCGCGGAGAACACTGGAGATATACCGACAGGTGGCGGGATGAAGGTCCTTTTTGTGGCGCCGGAAGACCCGTATGAGCGGGACGGCGGCGCGAATCTGCGTCTGCGCCCGTTTGTGGAAGCGGGGGTGGGGGTGGGGGAGAGTCACCTGCTGACGGCGGGATCAAAACCGGGGAAACGGGACCCGTCCGGGAGTTTCACGTCGGCTGAGACGGTCAGGATGTTTCCGATGCGGACGACGTGGCGGTTGCTGCGCGGTCTGGTCAACCTGGAGCCGGACATCGCGTTCCGATCCCGGACGGCGCGGCTGGCGACGGCGCTGCACCGGAAGTTGCTGGGGGAACGATTCGACGTGGTTCATCTGGCCGGGTTGCAACTGGCGTATCTGGTGCAGCCGTTCCTGGATACGGTGGGTAGGGCCGGGTCGCGGCCGGCGCTGGTGCTGGACGAACTGAATGCCGAGTATGTGGTGCATGAGCGACTGGCGCGGGCGGCGAATGGATCGGTGACCCCGTTACGGCGTGCGTACTCGTTGGCGCAGATGGCGCTGCTAAAACAGTATGAGCGACGCCTGCTACCGGCCTGCGACCTGGTGATCTGCCCGGCAGAGGCGGACCGAGAATCGCTGCGCGGGCTGGCGCCGGCAGCGACTCTGCGGGTGGTGGCGAGTGGGGTGGACGTGGACGCGCTGGCGAAGGTTCCGGCGCCGCCGGGGGAGTCGGTGGTGCTGTTCGTCGGGGACTTGAATTACCGGCCGAACCGGCAGGCGGTCGAGTGGATGCTGGAGCGGGTGGTGCCGGCGGTGCGGGTGCTGGTGCCGGACGTGCAGTTCGTGATTGTGGGCGCCGGTGCGCGACCAGACTCGACGGATGGGTTCGGCGTTGAATTCACGGGCTATGTGGATGATCTCTGTCCGCATCTGACCGCGGCGCGGGTGGTGGTGGCGCCGATGCTGTCGGGTGGTGGGATCAATCTGAAAGTGCTGGAGGGAATGGCGGCTGGGAGGGCGATGGTGACGACCCCGGTTGGGGCGGAGGGAATCGAGGGACTGAGCGATAACGCGATCATGATCGCCGAGGATGCGGGCGGCTTCGCGAAAGCCGTGGTGGAGGTGTTGCAGGATGACGAGCTGGCGGTCGGGATGGGAAGTCGGGCTCGTGAATTCGTCCGTAAAAATTTCAGCGCGGAGAAGGTGGGAGTGCACTATCTGGAAGTGATTCGGGTGGCGAGCTCGGAGCGGGAAGATGCCTGAGATCGGGGTGTCGCTCTGTATGACGGTGAAGAATGAGGCGGTGGTGCTGGACCGGCTGGCGGCCGATCTGTTGGCGCAGACGGTGAAGCCGGACGAGATCGTAGTGACGGATGGCGGCTCGACGGACGGGACGTTGGAGCGGCTGCGGGAAGTGCTGGACGAATTCCAGGAAGTGCGGGTGATTTTGATGCCCGGTGCGAACATCGCCGCCGGTAGGAATCGGGCGATCGCGGAGGCGCGGGGGGAGGTGGTGCTGGTGGCGGACGCGGGGCTGCGGCTGCCGCTGGGATGGGTGGAAGGCTTGAGTGTGGCGGTGCGGGAAGAAGGGGTCGAGGTGGCGTTCGGCTATGTCCTCTCGGAGCCGGAGAATGACTTTGAGATAGCACTCGCAGCGGTCACCCGGCCGCTGAAGGGTGAGATCGATCCGGCGACATACCCGGTCAGTGGCGGCTGTGCCGGATTCCGGGCGGACCTGTTTAGCAGGTATCAGTACCCGGAGTGGCTGGATTACGGGGAGGATATGCATCTCTATCTGGAATGGCGTCGGGATGGGGTGGGAATCGCGCATGTGCCGGGGGCAGACGTCGGCTTCCGGCCGCGGGCCGGTCCGGGCGCATTCTTTCGTCAGTATTTCGATTACGCCAGCGGAGACGGGGAGGCCGGGATGTGGGGGGTGAGGCACGGGGTCAGGTTTGGGGCGTATGCGGTGCTGGCGGCGGCGGTGGGGTATGCGTTGGTGGGGACGCCGTGGCGATTTGTACCGGTATTGATGTGCGGGCTTCTGGGGCTGGCTTACCTGCGCAGGCCGTGGATGCGGCTGCGGGCGACGACGCCGGGGTGGGGGCTGACTCGCCGGGCGCGGGCAGCAGGCTGGCTGGCGGTGATCCGCATGGTGGGGGACGTGGCCAAGATGACCGGGTATATGTATGGGCGGTTGCGTTGGGGCGGTGGCGGATGAGTGTGAGCGGTGAGATTGACGTTTCAATTGCGGTGGTGGCGTATCGTGTGCGGGACGAGTTGGATCGCTGCCTGAACAGCCTGGCGGCGGCGCTGGGCGGGCTGTCGGCGGAGATCACAGTGGTGGACAACAGCCCGGACATGCTGACGTGGCGGCATCTGGGGACGCGGTCGGGGGTGCGCCGGCTGCGCGGTTCGGCTTCGCTGGGGTTCGGAGCCGGGTGCAATGTGGCGCTGGAAGGGGCGGGCGGGCGGCATTTTCTGATATTGAATCCGGACACTCTGCTGCCGCCGGATGGGTTGCGGCTGCTGGTAGCGGAGCTGGACCGGGAGCCGGAAATCGGGATCGTGGGTCCGAAGCTGATTCGCGAGGACGGAGAGCTTGATCCGGCGGCCCGGCGGGGGTTCCCCACGCCTTGGAGCGCGTTCGCGCGATTCGCCCAGCTGGGACGGGTGTTCCCGGAACGGCGAATCTTTGCTGGCTACAACCTGGGGTATCAGGACCCCGACGAGCGAGCGGAGGTGGATGCGGTGTCGGGGGCGTTCATGTTGATCAGGGGTGAGCTTTTCCGCCATCTGGAGGGCTTCGATCGGCGGTTCTGGATGTATGGGGAAGACCTGGACCTTGCATACCGAGCGAAGGCGGCGGGCTGGAAGGTGGTGTACGAGCCGGCGGTGACGGGTGTGCATGCGAAGCGGTTGTCGACTACGCAGCGGCCACTGCGGACCCGGGTGGAGTTCTATCGGGCGATGGGTTTGTTTTACCGAAAGCACGAGGCGGCGGGGCGTCCGGCGGTGCTGAACGCGCTGGTGATGGCTGGTATATTCGGGCTGGGCGCCGGGGCGGTGCTGTACGAGCTGCTTCGCCGAGGGCGCGATCCGTCCGGGGCCGGCGCGGCGCAATGAAACGCGGGCGATAACGGATCAAGGTGCGAATGGGAATGTTCGCGAACCTGGGAAGCTGGTTTGGTCCCACGTCGGGATCGGGCCGCCGGCTACAGGTCGAAACGGTTCTCGGAATTGTTTATCCTTTGACCGATGCGATGATGATAGTCGCGGCGGCGGCGGTGGCGTTCGTCTTACATTTCAAATTGGGTCTCGGGCCGGACGCGCCCTACCGACAGGTGGACTTCTTTTACCCTACGTTCGGGTTTTACCTGCTGGGTTACCTGATGGTGGGACTGCCGATGGGGCTGTACCGGGATCCGTCGCGGATGTCGATCGTGGTACGGGTTTTCCGGCTCACCTCCGTATCGACCCTGGCCTTGCTGATAACAATTGCAGTCACGTATTTCCTCTTCGCGGGAAGACTCGACTTTGCCCGGGTCCTGCTGATCTTTTTCTGGGTCCTGGTCATTGGGTTTGCGGTGGTCGCCCGCACGCTGCTGGGGTGGACGGTGCGAGTCCTGGCGCACTTTGGCATCGGAGCGGAGCGAGTCTTATTGGTGGGCGGCGGCGGAGAGGCGATGGCGGTCTACGAATTGCTGACCAACTATCCGGGTCCGCGCTATCGGCTGATCGGTCGCCTGCAGGACAAGGGTGAAGAGGAGGTGGAGATTCCGATACCGATCCTGGGGCCACTGCATATCCTGCGAGGGGTGCTGATTGAGCACACGATCGACAAGGTGGTGATCGCTCTGCCGCGGGCCGATTCGGAGGCATTGCTCGAAATTGCGGCGGTGTGCGGGGCGGAGCGGGTGACGGTCTGGATGTTGCCGGATCACTTTCAGCTAATGGTGTCGATGGTCGGTGAGGAGCAGCTGGCCGGGCTGCCGCTGATGGCGATCAACGACGTGCGGTTGAAAGGGGTGAGCCGATTGGCCAAGAGGATTGTCGACGTGGCCGTTTCCACTGCGCTGCTGGTGATTCTTTCGGGCCTGTTGCTGCTGGTGGCGATCGCGGTCTGGATCGACAGCAGGGGGCAGATTTTCTATGTGCAAGCGCGCATGGGTCACGACGGACGCCGGTTTCCGATGTTGAAATTCCGGTCGATGCGGGCGAACGCGGAGGCGGACGGGCAGAAGTGGACTAGAAAGGATGATCTGCGCGTGACGCGGATCGGCAGGTTGCTGCGACGGTTTTCGATAGATGAGTTGCCGCAGCTGATGAACGTGTTGAAGGGGGATATGAGCCTCGTGGGGCCGCGGCCGGAGCGGCCGGAATACGTGGAAAGATTCGGCAACGAATACCCGGGTTTTCTGGATCGCTATCGAGAGAAGGCAGGAATGTCAGGGTGGGCCCAGGTGAATGGGTTGCGGGGGGATGTCTCGATCAGCGAGCGGACGCTTTACGATCTGTACTATGTGGAGAACTGGTCGCTGGGATTAGATTTGAGAATTCTGCTGCGCACCATCGTCGAAGTCGTGCGCGGGCGGGCGTATTGACGGTGCCTCCGACACTTTTTTTGGCGGCGGCCCGCAAGATCCTGGTGACGGCATAGGCGGCTGGCTGTTGCGGTGGATGCTGGCGCTGGTGCTTTTGCTGGTGACGGTGTCGTGCTCGCTGGCGGGCCAGGCAGAGAGCCCGTCGACTGGCGCTGACGGACCAACTCTGACGCCGACGGCGATACCCCGATGGACGCCGCCAGAGCCTGTGGGCTGGTATGAGCCATTGCATGAACGTCCGGTTGTGCTGGACGCGTTTGGGGACGGGGTTCGCGGCGACATTGTCGCGGATGGTGGTGGTGGAAGCAGCCCGCAACGGCTCACAGGACCGAGTGGGATAGCGATCGACGGCGACGGGACGTTGTATGTGGCCGACCATTCGGCGGCGACAATTCGCCGGGTGACGGCGGATGGAGTGGCGATGCTGGCCGGATCGGGAAAGCGGGGCGCCGATGGTGACGGCGGGCCGGCGGTGGGGGCGAGTCTGCTGGATCCATCGTGGCTTCTGGTGGATGGGTCGGGGGCGGTGTTTGTGAGCACGATCAACCGGATCAGGCGGATCGATGCGGATGGGACGATCGCGACGGTGGCCGGATCGGGCGAGGAGGGGTTCGATGGGGATGGTGAGCAGGCTGCGCTGTCGGCGCTAAACGGCAATGCCGGGATGGCTCTGGATGATAAGGGCAATCTGTACTTCGCCGACCGGGGCAATCATCGGGTCCGGCGAATAAGCCGGGGTGGGGTGATCACCACGGTGGCCGGAAGCGACGCGGTGGCTCCGGTGGTTGAGGGCGGGGCCGCGACGAGCGGGCGATTGCAAGGTCCGATGGATGTGGCGGTGGCGCCGGATGGGACGATTTATGTGGCCGAGTTCGATGGGCATCGAGTTCTGCGGTTGAATCTGGACGGCACAGTGTCGGTGGTGGCGGGAACGGGGACGCCCGGGTTTTCTGGGGATGGGGGTCCGGGTGCGGCGGCGCAGATCAACTCTCCGCGCGCCCTGGCGGTGGACGTGGAGGGGAATCTTTATATCGGCGACTGGAAGAATCAGGCCATCCGCCGAATCGATACGAGCGGCCGGATAGTGACGGTGGCGGGGCTGGGAACGGGGCGGTCCAGCGGAGGCGCGCCGGCGATGATCGCGGGTCTTGGTCCGCCGCTGGATCTGGCGCTGGGACCGGGTGGGCGGCTGTACGTGCTACAGCAGGACACGTACACGGTGAGTATGCTGCGGGCACCGTCCCCGGACGATCCGGTGCTGGCCTGCCAGGGCGATCCGGCCGGGTTGGCGCCGAGACCGCCGCCGGTGCAGGAGGCGGTGGCGATATTGATGGCGGGAGGCGCAGGGCCGGGTTATTCCGGGGACGATGGCCCGTTGGCGGCGGCGCAGTTCCTGAGCGCGGAATCGTTCGCGATCGCAGCGGACGGCAGTATTTACATCGCGGATACGGGTAACCATCGGATTCGGGTCGTCTCGCCGGCGGGGGTGGTGACGACGTTTGCGGGAACGGGAGAGCCGGGATTCTCGGGTGACGGGGGACCTTCTCCACGGGCGATGCTATCGGCGCCGAAGGCGCTGCTGCTGGATAGCGCTGGGAACCTGTACTTCGCCGACTCGGGGAACTTCAGAGTCAGACGAATCGACCGTTGCGGGATTATCGAGTCGATAGCGGGTTCGGGTCAGCCGGGCGACGGCGGCGACGGGGGGTTGGCGGTGGCGGCTGAATTTCGAGACGCGACCGGGCTGGCAATTGATGCGATGGGGAATCTATACGTGGCCGATCCGTCCTCGGATCGAGTGCGGGTGATCAAGCCGGATGGGACGATCGCGACGTTTGCTGGGACCGGGCAGCCGGGCAGCGGCGAGGATGGGGGACAAGCGGCGGAGACGCCGCTGGACGGGCCGTCCGATGTGGCGATAGGTGCCGACAGTACGGTTTACATTGCAGAAACGCGCGGGCAGAAAATCAGGGCGGTGGTGCCGGACGGGACGATTTGGACGGTGGCGGGGCCGAGCTACGCGGTTCCGATCGAGCCAGCGCTAGCGGCGACGGGAGATGAGGGGGAGAAGTCGGAGACGGAGAGAACGGTTTTTCTGGCGACTCCGATCTCGCTGATCGTCGACAGCGTGGACAGGATTTACTTTGCGGAATTGACGGGAGGGATCGTCTCGGCGTTTGCTCCGGACGACGATCCGCGGCCGGTGGCGGGCGATCCGGCGGGTCAGGGGGTAAGCGGCGATAGTGCCCTGGCTGTGGCGATTCCGGCTCCACTGGCGCTCGATCTGGATTCGGTGGGGAACCTTTACGTATTGAACACGGCCGGGGAACTCTGGCAGGTAGGGGATGGGAACGGGGTGGTGGGGACGGAGTAGCAGCGCGGACGATTGTCGGATGACTTCAAAGTGATCCGGCGCACGGGGCGCTCAAGTACTATTAGAGGTCCGCGCCGAGCGGACGGGGCAGGACACCATTCTGGTTTTGAGCGGCCACTTGAGATGCCGCCAATACGGGAACTGATTTAGCGAAAATGACAAACGACGGCGAAAAGGACGAAGAGATTCGGGAAGACGCGGAGGCGGATTCCGGCCCGGAGACGGCGGAGGAAGGGATGGACGGCGAGGCGGTAGACGGTGCGGATCAAGGGATCTCCCGGGTGGAAGAGCTGGAAAACGAACGCACCGATTTGATGAACCGGCTGACGCGCTCTCGGGCAGATCTGTCCAATCTGAAGCGTCGTTCGGAACAAGAGTTGCAAGAATTTGGCAAGTTCGCGAATCAGCTGTTCGCAGCCGACGTCCTGCGCATTGTGGACTCGCTGGACCGAGCCCTGCAGGCGATCCCGGAGAATATTCAGGGATTCACCTGGATTGACGGGTTGCTGATGTTCAGGGCGCAGATCGACTCTCTGCTCAAGTCCCAGGGAGTGGAGGCGGTGGAGGCGGTGGGTGAGAAGTTCGACCCGAGGTATCACGAGGCGGTGGCGCAGGACGGGGAGCCCGGGTCTGAAGGGGTAGTGCAGGAGGTGTTTCAGACGGGATATACGATGCATGACCGGTTGCTGCGACCAGCGATGGTGAGGGTGGGTCCGGCGGAGGTGGAAGAGGAAGAGGCGGGCGATGAGGATGCAATGGAAGCGGCCGCGAGGGTGGTTGAGGACGACGCGGGAACCGAGGCGGAGTAGAGCCGTGGCCGTCAGCGATTTCAATTATTACGAACGCCTGGGGGTGGAGCAGGGGGCGAGCGCAGAGCAAATACGCCAGGCGTACCGAAAAATGGCGCGGACCTATCACCCGGATGTGAATAAGGCGGCGGACGCGGAGGTGCAGTTCAAGCAAGTGCAAGAGGCGTACGATGTCCTGAAAGACGAACAGAGACGGCAACTGTACGACCGATTCGGCAAGGCGGGCCTGCAGGAGGGTTTTGGCGGTGGATTCGGCGGGTTCGATTCGGGCGGGCTCGGGGATATTTTCGACCAGTTTTTCGGTTCGCGGCCGACGCGCGACACGCGGACCCCACAGACGGGGAGAGACTTACAGACGACTGTGACGATCGAGTTTATGGAAGCGGTTAAGGGGGTCGAGAAGGATATCGAGATGACGCGCCTGGAAGCGTGCGAGGTATGTAGCGGGGACGGGGTTGGGCCGAACACCGAAGTGACGGTCTGTGCAGTCTGCCAGGGGTCGGGGCAGGTGCGTCGGGCGCAGAGATCTATCTTCGGACAGTTCGTGAATGTGAGCACTTGCGAGAACTGCCAGGGGGCTGGCAAGGTGATGCGGAATCCCTGCACTGGTTGTGGGGGCGCCGGGCGGCAGCGGAAGAAGCGCAAGCTGAGTCTCACGATCCCGGCGGGGATAGACGATGGCAATGAGTTGAGAGTTTCCCGAGAGGGTGAGGCCGGCCGGCGCGGAGGCGTGCCGGGCGATCTGTATGTGGGCGTGCGGGTGCGTTCGCACAAGACGCTGAAACGCGAGGGCTCGCATATCTACTCGTCGATCACGATCGCCGTAACCGAAGCGGTTCTGGGGACGGAGGTGGGGATTGAGACGGTGGACGGAAAGTACAGGCTGAAGATCGCCGCGGGGACGCAGCCCGGGTCGGTGGTGAAACTGAGAAGCATGGGCGTGCCGAGACTTCGCCAGCCGGTTCGAGGCGACCACCTTGTGACGGTGGATGTGAAAATGCCGACTCGGCTGGGTAAGCGTCAGAAGCAGCTCTATCAGGAGCTCGGCCATATTTTTGAGAGGACCGGCGGGGGCAGGAGCTTCAAGGATCGTATGCGCGACGTTCTGGACTGATGGAAGGTAGGTGGCTGGAGGTTGGGGTGGTGGTGGAAGAAGCGGAGGTGGACGATGTGCGCGCGGTGATGACCCGGTGGGCGGGCACGGCGGTGGCGGTGGAGCAGCAGGTGGATGCGTCGGAGCTGGATGATTTCTCGCCGGGTTACCAGTGCCGAGTGGTGGCGTATCTGCGAGAAAAGGCGGAAATAGCGGTGACGAAATACGAGCTGTTCAACGCGCTCTGGATGCTGGGCGCGGGTGGCTCGGAGGGCCTGCGACGGCCGAGCGAGCGCTGGACGGATGAGACGGAATGGTTGGAACGCTGGAAGCGATTTTATCGGCCGCTTTTGATCGGAGGGGTGGGGATAGTGCCGGCCTGGGATCGGACGGAGGTAGAAGGTGCGGAGGTGGTGGTGAGCCTCGATCCGGGCCCGGCGTTTGGGACGGGGCTGCACGTTTCGACGCGACAGGCGCTGGTGGCGGTCCAGCGGTATGGCGTGGAGGGGAAGCGCGTACTGGACGTGGGCACGGGTTCGGGAATCCTGGCGATCGCCGCGTCAATGCTGGAAGCGAGGGCGGTGGTGGGGTTGGACACGGACGAAAGGGCGGTGGACACGGCGCGGAAAAACGCCGCTGACAACCGGCAGAAAGAACGGATCGAATTTGGCGTTGGCTCCCTGGGGGATGAGGTGGTGGGCCGGCTGCTGGCCGGACCGTTTGAATTGGTGGTGGCCAACATCATCGCGGGGGTCCACGTCGATCTGGCGGATAGCTATGCGGAACTGGTCGCGGACGGGGGCCATCTGTTTCTGGGCGGAATCGTGGACGAGCGGGCGGATATCGTGCTGGAGGCGATGGCGCCGACGCCATTGGATTTGATCGAGCGAATCGACGAGGAGCGCTGGGTGGGCCTAGTGTATGGACGCAAGGAATGACGTTGAAAATGAGGCGGGCCGGGCGACGGTTCGTAATGACGGAGCTAGATTCGGAGGCGGAGTCGGTGGAGCTGCCACCGGCCATCGCGCATCGGGTCCAGCACGTTTTGAGAATGAGGGACGGCGAGTCGGTAGAACTGCTGGACGGAGCCGGTCGGGCAGCCGAGGGCGCTCTGGTGCTGAAAGGGGAGATGGCGGTGGTGACGGCGGTCCGTCCGATTCAGCTTGACGCACCGCCCGGGAAGCTGCGATTGGGGGTGCCGCTGTTGAAGTCGGGCAACACGGAACTGGCGGTGCAGAAGGCGACGGAGCTGGGGGCGACGGACCTCGTCATCTATGAGGCGGAAAGAGCGGTGCGCCGCTCGGACGGAGGCGAAGGGGGACGGCGGTTGGAGCGGTTGTCGCGGGTGGCGGCGGAGGCGGTTGAGCAGTGCGGCGGCTACCACTTGCCCCGGTTACAGATGTGCGGTGATGTGCTGATGGCGGCCGAGCGGCTGGGTCCGCTGGTACTAATTCCGTCCACCCAACCGGGTGTGCCGGCTTTGGCGGATGAGCTTCCTGCGGGAGGTGGTGTGGTGGCGGCGATCATCGGACCGGAAGGTGGATTCACCCGGGAAGAAATCGAGAGCTTGGAACGGCTAGGGGGTATCCAGGTGTCGCTGGGGAGCCGGGTGCTCAGAGCGGAGACGGCGGTGATCGCGATCGCCACGCTGGCCGCGCATCACCTGGGCTGGCTGGCGACGCCGGAAGGCGGAGAGGGTGGGTAGGGCAGAGCCGGCGATCGCTTTCAAAACGTTCGGCTGCCGGGTGAATCAGGCGGATAGCGACGTACTGGTGCGGAAGTTTCGAGCCAGGGGCTTCGCGATCGTGCCGTTCGGCGCGCCGGCGGACGTAATCGTGCTGAATACCTGCACGGTCACGCACGTGGCCGATCGCAAGGCCCGCCAGGCGGTCAGCCGGGCGCTGCGGAATCATCCGGACGCGGTGGTCGCGATTACCGGGTGTTACGCGACGGTGCAGGAAGAGAGCCTGACGGAGCTGTTTCCCGGCGCCAGGGTGTTTCCGATCGTGGATCAGGACCGGATGCTGGAAGAAATTTGCCAGCTGGCCGGGGTGGGTGGTGGGGTCGGGGGAACCGTTTTGGGGGGGGGATTTGGGGAGGAGTCGCGAATGCGGCCAATCGTGAAGGTGCAGGAAGGTTGCGACCACGTATGCGCGTTCTGCATAGTGCCGCGGGCAAGGGGCAGGTCGCAAAGCCGGAGCGCGGGGGAAATAGTTTCTCAGATACAGGAACTGGCGGCGGAAGGGGCGGGGGAGGTGGTGGTGAGCGGAGTGAGTTTGGGGAGGTACCTTTGTCCGGAGAGCGGCGATCGGGTTGGTGGGCTGGTCGCGCGCATCCTGCACGAGACCGAGGTGCCCAGGCTGCGGGTGAGTTCTGTGGAGCCGA
Source organism: uncultured Chloroflexota bacterium (assembly GCA_964496475.1). Taxonomy (GTDB): domain Bacteria; phylum Chloroflexota; class UBA11872; order UBA11872; family VXNJ01; genus JASLPR01. The sequence continues at coordinate 42,150 of CAZBZS010000006.1, read as the reverse complement.
TGGACTTCGACCGGCCCCTGCTCGATTCGCTTTCCGATCCGCGGCTCTGCCCGCACCTGCATCTGCCGTTGCAGAGCGGCTCGGATTCGATCCTGGATGCGATGCGGAGGCCATACACGGCGGCGGAGTACCGGGGGCTGATAGAGGCGGTGCGGGAGGTGTCGCCAGACGTGGCGATCGGCACAGATGTGATGGTGGGATTTCCGGGGGAGACGGAGGCTGACTTCGCGGCGACGGTGGGTTTGATCGAGGAATTGGAGTTCGCGTCGCTGCACGTTTTCCCTTATTCGAAACGGAGTCGTACGCTGGCCGCGCTTAGCCCGGAATTGGTTAAGGAATCCGCAAAACGAGCGCGGGTTTCGGAGCTAATCGAGTTGGGCGCGGAGGGCTCCTTTTGCTACGCGGCCAAATTCACCGACACGGTTCGGGAAGTTCTGTGGGAGTCGGAGCGCGATGGTCTGCTGACCGGCCTGAGCGACAATTATTTGAGGGTTACGGGCCCGGGTGACAGCAGGCTTGTAGGTAACCTTGGTCCGGCCCGGCTGCACGTGTGCGCCGACGGGACGGTGGAGGCTGTATCCCTGGTTGCGGCTATATCAAAAGGCGGTTGAATGAGCTGCATATTCTGCGGAATCGTGTCCGGGCAAATCCCGTCTGACCGGGTCGCCGAGGGCGACGACTATTTGGCGTTTAGAGATGTGGCGCCTGCGGCGCCGACGCACGTCCTGATTATCCCGAGACGGCACATCACCGGGATCGCGGCGACGGAGCCAGAGGACGCCGATTTGCTGGGACGCATGCTGCTGGCGGCGACTGAGATCGCCCGGCAGGAACGGATCGACGCGAGCGGGTACCGGGTGGTGATCAACGAGGGGGCGGAAGGCGGACAGACGGTGGAGCATCTGCACATCCACGTGATGGGCGGTCGGGAGATGAGCTGGCCGCCGGGGTAGGGGAGGGAGACAAGCTTGGGCCAGGCGATTAAATCCCGGCGGCGGAGGTGCAGATAGAGAGCGAAACGGTCAGTGGAGAGACAATTTTTGTGTGTTCGCCGAGACTCATTAACGGCATATCGCCAGGGCAGTCCTGGCATCGTCACTGATGAGCGCGTTGCTCGCTATTACGTCGTTCTCGGTCCTCTGCGCGACCAGGCCAAACGCAGCGTTTTGTGCCTCGAAATCGGCGGCTGAATTCGCCGCTTCCAGAGCTGGTTGCTGCTGCACGAAGAAATCAGAGATGGCCTGGAGTTGTGCCAGTAGAGCGTCGTGGTAGGCCGCCGCCTCATCTGGGGGAACTACTGATGTGATCGACGCGATCGCTTCCTCGGATGCGGCCTCCACAGCGAAGGAGATGCCCAGGGTGCGTTCACGACGTTCGTCAATAGTCATC
>CAZBZS010000006.1:0-40661 GCA_964496475.1 uncultured Chloroflexota bacterium | reverse complement strand
CTCCACAGCGAAGGAGATGCCCAGGGTGCGTTCACGACGTTCGTCAATAGTCATCGTATTCACATCTCCTCTGGGGCTGGTACCGGGATACGATGCCCAGGCCTTCATCGCCGCGCAGATGGTTCCAGCCCAACGCGGCAGGTCAACCACTTCGGGGGCGGGAGATGGTGCCGGCTCTAGCACTGGAGTGGAAGTCGGGGGTGAAGTCGAAGTTGGTGAGGGAGGCGCCGTAGGAGATGGCGTAGGGGTTGAGGAAGGCATGGGCGTAGGAGTGGGTTCCGGCGTTGTGGTAGGTAGCGGGTTGGGAGTTGGTGACGGCGGAAGTGGAGTTTCGGTGGGAGTCGGCTCAGACCTCGCCACCTGCTCCGTCGCTGGCTCGGTTGGAGAGGAAGCCGGCGAATCGACGGTTTGGCCGCCGCAAGCCGCCAGCGTGATTAGCGCAGATACGGCCAACGACGCGAAGATGTCCCTCAAGCTGCCCCCCGCTGGTCCCGAGAACTCGCCTTCGAACCGGAATGAGCTGCATAGCGGAATCCCGCGTCGTTGAAGCTTACCAAGATGGGCGCCTTCACCTTCAGGATGGTGCCTCCGCTGCGAGCGGTTGCCGTCCGACACGGCGTTCCGGGCAGCTGAAAACGGGCGGCAAGAATCATGACCGGGTAATTTAGCGAAAATCGGGGAAACCTGATACGATTGCGGCACACGAGTGCTGGAGGTTCAGTCCGCATTCTGGGAAAAGATATCGCTCCATAGATCACGAAGGCCCGTAACCCCGTGCGAATCGGTGATGCGGTAGCGTCGTGTTTTGTGTCTTTTAGGTGTTGACCTGACTAAGACGTTCGACGAGTGGGGATGAGGCTGCGCTTCGCCCTGCCCCTTTATTCGGCATACATTCTCAATCCAAGAGCGAGCGCGGCCTGTTCGCGACCCTTTGCGCCGATTTGCATCCGCCAGGTTTGCTGCGGGTTCGAACCGGCTTGTATCCGCCTCATAGCCCGGTGAGGAGTACCTTCACGCATGGCCAAGACTAAGCCCAACGGTTCCTTAGAATCCCGCGAGTTCGGGACGATCCCGAACATTCTCGATCTGCCCAATTTGATCGAAATCCAGAAGACATCGTTCGGGTGGTTCCGGAGTAAGGGGCTGCACGAGCTCTTCGATGAAATCTCGCCGATTCTGGATTTCACGGGGAAGAATCTGGAATTGCATTTCAAGGTTCCGAAGGACCCCTTTGACGAGCCGAAATACAGCGAAGAGGAGTGCCGGGACCAGGATCGCACGTACCAGGCTCCGCTGCGGGTGACGGCGCGATTGCACAACAAGCAGACTGGAGAGATCAAGGAGATGTCGGTGTTCATGGGCGACTTTCCGCTCATGACGGAAAAGGGCACGTTCATCTATAACGGGGCCGAACGGGTTGTGGTGAGCCAACTGGTGCGATCGCCGGGGGCGTACTTCACGGCTGACATCGACAGCGCGACCGGGCGGCGGCTGTTCGCAGCGAAGCTGATTCCGAACCGCGGCGCCTGGCTGGAATTCGACACATCGGCCAAGAACATCATCAGTGTGAAGGTCGACCGCAAGCGCAAGATTCCGGTTACAACACTGTTGCGGGCGCTCGGCTGGGGTACGGACGAGGAGATCTACGAGCTTTTTAGCGACGTTGATACCAACGCGGAGCACCGATATATCGACTCGACGATCGGTGTCGGGAAGACGAGGCACGACCAGGCGACGACCCATGAAGAGGGCCTGATCGATGTCTACCACCGGCTGCGGCCGGGCGATCCGGCGACGAAAGAGAATGCGCGATCGCTGCTGAATCAGTTGCTTTTTAATTTCCGCCGTTACGACCTGGGAAGGGTGGGCCGCTACAAGCTGGACAAGCGACTGAACGTGAAGTCGGAGACGGATGAGCGGACGCTGCGGAGGGAGGATCTGATGGAGCTGGTAAAAGAAATCGTGCGGCTGAACGCGACGCAGGGCCGGCCGGATGAGATCGATCACTTGGGCAACCGCCGGGTGAGGCCGGTGGGTGAGCTCCTTCAGAACCAGTTCCGGACGGGCCTGCTGCGAATGGAGCGGGTGATCAAGGAGCGGATGACTATCCAGGACGCGGGGGATGCAACGCCGGCGGTGCTGATAAACACCCGGCCGGTGATGGCGGCGGTGAAGGAATTTTTCGGCGGCAGCCAGCTTTCGCAGTTCATGGACCAGACGAACCCGTTGTCGGAGCTGGCGCACAAGCGGCGATTGAGCGCGATGGGTCCGGGCGGGTTGAGTCGGGAGCGAGCGGGCTTCGATGTGCGAGACGTACATTTCAGCCACTATGGCCGGATATGCCCGATCGAGACGCCAGAGGGTCCCAACATCGGTCTAATCAGTTCGCTGGCGTCGTACGCGCGAGTCAACGATTACGGATTTATTGAAACTCCGTATCGAGTGGTGAAGAAGGAGCTGAGTTCCAAGGAGGCCAGCAAGGCTCTGGGGCATACGCTGCGGGAGGGTCTAAAGGGGCCGGACGGCAAGTCGCTGGGTCGTAAGGGCACGAAGATAACGGCGGGGCAGGTCAAGAAGCTCAAGATGTTCAAGAAGTCGGACAACGTGGTGATCGAACTGGAACCGTTCGTCACGGATGAGATTCAGTACTTCACGGCGGACGAGGAGGAGCGCTACGTCATCGCACAGGCGAATGTCGATCTGGGTGAGGGTGGGGTGATCCTCGATGAGCGGGTGGCGATTCGCACCGGGCAGGACTTTCACGAGGGCCACCGGGAAGAGGTGGAACTGATCGACGTGTCGCCGCAGCAGATGGTGAGCATTCCGACGGCGATGATCCCGTTCCTGGAACATGACGACGCGAACCGGGCATTGATGGGATCGAACATGCAGCGGCAGGCGGTTCCGTTGTTGCAGCCGGAGGCGCCGTTCGTATCCACGGGGATCGAGGCACGGGCCGCGCTGGATTCGGGCCACGTGGTGACTTATACGGGCGAAAAGCCCGGCACCGTGGTGAAGGCGGTGGCCGGAGAAATCGTGGTGAAGGAAAAGGGCGGCAAGGAGCATTCGTACCGGCTGCGCAGCTTCGAGCGGTCGAACCAGGGGACCTGCATGAATCACCGGGCGATTGTGAAGAGCGGTGACAAGGTGAAGAAGGGTCAGCTGCTGGCGGACAGTTCCTCGACGGACGGGGGGCACCTTGCGCTGGGACGCAACATCCTGTGCGCATTCATGTTCTGGGAAGGCTACAACTTCGAGGACGCTATCGTGATCAGCGAAAACTTGGTGACGAGAGATGTCTACACGTCGATTCACATCGAGAAATTTGAGGTGGACGCGCGCGACACGAAGCTGGGCCCGGAGGAGATCACGCGGGACATCCCGAATGTGGCGGACGAAGCTCTGCGCCATCTGGACGAGGATGGCATCGTCTACGTTGGGGCGGAAGTAGGGCCGGACGACATCATCGTTGGGAAGATAACGCCCAAGGGTGAGACGGAGCTTACCGGCGAAGACCGTTTGCTGCGGGCCATTTTTGGGCGCGACGCCCGTGAGGTGAAGGACACTTCCAAGCACGTGCCGGCCGGCGATGCTGGAACTGTGATCGATGTCCGGCAGTTCAGCCGGGAAGACGGGACCGATCTGGCGGCGGGTGTGAATCACGTCGTCCGTGTGGGCATAGCCGCGAAGCGGAAGATCTCCGAAGGCGACAAGATGGCGGGCCGCCACGGAAATAAGGGCGTTATCTCGCTGGTGATGCCGCAGGAGGACATGCCGTTCCTTGAGGATGGCACTCCGGTGGACATCGTCCTCAACCCGCTCGGGGCGGCGTCGCGGATGAATGTCGGGCAGTTGCTTGAGATGCATGCCGGGGCGGCGGCGGCGAAGCTCGGGATTCGGGTTGTGTCGCCGGTGTTCGACAGCGCGACGGAGGCCGATATTGAAAATCTACTCAAGGAGGCCGATCTGCCGATAGATGGCAAATCGGCTCTCTACGACGGGCGCACGGGCGATCCTTTCGACAAGCCGGTGGTCGTGGGCGAGATGTACATGCTGAAGCTGGCGCACCTGGTGGAAGACAAGATTCACGGTCGATCCACGGGCCCGTACTCGTTGATCACGCAGCAGCCGCTGGGTGGCAAGGCGCAGATGGGCGGGCAGCGATTTGGAGAGATGGAGGTCTGGGCATTGCAGGCCTACGGCGCGGCGCACGTGTTGCAGGAGATGCTGACGGTCAAGTCGGACGATGTGCTGGGCCGGGTCAAAACCTACGAGGCCATAGTGAAGGGTGAGATCATCCTGGACCCGGGAGTGCCGGAGTCGTTCCGGGTGCTGGTCAAAGAGCTGCAGAGTCTGGGGCTGGCGGTGGATGTATTGAACTCGGCCGACGAAGAAATATCGATTGCAAGTGACGCATCTCAGGAATATTTACCCGACCTCGATGGAATCAACATCGAGGGTCGTGAGTACAAGCTCTAGGGGATAAACGGCAATGCTGGAAGTCAACGACTTTGACGCGATACGAATTGGCCTGGCCTCCCCGGAGCAGATTCGGTCGTGGTCATACGGCGAGGTTCTGAAACCGGAGACCATTAACTACCGGACGCTGAAGCCGGAGCGAGATGGGCTTTTCTGCGAGCGGATATTTGGTCCGACTAAGGACTGGGAATGCGCCTGTGGCAAGTACAAGCGCATCACCTACAAGGGAATCATCTGTGATAAGTGCGGGGTGGAAGTAACGCGGACGCGGGTGCGGCGGGAACGCATGGGGCACGTCGAGCTGGCAACCCCGTCGACTCACATCTGGTACGTGAAAGGCACGCCCAGCCGCCTGGGCCAGCTGCTGGACATCTCGCCGCGCAATCTCGAGAAGATCATCTATTTCGCTTCGTTCATCATCACGGATGTCGACGAGGAGAAACGAGCCAAGGCGATAGGCGATCTCGAGAAGGACCACAAGGCCCGTCTCGAGGAGACGCGGATCGAAGTTGAGGACATGATCGATTCGCTAGATGACGATCTGGAGCGCCAGGTTCTGGAGATCAGGTCGCGCTTCGACAACGAGGCCGCCCAGCTGGCGACCGCCGCTGATGAAAAGATCGCCGAGCTGCGCACCGAGGCGGACACGGTGACGAGGGTTCTGACGGAGAATAAGGCGCAGAAGGCGCCGGACGAGATAAAGCTGAGCTGGAAGGAAGACCCGATCGTCAAGACGGGGACGAAAATCACGGCTCGGCATGCAAAATTGGTGGAGCCGGCCTTCGAGGAGGCGACAAACGCCATCCGAGAACAGCTTGAAGCCGATCGACTGGACGTGGACTCGCGACGTGAGGCGAATATCGTCAACGAGCACACGAGGGTAGAGGAACAGCGCGCGCGCTCGGACGAGACGGTGACGGAGCGATTGGTGGAGGTTGACGAATTTTATGAGCGCCGCGCCACTGATCTCGACTCGATTGTCTCGCGGCAACTGCTGTCCGAACTGCGTCATCAGGAGCTCCAGGGCACCGTGGGCGATATTTTTGAGGCGTCGAGCGGTGCGGAGGCGATGCTGGAGCTAATCGGGCAATTGGACCTGGACGATCTGGCCGAGGAAGTGCGCCTCGATCTCAGCGCCAACTCGATCCAGAGACGGCGCAAGGCGACCAAACGGCTTCGGGTGATCGAGGCGTTTCGCCGTTCGGGGAACCGGCCTGAATGGATGATCATCACGGTTCTGCCGGTGCTTCCGCCCGACCTGAGGCCGATGGTTCAACTGGATGGCGGCCGGTTTGCCACCAGCGATCTCAACGATCTCTATCGCCGGGTGATCAACCGGAATAATCGGTTGAAGCGGTTGATCGAGCTCGGGGCTCCGGAGATTATCGTACGTAACGAGAAACGGATGTTGCAGGAGGCGGTGGATGCCCTGGTGGACAACGGCCGCCGGGGGCGGCCGATCACCGGCTCGGGATCGCACCCGTACAAGTCGCTGAGCGACTTGTTGCGAGGCAAGCAGGGGCGGTTCCGACAGAACCTGCTTGGGAAACGCGTGGACTATTCGGGGCGTTCGGTAATCGTCGTGGGCCCGGACCTGAAATTGGATGAGTGCGGCTTGCCGACGCGGATGGCGTTGGAGCTGTTCAAACCGTTCGTGATGCGCCGGCTGGTGGACTACGGGCTGGCAACCAACATCAAGAGTGCGAAGCGGGTGGTGGAACGGGCCGATCCAGAGGTCTGGGACATTCTGGATCAGGTGACCCGGAATCATCCGATACTGCTGAATCGGGCTCCGACGCTGCACCGACTCGGAATCCAAGGTTTCAATATTAGACTGGTTCAAGGAAGCGCGATTCAGATACACCCGCTGGTGTGTTTCTCCTATAACGCCGATTTTGACGGTGACCAGATGGCGGTTCATGTGCCGCTTTCGATGGCCGCTCAGGAAGAGGCTCGCCAGCTGATGATGAGCAGCCGAAATCTGCTCTCTCCCGCGGACGGCTCGCCGGTGATCGGGCCGACGAAGGACATGATTCTAGGATGCTATTACCTGACGCTGCCGCCGGTGGCCAAACGGGATCACCCGCGCGCCTACACCGACGCCAACGAGGTGATGTCCGCGTTTGACTCCGGGCTGATCGATCTTCACGAGGAGATTCTTCTGCGCGCGAATGAGGGTGAGGTGGCGATCACGGAAGAGCGACCGGCGGGATCGACATTTAAGACGTCGGCCGGACGGGTATTTTTCGGGGATATCCTGCCGCCGGAAGCGCGGCCAGTGGAGAGCCTGCTGGGCAAGAGCGAGCTGAAGGATCTGATAACCGATATCTACTACGAATACGGTTCGCCGGTGTGCGTGAGGGTGGCCGATGATCTGATGACGATCGGGTTCCACTGGGCCACGCGGTCCGGGGTGACGATGGCGATGAGCGATCTCACCATCCCGACGATAAAGGACGAGATCCTGCACGACACCCAAGCGGCGGTGGAAAAAATTCAGGGTCAATTCAGTCAGGGGATCGTGACCGAGCAGGAACGCTACAACCTGCACGTGCGCTCCTGGGCGGCGGCGATGAAGAGTGTCAGCGAGGCGGTTGAGGATGCGCTGGACCCGCTGGGCCCGGTGTACCTGATGGGCGCCTCGGGCTCGGCGAAGGGAAATTTTGACCAGATTCGCCAGATCGCCGGAATGCGCGGCCTGATGACGGACCCGAACGGCCGGGTGATCGAGATGCCGGTGCGCTCCAATTTCCGTGAGGGCTTGAGCGTCTTCGAATACTTCATATCCACGCACGGAGCCCGGAAGGGTCTTGCCGATACGGCGTTGCGGACGGCCGATTCGGGCTATCTGACGAGGCGCCTAGTGGATGTTTGTCAGGACACGATCGTCACGATTGAAGATTGCGGCACCAAGGAGGGCCTGGAGATTGTGGCCGGGGCTGAGTTCGACTATGGCGACTCAATCGCTTCTCGGGCGTTCGGCCGGGTGTTGGTGGAGGATGTGGTGGACGCCAAAACTGGCGAGATTCTTATCCGCGCTCCGGAGGTTGTGGGGCTGGAGGAACGTGACCTCCTTGAAGAGCGGGATGTGCAAAACGTGACCGTACGCACGGTCATGAGTTGCTTGGCGGAGCGAGGGATATGCCAGCAGTGTTACGGGCTGGACCTGGCGCGCAATGAGCCTGTGGACATTGGTACGGCGGTGGGGATCATCGCGGCCCAGTCCATCGGCGAGCCGGCGACGCAGCTAACGATGCGCACGTTCCACACGGGCGGCACCTACCGAGCGGACGACATTACCCGCGGCCTGCCGCGGGTGGAGGAAATCTTTGAGGCGCGGGTGCCGAAGGGACAGGCTGTCATAGCGGAAATGGACGGTGACATCGAGGTGTTGCATGAGGAGGAGGCCATTTTCCTTAAGCTCACCAACGCGGGCGTTCTGCGGCAGGAGGTTGAGATCCCGGCGGGGTACAAGTCGAAGGTGGTCAGCAAGAAGCAAGTGGATAAGGGGGCAGTAATCGCGGAGGCGATTCCGGTGGACGGCAAGAGGGCCGAGGGTGATCCGATCCTGGCCGAATTTGCCGGTATCACTAAGGTCACGAAGAAGAGAATCGTGGTGAGCAGTGAGGCGACGGACACGCTTGAATACCCAATCTCGCACTCGGCCCGGCTGTACGTGAAGAGCGGCGATACGGTGGTGAAGGGTCGACAGCTGACGGAGGGCTCGCTGAACCCGCATGACGTCATCCGGATTCGAGGCGAGACCAACTTGCAGCGATATCTGTTGAACGAAATCCAGACCACCTACAGGGTGGTTGGGGTTCCGGTGAGCGATAAACACGTTGAGATAGTCATCCGGCAGATGCTGCGGAAAATCCGAATCGACGAGTCGGGAGATACTGATTTGTTGCCCGACGAGCTGGTGGACAAGTTGCGATTCGCGCTCATCAATGAGGCGGCGGTGGCGGATGGTGGTGAGGTGGCGAAGGGGTCGCCGGTGCTGCTCGGGGTCACCAAGGCGTCGCTCAATACCGACAGTTTCTTGGCGGCGGCTTCGTTCCAGGACACTACGAGAGTGCTGACCGAGGCGGCGCTACAGGGCTCGGTCGACCGTCTGCGCGGCCTCAAGGAAAATGTGATCATCGGCAAGCTGATCCCGGCCGGAACCGGGAAGGGTGTGGGCCGGTTTGCGCTGCTGAGTGCGTTTGAGGCGGCGGGCGAGGCGTTGGAAGATGCCGAGGCCGACGACGCTGGGGAGGCGATTGTCACCGGCGACGAAAACGGCGACGCCGCCGCGAACGGGGATTCAACCGCGAAGGCCAACGGCGAGGGCAAAACGACGACCGTTGCGGCCGACGATCCTGGTGAAAAACCCGAGGTCGGCGCCGACCCGGTAGTGGAGTAGCTAGGGATGTTGTCAATACGGCGTGTCACCCCTGTCAAATGATTGACCGTAAAGTGGTGAGGATGGTAGCCTCTCGCTCCGGCGCCTCGGGGCGCCAGCGGTATGCCTCGTCCCCCCACAGAACGTGATTTAGTCAGCCTTGCCCACTATCAGCCAACTGGTGCGAAAAGGACGGCGCAAAGCCCGTCGCAAAGTTGCGGCGCCGGCATTGCACTGGTCGTACAACAGCATCAAACGCCGGATGGTTCGGACGGGCGGCTCGCCGCAAAAGCGGGGGGTGTGCGTGCAGGTACGCACGGTTACGCCCAAAAAGCCGAACTCTGCTCTGCGCAAGGTGGCGCGGGTAAGGCTGTCCAACGGAATGGAAGTCCTAGCTTATATTCCGGGTGAGGGGCACACGCTGCAAGAGCACTCGGTGGTGTTGGTCCGGGGGGGACGGGTGAAAGACCTGCCCGGGGTCCGCTACCACATAGTGCGAGGCGCATACGATGCGCTGGGTGTCGAGGATCGGAAGCAGAGCCGCTCGAAGTACGGTGCGAAACAAACTTAAATACGAGCGCGCCGGGTACCAGGAGTATCACCGTCAAACCATAGTGTAAATCTGTTCGTGCGGGGCGAAGGCCCCGGCGCACAAACAGGCGGGAAAACCCGGGAACAAAGGATAAATGCCGAGACGAAATAGGCCACCGAAAAGGCCGGTCCAACCGGACCCTAAATATCACAACAGAAGCGTGTCGCGCTTCACCAACATGCTGATGAAGGACGGGAAGAAATCCTTGGCGCAGAGGATGCTGTATCGGGCTTTCGATATGGTGGAAGAACGTACCGGGGCCGATCCGGTGGAGGTGTTTGAAGCGGCGATCCGGAACGCCACCCCCCACCTGGAAGTGAAACCCAGGCGGGTGGGCGGAGCCACGTACCAGGTGCCGATCGAAATCCGCGGCGACCGGCGGTATTCACTGGCGGTTCGTTGGCTGGTGCAGGCGGCGCAATCGCGGGCGGGGAAGACGATGATCGAACGGCTGGCGGCGGAGATCGTGGAGGCGGCGAACAGTGAGGGCGCGGCGGTTCGACGGAAAGAAGAAAGTCACCGTATGGCTGACGCCAATAAAGCCTTCGCGCACTACCGCTGGTAGGTTGGTCGCGGCGACGATTCTGAGGTACTACTGACAAATGGTCTCCCCATCTGGACTTGATTTCACGCGCAACATCGGGATAATCGCGCACATTGACGCTGGCAAGACGACGGTGACGGAGCGGATTCTCTTTTATACGGGTCGGATTCACCGCACGGGCGAGGTGCATGACGGTGCGGCTACGATGGACTGGATGGTGCAGGAACGGGAGCGCGGGATCACGATAACGGCGGCGGCTACGACGTGCTTCTGGCAGGATCACCGAATCAACGTCATCGACACGCCGGGGCATGTGGATTTCACGGCGGAAGTGGAGAGATCGTTGCGAGTGCTCGATGGGGGGGTGGTGGTGCTGGATGCGGTGGCGGGGGTGCAGCCTCAGTCGGAAACGGTGTGGCGCCAGGCGGATCGCTACAACGTGCCGCGATTTTGTTTCGTGAACAAGATGGACCGGCGTGGGGCTAGCCTGGAGCGCACGGTTGAGATGATTCGGGATCGGCTGGATGCGGTGCCGGCCGTGGTGCAGCTCCCAATTGGCATGGAGAACGACTTTCGGGCGGTGGTGGATCTGGTGGAAATGAACCAGCGGAACTTTGCCGGCGATGGGATGGAGCCGGTGGAAATCGGACCGATTGAGGAGGAGGCACTGCAGGCGGCCGGAGAGGCGCGCGAGAACCTGATCGAGGTGGTCGCGGATATCGATTACGACATCGCTGTCCTCTATCTTGGAGCTAAAGAGATAAGCGCCGAGAAGCTGCGGCAAGCGATCCGGCGCGGGACGCTGGCTAACGAGATCGTACCGGTGCTGGCGGGATCGGCGCTTCGCAATAAGGGAGTATCAGCAATTATTGACGCGGTGATCGACTATCTTCCGTCGCCGATCGACGTGCCCTCGGTAGAGGCGGTCGACACGAAGACGGGGGAGACGGTCCTGTGTTCGCCTGACCCGGAGGCGCCGCTGGTGGCGCTGGCGTTCAAGATCGTAAGCGACCCGTTCAGCGGCCGGTTGACTTATCTGCGTATCTATTCGGGTACGCTAAATCCGGGCGATCAGGTGTACAACGTGACGCAGGGTAGCCGCGAGCGAATAGGGCGGCTCCTGCGGATGCATGCCGATAAGCGCGAGCAAGTGAAGGAAGGTGTGGTCGCGGGAGATATCGTGGCGGCGATCGGTCTTCGAAATAGCTCGACGGGTGACACGTTGCTGGATCGGAAGAGACCGTTCCTGCTGGAGCCGATCACGTTCCCGACGCCGGTGGTGCGAGTGGCGGTTGAGCCGATTGGCCAGGGCGATCAGGACAAGATGACGGAGGCCCTGAAACGGTTAAGTGAAGAAGATCCCACGTTCCAGGTCAGCTCGGACAGCGAAACCGGCCAGATGATCATCGCCGGTATGGGCGAGCTGCACCTCGAGGTGCTGGTGGACCGGATGAGGCGGGAGTTCGGGATACAGGCCAATGTCGGGGCGCCGCAGGTTGCGTACCGGGGAACGATACGCCGGACGGTGGAAGCCGAGGGTAAATTCATCCGCCAGACGGGTGGACGCGGCCAGTACGGCCATGTGGTGCTGGGGCTTGAGCCAGAGGCGCCGGGGACGGGCAATTCCATCGATAGAAAGGTCGTTGGTGGATCGATTCCGCTAGAATTCATATCTGCCGTCGAAACCGGCATCACGAATGCTCTGACTGATGGCCCGCACGGGTATCCGATGACTGATGTCAGAGTGACGATTCTGGATGGTTCTTCCCATCAGGTGGACTCTTCGGAGCTTGCCTTTCAGATTGCGGGATCGATGGCGGTTAAGGACGGGTTCTCGAAGGCCCGAAGCGTGGTGCTGGAACCGATCATGGAGCTGCAAGTTATCGCACCGGAAAACTACATGGGGGAAGTGGTGGGCAACCTGGCGTCGAAGAAGGCTGAGATTCGCGACGCGGCGGTTGACGGGGGGCAAGTCCACGTGAGCGCGTTCGCCCCGCTGGCGGGTTTGTTCGGGTATGCTGGCGAGTTGCGTTCGCTAACGCAAGGGCGCGGCACGTTCACCCTTGAATTCGCCCATTACGCGGAAGTGGCCGTGGCTGCGATGAGTTCGGAGTTCGCGACCACCTGAGTGAACTGGGAAAGGCACCTCGCGTGAAGCTTATTAGGACAATCGGGACGGCCCGGCTTTCATCGAAGAAATCAGAGGGATAGATGGCCAGAGAAAAATTTGAAAGAACCAAACCGCACGCCAACGTCGGCACGATCGGTCATATCGACCACGGGAAGACGACGCTGACGGCAGCAATGACGAAGGTCCTGGGTCTGAAGCAGATGGCCGAGTTCAGGGCGTTTGACACGATTGACAACGCGCCGGAGGAAAAGGCGCGTGGAATCACGATCGCCATCCAGCACGTGGAGTACGAGACGGAAGCGCGGCACTATGCCCACGTGGACTGCCCGGGGCATGCCGACTACATCAAGAACATGATCACCGGAGCGGCCCAGATGGACGGCGCGATCCTGGTGGTGAGCGCCCCGGACGGGCCGATGCCCCAGACGCACGAGCACGTGCTACTGGCCCGGCAGGTGGAAGTGCCCAGCATGGTGGTGTTCCTCAACAAAGAGGACCTTGTGGATGATGAAGAGCTCCTTGAGCTAGTGGAGCTGGAAGTGCGCGAACTGCTCGGCGATCACGATTTTGACGGCGACAACGCTGCGGTGATCCGAGGCAACGCTCTCGGGGTGCTGGAGAGCGAAAGCACGGACCCGGAAGCGCCGGAATACGAGTGCATCTGGGAGCTGATGAATGCGGTGGACAAATTTATTCCGACGCCGCTGCGCGCGGTGGACCAGGACTTCATGATGGCCATCGAGGACGTGTTCGGCATCAAGGGTCGTGGGACGGTAGTGACCGGCCGGATCGACCGGGGCATCGTGCATACGGGCGACCAGGTGGACATCGTGGGGATGGGCGAAGGTCAAAAAGGAATCGTGGTGACCGGGGTGGAAATGTTTCGCAAGACGTTGGATGAGGGACAGGCCGGGGACAACGTCGGCTGCCTTCTGCGTGGGGTTGAGCGCGATGAGGTGGAGCGGGGACAGGTACTGGCCAAACCGGGCAGTATCACTCCGCATACTGAATTCGCCGCCGAGGTTTACGTCCTTAAACGTGAGGAAGGTGGCCGACACACGCCGTTCTTCAACGGTTACCGGCCACAGTTTTACATCCGCACCACGGACGTGACAGGCGAAATAGGTATTCCTGAAGGAATGGAAATGGTGGTTCCCGGGGACAATGTGGAAATGCAGGTGAAGCTGATCACGCCGGTCGCGCTTGAGCGGGGTGTTCGGTTCGCCATCCGCGAGGGTGGGGTGACGGTGGGTGCCGGCTCGGTGACGAAGATCGACGAATAGAAGGATTGAATCACCCTGGCTGAAAGAACGTCAAAGAGACGACGGCGCAACCCCCGGCAGCAGCGGATCCGGATTCGGCTGAAGGCATACGATCACCGTGTTCTGGATCAGTCGGCCGGGCGGATTATTGAGAACGCCGAGCGTACAGGGGCTGAGGTGCGCGGGCCGATTCCGTTGCCGACGAAGATAAATAAGTGGACGGTGATCCGATCGCCGTTTATCGACAAGGATTCGCGGGAACAGTTCGAGATGCGCACGCACCGGAGACTGATCGACGTCATCGATCCGAAACCGGAGACGATGGTCGCGCTGCTCAATCTCGATCTGCCGGCCGGCGTCGACATAGAGCTGAAGTCGTAGTAAGGCCGTGAGTATCGGTTTGATCGGGAAGAAACTGGGAATGACCCATGTTTACGATGACTCAGGGCATTTCGTGCCGGTCACCGTGGTGGAGGCGGGGCCGTGCAGCGTGACGCAGGTGAAGACCCTGGCCAACGATGGCTACGGCGCTGTGCAGATGGGGTACGGCGAGGTACGAGAATCGAAACTGACGCAGGGGCAACTCGGCCATCTGGGCGAAATATCGCCGCTGCGCCATCTGCGCGAATTCCGCACGGAAGGCGAGGTCGAGGTGGCGGTTGGGGATGCGGTGACGGCCGGTCAGTTCATCCAGGGTCAGCGGCTCACGGTGACCAGTACGTCCAAGGGTAAGGGCTTTGCTGGAGTGATGAAACGACACGGTTATCACGGCGGCAAGCGTACTCACGGCCAGTCCGACCGGGAGCGAGCTCCGGGTTCGATAGGCGCTGGCACGACCCCGGGCCGGGTGTTTAAAGGCACGCGGATGGCGGGCCACCTTGGCGGTGCGCGGGTGAGCGTGAAGAATGTGTTGGTGGTGCGCGTTGAGGAAGAGCGGAACGTGGTGCTGCTGAAGGGGCCGGTGCCCGGCTATAACGGATCCATCGTGCTGCTGAGACCGGGGCCGGAATAATGGCGGGTAAGTCTGATTCCGCCTCCGCTCGGGAGTTGGATCCCGACGGTAATGTAGTTGGGACCGTCGAGGTCCCCGCCGAGTTTCTGACGGTCGATGTGCCGATCGAAATTTTGAAGCGGACGATAGTGGATCACCAGGCGAATTTGCGTCGTGGCACGCAATCGACCAAATCGCGTGGGGAGGTGCGGGGAGGCGGGCGAAAGCCGTGGCGGCAGAAGGGTACCGGGCGGGCTCGGCAGGGCTCTATCCGCTCGCCCCAATGGAAAGGTGGGGGCGTGGTGTTTGCGCCGAAGCCGCGGGATTACGGGCGCAGTCTCAACCGGCGGGAACGGGCGACGGCGTTTCGGGTGGCGGTGGGGCTAAAGGTCGTGGCCGGGGCGTTGAGCGTCATCAAGAGTTTTGACTTGGCGGACGAAAAGACGAAATCGAGGCGGGCGTGGCTGGACAAGGCGGGACTGGACGATCGGGTATTGCTGGTGGATGTGGATGTGAGCGTTGGGCTGACGCGGTCAACGGCCAATCTTCCTAGGATCAACGTAACACGAGCAGACACAGTGAGCGCGAACGATATCTTGACCGCGAGTCACGTGGTGGCCTCGGTACCGGCGCTGCAAGTGATGCGCAGGAGCGGCGATGATGGATCTGCGTGACGTGATAGTGCGGCCGATCGTGACGGAAAAATCGACCATGGCGGCCGAAGCCGGCAAGTACGTGTTCGAAGTGGCCGATCGCGCGAATAAGGCGCAAATCAGGGAAGCGGTGGAGGCCATCTTCGAAGTGAATGTCACCCAGGTGAATGTTTCGCGAGTGCGGGGAAAATGGCGCCGATTCGGGCGCAGCCGGGGTAAGCGACCTGATTGGAAAAAGGCCACGGTGACCGTGCAGCCGGGTCAGACAATCGAAATCTTCGCCGGGGTATAGGTGAGAACTAGATGGCTCTGAAAACCTTCAAACCCACATCACCGGGCCGCCGGGCCTACATTTCGGTAGATCAATCCGACCTCAGCAAGAAGAAACCGGAAAAGTCGTTGCTGCGACCGAAGAAGCGCAAGGCCGGTCGCAACAATCAAGGGCGAATAACAGTGCGCCACCGCGGGGGCGGGGCGAAGCGCCGGCTTCGGGTCATTGATTGGAAACGCGACAAGGGGGGTATCCCGGCGCGGGTGGCGGCAATTGAGTACGACCCGAACCGCTCGGCGCGGATCGCGCTTCTGCACTACCGAGATGGGGAAAAGCGCTACATCCTGGCCCCGGGAGGAATTACGGCGGGGGATGTTATTTCGTCCGGGCCGGACGCTGAGTTGCGAGTGGGCAACGCGCTGGAGCTTCAACACATTCCTGATGGCACGACGGTTCACTGCGTGGAAATGCAGCCGGGGCGGGGCGCGCAGCTGGCGCGCAGTGCGGGTACTTCGTTGCAGGTTATGGCGAAAGACCGGGGCATGGTAACGTTGCGATTGCCCTCGGGTGAAATGCGTCTGGTTCACCAGCGTTGTATGGCGACGATTGGGGTGGTCGGTAACGAGGACCACAGCAACGTCTCTCTGGGCAAAGCCGGGCGGTCCCGTTGGATGGGACGGCGCCCGACAGTGCGCGGATCGGCGATGAATCCCAACGACCACCCGCACGGTGGGGGCGAGGGCAAGGCTCCGACGGGAATGCCGCCCAAGACCCCCTGGGGCCGACCGGCCATGGGTTACAAGACCCGCAGGGGACGGCGACGGAGCGACAAATTTATCATTCGCCGACGCGGCCGTCGGCGTTAGGACGCGGAATACACTTAGATGTCTAGATCACTAAAAAAAGGCCCTTACGTAGACGAGCGGCTAATCAAGCGCGTGCGTGAACTGGATCGCCGCGGCGAAAAGGTGGTAATTCGGACGTGGAGCCGAAGGTCGACGATCTTCCCGGACATGGTGGGGCACACGATTGCGGTGCATGATGGTCGGCGGCATGTGCCGGTCTACATCACCGAGAATATGGTGGGGCACAAGCTCGGTGAGTTCGCGCCGACGCGGGTATTCAGAGGGCACGCCGGGATGAGATCGACAGGGCCGCGAGCATGAACCTGAATTTGGACGGGAGCTGAATTGGAAGTCTGGGCGACAGCGAAATACCTCCGTATAGGGCCGCGAAAGGTGCGATTGGTGGGGCGCGCCATTACGGGCCAGAACGTTGAGATGGCGCTGGCGACGCTGGCGTTTCTGCCGAATCGGGGAGCCGAATTTCTGTCCAAGGTCGTGAAATCGGCGATCGCGAATGCCGAGAATAATTACGGTCTAAATCCCGGAAGCCTGTACGTGTCGCGAGTGTCGGTGGACGACGGGCCGCGTCTGAAACGACTGCGGGCGAAGTCGCGAGGCCGGCCGGGCTGGTACAAGAAACGGATGAGCCACGTAACGGTGGTAGTGGGCGAGCGGGATTCTTAGATGGGACGAAAAGTACATCCGGTGGGCTACCGGCTGGGTGGCATAAGGAACTGGGACAGCCAGTGGTATGCGGACAAGAATTATGCAGCGTATCTGCTGGAAGACGATGAGATTCGCCGGGTAATTCGGGCGTGGCTGAAGAATCCGCCGGGCAGCGCAGAGCGCAGCGGCGGAGGGCGTCGTAGCTTCGGAGCGGGCGTGTCGGGCATCGGCATCCGCCGGGCGTCAAATGTCATCCGGGTGAACATCCACACGTCGCGACCGGGGATTGTGATCGGAAGAGGCGGATCGAATCGGGAGGCGCTGCAGGTGGCACTGGCGAAACACTTCAAGAAGCGCATCTTCGTCAGCATCGCGGAAATTTCGAACCCGGAGCTCGACGCGTATCTGGTGGCTCGCAATGTGGCCGACCAGATCGAGCGGCGGGTGTCGTTCCGGCGCGCGATAAAGATGAGCGCGGAGCGGAGTATGCGGGCATGGGCGGAAGGCGTGAAGATAATGGTGAGCGGCCGTCTGGGCGGTCGCGAAATGTCCCGTACGGAATTTGAGATCCGAGGCCGGGTACCGCTGCAGACGTTGGACGCGGATATTGATTACGGTCAGGCGACGGCGCGGACGACTTATGGGACGATCGGGGTTAAGGCGTGGGTGCATCGGGGGAGCGGGAGAGAAGAAAATACCAGCCAGGATGGCGACCGGTCCCGCGAATTGCCTCAGGGTGTGGAGCGGTAGGAGCGGGCCATGCTGATGCCCAAACGGACAAAGTTTCGCAAGATGCACCGCGGCCGCAATCGAGGGATTGCGACGCGCGGCAACAGCCTGGGCCACGGCGACTTCGGCCTGCAGGCCACGACGATGGGCAACATCAACAGCCGGCAAATAGAGGCGGCGCGGCGCGTGCTGACGCACCACATGCGTCGCCGCGGTCAGGTGTGGATTTGCATTTTTCCGGATAAGCCGATCACCCGAAAACCGGTGGAGACCCGGATGGGTGGAGGGAAGGGGGCGGTGGATCACTGGGTGGCGGTGATAAAGCCGGGACGGATGCTGTTCGAAATTTCCGGCGTGCCGCAGGACATGGCCGAGGAAGCGATGCGGCTGGCGAGTAACAAGCTGTCTGTGGCCACGAGGTTCGTATCCCGGAGCGAGGAGCTGGTTGTTGGCTAAGGCAAGCGAATTGCGGGGTTTGACGGTAGAAGAACTGCAACAGCAACTGGAAGACCGGCGAGAGGACCTATTTCAGCTTCGAATCCAGAACGCCACCCACCAGCTCGAAAATTATGCACAGCTATCCACGAACCGCCGCGAGGTCGCGCGGATCATGACGGTGCTTACGGAAAAGGTTCGCGCGGACGACGACGCCGGCGAAGATACAGAGACAGAGGATTAGGCAGAGTTAATGGCTTCTCGAAAAAAACGTGTGCAGGGCGCTGTGATCAGCGATGCGATGGACAAGACGATCATGGTCGAGCACATCATGTACAAACGGCACCGGCTGTACGGAAAGCCGGTGCGGTCCCACAGCCGATATCTCGCCCATGATCCTGAGAACGAATGCCGGGTGGGTGATGAAGTGATTATTGAAGAGTCGCGACCGCTCAGCCGCCACAAAACCTGGCGAATGCGTGAGATCGTGGAACGTGCTGAAATTAGCCCCGAAGAAGAGGCAGACCCTAGTGATACAGCAGCAGTCTAGAGTCCGGGTCGCTGATAACAGCGGCGCCCGAGAGCTACTGGTGATCCGCGTATTGGGTGGGTCGGGCCGGCGGTATGCCGGGGTTGGCGACATGATCGTGGGCTCGGTGAAGCAGGCGGCGCCGAACAGCGCGGTGCCGAAGGGCCGGGTCGTGCGGGCGGTGGTGGTGCGAGTGGCGAAGGAATACAAGCGGCCGGACGGTTCTCGGATTCGCTTCGACGACAATGCCGCCGTGATATTGGACCCACAGGAAGCCCCGGCGGGTACGCGGATATTCGGTCCGGTGGCGCGTGAGCTGAGAGAGACGCGATTTGCCCGGGTGGTGTCGCTGGCGCCGGAGGTGTTATGAGCTGATGTCCGGGCTTAGGGTGACAAAAGGTGATCAGGTGGTGGTGACCCGGGGTCGCGACCGTGGCGAACGGGGAGAAATTATCGAGGTACTGCCAAAGGTGCGGAAAGTGATCGTGGAGGGCGTAAACGTCCGCAAGCGCCACACGAAACCGCGGGCTCCGGGGCAGCCGTCTGGAATCATCGAGTTCAATGCGCCGCTGGCGGTTTCGAACGTGATGCTGATCTGCCCGAAGTGCGATCGGCCGACTCGGGTCGGGACGACGGTCCTGGCCGATAGCGGTAAAGTCCGAACCTGCAAACACTGCGGAGAGGTAATCGACAGCTAGTGGCTTCAAGACTGAAATATCGGTACGAGACAGAGATCAGGCCGGCGCTAATGAAGCAGCTCGGGCTGACTAACACGATGCGGGTTCCGCGATTGGAAAAGATTGTCCTGAATTCCGGCCTGGGCGAGGCGATTGAGAATGCGAACGCACCGGAGGCGATGGTGAGGGACATGGCGATCATGGCTGGTCAGCGGCCGGTGATAACGCGGTCGCGGAAGGCCATCTCCAACTTCCACCTGAGGGCGGGGATGCGAGTGGGATGCATGGTGACGCTCCGGAGAGACCAGATGTACCAATTCATCGATCGCCTGTTCACGATCGCGATACCGCGGGTACGTGACTTTAGAGGTCTGTCTCGCTCCGCGTTTGACGGGCGTGGCAACTACTCGATCGGGTTCAATGAGCAGCTTGTCTTCCCTGAGATCGATTACAGCACCGTGGATCGGGTCCGGGGATTCCAGGTGACGATAGTGACGTCCGCGCCGAATGACTCCGAGGCGATGGCCCTGCTTGAGATAATGGGCTGTCCGTTCCATCGTGATGCTGCATAACCCGGGAAGGTAATCCCCACTTGGCTAAGAAGTGCAAAATTGAAAAATGGAAGAGACCGCCGAAATTCAAGGTGCAATTTCGGAATCGCTGCGGAATATGCGGGCGGCCGCGGGCGTTCATGCGCAAATTTGGAATGTGCCGAATCTGCTTTCGTGAGCGCGCTCTGCAGGGTCTCGTGCCCGGCATAACGAAGTCCAGTTGGTGATGACAGGGGAAACTACAACGACGAGTAGAGCGATTACGTTCAGCGATCCCATCGCTGACCTGTTGACCCGGATTCGCAATGCTTCGAAGGCCGTCCTGCCGAGCCTCACGTTGCCTTGTTCGAAGATGAAGGTGAGCATCGTCAAGGTGCTCGAGGAAGAGGGATACATCGCTGGCTATGAGATCGTGGACGAGCCGCCGCAACCGCTGTTGCGAGTCGAACTTAAGTACGACGAGGACCTTGACCCGGCGGTGGCAGGGCTAAAACGAATCAGCAAACCGGGCCTGCGGATATACACGGGTTACGGTGAGATCAGGCAGGTGATGGGTGGGGTGGGGATTAGCTTGGTTTCGACATCCCAGGGCGTGATGACGGGCTCGCAGGCTCGCCGCCGGAAGCTGGGAGGGGAAGTAATTTGTCACGTTTGGTAGGCTCCCTCGGCGAGAGGCTGATCGCATGTCCAGAGTAGGCGAGCGGCCCATCCCGCTCGGTGACGGGGTGAAATGGGAGCACTCCGGCCGGGAGGTCAAGATCACGGGACCGCTTGGCAACCTCGCCCTCACGCTTGAGAGCTGTATCGAGGTCAAGGAGGAGGACGGCATCCTGCTGGTTTCACGCGAATCGGATGAGCGCCGGCATAAGGAACTGCACGGGCTCAGCCGGACGCTTATCGCCAACATGGTCGAAGGAGTGACCCATGGCGTGAGCAAGACGCTAAGTATCGTAGGCACCGGCTACCGGGTGGAGGCTCACGACAGCGGAGTAGAGTTGCAACTCGGATTTTCGCATCCGGTAATTTTTCCGGCGCCGGAGGGAATTGAGCTGGTGGTGGAAGGAAATAACCGGGTGCTGGTGCGTGGGATTGACAAAGAATTGGTGGGCAGGACGGCGGCCGAGCTGAGAATGATTCGCCCTCCGGACGCCTACAAGGGCAAGGGCATTCGATATGCGGGTGAAGTGGTGCGTACGAAGCCTGGGAAGGCCGCGATCGGGGCCCTCGGCGGAGTGGGTTAGGGATATGGCACGGAACAAATCGAGGCGAAGTATGCGCCGCAGCCGGCACGCGTCGCTGCGCAGGAAGATGCGGGGCACTCGGGAGCGGCCACGTTTGGCGGTTTTTCGAAGCGCGCGTCACATCTACGCGCAGATCATTGACGATACGCGTGGGCACACCATCGCGGCGGCCAGCACACGTGACCCGGTGTTGGAGGGCAAGTTGAAGGGAACGAAGACAGAGCGAGCGGGGGCCGTGGGCGAACTAATCGCGAAAATGGCGCTGGAAATTGACGTGAAGATAGTCGTCTTCGACAGGGGTGGACACAAGTATCACGGGCGGGTGGCGGCGCTGGCCGACGCGGCACGCAAATCCGGACTGAAATTCTAAGGATATAGATGGCACGCGACACGGAAAAACAGCGCTACGAAGAGCGGATCGTTCGCATCAATCGGGTGGCCAAGGTAGTAAAAGGCGGCCGGACTTTCGGCTTCAACGCCGTTGTCATCGTCGGCGATGGGCAGACAAAGGTGGGACTCGGCCTGGGCAAGGCGCGTGAGGTGCCGGAGGCGATCCGCAAAGGAAACGAGCGGGCCCGCCGTGCCATGGTGGATATCCCGATCAGGCGGGACGGCACGATCCCTCATTACGTGGAGGGACACTTTGGAGCGTCCAAGGTAATCTTGCGACCAGCAGGGCCAGGGACGGGAGTGATCGCCGGAGGAGCGGTGCGGGCGGTGCTTGAGTCGGCGGGCGTTCAGAACGTGCTTACGAAGGCGTACGGATCGGCGAACCCGCTCAATGTTGCGAAAGCCACGCTGGTGGCGTTGCAGTCGCTGCGAGTTCGTGAGGGGATGAAGATGCGCGATCCGTCCCCGGACCAGCTTGAGGGTGGTGGGCGCGATGCTTGAGATAACGCTGATAAAGAGTGTCATCGGGAGCCGGCAGCGACAAAAGGACACTGTGCGGGCGCTCGGGCTGACCAAGCGCGGGCAGACGGTGGTCAAACCAGACAACGAGGCCATCCGCGGGATGGTGACATCGGTGCGGCATCTGGTGAGTGTTTCCCAGACAGAGTCGGCGGATTAGCGCGTGGCAGATGTCATCCCGAACCTGAAGCCTCATGAAATCGTTCAGCTGGGCCGGCTCCGGAAGGCTCGCCGGCGGGTCGGCCGTGGGAATGGGTCCGGAAGAGGAAAGACGAGCGGGCGCGGCCAAAAGGGCGCTGGCGCCCGGGCCGGACACAAACGCAAGGCCCGATTTGAGGGCGGGCAGACGCCGATCCTGATGCGGTTCCCGCGACTGCCTGGTTTCAATAATTCTCGCTCCAGCGTCCGATTTGAGCCGGTGAACGTGGAGGCACTGAATGTCTTCGCGGAGGGCGACGTGATTGGCCCGGCGGAGTTGATAGCCCTAAGGTTGGCGCGACGCGGTCCGGTGAAAATACTGGGCCGCGGCGAAGTGAGCGTGAAACTTACGGTTCGGGCCACGCATTTCTCGGCGGCGGCTATAGCCAAGATTGAAGCGGCCGGGGGGAAGGCCGAACTCATCGGGCCAGATAATGACAAGAATGGCGGAAGCGCGGATGCTTCCACCGCCAAGTAGACCGAAAACCCCGGAACTTTAGATGATCCAGGCCACGATAACCGCCTTCAAACTGCCGGATCTGCGAGCCAAGATCCTGTTCACGTTCGGGATGCTGATTGTGTTCCGAATAGTTGCGCATATTCCGATGCCGGGGATCGATCTGGCGGTGCTGCGGCAGCAGTTCGAGGGAAACCAACTGCTTGGATTCTTGAATCTGTTGTCAGGCGGCGCGCTGGAGAACTTCTCGATCGTGGCTCTGGGTGTGTACCCGTATATCACGGCGTCAATCATCATGAACGTCATGCAGCCGCTGATACCGCCGCTGAAGAACCTCGCCCGCGAAGGCGGTGAGGCGGGCCGGCAACGGATAGCCCAGTACACGCGGCTGGCGGCGGTTCCGCTGGCGATGCTACAAGGTATCGGCCAGATCACGCTGCTGCGCCAGTCGTCGCCTTCGCCGATCGACCCGAACGCCGGGCCGCTCACGATACTTTCGATGCTGGTGGTACTGACGGGGGGGACGATGTTTATGCTCTGGTTGGGCGAGCGCATAACCGAGCGTGGGATAGGCAACGGGATCTCGATAATTATTCTTGGCGGGATCATCGCCGGGGCCCCGCGGGCGTTGGGGCAGTCCCTCTTTGGGGGAGACAATCTTTCTGGGCTCGTAATATTCGCTGGAATCGGCCTGCTGATGGTGGCGGCGATCATATTCATCCAGGAGGGACAGCGCCGGATACCGGTGCAGTACGCGAAGAGGGTGCGCGGCAATCGGCTTTACGGCGGGCAGTCGACCCACATCCCGATGAAAATTAACTCGGCCGGGATGATTCCGCTGATATTCGCGTTTTCGGTGATGCTGTTGCCGGGCACGATCGCTACATATCTACAGACGACGGACATCGGCTGGTTGTCGAGCATTTCGGGCACGCTGGCGGTCTGGTTTAGCCCGGCGAATTTCGTTTATTGGATATTCACGTTCCTGCTGGTTATCGCGTTCACGTACTTTTACACGATCGTCATGTTCAATCAGCAGAATTTGCCGGAGAACTTGCAGAAGAATGGTGGATTCATTCCGGGCATCCGGCCAGGGCGGCCGACAGCAGGCTATCTGGGTCGAATTCTGAACCGCCTCACGCTGGCGGGCGGATTATTCTTGGCCAGCATCGCGATCACCCCATTCTTTGTCGGATCGGCCACGGGAATTACGACGGTTGCGTTGAGCAGCACCGGATTGCTAATCGTGGTCGGAGTGGTGCTGGATACGATGAAACAGCTCGAGTCACAGCTGATGATGCGTGACTACGAGTCGTTTCTCAAGTGATGCTGCGGACCGAATGCCTGGTAAACCTCTACTCATGATCATGCTGGGTGCTCCGGGATCGGGGAAAGGCACGCAGGCGACGCGTTTGGCTGCGGAATTTGGCATGGTGCATGAGTCGTCTGGCAACGTGCTCCGGCAGGCGGCGGCGGAGCGGACGGCGGCGGGGGTTCTGGCGAAGAAGTATTTCGAACGAGGCGAGCTGGCGCCTGACAAGTCGGTTTGCCAGATCATGATTGACCACATTGAAGCTCTTATTGGCCGTGGCAAAGGGGTGTTGTTGGACGGGTTCCCGCGGACATTGCCGCAGGCGTCCCGGCTGGAGGAGTCCCTGCCTTCTCTGAGCCTGGAAATTAGCGCGGTGATTCACATCCGGGTGGATAAAGAGGAAATTTTTCGGCGCCTCGCCGATCGCGGGAGGGTGGACGATGGCGAGGACGTCGTGGGCCACCGGATTGATGTTTATCACGAATTGAGCCTGCCGGTGATCGATTTTTATGGCGAGCGCGACTTGGTGATTGATGTTGACGGTGGGCAGACGATTGAGGCGGTGCACGACGAAATCGTCACCAAGATCGAGGGGATGATCCATTGAGTGACATTCCCCTGAAGACCCCGGCGGAGATCGAGCGGATGCGATCGGCGGGTCGGATTGTGGGGGAAGTGTTGGACGGCCTGAATGACCTGATTCAGCCAGGAGTGCCGTTGGGGGAGCTGGATCAATTTGCGGAAGAAACAATACGCGGCTACGGGGCGATTCCGTCGTTCAAGGGCTACCCGAGCGCAAGGAATCCGGACAGTCCGTTTCCGGGCAGCATTTGCGCCTCGGTCAATGACGTGATCGTCCACGGAATACCGAATGGGTATGTATTGCAGGAAGGGGATATCCTAGGGGTTGACTGTGGCGCTATCCTAGGTGGTTGGCACGGCGATTCCGCCCGTACCTATCGAGTCGGACAATGCGGGCCGGAGGCTTCCAATCTATTGAAAACGACCGAAGAGGCGCTGGGCAAAGGGATCGCCGCGCTGGAAGCGGGAAAGCCGCTTGGCAGGGTGGGTCACGCCATTCAACGGCATGCCGAAGCGCATGGCTTCGCCGTCGTGAGGGAATTAGTGGGACACGGTGTCGGTCGTAGCCTGCATGAAGCGCCGAAGGTGGCGAACTTCGGTTCGCCGGACGCCGGTCCCATTGTGGAGATAGGGCTGACGATAGCCATCGAGCCGATGGTGAACGTGGGCACGATCCACACGAGGACCGACCCGGACGGATGGACCATTCGGACGGCGGATGGAAGTCTGTCGGCGCATTACGAACATACGGTGGCGGTAACGGAGACCGGGCCAGAAATACTTACGCTTGCCTGATGGCCGGCGAAGGCACGGAGAAGTTTGGCTAAGAAGAAAGACGTAATAGAAATTGAAGGGGTCGTGCGAGAATCCAAACCCAATACGGTGTTCAATGTCGAACTGGACAATGGCGTGACCGTGCTTGCACACCTGTCTGGCAAGCTACGGATGCATTACATCCGCATCGGGGTGGGGGATCGGGTTCGGGTGGAGCTTTCGCCGCACGACCTGACGCGCGGACGTATCACCTGGCGCCTGCCGGTGAATGGTTGACCGTGCCGGGAGACGCGTTGTGAAGGTATCAGCCTCGATCAAGCCGCGCTGCGACAAGTGCAAGATTATCAAGCGTCGCGGCGTGGTGATGGTGATATGTGAAGTGCGCAAGCACCGCCAGCGGCAAGGCTAGGGGGTAGCCCGAATGGCAAGAATCTCAGGTGTCGATGTTCCGGTCGAGAAGCCGGTGCTCATAGCGTTGCAGCGCATCTACGGGATTGGCCAGACGACCAGCAATAAGATTCTGGACGGGGCGGGGGTGGACAGCACGATGCGAGTGCGTGACCTGACGGAGGACGAGCTGAGCCGAATTCGCGAGATCATCGACCGAGAGCACAAGGTTGAGGGGGAGCTTCGCCGAGAGGTGGCGCTCAATATTGGCCGGCTGCGTGAAATTGGCTGTTACCGGGGGATTCGGCACCGGCTGAATCTGCCGGTTCGCGGGCAGCGCACACATACGAATGCCCGTACCCGGCGCGGTCATAAGCGCTCCATCGGCATCAGAAAAAGA
Organism: uncultured Chloroflexota bacterium; assembly: GCA_964496475.1. Lineage (GTDB taxonomy): Bacteria > Chloroflexota > UBA11872 > UBA11872 > VXNJ01 > JASLPR01. The sequence goes on along the minus strand of CAZBZS010000006.1, from coordinate 14,662 downwards.
ATTATCAAGCGGTAGACCCGCGATCTCGGAGGACAAATTTGGCAGAAAGACGTAGACGTCGGCGCGATGCCCGGATAGTGCCCGAAGGTCAGGCCCACATACAGGCGACATTCAACAACACCATAGTCACAATCACGGACCCGCAAGGCAACGCCGTGTGCTGGTCCAGCGGTGGCAGTGTCGGGTTCAAAGGATCGCGCAAGAGTACGCCGTACGCAGCCCAGATGACCTCCGAGCAGGCTGCTCGCCAAGCGATGGACATGGGAATGCGCAAGATTAGGGTATTCGTCAAAGGACCGGGCAGCGGTCGCGATGCCGCAATCCGCGCTCTGCAGACCGCAGGGATGCAGGTGATGGGAATAACAGATGTCACGCCAGTGCCCCATAACGGACCCCGCCCGCCGAAGCGGAGGCGCATATGATCTGCGCCGCCCGCGGATCGCACCTGGAGAGCGGCTAGCATGGCCCGCTACACCGGCCCGAACTGCAAACTTTGCCGCCGGGAGGGAGTGAAACTCTTTCTTAAAGGCGATCGATGTTTCATGCCCAAGTGCGCGATTGAGCGACGCAACCTGCCGCCCGGGGTCGCGGCTGGTGTGAGACAGATGAGACGTCGAATGTCGGACTACGCGGTGCAACTTCGTGAGAAACAGAAAGTCCGCCGGGCGTATGGCGTGCTGGAGCGTCAGTTTCGAAGGTATTTCCGGATGGCGGAAAAGATGCCGGGGCTGACGGGTGGAAATCTGCTGCAAATCCTTGAGTCACGACTGGATAATGTGGTGTACCGGATGGGATTCGCCACGTCGCGAAAGCAGGCCCGCCAGCTGGTAACCCACCGTCACTTTCAGGTCAACAGTCGGCCGGCGAAAACGCCATCGCATCTGCTGAAAGTCGGTGATGAGATCACAGTTCGAGCCGCGAGCAGTGATCTGGACGTGTTCGTCATCGCCCAGGACCGAGCCTCGGATATGGGGAGGCCGGAATGGGTGCTGGTGGACGTGGAAAAGAAGACAGGTAAAGTCGTCGCGCTGCCTGAGCGCGAGCAGGTTGACGTGGTCGTCAACGAACAACTAGTCGTCGAGTTCTACTCTAGATAGCCAATGGCCGCCGATTGAGGCGAAGCCACAACATAACGCCGGAGGTAATAGTTGGCAGCCGAACAGCCAATGCCGATAATCAATGTGATCGATGCCGGGGACCGGCACGGACACTTCGTAGTGGAACCGCTACCCCGTGGTTACGGGCACACGATCGGGAATCCGCTTCGACGGGTTCTGCTGTCGTCCATGCCGGGCGCTGCGATCACCCGCATCAGTGTTGATGGGATACTGCATGAATTCTCGAATCTGGCCTTCATGCGAGAGGACATCACGCAGTTCATTCTGAATCTGAAGGATGTCCGTCTACGGATGCACGCCGAGGGGCCTATCGCCGGATTAATCGAGGTCAAGGGTCCGGGAGTGGTGACCGATTCGAGTATTCAGATCGGTCCCGAAGTGGAGATCATCAATCCGGACCATTACCTGGCTACGCTCGACAACAAGAAGGGCACGCTCCGCGTCGAGCTGGTGATCGAGCGGGGAGTGGGCTATGTCGGAGCGGAGGAGCAAGAGGATAAGCAGATCGGGGTCATCCCGCTGGATGCTCGGTTCACGCCGGTGCACCGAGTTCAGTATGGGGTCGAGCGGGCCCGAGTCGGCCGGTCGACGGACTGGGACCGGCTGTCGGTGCAGGTCTGGACTGACGGCACCATAACTCCGGAGGAGGCCGTCTCAACGGCGTCTGGAATTCTGGTGGATTCATATTCGCTAATGGCGCGGGTGGCCGATCCGCAGGAGCTGTTGGCCACGTCCGCGGTCGTCGCCGTGCCGGAGGAGATCGAGCCGGCGACGCCGGTGGAAGAGCTGAAACTGTCCAACCGGGCCTTGAATTGCCTGAAGCGCCATGGAATTGACACGGTGGAGCAGCTGGTCCAACTTACCGAGTACGAGCTCTTCGATCTGCGGGGGATGGGGGTCAAATTGGTGGTTGAGTTGCGTGAGCGGCTAGCGGACGTGGGGCTGACGGTCACAGGCGACCCGGCGTTGCCGTCAGAGAACGACGAATGAAGCACCGGACCCGTAAGCGCAGATTCGATCGGGACCAGGGACATCGCAAGGCGATGTTGCGAAACTTGGCCCGGTCGTTGCTGCTGCATGAGGGCATTCGCACCACCGAGGCAAAGGCCAAGGAGATTCGCTCCCATGTTGACCGCCTGATAACGCTTGGGAAGCGAGGCGACCTCCACGCCCGGCGGCAGGCACTTTCTCGATTGCCGGACAGGCAGGTGATAGACAAGGTGTTTGGAGACCTTTCGGAGCGATTCAAAGAACGCGACGGCGGCTTCACGAGAATGTACAACCTGGGGCCTCGCGCCGGCGATGCGGCGCCGATGGTAAGGATCGAGCTGGTCTAGAGATGCGGCGAATCCGGATGACGATCGAATATGACGGCTCGGGCTATGCCGGCTTTCAGGCCCAACCGGGTGAACCGACGATTCAAGTGGCGCTGGAGACGGCTTTTGACAGCCTGGTGACTAGAGGAAGTCGAGTGCAGGCGGCCGGTCGGACCGATACTGGCGTGCATGCGCTGGGGCAGGTGGTGGCGGCCGATTACGAAGGCCGGATTCCGCCTGAGGGCATGCGATCGGCTCTAAACGCCGTTTTGCCGGATGACATCAGCGTCAGGGACGCGAGCGCTTGCCCGGGCGGTTTTGATCCGCGCCGGCAGGCATCGGCGCGCACCTACGAGTATCGAATACTCAACCAAAGGGCGCGGTCGGCGCTCCTGCGAGGCTGGGTGCATCACGTTGGCCGAGAGCTCGATGTCCCCGCGATGAACACGGCGGCGGGCGAACTTGTCGGAACTCACGATTTCGCCGGGTTCGTGGTGGAGACAGATGAGGCGGTGATGCGCCGGGTGACCGATTGCGCCTGCTGGCGGGAAAAGGATATGGTCTACGTCCGCATATCAGCGAATGCCTTCGCCAAGCGGATGGTGCGGCGAATTAGCGGCGCTCTCGTTCAGGTCGGGCTGGGGCGTCTCTCGAATGACGATTTCCTTGCCCTGCTCAACCGACATGATTACGCACCGGTGGCGCCGTCGGCGCCGGCGGCCGGGTTGTACCTGCTGAGAGTCGAGTACGAAGATCGCGACGATCCATTCAGGAGCGCCGGCGCATTGAGTGGGGCATTCAAGGAGTTAGATGTCAACTAGAACCCATAGCGTCCGCGCGGCGGACATCGTTCGCGCCTGGTGGGTGGTGGACCTGGAGGGCAAGACGCTGGGGCGGGTGGCGACGCAGATAGCCGGGGTTCTTCTTGGAAAAGGCAAGCCGGCCTACGCTCCGCACCTGGAGGTGGGAGATTACGTGATTGTGGTCAACGCCGAGAAGGTGCATGTGACGGGCAACAAGCTGGCGGACAAGATTTACTATAGGCACAGCGGTTATCCGGGGGGGCTAAAAGAGACGAATCTGGAGACCTTGCTGGAGAAATTCCCGGACCGGCCAATAACGAAGGCGGTCAAGGGAATGCTGCCAAAAACGAAGTTGGGCAGACACGCGATCGGGCGTCTGCATGTTTACGCGGGCCCGGATCACCCTCACGCGGCTCAAGAACCGAAGGTTATGAATTTGGATGGTGACATTGGCTAAGAAAAGTGCGGACCGGTACCACTACGCGAACGGCCGCCGGAAGACAGCGGTGGCCAGAGTGCGGCTTTTCGCGAAGAAGGGACCTCTGGTGGTGAACGATCGCCCGATTGAGGAATACTTTCGGGTCGGAACCCATCTGCTTGAAGCGACGGAGGCGTTGCGCTTGGTTGAGGGTGATTACAGCGCCACGATCAGAGTCAGCGGTGGTGGCATTTCCGGTCAGGCGGGAGCGATCCGACAGGGTCTGGCCCGCGCTCTGACTGAATACAATCCGGATTTTCGACAAATCCTGAAGCCTGCCGGTCTGATGACCCGTGACGCCCGCGCCAAGGAACGGAAGAAGCCGGGCTTGAAGCGCGCGCGAAAAGCGCCTCAGTACACGAAGCGCTAGTCGGTCGGATTCGCCTCGATCGTCTTTGGCGGCCGGGGATCCAGCGGGTTTGGGGTTGCCACCGCTTCCTTGCCGGGAGCGAAATCGGGCAGATCCAACGCTGGCAGGGAATCCAGTGAATCGACTCCGAAATATGCCAGGAACCCCGGGGTGGTGCCGTAGAGCATCGCCCTGCCGGGTCGTTCACTCTTACCGATGGCGGTGACAAGCCCGTAGGCCACGAGACTTGAGAGGGGACTGTCGGAGTTCACGCCGCGCACGTCTTCGATTAACGCGCGAGTGACCGGCTGCCGGTAAGCGACCACGGCCAAGGTCTCAAGACTGGCTTGAGTGAGACGCTGGTTGGGCTCAAGCCCCAGCAGGGCCCGACAGTACACGGCGGTATCCGGCGCGGTGGCCATCTGGTAGAGGTCATCGTGGAGCAGGATGCGCAGACCGCCGCGTTGATACTTACGCCGAAGCTCGGTGAGGGCGCCGCGGACGCTATCTTCATCCTCGTCGAGGACCGCGGCGATTCGCGAGGGTGCGAGCGGGCGGTCGCTGACGAAGAGCAGGGCTTCAACTACGTCCCCCAGTCCGAAGTCCAGATCGAGGTTGGAGCCTTCGGAGATCGGGTCCGATTCGGGAGCGATTTTGCTTTCGGAAATGTCAGTCATCGGCTAAGTCTTCGATCTCTATGGTGCCGAAGCTCTTTCGCTGGCGGACTGCTACGTTACTCTGCGCGACCAGGTGCAGAACGGCCAGCAAGGTGTAAATGATCTCCAGCCGCGACCGGCAATCTCTGGCCAGATCGGCGAACTCCAATTTTCCGGCGGCCCTAACGCGATTGGCAACAGTGGCGATGCGCTCGGGGAGATCAAAACGACTGGTCGGCAGGGGAATCAAGGCGCGAGTGGTTTCCGTAGGATTAAGCATTTCATGGATGGCCGCAACCAGCTCGTCGACGGTGCCGGTATCAGCAGCTACTTCGGGCTCGAGGGCGTGCGGCGACAAGCGAACGAATAGGGCGGTGTCCTCGGCCTGCAGGCGATCGAACTCGTGGGCCAGCTTGCGAAAGGCCCCGTACACCTTGAGGCGCTCGGCCAACCGAACGGCTTCGTCGATCTCGTCCTCCGGGTCCCCCCCGGTGGGCAGCATGGCCCTGGATTTCAACAACACGAGTTGCGATCCGACCGCGAGAAATTCGGAAGTGGCTTCGGTATAGGACTCCTTCAGATCGTCGATATAGGCTAGGTACTGTGAGGTGACGGCCACGAGGGACAGGGAAGTGATATCGAAGCCCTGCTTGTCCACCAGGTGGAGCAAGAGGTCGAAGGGACCGTCGAACTCGGTCAGGGAAAGGTGGAAATCGGCCAGTGCCGACGCTCTGGTTCCCGTCCGCCAGTCAGTCAGCATTGCCCGTCAATCCTTGCCAGCAGGGCCGTATCCGGGTCTTCAGGATTTCCTTGCTTGCGAACTATCTCCGTCACCCGCGGCCGGCTGCCGGCTGCCTCGAGGAACCGTGCGCCGGCTTCGGCGTGATGGGACAGCGCCCACAGCCCGCCGCGAAAGCTTCTTCGCGGAATTGTAGCCCAGCGTTCCAGGTTCTTCGGCCAGAGGGCGGTGGCCAGCACGAACGCCACTCGCTGTGCCAGGGAGGGTAGCCCCTTGCCCACATCGTGCAACAGCCCGGCCACGTGCAAGTCGACGCCGTCTGGATCGAGTTCCCGAAGCCTGCTGTACACGGCCAGGGAGTGGGCCTGATCGAAGGCGGCCATACGCTCAAACAGTTGGATTTCACGCGCGCTGAGGAGCGCCGCCGCGCCATCTGTCAAGGCTTTCGCCCGGGGAGCCCAGAGCGCGCGGAGAAACTGGCCCACCCGGTACTTAACCACCCAAGATTATCCGCGAAGCATGTTCACCCAAGATGAATCGGAACAGGTTGAGCGTAGGCGGTGTGAGCACGGAACTGAACATGTTCAGCCGGAGGAAATACGCCAGGGCCACAATTCCGAAGAAGACCATCATTATCTGGCGGCTATACAAGCGCAGCCGTTGGGCGGTGTTGGGGTTAACGAACACGAGCAGCAAAGTGAAGCCGTCGAGGGGTGGGACGGGCATCAGGTTGAAGATAGCCAGGAACAGGTTGATCAGGGTCAGGACCTGGAGAAGCAGATGCCAGTACTCCAGATCCGTGCCATTGGACACCGCCGCTCGCAACAGCAGGCCGAAGACCACCGCGGACAGGAGGTTCGCCGCTGGTCCTGCAGCCGCGACGATGGCCATGCCGCGGCGCGGATCGCCGCGAAGATTGATGGGATTGACGGGGACTGCTTTGCCCCAGCCGAACCCGATGACGACGAGCATCAGGGAGCCGACGACATCAAGATGAGACATGGGATTGACGGTGCGTCTGCCGCGAAAGCGCGCAGTCGTATCGCCCAGCCGATCGGCGACGAATGCGTGGCTGGCCTCGTGTACGGTTATCGCGTAAATGAAGGCGATCAGAAGCGCCAGAAAAAGCCGCGGTTCGCCTGCGGCGTTCATCAGGCCCAAGGGCTAATTCCGACCCTTTGCCGAGCGGTCATCGACTGATAGGGCGGATGCGACCAATAGGCTCCTAGTTGGACTTCCAGGGATGATTGCGCCGGGGTCTGGGCTCGGGAGTAAGTCCGAATCCGTTGCCCGTGCAATGCTAGCCGATCAGGATCAGGTGGCGTTTGCTGTAGGCGCAAGGTCAAGGCCGAAAATCAGGTAGAACCGGCAGGCGGCCGCGATGACGGTAGGCCCGGGTCTGAGCCGGGCTCCGGGAACTCAACCAACGCGCAGATCGTAGATATCGACCAGCATTGAGCACCACCCCGACTAATACAACGGTCCTAGCGACACTGGCTCGCCGGGGGCGATTTATCGTTCTGCTATTGCTGGTTTTCGCCGGACCGATCGCCCTCTTTTACCTGTTGAGGGTGGTCCCGACACTGGACCCATTTATCAAGGCAACGACGTTCCATTTCTGGATGGTGTCGGTGTCGGCTCTGCTTGGCCTGGTGGCGGCGGTGGTGCTGCGGGCGTCGGTGAGTAGGGAGGACATATGGATATTTTTCGCCGGGATGGGATTCCTGTCGATAGCGGGCGTATTCCTTCTACATTCGCTGGCCACGGAAAACATCATTCTCGGAGAACCGCACCGCGGCTTTTCTATGTCGCCGCCGACTAGCTTGGCGGCAGGCGCGGTGTTTCTCGGCCTGAGCGCAGTCCCGTATCACCGCCGGATCGAGCTATCCCGATGTCATCCGCGGCAGCAGCATCCATATGGATGCCTGCATAATCGCCGTGGCGGATGTATTCGACGCACTGACGACGGAATGGGCGTACCGGGAGGCATGGTATTCCGAAATGACACGCTCGCGAGATTCTTGTCGCCGAGTCGGGGGATCACTTCGACCCCAAGGTGGTGGACGCGTTCATGCAAGCCGATGTAGGCGCCCGGGCGGGGACGCCTGATGGCGGTCTCTCGCCAGTGGAAGATGGGACCTAGAACCGTTCGCGAAGCCGGTACCGGCTTCTGCCCGCCATCGCTGTGTACACTGACTCGCGGCGACAACCGACAACATACGACGAGCAAGATTTATGACTGACGACCCGCTCGGGACCGCCCATGAGCTGCTTGGTGACGATCGCCAGGCGGAGGCACTGATTCAGTTCGACGCCGCCATTCGTCTCGATCCGCAGAATCCGACCGCGCATGCCGGCCGCGCGATAGCGAATATCGGTTTGAATCGACTGGAGGAAGCGATAGACGATTACGAGCATGTGATCGAGTTGGCGCCGGACGACTTCAACGCCTATTTCGCACGCGGTCGCCTGTTTGAAGATCAGGGGAAGCTGCGGGAGGCCATCGCCGACTACAGAGCTGTTATCGGACTGCAACCCGACGCCAAAGCCGCGTATTTCAGCCGGGCGCGGACCTACGAGAAGCTGCGCCAGCATGCGCTGGCGATCCGTGATTACGAAGAGGTGGCGGATATAGACCCGGCGGACGCGCGTCCCCACCTGTTGATGGGGAAGATCAACGGACAGCTGGGACAGATCAAGGAGGCGGTTCGAAATTTCGCCGGGGCCGCAGAGCGCGACCAGACGAGCGCGGACGCTTTTTACAACCTCGGGGTCGCCACAATGAAGCAGGGTGATGTGGAGTCGGCGATATTCGCCTATACGGAGTCGATCAAGCTTGATTCGCAGAATGCGAAGGCGTTTCTAAATCGCGGTAGTGCTCATCGGGTGGCCGATCGGCTGGACGACGCCGTGGAGGACTATTCGCGGGCGATTGATCTGGCCCCGGGGGATGGACGCGCCCACTATAACCGCGGGGCCACCTTCGAAGACCAGGGGCTCGACGAGGAAGCGCTGGCTGACTTTCGCGCGGTGGTGGGGTCTGACGCCGACGGAAAACTGAAACGTCGGGCCCAACGTCGGGTGGCCAGACTGCGCCGCTAGGCATCGAAAGTTGCTAGGGGTGTCCCGTCGGTCGGCGGGTTCGAGGCGCCGGCATGATCGGGTAGCTAGTGTCCCGGCTGGCGCCGGGATCGCGGTTGCGTTTGAATAGTGCTCGCCAACGCTTCTTAGTCTGAGCCTCCGGGAGGTCGCGTATGAACGTAGTTGTCGCCATCATCGACTCTCTCCGCCGCGACCACGTGGGCTGCTATGGCAACGACTGGATCAGTACTCCCAACCTGGATGCGCTGGCGACCGAGTCGGCCCGGTTCACGAATGCTTATCCAGAGGCTCTGCCGACGCTGCAGGCCCGCCGCGCCATCCATACGGGGCGCCGGGTCTTTCCGTTCCACGATCACCAGAGCATGAAGGGCGACACGGTGCCGTGGGCCGGCTGGTCGCCGGTGCGGGAGGATCGCGTCACGGCCGCCGAAATCATGTCCCACGCCGGCTACCGCACGGGCTTGATCGCCGATGTCTATCATCAGATGAAGCCTTCCATGAATTTCCACCGCGGCTTTCAACAGTTCGTCTGGATTCGTGGCCAGGAGGCAGACAAGTACCGACCGCCGAGCACGGTTAGCGAGGAGGCGGTGGAGCGGCACATGCATCCCCACTTCGATAGGGTGTCAGGCCCGTATCGCCGGCTGGGCCTGCGGCAGTACCTGGCCAACATTTCCGATTGGAAGCACGAAGAGGACCACTTCGCACCACGAGTGTTCACCGAGGCCATGCACTTCCTGGAAGACAATTATCGTGACGATTTCTTTCTGGTGGTGGATTGCTTCGACCCGCATGAGCCCTGGGACCCTCCGCCCTGGTATACGGAGCTTTACGATCCGGGCTACGAGGGCAAGGATCTGATCTGGCCACCTTACGGACCCACTGGCGATCTAACGCGGGCGGAGATCGACCACATCCGCGCTCTGTACGCTGGAGAAGTCACCATGACGGACAGGTGGTTCGGCATGTTTGTGGACCGGCTGTGTGATCTCGGCGTAATGGACGACACGCTGCTGATCGTCATGTCCGACCACGGGCATGCGCTGGGCGAGCGCGGCATATTCGGCAAGCTGCCTCCGTACCAGTACCCGGAATTAGTTGACATAATACTAATGGTGCGTCAGCCAGATGGGGCGGGCGGGGGCACGGTGGTGGACGGGTTCTGCTACGACCATGACCTGCTGCCGACCGTCCTGGATTGGGTGGGGCTAGAGCCGCCGCTGCCGCTTGACGGACGCAGCCTGTTGCCGATGATCTCGGGTGGTGATCCCGGACGGCCATTCGTCACCAGTGGCTTCGGCGATTTCATCCGGTATCAAGATGGCGAGTATTACTTCGTCTCGCGCAACGATCGCGAAGAGCGGCGGTTGTATTCCATCGGGGATGATTCCGAATTGGAGGCTGATATCGCAGCGGCAAATCCAGAGCTCTGCGAGGAACTGTTCAATCAGGTGGTGGAGGACGCCGGAGGATCACTCCCACAGACCGGCAAGGAAGCCCGCCGCCGGGTAGGCCCCTGGTGGGAGATCAACGGGCCGTCGGAACTGGCAGGCCGCACGGACGATATGCTCAATCCTCGGCAAGAGGTGGAGCAGCCATGAACCTGGTCCTAATCATCGTGGACACCTTGCGGCGCGACCATGTGGGGGTCTACGGAAACGACTGGATTCGCACGCCGTCGCTGGACAGACTGGCGGCGGAGTCAATTCGGTTCACGAACGCCTATCCCGAGACACTGCCCACGATCGAGGCGCGGCAATCGATCTACACGGGCAACCGGCTGTTCCCGTTTCGCGATCATCAAAGCAGGAAAGGCGACAGCGTCCGCTGGCCAGGCTGGCATCCAGTACGCGAATCCGAGATCACGCTGGCGGAGATCATGAGCCACGCCGGCTATCGGACAGGCCTGGTCACGGATGTCTACCACCAGTTCAAACCGGCGATGAACTTCCACCGGGGCTTTCAGCAGTTCGCTTTCATCCGGGGCCAGGAGGGAGACGCCTATGCTTCGTCGGCCCGGATGGCCGGGGTGGACATCTCACACTTCCTCCATGCCAGTCTCGCCGGCACTCCTCGGGAGGCGGGTCACCGGCGCTACCTGGCCAATGTCGACGATCGCCGCTACGAAGAGGATTACTTCGCGCCGGAGGTATTTCGCGAGGCGATGCGCTTCGTGGAGGACAACCGGAACGACGACTTCTGCCTGGTGGTCGATTGTTTCGACCCGCACGAGCCGTGGGACCCGCCCCGCTGGTACTGGGAGCTATACGATCCGGGTTACGAGGGGCAGGACCTCATCTGGCCGCCGTACGGGCCCACGGACGGCCTGACGCGCGCCGAAATCGATCACATCAGGGCGCTTTTTGCCGGTGAGGTGACGATGGTGGATAAATGGCTCGGCCTGTTCGTGGAGAGGTTGCGAGATCTGCAGGTGCTAGACGATACGCTGTTGATGGTGGTTTCCGACCATGGCCACTCTCTTGGCGAGCACAACGTGCTTGGCAAACTCTCGCACTGCCAATACCCGGAATTGGTTGACATAATATTCATGATTCGTGAGCCGGGTGGGGAGGGGGCGGGACGAGTGATCGACGAATTTGTTTACGATCACGACATCCTGCCCACAGCGCTGGCGCGGCTGGGGATCGATCTGCCGAGGCCGGTCGACGGCACGGACCTGTGGCCGTTGATTCGCGTTGAGGCGAGCGGTCGGCCCTACGTCACGGGCAGCATGGGCGAGTACGCACGCTACCAGGATGAGACTTACCGATTCATCGGCCGATTTGATGGCGGTGAGCGTCAACTCTTTATGCCAGCAGACGATCCTGAGCTGGCCAACAATCTGGCGGATAAGATGCCAGATGTTTGCGAGGAGCTTATCGGGCGGATTTGTGAGGACGCCGGCGGAGACCTACCGGCTATTTCCCCTCAGAGCCTGCGCCGGGCCGGTCCATGGTACGAGCAGGTCTAGCAGGTCGTCACAGGCAGTATGGGGGTGGCGTTGCAACGCTTGGATGAGATTCGCTCCGAAGACACATACCCACGCCGCACCTGCTGTCGCTAGAGTCGGGAGTTTGCGAAAATTGATGGCGACGCATCTTCCGACCGGGAGAGGAGGCGAACAGCCTCTTGCCTGAACGTAGAAGTCCCCTCAAGTCGTTCAATGAGGAACTCAAAAGCCACGGGCTGGCGGCGCAGCGACCGATCGGCCTGAGGACAGTCCGGGTGGACTGGATCGTGGGATCGGTGGGGCGGGCGGGAAACCTGCGTGCGGATTTCCGGCCGCATCGATGGCGGGAAAACCCTCGCTACGGCACGATGCTGGGTCTCATGGAGCAAGGGGTCTCCCTTCCGCCGGTATCGCTGTATGAACTCTTGAGCGAGTATTACGTGCTCGACGGGCACCACCGGATGGGGGCGGCCCGCGAGATCGGGATGACGTTCATCGATGCAGATGTGGTGCAGTTTCTGCCGAATGAAGACTCGCCGGCCCGGCAACTTTCGTTCGAGCGCGCCGGGTTTGAATTCAATACCGGGCTGCGTGACATTAATCTTCGCGATCCCGGCGGATATCCACGCCTGGCGCGGGAGATTGACGAGTATAAATGGATTCTGAGTGAGTCGGAGGAGAGCGAGATCGGTCTGAAGGCGGTGGCGCGGGGCTGGTACGAAAAGATCTATGCGCCGGCGGTGGTGGCGATAATGATCCGAGGTCTGGCGCGATCGTTCCCGGATCGCACGCTGGCCGAGATCTACCTACTGATCGAGGATGAGAAGTGGCTGGCCAGCGAAGGGGCCGGTTTCGACGTGGGCCTCCAGCAGGCGGTGGATCAACTAGTGGCCCGGTACCCGGCTCACGGTCTTGGACGCGAACTCGAGCGAGTTTTGATTGGCGTGCGGCGTGAGGTGGTGGGGGCCGGTCGGGCGATGGGTAAGGTGGTGCACGACGAACTGATTCGCCGAATCGAGCTGGCGGCGCCGGTGGACCCGGACGCGGCGGCGGTGTTTCAGGCTGACGCCGACCAGATGTCGATCGGCGGCTCGGGGCTGGTCTAGTCGGGCGGACTTAGCTCGCGGCGCAGGAAGACGAGGGCCGCACCCCAGAACGCAAGGGCGACTATCAGGCCGGCAACAAGGCTACCGGGACCGGCGTCGGCTAACGATTGCAGCGCCGAGGGCGCCCTGCCTGGATCCGGCATCGCTGTCCCCTCTCCACGTCTCATGACCCCCGAAGGGGGGTGGCGTCCTGAGGTCATTTTAACGGCGAATGTTATATTCCCGGCCAGCCGCATGACCGCATTACGTATTTTGAGTCCGCTTTCCGTTGCCGGCGCGACGCCCGCCCCTGGCGGCGGGCGCCCGGCCGTCGATAGCAACGCGGCCTCTCGGTCCTAGTCCCATCGCCACCGAGGAGATCGCGGCAGCGCTGGCTGGATATCTTGTCGGGGCGATTCCGTTCGCACTGGTGGTGACCCGGCTGCGCGGGATTGATCTGCGGAAGTTCGGCACCGGCAACCCGGGAGCTTCCAACGCCTTCCGAAACGCCGGCAAGCTGATCGGCGTGCTGATACTGGTGCTGGACGTCCTCAAGGTCCTGGGGCCGTTCCTAGTGCTTGCGCTGGCGATGGACCGGCTGTCTCTGGCTGCAATCTGGGGAGCGGCGTGCCAGATTGGGCACTCGTGGCCGGTATATCTGGGATTCAAGGGAGGAAAAGGGGTGGCGGTGGGTGGGGGTATGTATATCGGCTACGCGATATATCTCGGGGCGGTGGGCATCCTGCTGGGAATCCTGGTGGGATACGGGACGGGTGTTGCAAATAGGCGACCGGGATTCGCCACGGTCGCCCTACTGGGAATCGGGCCGGTGTACACGTGGGTGCTGGGAGCACCGCCGGAGATAGTGGTCGGAGGGGTGGCAGTGATCGCGATAGTGATTTTGCGGCGGTTGTTCGATTTACCGGGGGCATGGCAGAGCTATCCCCACAAGCTGGCGTTGATCTGGTCGGTTGTCGGGGAAGATATGGTGCCGGGCGCAACTACGATCGGTCGCCGCTAGCCCACTTTTAGATCGCCGTCCGGGAACTGGCGGATGGTTGGCCGGGTGCGTCGCAGGAGTGCCAGGGCGACGGTGAGCGGCCCGAGGCGGCCGACGAACATGAGCAGGCTCATGAAGAGCTTGCCGGGCGCGTTCAGGTTCGTGGGGACGCCGGTGGAGCGGCCGATATTTCCCAGCGCCGACTGGGTGTCGAAGAGGGTGGTCAGGGCGTCGGGATCGACGATGTGCATGGCGAAGACGATGGGCGCCGAGAATATCGTCCAGCCGAAGAAAAGTAGGACGAGGGTGACGGCCACGTAGATGCGGTCCGCGGGGATGGTGCGGCCGAAGGCCTCGGCCCGGGGACGGCCGAGCAAACCGGCGCGGCTGGCGGCCAGGAGGGCCCCCAAGGAATTGACCTTGATCCCTCCGCCCATGGACGCGGAGGCCGCACCGATGAACATGAAGATACCAACAAACATGAGGGTGAGAGATCCGACCTGTGAGAAATCCACGGTGGAAAAGCCGGCGTTTCGCACGGTCACGCCCTGGAAGAAAGCGTTGGAAATGCGGTGCAGGACCGGCATTCCGCCTAGGGTGTCCGGATTGGATGACTCGAGCAATAAGAACCCGATCGCGGCGGCGGGCCAGAGGATGAAATTGAGCCAGAGGATGAGCTTCGTCTCCATCGTCAAACGGCTATAACGCCAGTTGCGCAATACGTCCAGCACCACCAGAAAGCCGAGGTCGCCGGGAATGATCATGGCCACCATGGTCAGGAGCACGAACGGATGTAGAGCCTGCCCCTGGAAGCTCTGGAATCCACCCATGAGGTCGAGCCCGGAGCCCGTATAGGCGCTGACGGAGTGAAATGCGGCATACCACCACGCGCGATCTGGCCCCACCGCGCTGTCGCCACGAAACTGCAGGTACAGGAGCAGCGTGCCGATGCCTTCGACCGCGAGCGTGAACAACACGAAGCGGCGGGCGATACCGGGGATGCCACCTACCTGCCGCAGGACGAGAGACTCTTGGAAGATCTGGCGCTGATGAATGGACAACTGCC
>CAZBZS010000005.1:61755-73810 GCA_964496475.1 uncultured Chloroflexota bacterium | reverse complement strand
CGGGCAACAGCGGGTCCAGTACCGCTCTATAAAGATGCCGAACGGATCCGTCTTCTGGACCGGTCTTAAGCGCTACGTATATCGTGCGACCAGTCGCATCGATCTCTAGGGTACGGTCTTGGACAAAATGCCCTTCGTAGGTCATATGGGATGTGTCGTCTGCCTGCCCGCCATTAATCTTTGGAGCTCTCCCCGCAGCGACAGCATCACTACTACCGTCTAACGGCAATCCCAGGTCAGTCTGGTACCAGTGGCCAGCACCATCCTTGGTGCGATAAACATGTTCAGGGGTGATTGCGTACAGTATCAGCGGATTAACCGGGTCGAGTGCCAGATCGATCACTGGACCATTGGGCAACCCCGTCGAGGTCAGCTGCCAGTTGCCACCTCCGTCCGTGGTCTTATATACCCCGCTTTCGGTTGCCGCATAAAGAGTGTTCGGAGCCAGCGGGTCCATCTGGAGATCATTTGTTTTCAGGTCGAGGCCAGTGTTCACTGCATTCCAGGACTGGGCGCCGTCGGTGGTTCTGTAGACGCCGATCGCGGTTTCGGACTCGTGCAGGCTAGTCATAGCGTAGGCAATGTCTGGATTGTCGGGGTGGACGACGATGACATTGATTGCGGTATGTGTCTCGATAGGGAAGCCGTCGCTCATTTCGGTGAAGCTCTGGCCGCCATCCACTGACTTGAAGATGTGCGCGCCAAAGAGAGTGAACTCAACATCGGCGTACACCGTGTCGTGCACCGATCCAACGTAAACGATGTTTGGGTCTGATGGCGCAACAGCTAAACCGTGCAGGTGGTATTTGGCCGGCTCATCGGAGACTAGACCGAGCGTTTTTGTGGTTTCACTTAGTCCGGCTTCGATCTTGCCAGTCAACAGAAACCAGCTAGCACCCCCGTCCGTACTTTTCATTAACTCGCCACCGTGTGTCCAGGCAGTCAGGTAATGAATGGTCGGAAATGAGTGTGAGAACGCGAAGACCATCGGGTAGTGGGCGGCAAAAAATGGTGAAACCAGCCAGGTATCACCACCATCCGGGGTGAAATAGCCAAGCCGGCCCGACTCTCCACCAGCCCACAGGTGGAAGGGCAACCGCGGATGTGCGCTCATCTGCGCGAGCTTGGCCTCATAGATCCCCTTGTCGCTGCGGACCCATGTCTGGCCACCGTCAGTGGTTTTGTACAGACCCTCGCCTTCGTGCATCCCAGGGTTAAAGTGCCTGGTATGGGTGGTGTAAATCTCGGTCGCGGTGCCTACGTAGACGACGTCAGCATCTTGCGGATCCACCGCAATAGGAGTGACAAATGTGTATTGCAGCCCCTCGTTACGGGGCGACCAGCTCTGGCCGGCGTCATCGCTCCGGTACACGCCGTCGTGCGTGGCCACGTAGGCCACATCTGGGTCGCTGGGTGCGAATGTCACATGGTGAAGTTTTAGTGTCGCTAGCCCTGTGTTTACTGCGCTCCAACTCGCACCACCATCAGTACTACGATACATGCCCGCGTCAGTTGAGCTCGCCAGGATTGTTTGGCTATCCCCTGGACGCACTGCTACCCCCAGAGCGCCTGCCTCTATTTCCTGATCCGGGCTCGCGGCTAACGCATCCCGGATGGCCGCATAGATCAGATTGTCGCTCCAGGTCATCCCGCCATCACGGCTTACACGGACGCCGCCATCACCTGCCGCCCAGAGCGTGTTTGGGTCCCCGGGCTGCACCGCCAAAGTTTTGATGGCACCGCACTCGCAGATACCTGTGAAGGTCCAATCAAGGCCGCTGTTCCGGCTCATGAATATCTCTGCAGGCTCGGGAGGAACAAAGCCGCCACGCGATGGGCCCGGCACATTGGCCGTGTATGCCACATTCGGATCATCTGGAGAAAAAGCGATTGCGGTCCAAGGGGCAGCGCCGGTCTCTCTAGTGATGCTCAGCACCGACTCCCAATTCCAACCGCCATCTGTGGTTCGACGCACAGGAGCCTCAAGGTTGGTATAGAGCACGATATCGGGATCGGACGGATTGATCGCAATTCGGCCAGTGTGTCCCACAACGTCAACGAGCTCCCACGTAACGCCAGCATCTGTGCTCTTGTAGACGGACATGTCGTTTGAATCGGTCCCTGCGAAAAGGATGTTGGGGTCGGAAGGCGCAATTTCTATGGCAGTGAACTCGCCGGCGAGCAGATCAGACACGGGTTCCCAGCGCAACTCCGCGCACTGGTTCGCCTCAAAAATCTCGCAATTAATACTTACAGGTAACGTGTGCGTGGGATCAGGGGGACGGGCGTCTCGTAGTTCTGCGGCAACAACGCCGGGTGGGAGGGGCTCGGAAGGCACATTGCAGTCTGGACCCAAAGCATGTCCATGGTCGTCACGCTGGCATTGCTGCTGCGAGTCGCTGAATGGCGCATCCGTATCGACAGAAGCCCCGTCACCATCACCGGCGCCCTGTTGCTCCTGCTGACCTTGCTGTCGCTGCTGATCTTGCTGTCGCTGCTGATCTTGCTGTCCCTGCTGATCTTGCTGTCCCTGCTGATCTTGCTGTCCCTGCTGATCTTGCTGTCCCTGCTGGCCGCGGCTGAAAAGACACTCGTTCAGCTTTGTTAGCTCCGCGGTTGTGGGTTCGCCATCCGCGTGAAATATGTTGTCGACTGACGCAATGCCGAGAATGCTGTCGGCGCACCCTATGTCGTATGCGTCGCGGTCAAACGCGCTGGCGGCCTGTTGACCATCGGACCCGGCGGGTTTCGTTGGGCCAGCTCTGGAGAGTGGAGGAGTGGCTTCAGGCGTATGAGTTGCAGAGGCCGGTGTCGGGTCCGCCGCTGCTTGAGGCTCGACGTCCTTGACCTGTGGATCGCCACAAGCGGCGAGAATGAGAGCGAAGGGGATTGCGATGAGGACTGTTAGGAGGCAATTACTCATCGAGCCAGAATACCCGTCCTCAACCTATTCATATCGCGAATCCCGCCCGAGTCTATTTTCACCTTGAGTTCCTTGCTGTAGACAATACACAAGAAATACTATAAATCCGATCAACGGAATGAAATTCAACAAAAGATTCCATCCGCTCCGGTCAGTGTCATGAAGGCGCCGTACATTGACCACGCACATTCGGTCTAGTTCCATACCGGCCATACACTGAGCCAACCCCCCGCCCTCCCCGCTTGACTGCATCACCGTATCCACCATACAGTTCGGCCCATCTCGCGTGCCGATGGGGGGTCAGATGAAGATCGAAATGTTTCACCTGTGCCCGTACCGGGAGCTGCCAAACGATTTCCGCGAGAAATACCGAAGCGTATGGGTTGATGTCCCGGCGCACCTCTTTGATCCCGAGACCGCTTACACAATCTACAACCAGACCCTCGACGAGCTCAAATTCGCCGCTGAGGTGGGCTACGACGGCATCTGCGTCAACGAACATCATCAAAACGCCTACGGCATCATGCCCTCGCCCAATCTCATGGCCTCCGTCATGGCGCGCGAAACTCGTGACGTGGCGATCATCGTCATGGGCAACTCGATTGCGCTTTACGATCCTCCCATCCGTGTTGCCGAAGAGTTCGCCATGCTGGACTGTATAAGCGGTGGCCGCTTGGTTGCCGGGTTCCCGACCGGCACCTGCATGGACACCGCCTACGGATACGGCGTCAGCCCGGCGATATTGCGCGAGAAATACGCCGAGGCGGAAGATTTAATCCTCAGGGCGTGGGAAGAAGAGGACATCTTCTCGTTCAACGGCAAATACACCCAGCTTCGCTACGTAAACATTTGGCCGCGCCCCCTTCAGAAACCCCGTCCGCCCGTCTGGGTGCCCGGCGCTGGCTCCATTGAGACTTGGGCTTCGTGCATTGAGAAGGGCCACCTTTACGCCTACCTCTCCTACTCAGGATTCAAGCGGGGTAAGAAAGTGATGGATGGCTTCTGGAAGGTGGCCAACGAAGTCGGTGTCGACAACCCTTATCACGCCGGATTTCTCCAGCTGGTATGTGTTGCCGAGAATGAGCAACAGCTTCAGGACAAATGGGCCGAGCATGCCGAGTACTTCTATAACAAGATGCTGCACACCTACGAGGGATTCTCCGACGCGCCCGGCTATCGAAGCCTGGAAACTATTAGGGCGGGCCTGCTTGCCCAGACCATTTCACGATTTGGCAGAGAAGGTTCTGACACCAAGACTTTCGACGATTTGCGAGAGGCGGGCAACATCGTCGCTGGCACCCCGTCCCAGGTTACCGAGCAGCTCGAGAAGGTCATCAAGGACCTGCGAGTAGGCCATCTCATGATCCTCAACCAGTTCGGCTCCGCACCCCACGAGCTAGCCAAGGAAAACATCAAACTCACCGCCGAAAAAGTCCTGCCGAATCTCCGCCATCTCTGGTCTGACTACGAGGACCACTGGTGGCCTCAAAATGCGATCTCCAGGGACAAATCGACCGTGGCTGCCGCCGCCGGGGGATGAGCGAGACGGAGAAGATAACGCTAAACGACGGTGCCTTCGATGTCGAAATCTTGGAGCGAGGAGAGGGCGCCCCTCTTCTTTATCTTCACGGCGTCATCAGAATCGACGACGACCCGCTCGTAGCTGAGCTCGCCCGACGCCACCGGGTTGTCGCCCCTTTGCTCCCCGGTTTCGGTGGCTCGACCGGCGCCGAACACCTCACCGACATCCACGATCTGGTCATTTATTACGCCGAGTTGATCGACCGGCTAAGCCTAGATCGGATCCCGCTGGTCGGGCATTCGCTCGGTGGGATGTTCGCGGCCGAATTGGCCGCCGTCGCTCCCGGCCGCATCAGCCACCTTGTGTTGATGGCGCCGTTCGGGCTCTGGGATGATTCCGCACCGACCTTCGACTTCTTCGCCGCCTCACCGCGGGACATGGCGAAGGCCTTTTACTCGGACCCGAATTCGACCGGCGCGATGGCCATTGCCAGGGCTCCGCAGGAAGTGGCGACTGAAGTGGACCCTGCTACCTCCGAGGGAAAGGCGATCATCGAGCACCTCGTAGAACGGGTTAAGACCATGTCCTCGGCGGTCCGATACCTGTGGCCCATCCCGGATCGAGGCCTTGCCAGACGGCTCTACCGGCTGACGATGCCCACCCTCGTCATCTGGGGTAAGGACGACGGCGTGATCGCTCCCACCTACGCCGAGTTGTTCTCACAATCCATTGCGGATGCCGAAACAGTGCTCTTCCCCGGCGCCGCCCACATGTTGAACCACGAGAAATCTGATGCCGTCGCCGCCCATATCGAGAAATTTATCACCGCCTGAACGAGGAGACCATGACGGAATCACGACGGCCCGCCACCAGGCTGGCCCACCGCTTTTGCATAGGTGAACACACTGAGCCAGCCTGCCGACCACCCTAGTCCCGAATGGTCACCCCGGCCTGAGCCGGCTCGTCCCTATAAGCCTCCCACCAGCCACGCCACCAGCCCCACCGCCAACCCCAGACCCATCAGCCACGTCGAGCTCACCCGAAACCTCACGATGAGCACCGCCGCCACCGCTGCCAGCACCCACGTCGGTACGTCCACCAGCGCCGCCCTCGCCAGTAACACCGTCACCCCCGCCATCAGTCCGATCGCCGCCGCGTTCACTCCATCCAGAAATCCGCCCGCCGCCGCGTTCGCTCGTAGTCTTGTGACCAGCGGATTCAAAAGCGCCACGAACACGAACGATGGTAGAAAGATCGCCACCGTCGCCACCGCCGCTCCCGGCAGCCCGCCCAGCACGTAGCCTATGAAGCTTGCCGTCGTGAACACCGGACCCGGCGTCACCTGGCCTATCGCCACCGCGTCCAACAATTGCTGCTGCGTAAGCCAGCCCAGACGATCGACCAGGTCGCCCTGCAAGAACGCCAGTATCACGTAGCCGCTCCCATACAGCACCGCGCCGATCTTCAAGAACAGCAAGAACAGGTGCGTCAGGCTAAAACCCTGCACCACCCCCCACCCTGTCGGGCCCAGCAGGCCGGGCGCCACCAGCATTCCAAGACCACTTCTACCGATCCCTGGAATACGCCCTGTTCTCGCCGCGCCGGCCAAACCGCCGCCCAGCAGCAATAGCAGCTCGTTCCAGCCGGCGATATATAAGCCTAGAACCACCAATCCGATCGCCGCTGCCCACCACGGTTTCAGCGCCGTGCGCCCCAGGCCCCAGATCGCGTTCAACACCACCGCGATCACAACCGGCTTCACCCCGTACAACCCCCACTGCACCGCCGGGATCTCCCCGTATTCCACGTACACCCATGCAAGCGCAGTCACGATTATGAATGCCGGCAGAATGAACAACGCCCCCGCCGCGACCAGCCCCCTCCACCCGGCCCGCTCCAGTCCAATGTGGATTGCCATCTCCGTCGAATTCGGACCCGGAATCAGGCTGGTCGCGCCCATGAGATCCAAGAAACGCTGCTCGCTCATCCATCTCCGTCTCTCCACCACCTCATCCCGGAACATTGCTATGTGCGCCGCCGGTCCGCCAAAAGCGATCGTTCCCAGCTTCAGGAACAGCCCCGCCACCTCACGCAGACCGTCCTTGTCTTTCCCGGCCACGGTCCCCCTGCGGTCAATTCCACTCCACTCCCGAGTCTAGGCGTTGCGCTGCCGCCTCACCATCAGCAGGTGCCCTGCCATCAGCACTGCCGCCACCAGTGGAAGCAGGAACACATGCGCCCAGAAGAACCGCACCAGCGCCACCGCCCCCAGCTCCGTCCCGCCGCGCACCAGCTGTAAAAGGAAATCGCCCACGCCCGGTACCGTCCCCAGCACACTCGTCCCCACCATCGTCGCCCAGTACGCCGTCTGGTTCCACGGCAGCAGATAGCCGGTAAACGCAAACGCCAGCACCATCACCAGGAGGAACACCCCCATCACCCAGTTCAATTCCTTCAGCGGTTTGTACGCTGCGTGATAGAACACCCGCAGCATATGCAGCCCCACCGTCACCACCACGAGATTCCCCGCCCAGTGGTGCATCCCTCGCACCAGCCAGCCCATGCTCACCTCATACGTGATGAACACCACGCTGTCATACGCGTGGTCCGGCTTCGGCACGTAATAAAGCGCCAGCAGCGCCCCCGTTATCACCTGAATGAGGAGCAAGAACAGCGTTATCCCGCCCAGGCAGTACAGCATTTCGACTCAATCGTCAGCGGATCGGAGCGGAACTCGGCCAGGCCAGACAGCCTCGAGTATTCGAGGGGTTCGCTCCTCCCTCGAGCGTAGTAAAAGCTGGAACTACCTGCGGCGTTAGTTCTTGAGCTTGCGAACCAGCTACTGAAACGAAGAAAGGGTTAGCGCGATTACGAGGAGAAGCGCGGCAACGACGAGCCAGAATGTCGGCGCAAAGCCGAATACCACCCCTCCGGGCAGCTTGGGAAGACCCGGCATGGCAGGTCGGTCCGGCGCACGCCGCGGCCGCGAGGGCCTGGCTGACTCCCCGCTCGCCGTCCGTTCGCGCAAGCGCCGAAGATTCTCGCTTATGGTCGGTTCGAATGGACTTGGCTCTTCGATACTCTCGACTTCCTCGGCGGCCTCCCGCTCAGCTTCCTCGGCGCGCGGCAGCTTGGCACCACAGTTTATGCAGAGCCAAGCCCCTTCGGTATTTTCGTGATCGCACTCCGGGCAGTTCATCGTGACCTACTCATATCGAGGCGGGCGAACGATCGCCAGATTCACCCTATATCGTAACAGCAATCGTCGGGATTCCGACGTCGCTACCGATCAGCTCCTCGACCAAAGAATTCGGTCCAAAAAACCGAGACACTACCTGCCAGCAGTAGGATCTAGATGCGCGGTCACGTCGTCGCCCAGAAGCCGGTGGGCGTAGGTGTAGGTATCTACCTTGCACAAATCCTCGAAAAACGCCCGAACCCGCCTACCCATGTCTGTCTGCAGCCACTCGCGCGACAGCACGCCGTTGCGAACCATTCGGCGATACAGGCTGGCGCTGCTTCGGACTCCGGTGGTGCGGTAAAGCGACGCCAGACGCTCGTAGAACTTGTCAAGTGGCAGTGTCGTCCGGGTTGAAGCGTGGAGGAAATCCAGCAGTTGTGACTTCAAATCCTCGGGAACGAGCTGACCGGATTCGATCAGTCCGTCGGTTAGAGGCGTGCCCGGAAGCGGAGTCAGCACCGTATATTGAGGAAACGCGATCTCATGATCGCGCACAAACCCTTCAAGCTCGATGAAGTCTTCCTCTATCCACTCGGGATTGACTATGAAGCAACCCCAAGCCTCGATGCCATGTTTCTTCATGGTGCCGAGAGCAGTAGTGGCCTGCTCGATGTTACTTCGCTTGTTGTGAAGATCTTTGAGCTCAGAATTCTTGATGGATTCAATGCCGAGCAGGAGGACCTTCATCCCAACTTCTGACCATTTCTCAACAAGTTCGGGCCGCCGGGCGATGTCACCGGTGCGGACTTGTGCCCAATATCGCCAGTTCTTGCCCCGCCAGTCCTCAGGCTGCTGATGCAGTAGGTCGGCAAGCTCCAGCGAACGAGGCGCGTCCACCCAGAACTCATCATCCACGAAGGCAGCAACCTCGACGCCCTGAGGAAGCCGGTCCAACTCCTCCAGGATTCTTTCCGGACTCTTCTTTCGGTACCCGCGATTGTTGAACACCCAGACGGAGCAAAAGCTGCAGTCAAACGGGCAGCCGCGAGTTGACTCGACCGTGGCGACGACACCCATCACATTCAGGTAGTACTCGTGCTGATAGTTGGCTACGAGGTCCCAGTCAGGAAATGGAAGCGTATCCAGGTCATTGATCGGCATCGGCGCTTCCGTAAACACCAGCTGATCGCCCGACCGATATGCGATTCCTTGAACACTTTCAAATCCGTGGCCAGCCTGCATGGCGTTAAGCAGCGGCGACAGAATCGACTCGGCCTCCCCCATCACCAAGAAATCCACCGTCGGCTCATCCATCGCGTCTTCCGGGGCCATCGCAGCGTGATACCCCCCCTGTATGATCGGGACGTCAGGTCGAAGAGCGCGTACGTGCCGACAAATCTCCTTGGTCGACTCCGCCTCCGCTGAGTAGGCAGTGACCCCAACGACGTGGGGCTCGAAATCGTCTATCCGCGCTTCCAAGACGCCATCTTCCTCTAGGCGATTATCAAGGATTAACATTTCGTGGCCGTCTGCCGACGCAGCCACCATTAGAAGATCGAGTGGAGGGACCCGCGCCAGACTGGTGAACCCGACGCTCAGCTCTCCCACATCGGGCTTGATCAATAGGATTTTCAGTTTGCCCGAGTGGATGGGTCGGCGCTGCACAGGCGGAAAATCAGAAGCATTCTTCCGCTCGGATTTCGGCGTGATCAGCATCTAGAAGCTCACATATCTGGGTTTAGTTGGCTCGACCGGCGCTAACCGCCGATTGAACGCTGTGTTGGCGGTCTCCTCGCGGAAACCATTGGAATTCTGGGTAATTGCCGTCGATCACCCCTGGTCGCGGCTCCCGCCCACAATCCGGAGCCGATCACCCTTACAGGTTCTACACATTCGAGAGGGCGACAGCCTAGTGAATCCTGCCACAAGCCTCCCGAATGCACCAGCCCTAATTTCACGCGAGCGCGGTCCTCATCAGCCGTTTACGACCCGATACTCACTTTATGGAGATCGAAAAGTCTGAAACGGTCTTGAATTAAGAGAAGGGAGCCGGGCGATTGGTCACAACACTCTCGTATTCCATGCTGACAGTCGTCTGAGGTTCGGATGACATCGAGCCCGGCGGGTTTCCGCCATCGATTGACCAATAATGGGATGTAGCCTGCGGGCCGATCAGCGGTCGGAGTCCAGACTCATCGATAAACTTGTGGACACGCTGGTCGCGGCGTTTACGGTGATGGTCATCATCGCGGCGGGTTTGAGCGGTAGCCGCGCCTGGGCGGGGGTTCCGAATTGGACAGGTTGTCATAACCATTCTGATGTCGGTGACACCCCTCCATCTGATTGAGGAAGGCTTCCAACCGGCAGATATCTCGGTGGTGATGGTGGCGCACATGCTTGGGATGTTTGGGTTGGCGCCGTTGACGGGTCGGCTGGTGGACCGCCTTGGCCCCTATTGGATGATCGGGCTCGGAGCCCTTACCCTCGTGATCACGAGTGGACTGGCCTTCGTCGCGGTGGGCCTGGAAGGTCTCGTGGTGGCCCTGTTCATGCTGGGGCTTGGTTGGAACCTGACCTTCGTGGCGGGCTCGGCTCTGTTGATGATCATGGTCACCTAGGCTGAGCGGGCCCGTAGTCAGGGTGTCACTGAGAGGATCAACTCAGTTGCGGGGGCGTTGGCGGCTCTTGGTTCTGGTCTTCTGCTGGACTTGGGCGGAATGCCGATGCTGGCTAGTGGCGGGCTGATGCTCACGGGCATCCTGGTAGTGGCGCAGGCTTGGATACTGGCGACTCGTGCGCACCGCCGACCGATCGGCGCAGTGTCTGCCGCGGTGGTGGCGGTCGAAGCGGATTAGCCGGTCGGCTTTACCTCGACCCCGGCAAGTTTCTCAAGAGGGCGGATGATTGCGCTGACGTTGTTGGAGCCTTCTCCCTGAGCCTGGGCCTCGCGATGAACGACCTCCGCCATCGTAGTCACCACCAATCGGACGCCCTGAGCTTTGCCCATGTCGGTGATGAGCCCGAGGTCCTTGGTAAGGAGATCGAGGCTGAAGCGGGGTTCGAAATCACGTTTCAGGGTGCTATCCGGAATCGTCCACGTCATGACCGCGCTTTGCGCGACGGCGCCGTTCAGAACGTCGTAAACGAGAGCCGGGTCCACCCCGGCTTTGGTGGCCAGGACGAAAGCCTCGGCAACGGCGGCGTTGGTGACACCGACGATAAGTTGGTTGGCGAGCTTCACGGCGGTGCCGGATCCGACGGGTCCACAGAGGTAGATGTTAGCGCCAACGATGTCCAGGAGAGGTCGGGCCTTCTCGAAATGCGCTTCCTCGCCGCCGACCATGATCGAGAGCGAGCCGTCTTTGGCGCGAACGGGGCCTCCGCTCATGGGCGCGTCAAGATAGGCGAGCCCGCGAGCCGCGGCTGCCTCGGCGCAGCGGAAGGCGGTGTCGGTGCCGTTGGTGCTGAAATCGATCAAAACGCTGCCCGGGGCCGCGCTGGCGATTAGCCCATCCTCTCCGAGGTAGATTTCCTCAACTGTTTCCGGGAACGGCAGGGCGGTCAGGATGAAATTGGCTTCGGCGGCTTCGGCGACTGTGGCGGCGCGCGAAGCGCCAGCGGCCACCAATTCATCCACCCTCTCCTGGCTGCGGTTGTGAACGATGAGCTCGTTCCCGGCGTTCAGCAGATTCCGGGCCATGGGATAGCCCATGAGGCCGAGTCCGGTGACGCTGACTTTCATTGGTAGAGCCCTCCCTGCCGGGGGCGTTTTCTGGTCATTTGCGGGACAATCCCGAAGGAAATTGCGGCCCCGATGTCGGGGCGACGATCCATGCGGGACGGCGGTAACTTAGCATCAATCCATTGACAGTTTGCCGACGCGGCAAAAGAATGTAGTCGTGTTTTTGCGTTCCCGAGAAGGGATGACCTGCCTTCGGTAGTGGGTTGCTGCAAGGAAGGGCAGAGATTCCATGACAATATCGATGAGATTTCGTAGGCACGCTCCCGGCTGGTTGTGGGTGGCGCTGGCGGCAAGCCTCTTTGTGCCGATTTTTATTTTCGCGCGACCGGCGCAGGCGATCGGGACGGCAAATAATTGGGTGCAGCTAGGCCCGATTCACGCAGGAAGAGCTTCGGCGGCGGAAGCATCACCGCTTTTTTCTTTTGATAACAACGTATTTTTTGCGACGGATTCGGCTGGCGTCTTCCGCAGTATTGACGGCGGCTCAACTTTCACGGAAGCAAACACCGGGCTGACCGACCACCGGGTAAAACATCTCGTCGTATCGCCAAGATTCGATTCTGATTCGGTGCTTTTTGCCAGTACGCCGTCGGGCTTATTCAAGACGGCTGATGCGAGTGGCGGTTGGACGAAGGTATCGGGAGGGCTGCCAGCGGTTGAGGTCAGGGGCGTTGCCTATTCGCCGAA
>CAZBZS010000005.1:12167-61745 GCA_964496475.1 uncultured Chloroflexota bacterium | reverse complement strand
TACGACTGATGACACGCTTTACGCCGCGGTGCTGGGCTTCGGCCTCTACGCGTCGGCAAATGGTGGGACAGCGTGGACTCTGCTTAGCACGTCGGGCATGACTGATCTGAGCCTCACCGGCGTTCAGCTTGTGGAGGGCACTTTCGGGAGCCTGATCATTGTCGTGAGAACGGCCGGGAAGGTGTTCCGATCCGACGACTCCGGGGCGACGTGGACAGAGACGACGACCGGTCTGCCGAGCGGAGTGCAAATCGTGACGCTGGAGCTTTCCCCGGATTTCCGGACATCCGGCATAGCGCTGATCGGCACGCAATCCAACGGAGTGTACCGGACGACCGATGGAGGTGCGGGATGGTCGTCAGTCGGCTTGTCGGGGGACGGCCCAACGAACGTATTTGAGTTCTCGAGCGATTACGTGGCCGACAGCACGGTGTTTGTCGGCACTACGACCGGCGGTTTCTACAAGTCCACGGACAACGGTGCGACGTTTACGCAGAAGAGTACGGGGCTAGATCGAAAGAACATCACAGCGCTCAGTACGTCGAATAATTTCCGAATTGACCGGACTGTGTTCGGGGGTGGTGGGCAGGGAGGAATTTTCAAAACGGTAGATGTCGGTGACAACTGGGTGGAGGTGGGGAGCGGTATTAACACTGGGCGAGCGCAGGCCATCGATTTTTCCAACAACTACGTGGATGACGGAACGATTTTTGTGGCAACCCAGGCGGGTATTTTTCGCTCGGCTGACCGGGGGACCACGTGGAGCCGGATATTGTTTAATTTGCCATTTGAGCCTGCGCTATCTCTGGCGGTCTCGTCTAACTACAGCAATGATGGTCACGTGCTTGTGGGTCTGGAAGACAGCGGCTACTACCGGACATTCGTCGGTGCGGGGAATTCGTGGGTCACCCAGAATCTTGGCCTCGGCACACCGGTGATCAACAGCCCTAACGCCCTGGCCCTGTCGCCCAACTTTGGCACCGACCTGACTGCTTTTGCCGGCGGGCCGGGCGGGATCTATCGAACGACACAGTCAGGAGCACAGTGGAGCCTAGTTAGTTCCGGGACGATTTTCGCGGACGTGAGCACTCTGGCCGTGTCGCCTGCATACGTCGCCGATACGACCATCTTTGCCGGCACTCGTGGCGCCGGGATCTACCGCAGCACGACGAACGGACAATCCTGGTCGGCGGTGAATAGCGGCCTTGACAGCTTTGTGATCAAACAGGTCAGTGTGTCGCCGGGATTTGCCGCTGACCGCACGGCGCTAGCGGCGACGGACGCCGGAGTGTTTGTATCAACCGATGGAGGCTCAACGTGGTCGGGCAC
Organism: uncultured Chloroflexota bacterium; assembly: GCA_964496475.1. Taxonomy (GTDB): domain Bacteria; phylum Chloroflexota; class UBA11872; order UBA11872; family VXNJ01; genus JASLPR01. The sequence continues at coordinate 60,416 of CAZBZS010000005.1, read as the reverse complement.
TTCGTTGACCGGCGGCGCCTCGGCGGTCGTGTTTGCTTCGGGAGACCAAGCGTTCGCGGCCACGTCGGGAATTGGTGGTTTGGTCCACCAATCCGTCGACGGCGGACGCACCTGGGCGGCCATTACGACCGGCATGCCGACCAGCGAGATCGTGAGTCTGGCGGTTTCCCCGGATTTCGCTAATGACAAGAATGTTTTCGCCGGAACGGGTGGACGGGGGGCGTGGGTGTATCAGGCTGGTTCAGTGGTTGGGGCGGCGCCGGCGGCCACCGCCACTCCGGTGGGTGGGGCGCCGACGCTTGGGACGGCCGAGATCACGAGCGCCACGGTGACCACAAATGTCTATGTCACCGATCCGACCGGCTTGAATACCCAGCTAAATCACAACGTACCCAACCTGAACGTGCTGGTCGACGGGCAGCTGCGGAGCGCCAATTTCAAGGATCATTTCGAGGGGACCGGTGGGGTCGAGCGGTGGGGTCTGCCCACATCCGAAGTCTTCGAGGAGAACCCCGGCACCCTGACCCAGTACTACCAGCGCGGAGCAGTGGATTTTCATCGACGGGATGATTTGGGAGGAATTTGGCTGGTTGAACGGCGGCTGGCCTGGGACTTTGTCGGTGGCGGGTTGGGCGGCAGCACCGATCAGGGAGTAGAGCTGCAGATCACCAACCCGAACGAAGGAGTGGTGCTCGAATGGGGCCACAAGATTTCTGATTTCGATGTCGTCGGCACTGACGTTGGTTTCCGCCGCTTCTTCGATCAGCTTGGCGGGACCAAGAGCTTCGGTTTTCCGAAGACGGATGCGCGTGAGGATACCGGCGAGGCGGGGATGCTATTGGCGCCGGCCGTGGACCTGGGATGGGTGCGCCAGTACTTCCAGGCCGCCGTTTTCGAATACCACCCGGAGGCGCCGGAAGGATTTAAGGTGCAGCTCTCTCTACTGGGTGACACGCTGCGAAACCAGAATTATCCGAACGACAGCTGGGCGGGGCTGACCCCGTTCCAGGCAGCCGCCGAGGTGGCCGCGGACGCTGCGTTCACGGTCGTGGCGGTGATCCGGTAGGCCCGCAGTGCATTGGGAAGCTAACAGGTCGGTGTATTCTCGGCTTTACGGTGTCGGGCAGACACCGGCCGAATTAACAGAAGAAAAACGGTATCGCCTGTCAGTGACCCGTGCGTGTACGATGCGGCCGGGTCCGGCGGTCAGGTAAATTTATTGGGGCGGGAGAAGATTCGATGAGCATTGGCAAGCAGTGGCGGAAACTGCTGGGGTTGTTGACGGCAGTTGCGCTGGTGGCGGCCCCGGTGGCGCCGGTGGTGGCCCTCGGTACGTCAGGCCAGTGGACCGCGCTGAACGGGCCTCCGGGAGGGGCATTCTCCAGCATTGTTTTGTCGCCGGTTTACTCCTTCGACACCTCCATGTTCGTCTCGACAACGAGCGCCGGCGTATTTCGTAGTAGTGACGGTGGAGGAACGTTTTCCCGTCTAAACACGGGATTGGGCGATCTGACCGTAAACCAGGTCGTGGCCTCGGCTTCTCTTATGACTGATGGAGTTATGTTCGCGGCTACTAATACTGGAGTTTTCAAGACAAGCGACTCGGGCTTGACCTGGTCCTCGGCCAGTAGCGGGCTTCCGTCCGGGGTGATAACCGGGGTGGCGCTCTCGCCTTCCTACACAACGGACTCCATGGCCTACGTATCTACGGCTTCTGAGGGTGTATATCGAACAACAGACGGTGGGTCTAATTGGTTGCGGCCCGGGTTTTCTGGGATGACAGATATGAAAACCATCGGTATTGCCGTCTCGCCAGCGAACGCTGACGAAGTGTTTGCTTGGACACTAGGTACGGTCTTCAGGAGTACAACGAGCGCCAAAAGTTGGGCGGAGCGGGTCAGCGGCATCGCGAGCACTGGAAAAATGACCGAACTGGCTCTTTCTCCGGCCTACGGGTCCGACGGGACCGCCTTTGTCGGCACTTTGGCCGACGGGGTGTTTCGCACAACGGATTCCGGCGGGACTTGGACTAGCGTGGCGCTGAACGCGAGTGGTGCGATTCAGGGTCTTGCCCTCTCACCCAATTTTGGGCGAGACAGCACCCTTTTCGCGGCGACGGCGACGGGAGGGGTGTTCCGCTCCACCGACAGCGGCGCGACATGGGTTGAAGTGAACACCGGGCTGACCGGCAGTAATTTTGACCAACTGGCGGTCTCGAACGACTACCGCACCGATCAGACGTTGTTTACGGGGAGCGTAACCGGGTTTCTCTATAAGTCGACAGATGCAGGCGCCGGTTGGTCGTCGGTGGGATCCGGAATCGCCAGTGCGCGCATTGCCGGCGTCGGCTTTTCAAGCACCTACGCCATTGATTCGACCATGGTGGCGGCGACCCAGGGAGGGGTTTTCAAATCGACCGACGGTGGCTCGACCTGGACCACTTTCAACAGCGATCTGCCGGCCACGAATGTCCAGCGGTTCGCGCTGGCGCCCGGGTATCCGACCGACCCGACAGTATTGATCGCGTTTAACTCTACCGGCGTTTACCGGACGTTCTCCGACGGGGATTGGTGGGACGAACAGAACACCGGTTTGACTGACGTATTACGGTCGGGTCCGCGGGCGTTGGCTATGTCGCCGGCCTACAGCACCGATTTCACGGCGTTCGTCGGTGGACCATCCGGAGCATTCCGCACCGTGGATGGAGGGGCCACCTGGACGGCGGTGAATTCCGGTATTACGTACACGGATGTGTCGGCGTTCGGCCTTTCGCCGTCGTTCTCAGCGGACGGCACGATATTCGCAGGCACGGCCGGTGGAGGCATCTTCAAGTCGACAGATCGCGGAAGCTCGTGGACCGGAGCAAGCTCCGGGATCACAAACGGCACGATCAACAGCGTCACGCTTTCGCCGTCGTTCACTACGGACAGGACATTGCTGGCAGCCACCGATGGCGGGATATTTCGTTCGACCGATGGCGGGGCCACCTGGTCTGGCACCGGGCTGGCCTCGGCTGCGATAAGCGTGGCCGTGTCACCGAGTTTCGCTGCCGATGGGGTTGCCTTCGCGGCGACCACCGGTCCAGGGGGTACCGTGTACGGTTCCAGCGATGGTGGTGTGACATGGAGCCAGCTGGGGACGAACCTGGCTTCGGGACTTCCGCTACTCCTGGCAGTGTCGCCCAACTACGACAATGATCAGAACGTGTTTGTGGGAACCTCCGACAACGGCCTATGGGCGTACCAGGGCAAGCCCTAGCAGGGATATTCGGCGCGCGGGAAAGGCGAGAGTTGACCTATAGCGGCGCGGTGACAGCGCCGTTGGTCTGCGACCTGAGAGTAGGATTCCGGACCATCAAATCGCGGTTTCGGCGATAGGGTCGGGGAGCCGGTCGGTGGCAGAGTGGCGGTCGGCGAACGCTAACAGAAGTTCGGACGAGAAATGACTGAATCCACGGCGGGGAGACATCCAACCGGAGAATATCCGAAAGTGCTGCGGTCCAACGCAGACGAGTTCTTTGTTCCGACGGTTGAGGAGCGGCAGGCCGAGCACGAGCGGAATGAGGCTCACGTTTCGCTCGTAGCGGCTTCGTTCATCATCCTTGTAGGGGACGTTCTCTGGGCGCTGGTGTCGGCAGTTCTACTCGACGACTTCCGGATGGCCAGCCTAGCCGTACTGGCAACGGATGCAGCGGTCGTAGCTCTGACTCGCCAATCCGGCGCAAGAGCGCGAGCGGTGGTGGTATCCAGGGGACTCCTCGGGATTCTAGTATTCGGGATCGAATTTGCGTTTGTAGGAGCGAGCTCGGGCTACATCCTGGGGCAGGTGCTGTTCGCTGGCGGGGCTGTTGTGCTGTCGGTGGGCCGGGGTGGGGAGGGGCGAAATATGCTGGGAGCGGTGCTCGTCGTCGTCGGATTGATGATGGCGATGGTGATTGGGCTGGTGCAGGAGGAGGGGCGCATCAGGGCACTCAACGAGCAATTCGTGCAAGCGCATCAGCTGGCGATAGTAGGACGAACAGAGGATTCGCTGGAAATTGTGGGCGGATTACTGGCTGACAACCCTGACGATCCGAGGGTTTATCTGATGGCAATGGAGTACTTCGCTTCGGATGTTGTGGGAGTTTTTGATTCTGCCCTGGTTGTTGCCTTTGGTGCTGTATAACTCGGCGATGGCAACATGGAGATTGAGGCGTTGTTCTCAGCGGCCCAGATACTCGCCACGCAAGGCCAATTAGAACGGGCGCTGCAGTATGCCGATGAGGTGATCGCCAAGGTAGACGATTCCCCCCCAGTCTTGATGTTCCGGGCAAGGGTTTTGCTTCAGATGGGGCGGACCCAGGATGCCCTTGTCGATTTGCGCCGGGTGGAGGAGTTGGCTCCGGACAGCGACATGGGTCAGCTTGCCCGTCTGGCGCGGCTGGATATTGAGGGGCCGGATTTCTCCACCATCATCCCGCCGGATCGTTGATCCCGCTTAGATAGCAGTTGCGATCGCGTTGCAACAATGTCGGATGACGTTGCGGCTTGGCGGCATGCGGCCGTTGGTGAGAAGAATGAACACGGTGCCGGTCCCTGGGTCGGCCCAGGCTGCCGTTCCGGTGGCCTGGGAGTGGCCAAACGCCCCGGCGGGCACCAGCGAACCGAAGTTGCCGGTGCCCATGGACGCTGCGTCGCTTTCGCGACGGATGGCCCAACCCAGACCCCAACCCTGTTCCAATCGCTTTTCGGCCGGCAGGGAACGCCATGTGACGGGTGTAGTCGGTCAATAGAACGCGGACAGTACCCGCGCCGAGAACGCGACGCCCCTGGAATTTACCCCCATCCAGCATGAGCCGGAATAGGCTCGCCAGATCGGAAACGCTGGAAAACGCCCCACCCCAAGGGAACCGAGTCGACGCCAGTAGTCTGTGTTCCAAATCCAAGATCCCTCGGAATCCTCCGCCGGTGTCGCGGGTATTACGCGTTCGGCCAGATCGTCGTGCCAGCCCAGCGAGGTCGATTCCAGCCCAACGGTTCGAACAACTCCGCCTGTAGGAAGTCGTGCAGGCCGCTGGTATGGGTGAACAGGTGGCGGACGCGGATGTCGAATGTGTCCCGCTGTCCGAACTCCGGCAGATAGAAGGCGGCGCGATCGTCCAGATCCGGCAGGCCGCGCTCCAGAAGCAGCGAGGCGGCTGTGCAGACGATGGGCTTGGTGATGGATGCGATCAGGAAGATCACCTCGCTGTCGGTGGCATCGCCGCCATGCCACGTATGAGTTTCGCCGTGGTCTGAGTCGATTCGCAGCACGGCGGCGGGTAGGTCGTCACAGGCGCTTGCGTCCTGCAGAATCTTCACGGCCCGGTCGAAGCCTGCGCGTACATCACCCATTTCGTGCCGTCCGGTGAGCCTGATCTGCCAAGATTCGAGCTCCGAATCGCAATATTGGCCACATCCCGCGCGAACGGGCCTAACGGCCGCTAGTGGGTTTGGAGATAGGACTCCAGAGTGTCCACCAGCAGGTCGGCGTACGGTCCGTAGGCCGCTTCACTCATATGGCCGGTGCGCACGACCTTGGAATCGAGTTTACCCATTCCCTTGGCGACTACCAGGCCAGCTTCATCCTTAAGATACTGGATAATGGCGGGCGCTTCGGACTCGCGTCCGGCGGGCGGGAAGAAGGCGGTGACGGTGGGCGACGCATAGGATTCTTGGGCGACAGTCGTGAACCCCAACAAACGCATCCGCGAGCGAAGTTCGGCGGCGGAGCTTGCCATGCGGGCGTACCGGACGGGGAGGTCTTCCTTCTGCTGCCGGGTCACACTGGTCACCAGAGCGCGAATGATGTTGACCGACATCGTGGCGGGCTGGGGGTGATAGTCGGGCATGTTCTCGACGAAACTATTCCAAGTGCGAAGGTCAGTGTACCAACCGCGCCCGACGTTACCGACTCGATTGATGCGTTCCCAGGCGAGCGGAGAAACGATGACGGGCGCGACCCCGGGTGGGCCGCCCAGGGCTTTCTGGGAGGCGGTGCAGCAAATAGACACATTCCATTCGTCCATCCGTGTCTCGCAGGCCGCGAATGAGGAGACGGAATCTATGAGGATTGTGACCCCGAATTCGTTGGCGACGGCGCATATCTCCTCCACCGGGTTCAGGGCTCCAGTTGCGGTCTCGGAATGGCAGATGAGCAATCCGTCGTAGGTCCCGGCCTTGAGACGAGCACGCACTCCCTCGGCAGTGGCGACGTCGCCGGGCATTACTTCCAGTGGCTCGGCGTCGAGGCCGTTGCCCCGGGCGATAAGGAGGAGGCGATTGGAAAAATAGCCGTTCACGACCACTAGCACTTTTTCGTTGTGCCCAAAGAGAGAGCCCACCGCGGCGTCCAGTCCGGCGCTCCCCGAAGCGGAAAGAAGAAATACGTCACCCTCGGTCTCGGCGTAGCGGCGGATGCCCTCACGAGCCTGGCTGTAGATTTTCACCCACTCGGGACCGTAGTGGGCGATCACCTGCTGGCCAAGCGCCGCCAGAACATCCGGCTCGAGGTCGATTGGCCCAGGGATCATCAGCTTCGTCGAATGGCTACCCAACGGTGTGTTGACACTCCTTGCCTCCCGATGGAATCAGCTCTGGCCGACGCGACGTCGGAGCCTAGTATACGCAATTTAAGGTCTGTGGAAGCAAAAACCCCCGGCCTTCGGATGCCGTCCAGGGCCGTTTGACCGGCTGCAAATTAGTTGCCCCACAGAGAATAGGGACCGTCCGACGCCAGAGGTCCAGCGGAGGGATTTGTCCACGGTCGGACGGGCATCGCTACTATGGGTGGTGCCCGCGTCTCAAAGGAAACACTCGACCCGGGTCAGGCAGGTATTCACTCTGGGCGAAACACGTCCGCGAATAAGTGCTTTCTTTCCGATGTACAACGAAGAAGCCAATGTTGAGGCTACGGCGATGGCGGCAGTGGAGGCGCTGGAAGAACTGGCCTCGGAATTTGAGATCATCCTGGTTGACGATGGCAGCACCGATCGAACGGCCCCCATTGGAGCCGAACTAGCCGCCGCTGACTCCCGGATAAGGGTCGTGACTCACCTGGTTAATCGAGGATACGGCGCCGCTCTAAGGACTGGATTTTCGAACGCCCGGCTGGATTTCGTGACGTTCAACGATGGCGACGGGCAGTTTGATATGCGGGACTTGGAACATCTGCTTGAGAAAATCCAAGAGCATGAAATGGTGATCGGGTACCGGAAGCGGCGGGCCGATCGTCTGGTGCGACGGCTGACGGCGCGAGCGTGGGGACTGCTGGTGGGAATTCTGTTCGGGGTGTGGCCCCGGGACCTTGATTGCGGTTTCAAACTGTTTCGCAAGGAGGCGTTGGATGCCCTTGACCTGCGCGCCGATGGGGCCTTTATTTCCACTGAATTGCTGGCCAGAGGCAGAGCCGCCGGCCATCGAATCGCGCAGGTCGGGGTGAATCACTACCCGCGCCAGCACGGCTCATCGACCGGGAACAACCCGCGAGTCGTAATGCGGGCATTCGTCGAGATGATCTCATTCTGGCGCGATCTGCGCCGTTCCAAACGATGAGGCTCTCGGTTCTCATTCCGGTCTACAACGAGGCGGGATCCATTGCGGAGGTGGTGAAGCGGGTAACCGCGATTCCCATTGACACGGAGATTGTTCTGGTGGACGACTGCTCCACTGACGGAAGCGCCGAAGTACTCGACGGCCTGCGTCGGCCAAATGTGACTGTGGTTCATCACCATCGGAATCGGGGAAAGGGAGCCGCCGTTCGGACGGCGCTGGCCGCCGCAACCGGCCAGGTGATCGTGATTCAGGACGCAGACCTTGAATATGATCCGGCGGACTTTGTTCGGCTTATCGAACCGATCGAGGCGGGTCGGGTTCGGGTTGTTTATGGATATCGCGACTTTGTGGGGCAAGAGCTGGCGATTCGGGTGGGCAACCGCCTCCTGACAGGGCTCACGAACCTGCTATACGGTTCGGACCTGCGCGATATGGAAACCTGCTACAAGATGATCGACCGGGAGCTGGCAGTGAGTTTGGGACTGAACGCCGACCGATTTGAGATCGAAGTCGAGCTGACGTCCAAGCTACTGAAAAGCGGGGAATCCATCGAGCAGATGCCGATCTTCTACGAGCCCCGGAAGGGTGGAAAGAAGCTGGTGCCGTGGATCGACGGGCCCCACGGCTTGTGGGCGCTGATCAAATACCGGTGGTTTGGCTAGCGGGTTGCTGAAAGCTCCGGTATCTCTGACTCGCTGAGAGCCACCCGGGGGACAATACGACCTCCTCCCAGCAGCACTGCACCCTGATAAAAAACCGAGGCCTGGCCGGCGGCTACACCCCAGGCGGGAGCGTCGGTAACGACTACGGCGGAGTCATCGCCGTCCGGATAGATTCGCGCCGGGATTTCGTCTCCCCGGGCCCGCACTTTCACCGTAATCGCCAGCCCCGGCTCGAACGAGGCGACCGATACGGGATTTAGTTCGTCGACAACAAAACGCCTGACTTCAGCGTCAGGCCGCGGACCGACTGTGATGGCGTTGGCGACCGGGTCGATGGCGGTTACATAGAGAGCTTCATCGGCATTTATTCTCAGGCCCCGACGTTGTCCGATGGTGAAATTTTCTATGCCGGCATGACTGCCCAGGCGACCGCCGGAACCGTCGAATATCTCCCCCGGAGTCCCTTCGCGACCCGTCCATTCGCGCGCGAATTCGCGATAGTCTGATTCCACGAAGCAGATGTCCATGCTTTCAGGCTTGCCGGCAACCGACAGGCCAAGTTCGGCCGCCTTCGCCCGGACCTCAGCCTTGGTCATCTCACCAAGAGGAAAGATGGCTCGGTCCAGCTGAAACTGAGTGAGTCCGTAAAGAACGTAGGACTGGTCCTTGTCGGGGTCGCGACCGCGAAGGAGTCGACAGCGACCATCGTCGTTCAGCCGGTCGGTCCGTGCGTAATGACCGGTGGCGATCAGGCGCGCACCGATCTCGGATGCCGTATCCCACAACGCGCCGAATTTTACGAACTGGTTGCAGTCGATGCAGGGGTTCGGCGTCAGGCCGTCGAAGTAACTATTGGCGAAGCGGTCGATGACCGTGCGCGCAAAAACATCGCGGAAATTCAAGACGAAATGCGGTATGCCGAGCTTCGCGCAGACCCGTCCGGCGTCGTCGATCGAGCTCGGCGAGCAGCAATTGCGGCGACCGGGCTCGCTTGATTGATCGGGCCAGATGTCCAGGGTGAGGCCGACCACGTCCCAGCCGCGCTCGGCCAGCACCGCGGCGGCTACGGCACTATCCACCCCGCCGCTCATGGCGACCGCGACGCGCTTACCGTCGCCGGGGATCGCGCTCAAAGTAGCTTCTGTACTGGATCGGTCCATCATTCTCCGGAGCGGTCGATGTGGTGGGCCGGGACGGCGTGGTCCCCGCTCGCCTCTGGTATCTTCCAACGCGCGAATCTTACTTTGGGGTGGAGGTCTGTCGCACGTGATTTCGGAATCGTGGTGGAGGTCTTGCCGCTCCGTCGCGTACTTTGATCTTCCGGACATTAGCGCAGCCGGGCTGGACCCGGACAGGTTGGTGGAGATGGCCGGCAGGATGGGCGCGGATGTGATCGGCTTGCGAGCGGCCGGGGCCTCGGCTTGGTACCGCACGGCGGTTCAACATCACCTGCCCTTACTTCTGGATGGAGCGCCGGATTTCTTAGACGATCTCGTCGTCCGGGCGCGGGAAGCGGATCTGCGGGTGGTTGCTGGCGTGGATTTCGGCGCGGCGAATGAGATTACCCTGAGGATGCGGCCGGAGTGGTTTGTCAGGGACGATCGCGGCCAACCACGCGCGCTCGGCGAAGGCCGGTTTCAGGTCTGCCCGCTCGCGGAATTCCGGGGTGAGGGGGTCGCGCTTCCGGTGATGAGGGAGCTGGCGGGTTATGGCTTGGACGGGGTCATCATTCACGGTGCGGTCGTGCCACGGTGTCGCTGCGGAGCCTGCCGGCGCACCTACCAGCAGCTGGCAGGAACGGACCTGCCTCCGGCAGGGGATGATCGTTCGGAGACACGGGGCGAGTGGCACCACTGGTTGTGGACGGTATTTTCAGCGGAAATAGCCTCCCAGATACGAGCGCTAGATATCGACGGCGAGCGGCCGATGGTGGTGGTGGAGACGTTGGGACTGGCCGCCGCCAGGGACGAGCGGCCCGGGGTGGTTCCTGTCGATCTGCATCGACAGGGTGACGTGTTGCTAATCCGCGATCCAAGACAGACAGATGGTCGGGAATCGCCTGCCTGGGTGCAAGGCGTCCGCACGCGTCACGGCCTGGCGCTCAGTCCGGAGCGTGCGGTATGGGTAGAGATGCCGGCGGTGAACTCCGGTGAGAGTGCGGTAGGGAAAATCGTGGACAGCGGGATAAGCATTCTCGCTGCGGGTGGAGCGCTGTGGAATCGGTTCGCTCGGATTGTGGAATCTGCCGACCGGACCCTGCCGGCGCTGGCTGGGTTGGCGGAACAGGCGGAATTGACCCGAGTCCGATTGGGTGCCGCGGTTGACTGCTCGCCGGTGACACTTGTGTGGCCGGATGGATCGGCTGACGGTGATGGGACCGTGTCGCCGGCCGCCCTCGAGGAATTTTTCGGATTTGCCCGCGCTTTCGCCAGTCATGGAGTGCCGTTCGCGGTGCTGCCGGGGCGCTTGCTGGAGATGGACCGTCTGGAGCCGTACCGGGCGATAGCCTTGCCGTCGGCGACGAACCTCAGCGATCGCCAAATGCATGCCATCCGGCGGTTCGTGGGGGCCGGTGGGGGATTACTGGCCAGCTTCACGACCGGGCTAAATTACGTTGCCGGTAATGCCCGCCGACAATGGGATCTGCCTGACATGGTTAACGCCTCGTTCGAGGGACACGTCATTGAATTGGAACGCGGCTACGTGGCCGTGCCTGCGGATCATGCTTGGTTGAAGGCCGGGCTTCCCGCCGATTTCGAGATTCCGGCCGAGCACCAACAGGTGATCTTAAGAGTGCCTAAGGGTACGGACGTTGAAATGGAACTCGAATACCGCAGCGAAGCCGGCGGGCTTCAGACAGGTATCCCGTTCTTACTCGGCACTCCTGACGGCAGGGTCATGTATTTCTCCGGCGAGATCGGCAGGATCGTCGGAGAAGGTGGGGTGGTGGGCGCGGGGAGACTTCTGGCCAATGTGGCACGGCGCACAATTGGAGAGGATTTCGAGATCGACTTACGCGCCGGGGTAAATGTTGAGTTGCGCATCTTCAAGGAAGGCCGCCGGGTGTTCGCATACTTACATCGACATGACGGCGACGGACCGAGAGCAATCGAGGTGGCGGTTGGGATGACGTTTCGGGAGGATGACCGACCGCGGGAGGCCTACCTGGTGGCAGCCTCCTCGCTCGCACAGCTGGAGCTGGCTGATGGTTGCGCCTGGGCGATTGTTCCCGAGCTTCAGGGGTGGGAGCTGGTGGAGTTTGTGTTCTATGACTAGTCCTGTCGAGGGATAGGGCCCAACCCGGTTGCCGGCTGCTGGGTTTCGGCCAGTTGTTCCGGGGCGCTTGATTGTCAGATAGTGACTGGTGGGAGTCTGGCCGAGCGGCCGTAGAGAATCAGACCCTCGACCGTGGGGTCGAGTCGCCTCCCTCCGAGGCTTGTCCGCGGCCGGGCTTTAATGGAGCCCACTATTACTTGGAGGTGACCCCCGCTTAGCTTGAACCGACCGCGGGCACGGGATATCTGCGGTGCCGTTGGTGTGGGGTGATGTACCACGCCTGCCTCATTTCGGGGGATGGCGACTCCACCCCGGTAGTTCGAGAGACTAGCGTGACAAAGGCGTTCCGTCCGGTGCGGGAGGCAACGTGGTGATGGGCCGAAGGCGAGACAGCTAGACATAACGTTGACTCCCCCCATAGACTTCGGATTGCACTGCATACCAAGGCCCCGGGGGTAATACCAGCATTGGGAGTCATATTTCGATTTGGCGGTCGATTTGCCGCCCTTTTGGTATTTCTCACGGTGATGGTCTTGGTCGTAACTCAATCGGGCACCTCGCCGGCGAAGGCTCGCGCCGACGCGAGAATCTCCCACCTGAACGATCAGATCGAGTTAATAGGACGGGAGAATTTGGTCATGGAGGAACTGGTCAAATTCAGGCGGTCGGACAACTTTGTGATTGCGACGGCCAAGCGGGAACTTGGTCTTACCGAAAATGATGACATATCGCTGGAGATAAGGGGGGCGCAAGATGGAGTGGTCAGGACGGCGGCCGCGCCTCCGCCTGCGGTGGAGAAGTCATCGGAGAAAGCTCCCGGGCTGCTAGATTTCGGCTACATTAGGGACTGGTTAGCGCAGCTTTCTGGCTCCAGATAGCCTGTCCGACTGGTTCGACCCTGTGAAAATTAAGATAAAGCGGTTGGACACTTCGCTGCCGTTGCCGCGCTACGAAACTGGCGGATCAGTCGGGTTTGATCTGGTAACTCGGGAGGACACCGCGGTGGCGGCGAATTCGTTTGCGCTGGTCCCTGGCAACGTAATTGTGCAGCTCCTGCCCGGCTATGCACTGCTGGTGGCCTCGCGTAGCAGCACGCCGCGTCGCACAGGATTGGTGGCGCCGCACGGAATTGGGATCGTCGACTCTGATTATCGTGGGCCTGAGGACGAAGTGATGGTACAGGTGTGGAATCCAACGGCGGAGACCGTAACTGTAAAACGCGGCGATCGCATTGCCCAGGGGGTAATTGTGAATATTGAGCAGGTGTGGTGGGAGGAAGTGGACGAACTGGATGCACCCAGTCGTGGTGGGTTCGGCAGCACCGGCTAGTCGCCCGGGGAAGGGAATAGTTCGGTGAGTATCGTCGGATTACAGGCAGTAGTCAGTCGATTTTATAAGGAGCAGGCCGGACTAAAGCCGGGCGATCTTGTGATTCTGGGGGTGTCGGGGGGGGTTGACTCGATGACGCTGGCGCACGCGTCGTTGGAGACTGCGGGCGAGACCGGGCTGAACTTCCTGATCGCGCACTTCGATCATGACCTGCATCCGGGCAGCGCGGCGTACGCGGATTTCGTGCGGCGGTATGCGGATTCCATGGGGATCGAGTTTGAGTTGGGAACGGGTCGCGTCGGTGTGGTGGCGCGGGAAAGAAAGCTGGGGGTCGAAGAGGCCGCCCGAGAGTTGCGATATCAGTTTCTCCAGGGAGTGCGCGAGAGTTCGGCGGCCCGATTCGTGGCCGTCGCGCATAACCGCGACGATCAGGCTGAGACTGTCTTGATGCGTCTCATCCGAGGCGCGGGTCTGAGAGGGCTGACGGCGATGCAGTCGGTCAGGGGTTCAATTATTAGACCACTGCTGGAAATCGAGCGAAATGAGATTGAGCACTATGCTGCTCGCGCCGCTCTTGAGTACCGAGATGATCCGACGAATGAACAGCTCTTGTCCGATCGCAACCAGATTCGCCGCATCGTGATGCCGGCGTTGCAGGCGATGCGTCCCGGCGTGCAATCGGTTCTGGCTCGGACGGCGAACACGTTGGGGAGTGAAGTCAAAGTAATAGAGTGGGCGGCCAGAGAGGCCCTGCAGCGGTGCGATCCAGACGAGATCGGGGAGGCGCTGGAAATTTCGCAGGAGGCTCTGGTGAAATTCCCGAGCGGCGTCATGGCGGCGGTGATGCGACTGATCGTGGAAGAGCGTTCACGCGAAATCCCTCCACGGTCAGCAATTGACGCGGCGATCGCATTCTGCCGGGAGCCCCGTTCTGGTGGATCGGTGCCGCTTGGGAAATCGTTGTGGATTTTGCGATCGTCGGGTCGATTGGCTTTTGCCCCTGCGCCTGACTGGCAGGCCACACTGGGGGGCGCAGTGACTTTAACCGTACCTGGGAAAGTGGAATTTCCGGAGGCGGGGTTGGGGATCTCAGCCCGCGTAATCGAGGGCGACGAAGCCAGAAGTGAGATGGCGAATATCGCCGTCGAACGCCGCCGCGATCCGTGCATGGCCACGCTCGATCTGGACTGCTTGGCCGGACCGCTTACAGTGAGGGGCGGGACGAGGGGGGATGTATTCACCCCGTATGGCCACAATTCAGCAAGATCGCTGGTGCACTTCTTGAGCCGCAAGCGAGTGCCATCCTGGCGGCGGAACTTGGCGCCGGTGCTGCTCGCTGGCGAGAAGATCGCGTGGGTGGCTGGAATTGAGATCGGTGACTTCTGTCAGGTCGTACCGGAAAGTCGTCGCCTGCTGAAGTTACGTTTGGAGTCTTGAGATCGAGCGCTCCAAATGGTGAGGCCCCGGGGACCGCGGTCGGGACGCCTGAGCGCAGGGGTGGAAAATCCTGGAAAGGAAGGGTATTCGGCGGATTCGGTGATATCCTTTGATGGTGCAGATTGGCGTTCCGTTTGAGGTGGCCTCAGGCCGCTCGTACTGGCGCCCCTTACCCCCGCAGGCTGAGTATCGAGATTTCGCGTCTCTCAGGGTCGGAAGTCAGTAACGAAGGTAACGGTGTTCGCGAATCTGGCGTTGATAATGCGGGATGCTCGCGATGTGATGTGTGATGCTTGATTTTTCGAAACTATACGGGAGCGGCGGCCACCGCCGCAAAAGCAGGATGAACGGAAGGAACCTGTCTCGGTGAGCAACAGATTTATGAACAACGGGTTCGTGTACCTGGTTGTCGTCGTAGCAGTGCTGGCTGTCCTTTTTATGGTATTCCGGCAGGATCCCACGGCGGTTCCGGCGAGCTATTCCAGCATGCTGGCGGCGGTTGCCCAGGAGGCGGAAGCAGGGGCAAAGCCGGAGCTCGTCATTTCAGGAAATACGGTTGAATATCGCCGAAACAGCCTGACCGTTGAACGGGTCGCAATTACAAATGATACCGACGTCATCCGTGATTTGAACGCGCTTGGGCTGAATCTCACCGGGGAGGACGTTGTAGTCGAATTCAAGCAGCCGGGTCAGTTCGGAAGTGTGCTGACCATCCTCGGATCGTTCCTGCCTATCATTTTCATCGTCGGACTGCTCATATTCATGATGAGGCAGGCACAGGGATCAAATAATCAGGCGATGTCATTCGGCCGCAGCAAAGCGCGGATGATCTCCGGCCACCGGACGACGGTCACGTTCAAAGATGTGCAGGGTGTAGATGAAGCGAAACAGGAGTTGGCGGAGGTTGTCGAGTTTCTGAAATACCCGGAGAAGTTCACCAAGATCGGCGCACGTATTCCAAGTGGCGTGCTGCTTATCGGACCCCCGGGAACCGGCAAAACCTACTTGGCGAAGGCGGTGGCGGGCGAGGCTGGGGTGCCGTTCTTCAACCTGAGCGGCTCCGAGTTCGTGGAGATGTTCGTAGGCGTGGGCGCCTCTCGCGTCAGGGATCTGTTTGAAAAGGCCCGCCAGAACGCCCCTTGTCTGATCTTCGTCGACGAGATCGACGCCGTTGGCCGTCAGCGAGGGGCGGGGTTGGGTGGCAGCCACGACGAGCGTGAGCAGACATTGAATCAAATTCTGGTGGAGATGGACGGCTTCGAAAGTGAGACGAACGTAATCGTTCTGGCCGCGACCAACCGACCTGACATTCTTGACCCGGCCCTGCTGCGGCCCGGCCGGTTTGACAGGCAGGTGATATTGGATCGGCCTGACATCCGTGGTCGCGAGGCGATATTGCGAGTACATGGTGAAGGCAAGCCCCTGGAGAGTGACGTCGATCTGATGGTTCTCGCCAAGGAAACATCTGGATTCACCGGAGCCGACCTGGAGAATCTGCTTAATGAGGGAGCGATTCTGGCAGCTCGGGCGAACAAGCGGGAAATCGGAATGCAGGATCTGGAGGAGGCGATCGACCGGGTGGTCGCCGGCCCGCAACGAAAGAGTCGCGTGATCAGCAAGAAGGAAAAGCGGATCACTGCGTTTCACGAGATCGGTCACGCCTTGGTCGGACATTTCATGGGGGAGATGGACCCGGTCCACAAGATATCTATAATTGCGCGAGGCAAAATGGGCGGGTACACGCGATTTCTACCGCCGGAGGACCGGTCGATGATGTCGCAGAGCCAGTTTGAGGATCAGATCGCCACGATGATGGGTGGTCGGGCTGCCGAACTGATGGTCTTCGATGAGGTGACGACAGGCGCGTCCAGCGACCTTGAGCGCTCCACTGATATCGCTCGCCAAATGGTGACGCGCTACGGAATGAGTCGCAAACTCGGGCCGCGAACGTTTGGCAAGACCGACGAATTAGTCTTTCTGGGCCGAGACATCGCGGAGACTCGCAACTACAGCGAAGCCGTGGCCGAGCAAATTGACGATGAAGTGACCGAAATTATTATGCGTGCCCACGAACGAGCGACCGAGGTGTTGCGGTCTCACCGCGAGCATCTGGATAGCATGTCAGAGTACCTGCTCGAGCAGGAGACGATGGAGGTAGCCGCTATGGTGGCGCTGCTCCGAGGGGAGGAGCCGCCCGAACCGTCATCTGATCCTCCGCTGCCGGCTCCCGAACCAGACGAACCAAGGGCGGAGCAAGGCGGCTCCGACATGCCGCCTGCCGGGCGTCGCATAGCCGAGGAGCCGGGAGGAGCCGCCTGATCTCGGAGCCGGCAACCAGGGAACCGGTTACCGCCCTACCGGTGACTCTCCCGGGTTTTTGGAAACAGGCGTAGCAGAGCGGCGCTGGCAACCAGATAAGAGGCGGCGGTGATTCCAAATTGAACTCCGCTCCACTGGCGTTCTAGGAGACCTCCGCCGAGCGTGGCCCCAGCGGCCCAGGCAACTCCCCAGCCGACTAGCAGGAGGCTGTTAAATGCCGCCCGCAGCCGGGCGGACACGGACTCCATGTATAGGGCGCTGCGCAGGGGTTGGGCCATATTCATGAGGGCTCCTCGCGCGAGGTATGCAAAGACGGCCACGGCGAGCCCCGGCGCAAAACCAAGCAGTAGAAGCAGTGGGATTGAAGCCATCTGTGAGACCCCGATGGTTCGGGCAAGACCCAACCTGGTGGCCAGCAGGGGTCCCAGCGTTGTTAGCGCAGCCCGGGTGGAGATGCCCGCTCCGGCCAGCAGGCCAAATTGCGCCTCCGGCATCCCGAGCGATTTGACAAAATAGACATTCAGGAAGGGGAGCACCGCTCCGGCACCGAATGCGATCAATCCGTGTATGGCCAGGAGTTTTGTGATCTTTGCCCGTTCCCGGAAGGCCAGGCGGAGATCGTCCAGCGGCGTCCGCGGTCGGTCGTTGGCGTGGACCAGAAAAAGCAGCGGAAGCAGGCCAAGGCTACTGACAATGCTGGTCAGACCTAGCACACCCAGGTAGCCAAGTTCGATGTCGGCACCGGCTGCCTCGGCGAGTGCGCGGGGAGCGAACCCGGCAAGGACGTTTCCGGCCAGGGTCACCCCGAGGAAGATCAGCGCGGACAGAGTGAAAAGATAGGGCCGTCCCTCATCATCGGTGCTGGCCGCCAACAGTGGCAGTAGCGCGACGGCCCACATGGCTGACCCGGCCCCGCCCAGAGCATTTCCCACGAGGAGGCTCGGATAGGACCAGGGGACGATTTGCAGCACGGTCCCGACGGCCAGAGCCGCCGAAGCCCATAGGATCAACGCTTTGAGACCGATACGATGCGCCAGGATGGCGGCGGGGATCGCGGCCGCGGCGCCGGCCAGCGAGCCTGCGCCGACCAGATAGCCGAGTCCCTCTCCGGGGACGCCGATCTCTATGAGATACAGGTTGTATCCCACCGCGAAGGTCCCGACACTCAGGCTGCCAAGGAACGTACTAGCCAGGAGCAGGCGTGCGTTTCGGGAGAAGCGACGAAATTGGCGGTAGTACTCGGCAGGACTGGCTAGCTCGCTAGACACCGAAAAGTTTTTCTCCTGAACGCGAAAAGTTCTAGAAAGAATATGGACGAGTGGGATTACCGGAGAAATTCGCCAGCTCGACGCAGTCTAGTCGGGTGCAACGAGGAAGCCGGATTCAACTTGGAGCGAAGTTTTGCTCAAGGCGAACCAATCTCGAAGTCAGAGCAGTCCCGTTGACCGGGAGCCGTGGCCCCGGCGCTAGTCCGGCGAAATCACCCGCCCCTGCATCGAAGCCAGTGCCGCCGCCAGCGCGGCCAGCGCCGCTGCCGCCAGGAAGGTGACCCGGAATCCGAGCACAAGCGCTTCCACGGGCGAATCCAGCGCGATAGAGGTGCCGGCGCTCGTCGTGACCACCGCGGAGAATAGCGCAGCCCATGCCGCCTGCCCGGTGGTGAAGCCGAGGGTTCGGGCGGTCGCCAGAAACCCCGTCGCCACGCCCAGTTTGGATCTCGGCAGTGAACCCACGATCGCGCTGTTGAGGGTCCACTCAAACGAGCCCAGCCCGGCCCCGCCGAGAGCTAGCACGGCGACCACCCGCCCGACGTCCGAATGCTCATCGAGCAACCCCAGATTCACCAGGCCTACGGATAGCAGGACCAATCCGATCGTCGACGGGAGCTTGGGGCCGATACGGTCGGAGACTGACCCGGCAACGATGGCGATGAAGACCATCATGCCGGGAAGAACGGCCGATATCAGGCCCACCTGTTGCACCGGCAGGTTGAGGACGTTCTGCAAATAGAAAGGCATCAGCAGAAATGACACCATCAGCGCCGCGAAGCCGAAAAACGAGGCGCCGATGGGAGCACGGAAAGAGGGGATTCGAAAGAGCGATAGGTCGATCGTCGGGTAGCGGGCGCGCTTTTGCGAGTAGATGAATATCAGCAGAAGCGCGATCCCGGCAGCGAGCAATCCGATGATGACGGGCGACCGCCAGCCCATGGAATTGCCCTGGGTGATGGCGAACAGCAGCGGCCCCATCCATGCGATCATCAGGGCGGCGCCGGGAATGTCGAATTCCTCACCGCGGACGCGTTCAGTCTCCGGCAAGAAGACCAGTCCGCCGAGGATGATGAGGCCGGCGATGGGAAGCTCGATAAAGAAAATCGCGTTCCATCCGAGCGCATCCACGATGAAGCCGCTCAGCACCGGTCCCGCTACCAGGCCAACCGAGGTAACCGTGCCAACGATCCCCAGGGCGCGACCACGCATCTCCGGCGAAAATGCGCCTACGACCAGCGCCGGCCCCATCGAGTTGAGAGCCGCTGCCCCGACTCCCAAGATGGCCCGGCCCACGATGAGCAGGAACAGATTCTGGCTGACCGCGCTCACCAGGGCTCCGAAGGCGAATACCCCAACGCCGATCAGAAACACCTTTTTGCGACCGGCCAGATCGGCCAGCCGCCCAGTTCCCAGCAGCAGCGCGCCGGTGACGATCATCGTGACCAGTCCGACCCATTGCACGCCCTGGAGGTCGATTTGCAGATCGGCAGCGATTGTCGGCAGTGCGACCGCCAACGCGGTCGGATCGAAGGTGGCTAGGAACACGCCGGACGCGCCAAAGGCGGCGGCCGTAAGAGTGCGGCCCGAACCACCTCTGCGGGCGGGTGGCACGGGCGGCTGAACGGCGTTGCTATCGGCACTCATGCGGGGGGGAGGCTAGCGCGAATTCGAGGCACGGCGCAAACGGATCCGTGCGGGATGCAGCGATACACGCCCCGGAACATGGCAAAGCGCCGAGCAAGGTATCCCCACATCCGTTTGCCCAACTGAATGGCCCTCCGGGGGGGCGTAATCTTACGGACTCGCCTCGACGGCCCGGGCCGGGTGCAGGGCGAAGCTGAGGACGGCGGCGAGCCCGATCAGAGCAAGAACTATCGCGATCGCGAACATGATGCGAAATCCGGCAGTATCGACGAAAAGTCCGAGTATCAGCGGCGCCGGTAAGGCAAGCGGTCCCAGTATGAGATTTAGGGCCGCCATGTGGGCCGGCCGTCTCTTCAGTCTGCTGCCGGGACGGGCCGTGCAGCTAGCCATGATTCAACCCTGAAGAAGAGAGGAGAGCCTCGCGGCCCCTTCATGGGTACTCGTGTGACCTGTCACGATCATTCCGGCGCAATGACGCCCAGACACTGCAGCAGCTCGCGCTTGTAGCCTTCGAAGCGTTCGCTCGTTGTCACCGCCGGTGGACGGGGACGCTCCAAGTCGATCGTGACTTTAGCAATGATCGTGGCCGGACGGGGCGACATCACATAAATTCGATCCGACAGGATGATGGCTTCGTCAACGTCGTGGCTGATGAAAAAGATAGTCTTGCCGAAACGCTCCCAGATATCCAACAGCCACTGTTGCATTTCCAGCCGCGTCAGTGCGTCCAGCGCGCCAAAAGGCTCGTCCAAGAGCAGTACGTCGTGCCCGGTCAGAATTGTGCGCAAAAGTGCCGCCCGTTGTCGCATGCCGCCGGAAAGTTCGTGAGGATAACTGTCGGCAAAGCCTTCGAGGCCGAAGTCGGGGAACAGACCTGTCGCACGTTGTCGCGTTGCCGCCATGTTCCCGCCGGCGATTTCGACACCCAGTGTGACGTTGTCCATGACTCGACGCCAGGGCAGCAACAGGTCGCGCTGGGGCATGTAGCCGACCCGGCCGGTAGCGCCGTGCGCGCGGCGGCCGTGCAGGCGAACTTCGCCGGCATCGGGCATCTCCAGACCGGCGATCAAGTTGAACAGCGTGCTCTTGCCGCAGCCGCTCGTACCAACCACAGTCACGAACTCG
This sequence comes from uncultured Chloroflexota bacterium, assembly GCA_964496475.1. Taxonomy (GTDB): domain Bacteria; phylum Chloroflexota; class UBA11872; order UBA11872; family VXNJ01; genus JASLPR01. The sequence goes on along the minus strand of CAZBZS010000005.1, from coordinate 39,782 downwards.
CCGGGATCGGCGTGAACAGAAACGGAGGCAAGCGTCGGCAAGGAGCGTTCGCCCTCACCGAAGGTCTTGGCCACGCCGATGGCGGAGACTACTGCTCCGCCGTACTTATCCTCTCGACGCGCCCTGCCCAAATCAGCGCGGCGGCAGGAATTCGTTGGTATAGGCGGCCTGCCAATCGATCACCTCATCGACAAGGCCATTCGTCGCCATCCATTCCGACATGGTCTGCCAGACGTCCGCTTCCTGATAGCCCCACTGAGGCGCGTCGGCCCGATACTGCGGACTCAGCCACGCCTGCGAGGGACCGACCAGATCGGCATCGGTTTCGGGGGCGGCCGCAAGCAGAATTTCAGCAGCGCCGGCCGGATCGGCGATCGCTTCCTCATAGCCCCGGGCAATTGCATTCAGAGTCCGCGTCACCAAATCCGGTTTTTCCGCGATTAGCGTTTCGCTGGTGATGATGAGCGGGGTGTAGTAGTCGGGCACGCCCCAGTCCTTCACGAAAAGGGTGTCGATCTCAATGCCCTCCAGCTCGGCCTTCACCCCCTGCCAGCCGAAGAAGATCCAGTACAGATCGACATCCCGCTGAATGATTGTGAGGAAGTCAGCCGCGCCGGCATCGACCGTGGACAGTTTGCTGAAATCGCCCCCATCGGCCTCCATCATGGTTTGTAGCAAGGCCGTCTCCAGGGGAGACCCGAAGCCTCCATACGTCATCCCCTCAAGATCCCGGGGCCTGGCGACGCCCTTCGATTTCAGCGAAGCGAATCCCGATGTGTTGTGCTGGATGATGGCCGCCACCGACACAACCGGCACGCCTTCGGCCCGGGCGGGAGTCATGAACTCCTGAAAATCGATGCCGAAATCGGCCTGACCGGCGGCTACCACCTGCGGCCCACCCCCCGTAGCCGGTTCGACGATCTCGAAATCAATGCTTTCTTCCTTGAAATAGCCTTTGCTACGGGCGACGTAGAGGCCGGTATGGTTGGTGTTTGGAACCCAGTCGAGCACCAGAGATACAGTCGCCCTTTCAATGGGCTTGGTCTCGGTCTTGGGTTCGCAGCCCGCCACCGCCGCTGTTGCCAGCGAGGCGCCGACCATCGTCAGTAGGTATCGTCGCGAAATCACTGTATTCTCCTTTGCTGTCCGTAGTGCCACGGCATCGAAAGCCGTGCTAACAATTCGATTAAGAGGTATGCGGCGATGGCGATTGCGGACACGATCACGATGACCGCCAGGGCGCGGTCGGCGCGAAAAGAGTTCTGCGATCGAATCAGAAATACTCCGAGTCCCTGGCTAGCCCCCAACCACTCGGCGATAACAGCGCCAATCACGGAGTAGGTGGCGGCGATCTTGCTGCCAGAAGCCAGCGCCGGCAGGGCGGCCGGCAGCCTCCCGATACGAAACATTTGCCAGCGATTCGCGCCCATCGCCCGAAGAAGTTGCAGGATTTCGCTGTCAGCCGTCTGCAGGCCGTCCAGGAACGACACACATATCGGGAAGAAACACACCAGCACGATCAGCGCGACCTTAGGCGCGATGCCGAAGCCGAACCAGATTACCAACAGCGGTGCCAGCACGATCACCGGGACCGATTGCGAAACAACCAGCAGCGGGTAGACCGACCGGCGGATAGACCCCGAGAGGTGACTAGCCACCGCGACCAGCACCCCCAGTGTCAGCGCGATCGCGAAGCCGAGCCCTATTTCCAGCAACGTGATGCCGACGTGCGCCCTCAATATCCCGGCGGAATCGATCATCGCGATGGCGATGTCCAGAGGGGATGGCAAAAGCCAGCGCGGAGTGTCGCGCCATTCCACCGCAATCTGCCACACGAGAATAATCGCCGCGATCGTGAGGACCGCCGGGACCGCCTGCTTCGCTCGGCCGTTTCCTACCATCCGGGTCCGGTTTGGCACCGCCATGTCAGGTCCGGTACTTTCCTATGTGCTCGGCGATGGTCGTGCCGGCAAGGGAATTAGCGATCTTGATATTGCATATTACGGATTCCGCGCCGTAATCGAAACAGGCGGCCTGGGCCCGCTTGACGACCTCCATTATTTGGTCGTAATCGCCTTCCACGGTGGTTTCGAAGGAGCCGACGTCGTAGGGAAGGCCTGAGCTTTGTACGACCTCGATGGCGGCATCGACACACGCGTACAGGTCATCTACGCCGGCCGGCAACACCTGAAACGCCGCAATGATCTTTGCCATCGTCCATCTCCTCCGGGGCAGCGCGCGCACCGGGGGCGGGAAGGTAAAACGGCCGCAGACTTGCATCTGCGGTATTCCTCTGAGCATTTGACACCGCCTTCCTACGCCGGCATTACCCGGATCAGGTTCAGAGGGAACGCGGTGCCCGGCACCGCCATCTCAGCCGGATATTGCTCCAGCTCCCCTGCGGAACTGCTATTCAGTTGTGAGTGAGTTCTACCTCGCCATTAGACAGTCGCACTCTATCGCGGCGGTGTCAAGACCCGGTCGAATTAGCCGCCGGTCAAATCTCGGAACAGCAATACCATGCCCTCTGCAATTTCCACCCTGACTTCAGGATCGGTGACTTCGTTGCTCAACGTGTACGTTGATCCCAGCGTCAGAGCCTGATTCTTGAGCGGCCAGCGAACACCGGCGATGTTAAACCCGCGCACAGTCGAGGTGAGCGACACCAGGGATATCGTGCCCCCGGGACGCAAGCCGACTTCGTGCTTGCCGGGACCGAGAGCCTGCACTTCGGTCGTCGCTGTCAAGAAGCGAACATCGACGGCGCCGAGACGCGGGTGCGCCAGGAGTAGTAGGTTTGCCATTTCATGGTCGGCACGCGGGCCGCCGCGACCTCCCAGAATTGTGATAGTGCTAGCTCCGCGCTCCGCGGCCTCAAGAACGGCAAGCTCTGCGTCGGTGGCGTCTTTGTCCGCCGGGAACTGGACGATCTCCACTTTCTGAGCTTGCAGGCTGGCAGCTATCTCATCGGTGACCGAATCCAGATCCCCTATCAGAACGTCGGGAAGTCGCGAGAGTCCGTGCAGATGATCGGCTCCGCCGTCGGCCGCGATCACCAGGTCGGCGGTGCGCAGGACACGCTCGATGGAGGGGGTCAGGCTGAAGTCGCCCGCCAGCACCACTACCGCGTGCATTTTTCCTCGACCGGAAATCGTGGGGTCCCGGAGCCCGGCATGTGACTAGGCGGCCAGCGAGGTCCTGGTAGCCTCTCGCAGCGCGGCCATGACCTCCTCATCAAGCTTGGGGCCGGCCATTCCGTCGATGATCTCCAGCACTCTGTCCCGGGGCATTTCCGCCCGGTATGGACGCGCGGCGGATAGAGCGTCGAAAACATCCGCCACCGCGATTATCCGGTGTTCCAGCGGCAGATCCTCACCTTCGATACCCAGCGGATAACCGGTGCCGTCAAGCTTTTCGTGATGGTTTGCCGCTATGTCGGTGATCGGAGCGAAGAGATCGGTCGCGGTCAGCACCCGGCGGGTGTCGTTTGGGTGCTCGCGGACGTACTCCCACTCGTCGTTGGACAATTTGTCTTGTTCGTTCAATGTCATGATGGGTACGCCCAATTTGCTGATGTCGTGTAACTGCCCGGCAAGATCCAGCGCCCAGAGAATATCCTCGTCCATCCCGAGCTGCAGGCCGATCTGTACCGCGGTCTTCGCCACGCCCCGCGAGTGGCTCGCGGTAAATCGCGACTTAATGTCGACGACTTCGCCGGATGCCGAGACGATGTCAACCATGTTGTCCCGGTCCGCGTTTAACCTGGTGTCCATCGGGTCCATTTGTGCGATCCATTCGGCTATGCCCGGATCGTCCAGACCGTCGAGGAAATCCTTCTGGCGGAATAAGCTCAGCTGAACCTCCACAAGTTCCGGATCGAGCATCGACCCCGCCCGTTCCCGCAGGATGTGGACTGCTTCCGCAGGCGATCGTAACGTGCAATAGGAGTTCGTAAGCTGGCCAACGGCGATGATTCGTGAAGCGATCGGAATCTCGTCGGCCTTCAGCCCGCGTGGAAGGCCGGCGCCGTCGAACCGCTCGGTAATGCTGAAGAGAGCATCCTGCATGTCTTCCGACAGACCCAGCCGCGCCGCGATGGAACGACCCACTGTGCACCGCACCTGCTCCGCTCCGGCGAGTTTCAGGGACGCCGTTAGCAAATCAAATGGGAGTCGAGCCAACCTTACGAGCAACGGCTTTCGATGCCGGTAGGATCGGAGGCCGGATCGCATACGAGCGAAAGTAGACTCATGGTCCAGCTTATATTCGTGGTGTCCAACAATGTCGTTGGCGCCTACAAGTTCCAGCAGGACATCAATCGCCGCCGGGCAGCCGCTGTCCTTCAAGTAGGCGGTGTAAAACACGTCGGCGCGCTCGGCTTCGGTCAATTTGCACGTCTCGGCGATCTTCATTGCCTTGAAGGCCGTGCGGATGGCGTGGCCTCGCTTCAAGCCCTGAGACAGGTCCAGGGCCAGAGAAAAGCCCCGGAGCAGGTTGGACATCGGAATGGAGCCCGAACCTAGAGCGGAGGATCCCATGAGCTGCCGTTCGGTTGTGAGCTTTTGACCGCCATCATTATCCCCTGACCTGTTCACCATTGTGGCGTTCCGGCCGATTTGACAGCAGTCGACTTTCCTACAATAGCGGCCACCGCATTCAATGTGGTCACGCTGGCTTCGTCACCTGGCCTGCGGATGCACGGCGCGTAGCCGGACACGCCCATGAATTTTGGGCCCTGGGCACGCCCACTGAATATCCGCGGGGGCCGACCGGGCAATCCGTAGCAGGACGTGTCGGTGCTGGCTCGTGGGCCCACCCCGACGCGCAACCTCGGCGTCGGCAACCGCTTCCCCTCGCTTCGTTCACAGGTTTGAGGACCCAATCAACGTGCTAGAATGCCGCGCCATTTTGACCATCCTCCCCCTGATCCACCGGACTTTGCGACCTTGATCTCGACCTCTGCGCTCAAGACGATCCACCTGGACGCCGGCGGAAAGCTGGTGCTGCTCGTTGTCGACGGTTTGGGCGGACTGCCGCATGTGGAGACGGGCCGGACCGAGCTGGAGTCCGCCCGCACGCACAACCTGGATGAGCTTGCCCGGTGGGGCGTGGTTGGCCTTAGCGAACCGGTCGGTCCGGGCATCACACCCGGGAGTGGACCGGGGCACTTGGCTCTGTTCGGCTATGACCCTATCGTCGAAAATATCGGCCGCGGTGCGCTCTCGGCGCTGGGTATCGGTCTTGCCCTCGCTCCAGAGGACATCGGCGTGCGTCTGAATTTCTGCACGATCGACAAAGATGGCGATGTGACCGATCGCCGTGCCGGACGCATTTCGACCGATCTAAACCGTGAGTTGGTGTCCAAGCTGGCGGCTATAAAGATTGACGGCATCGATATTGAAATCGCGACCGAGAGTCAGCACCGTGCGATTCTCGTATTGCGGGGAGAGGGGCTTCACGCCGCGGTACGGGAGACCGACCCACAGCAGATCGGCGTCCCGCCGCTGGAGCCGGTTGCGCTTGAACCCGCCGCCACGCGAACGGCAACCGTGCTTCAGGAATTTCTGGACGGCGTCCGCGAATTCATCGGAGACCGGGCGCCGGCGAACTTCGTCTTAATGCGCGGGTACGCGGGTTTGCCCGCGCTCGAAAAGCTGGGTGAAATATACGGGTTAGATCCGGCCTGTGTGGCGTCTTACCCGATGTACAAAGGCCTAGCCGCGATCGCCGGGATGACCATCCTCGACACTGGAGATACCCTGTCAGGCCAGGTTGCGGCGTTGAAGAGATACTGGGACGCGCATGACTTTTTCTTCTTTCACTTCAAGCTGACTGACTCGCTGGGGGAAGACGGCGATTTCGATGGCAAGGTCGCCGCGATTGAAGAAGTTGACGCCGTTATCCCCGACATCCTTGCCCTCGGCCCGGCGGCCATGGTCGTGACCGGCGACCACTCCACCCCGGCCCGTCTCGGGCAGCATTCGTGGCACCCGGTCCCGTTTCTACTCCACGCCGAACATGTTGTTCCGGACGCCGCCGCGGAATTTGGCGAGCGCGCCTGTGGAACCGGCAGCCTTGGGCTATTCCCGGCTAGGAGCACAATGAGTCTTCTTGCCGGCTACGGTGGCCGGCTCAAGAAATTCGGCGCATGAGCAGAAGGGGCGATTGGATGTGAGCCTGCCAGCCGATCCGCGTCGCTCATTACCGGCGGTAAACGTTCTGGCGGCGCAAGTGCTCGAACTCGATCCGGCGTTGCCGGCAACGCTTGTGGCGAGCCAGGCGCGAGCCGAGCTGGAGCGACTCCGCCGGCGGTTGGACGGGAATGGGCCGGCGCCGGACAGACGGGAAATGGCGGCCGCGGTAGCTCTCAACGTCCACGTACTCATGTCTCCGAGCCCCCGGGGAGTGATAAACGCCACTGGCGTCATCTTGCATACCAATCTTGGCCGGGCCCCGCTGTCCGATAGGGCCATCGAAGCGCTTCGCCGCGCGGCGGGCGGTTACTCGAATCTGGAATACGATATCGAAGCCGGCGGACGCGGGTCTCGACGTGCCCACGTGGAGGAGTTGCTTCGAGAGCTCACCGGCGCCGAGGCCGCCCTGGTTGTGAACAACAATGCGGGCGCCGTCTTCCTTTGCCTGAGCGCGCTCGCCGATGGTCGCGAGGTGATTGTCAGCCGCGGCGAGGCGGTGGAGATCGGCGGTGGATTCAGAATCCCGGAGATCTTGGAGCGGAGCGGCGCCAACCTCCGCGACGTCGGCACCACAAATCGCACTCGCCTGTCAGATTATGAAGCGGCCATCGGTCCCGATACCGCGATGATCCTTAAGGTCCACGCCAGTAACTTTCAAGTAGTCGGCTTCACTGAGGGCGTCGACTTACAGGAACTATGCAAACTGGGAGAACGACGCTCCATTCCCGTGATGAACGATCTCGGTAGCGGGACCCTGCTCCCCACGACTCCCTATGGTCTGGGTTCGGAGCCGACGGTTCAGGAAAGCGTGTCCGCCGGAATCGCGCTAACGACATTTTCTGGCGACAAACTGCTGGGCGGGCCACAGGCGGGAATCATCGTGGGGCGCCGCGATCTGGTCGGCGCGATCGCGCGCCATCCCCTGACACGGGCGTTGCGACCCGACAAGCTGTGCCTGGCGGCTCTGCACGCCACCCTCGTCTCCTATCTGGAGGGTAGTGCCAAGGAGGAGATTCCGGTGTGGCGGATGATCACTGCGACGATCGAACAGCTCGAGCGGCGTGGCCGTATCTGGGCGGACGCCCTTAGACCCGAATTTGAACGACAATTGATCCCGGCCGATGCCGCCGTGGGGGGAGGATCGTTGCCCGGCCGGGTAATCCCGTCAGTCGTGCTGCGCATAGCCTCCGGTCAACGCTCTCCCGATCAGATAGCCGCCGCTCTGCGGGCGGCGACCCCGCCCCTCATCGGCAAAATCGAATCTGAGGCATTCTTACTGGCGCCCCGGACCGTGCTCAAACGCGAGGATGCGGCGGTCGTGCAAATGCTGCGAAGCCTCTGAGCCGTGGCGGCGTCTCGGCCTGGCGGCGGACTTAGGATCGGCACCGCGGGCTGGAGCTATGCCGATTGGTACGGTACCTTCTACTCGATCCCGGCCAAGAAGCGTGGATTTGACGAGCTGGCTTTCTACTGCGAGCATTTCGATTCCGTTGAACTAAACAGCAGCTACTATCGCATCCCATCGCCGTTCCTTAGCGAAAGCTGGATCAAGCGGACACCTGACGACTTCCTCTTCGCAGTCAAGGCGTTCAGCGGCCTGACACACCACTTCGAAGCTGCCGCGACCCGCACCTTTGCTGAGTTCGTCCAGGCTGTCACACCCTTGCGCGAGGCCGGCAAACTGGGTGCAGTGCTCATGCAGTTCCCGCCAGGATTCAGGCGCGATGAGATCGGAATCGGTTATCTCCGCCTGCTGTCGGAACGGCTACCGGAATTGCCGGTGGTCATCGAGTTTCGCCACCAGAGCTGGGTCGACGGCCCCGCCGAGGACGAAACCGTGGACCTGCTACGCGAGCTTGGCCTCGGATTCTGCTGCGTTGATGAGCCTCAGCTCAAAGGCAACATGCCGCCGGTCACCGCCGTCACCAGCTCGGTGGGATATGTTCGTTTTCACGGGCGAAATTATGCCGATTGGTGGCCAGCCATTAACCAGCGCCGAGCCCGGCAAGTTCGTCGGGAAATTCGCCGCGAATACGGTTCCCATCGCGAGCGTCGGTCCCGGGAGAAGCAATTGGAACAGCAGGTCGATATCCAGAAGTCCCAGCGATATAACTATCTGTACTCACAGGCCGAGCTGCTTCCCTGGCGGGAACGAATCGAGGAGATCGATCGGGAAGCAGCTACGACCTTCGCCGTGACCAACAATCATTTCGTCGGGCAGGCCGTCGCCAACGCCAAGATGTTGCAGGTGATGTTGGATGAGCCTCGACGCGGCGAAGAGACCGACCATCTCCGCAAGCTGGTGCAGCTATCGATGGATATCGATCAGGGCTGTCCTTGGGAGGAGTTGGCCGCTACCCCTGAAACTGACTGAGGCGTCACCCGCACCTGCGCCGGAGCAGTCGATTCCATTTACAATCCCTCGACGTTCTAGATCAGGATGGCGACGATGACCGGAGGCACTGATAATCCCACCAAAATACTGACCGGAATCAGTGGCTGGCACCGGCTGGAGGGTTTCTATCCACCTCGCACTCGCCAGCCCGACATGCTGAGCTACTATGCTGAGCACTTTTCCCTAGTCGAGGTCGCCACTACCTTTCAGGGGATTCCGGCCGAGGACCGGGTTCGGGAGTGGGCCGACTCGGTGCCGGATGGCTTTATATTTGATGTGCTTGCGTTTGGGGGATTGACGCTGCATCAACGACGGCCCGGCACGATGGCGACTGCGGCCATCCAGAGCTGGTCGGAAATAGCTGTGGAGCCGCCCGACGTGATTTTCGATGAGTTCGGGTCCGCAATCGCTCCGCTGGCGGCCGCTGGCAAACTGGGCGTCATCATGTTGCAGTTTCCGCCGTGGTTCGACTCCGGTCGGGAAAGCTTGGAGTATCTGGCGCGCTGTCGCGAACGCCTGTCCGGCCTGCCTCTGGCGGTCGAATTCCGCAGTGCGTCCTGGTTCCTACCCGCGTCTCGCCTGGAGGACACGTTGGATCATCTTATCGATCTTGAGATCGCCCTTTCACTTTCCGACTTTCCCCCGGATCGTGATGCCCCCCCTTTGCATCCCACCGTCACTTTCACCGACGTTGCCCCGGTGCGGCTGCACGGTCGCAAAGAGGGCAGCTGGGAGAAAATCGCCCCAACGGCGACGACAATCGCCGAGTTCGGTTATGGGTCGATCGAACTTGGAGATCTGGTCGGACCGGTCGCGGAACTTGCCGCCGAAGCCGATCGGGTACACGTCATCTTCAATGTTCAGCCGTCGTCAGCGGCGATTCGCGCGGCCACCGAATTTCCGGGAATGGTGGGCGGCGGCACCGATAACGATCTTCAGAGCTACACATAATCTAAGCGAGTCCGCCGTCATGGTGCATAGAATGTTGATTCGGAATCGGGGTGTTGGGTGGCGTCCCATCAACAGAGGCAATAGAGGTCGTCGGTCGCGCCCGGCCGGAATAGGAACTTGAGGCCGAAAGTCGATCGAGCTCTCGATCTTCCTCAGGCGAGCTACAATCCTGGACTGGTCCGGGTTGACCGCTTTCGTCGGAGTTCGTTCAAGGATTACGGAATTTATTCACTCGTGAATGGAACGCGACCTCGCTCCACCGTGGTAGTGGCGTTGATCGCTCTGCTGCTCGGGCTGACGGTAGGCGTTTCCGAACTTTCTGCGGCTATGCCCCAGTACAACCTGGTTGCGGAATGGGGAAAGACGGGATCGGGTGAAGGTGAATTCCTGCGGATCGCTGGGATCGATGTTGATGCTGGCGGCAACCTGTACACCACGGACGGCGTTCTTGGCCGGGTCCAGAAGTTCGGCTCGGACGGGACCTATCTGTCCGGCTGGGGTGACCTCGGCGTGGCCGACGGCCGGTTCACCGGTCTTCAGGACGTGGCGGTAGACTTCGCCGGTAACGTCTACGCCCTGGATCTGGTCGGCAACCGGGTGCAAAGATTCAGCGGAGATGGAAGTTTTGTCGGCGGCTGGGACGTTATCGGCCCAACTCTGGTGCTGTCCCGCTCGGTGCCGTTCGGCGGCATCGCCACCGACGGAAGCGGGGATGTATATGTAGCCAGCAGCGCCCACGCGGGCGTTGTCGTCTTTGATGGTGGCGGTAATCAGAAGAGGATAATGAACGTCGATACCGGTGCGTCGCTGAACTTGCCTACTGGGGTCGCTGTCAATGGCGACGGCGTCACCTACGTGTTTGACACCTTCAACCGACGTATCCAGCTTTATGCCGGTGATGGGCAGGCGCTGGCTCCGATTTCCGGCGCTGATACCCCGGACACAGTATTCCGGTCTCTTGCCCGCGGTGATGTGGAAGTCGACGCTGCCGGCCGAATCTATGTAGCCGACTTCGCCAATGCCCGAATCCACCGATTCGCGGCGGACGGCAGGTTCGAGCACTCCTTCGTGGTCCGCGATTCCACCGGGCGGTTGGTGCTCCCCGGGGGCATCGCCGTCGATTCGGCCGGAAATTTGTACGTGTCGGCCTACTACCTAAACAAGGTGCTGAAGTTTTCGTCTGCAGCCTAAGCAAGCAGCGCTTTCGGAAATTTCGCCACGACCGTATATAGCGGGTCGACCACGTTACCCACCCGGACCAGTCCGGCCTGGGATTGCAGCTGAAACGCCTCCCACTGATCGAATCCGTATTCAGCCTCCAGCCATCTGACCATCGCCACTTTCGCGATCCGAACAGCGTCCACCAGCGGCCGGGTGTTGGCTATGGTCATGATGTGTTCGTCGTTCTCCATCCGGGGCCAATCGATGGTCCTGCCCTTTATCAGATCGATCGTCAGGGTGGTGTGGGTGGGGGTTTCGAGAGCCGAGCCGCAGTCCTCGCCATCGCCCTGGGCACCGTGGCCGTCTCCAAACATCAGCAGCGCCCCGCGGCGGAACACCGGGAGGTAGATTGTGGTGCCGGCGGTCGTCTCCACACAGTCCATGTTGCCGCCGTGGTTGTACGGTGTCATGGTGCTAATGACTTCTCCGTTTCGCGGGCAGACTCCGATGCACCCCAAAAACGGGTGCGTGGGAATGGTCACCCGGTTCAGTCGGCTGTCGGCGAGTTCAAGAGTCGCCTCTGAGCGGTCGGCGTTGTAGTTCCACCGATACTCCCGGTAGGGCAAAGGCTCGTTGAGCCCAGTGGGACCGTGTACGCGGCTTTCCACGCCCAGAATGCCCATTCCCGGATTGTGTCTCGACCACGCCCAGTCGCGGATCAGCTTAATTTCATCGATTCGCACGGCGAGCATGTCGCCCGGCTCCGCCCCCTCAACATATACGGGTCCGGTCTGAGGATTGGCGAAACTAAGTTCGGTTTCCGAATCCTGCTGAAACATCTCCTCCGGGGGTCGCTGGCCGTTCTCGTCGAGACCGCCGGCATCCAGAGTCTTCGCGCGGACCGAATCCCCGGGGGCTATCCTCACCGCTGGCTCGTGGGGTCCGTAGGTGACGTAATAGGTTGACGACTCAAATTCGTGCAGCCGGCCGCTCATAAGCAGGTTCGCTTTCCTGGCGCCCGGTTTCGAACCGGGCCTAGTGCTCTCATGAATGGGCCTTCGATCATCCCGGCCCATCTCCACCGTCTTGCGCGACGCCGGCCGGGTCCAGCACGTCCACCAGGCCTTCCGCTTCCTGACCAAATCGTCGCTCGCCGACGGTCACGTCCAGACAGTATGCAATTTTCCGCGCCGGTGTCTGCCGCCGGGGAATTTTCAATTTCATGGGACACATCACAGTGGCGCCTCCAGCCAGCTCGATTTCTATCGAGTCGGGATCTGCCTGCCAGCCGTCTGGGAGATCGGTGGTTATGGTGAACACGGCTTCATCTTCCCTGTGATTTCGCATGGTGACTACCAGATCCAACTCCCTACCGGCCGCTACCCGGGCCCGGTAGGGTCGGATGCCGACGAAGCGGGGATCGATGGCGAATCCGGTCGCTTCATCCTCGTCGGTCAAGAGGTCGAAGGCTATAGCAAGTTCTTCAGCGCGCTGAAGCGGTTCTTCCAATATTTCTGGGCTGACCGAAATCGCTGCCGAATGGCCGGTGAGCAACATCTGCGGTTCAAATTCGATCAACTTCCGAAGGGAAGTCTGAAAGCCGTCAAGCTCGAAGCGATTGCGGTAGACGGGCCCCCCGATTCGCGGCCCGCTCATGGAGGAGAGGATATTGTCGCCTGTCAGGGCCAGCTTCAGGCCGTCCACTCTGACGAAAGTATGGGCTGCAAAGTGGGTGTGGCCGGGGGCGTGTTCGGTTTGAAAGCGAAATCCGCCCCAGTCGAATTCCTCGCCCTCCTTCAACACCCGGTCCACCCGCATCGGTTCTACCGGCAGACAGGCCAAGTGATAGGACTCCGGACTCTCGAGGATGTCGCTGAAAATTTCGTGCGCCCAGAGTTGGGTTCCGTACTCCCGCTGAAGAGTGGGGATACCGGACACGTGATCGTCGTGATAGTGGCTCGGGATAACGACATTTATCGACTTCACGGAGGCGACGTCCATCAGCTCCTTTATGGAGTGCTCAACGAAGCGGCGGAGATCGCTGGCGTGATCCTGGCTGGGGTAACCGTAGTCCAGCAGCATGGCTTCGCCCTCATCGGTGACGATCGCATAGAAATTGGCGACCGCGCTCGCGTTAAGCCACAGGTGCTTCGAGACTTGGCGAAATCTGGGGTTGATGGCGAGATCTGGCGCGGACACGGGCTCCGGCGTGAAGCTGACAACCTCAAAGAGTCGGGAAAGATTTGCTGTCAGTTGGTCGATCGCTGCTAGAGGGCGGCCGATTGGGCTGCCATGGCTGGGTAGCACCCGATCCAATTTCGCGCTTCGCAGGGTGTCCAGCGAACAAATAGAGGCATTGACGCCGTCAGTGGCCATATACGCCCACTGGAGATCGTGGATGCGCCAGACTTCGCCCGGGCCGCTGATCAGGTCGCCGCTGAACGCGATGGTTTCCTCATCAACCTCGCCAACTAGGGTGATAGAGCCTCGGGTATGGCCCGGCGTCGGTAGAACTTTGAATTCCAATCCCCGCCAGCGGTAAACCTCGTAGTCGGCCAATTCGTGGGAAACCTCAACGGAACGGCGCAGAGTATAAGAATCAGATTGGACATCGTGATTCGCTAGGAGTTGGCGGTGGCGCCAGAAGGTCTCCACCTCCTCGAAGAGGTGCGCTTCCCGCGCCGGCGCAATGATCGGGATGCCCAGCTCATTCAATATCCCGTCGCCCTGACACTGATCCCGGTGATGATGGGTGTGAAGGACCGCTTCGACCTCTTCCACCCCGATCTCCGCAAGGGTGTCCAGTACCGCCCCACTTCCGAAATCGATCAGGATCGCCCGGTCACCGTTGCGCACGACGTATACGTTACAGGTGTCAGTGAAGAGGAATAAGTTTTCAGAAAGCCGGCGTAGACTTTCCAGGGTTTGCTCCTTATACGGTCGCGGATTTCACGTCGATCAAGTGTAGTCAGCACAACTGGAAGAGGGGAAACCGGCCCGAACGAATCACGGATCTCGATCAGCACTCCGTCGAGCGGCAGCGCGCTGGCGGCATCGGCCGCGCTGACGCGCAGGGAATTGAGGTGCGGTATGAGGGAGAACCGTACGGGGACAGCGGCGGACCGATCGGAATCGCTGTCCTCCGGCTCGGCCTGGAAATAGATTTGCTCCTCTCCCGGCGCTACGAGATGCCTGGGCACAGAGGCCTACAATTCGAAGGCGCCGGCTCTTGACGTCTCGATTTTTCCCAGACGCAGCCGCGCGGCCGGTTCGTCGTTCCCCGCATCTCTAGCCACAAAGACGGTGACTTCGCTCCCTGGGGGCCATCCGCGCCCCTGAATCGTCACGGAATCGCCGGACACACCCTGTGCCGGGGGGAGCGTGATCCAGGCCGCGGTTTCGCTCCGAGCGGTGGCGGAACCGCAGAGGGATGTGCCGTAAATTCCGAGCGTCACGATTGCCACTCCGGGGAGTAGCACTAGCACGCTCAGGACCGCGGAAATTATCAAGACTCGCCTGGCGCGCACCTAGCTGACCTTCGTCGCGTTCAGAACTCGGTCCCGGGCCTGGCGGGTGACGTCTTCGAGAATGGCCTCGACCGGATCGACTGAAAGTGCAAGCCGGGGCGTGGCCCGGCGAGCATCGACGATTACGCCGGGCACCGGCCAGGCGTGCCAGTCACGGATGAAATCGAGCGTCTGAAAGTAGGTGCGATAGCGGCTGTCGCTTTCCTCCAGTTTGACCTGAAGCGAGGCACGCGCGGGGGCGAGCCCGGCCGCGGCGGTGAGGGCACGAGCGATAGCCGGGTCCGACAGTCGATCGATTGCGGCGGCGGCGGCGTCGATGTCCCGGGAGGCGGCTCCGATGCCCAGTAGCATGCGGCCGCGAGCTGAAGTGACGGGGGTCACGTTTGCCGGAGGCGGGGCAAGACGGATGGTCTCAAGTAAGTCGGGCGGGAATTCGGAGAGCGAGTTGAGTTCGTGAAAATCTCGCAAAGCCATCGCCGCCAGCCCGGCTCCGAACAGCGACTTTGTTGACCCGGTGAGTGGCGGATTGCGGCGAAAGGCTCCGGGCGGATCGCGAAAGAAGGAGCGGAAGAAGCGAGCGGATTCGACGAATTCGGGGCTTCTGAAGTCGGGGGATTCGGCCTGATTCGGCCACACGCGGCCCCCATTTTGCCCGCCAAGAAGGAGCCAGTCGGCGGCGTTGGCCGACCGCGAAAGGGCGAGGCCGGCACGGACCACTTCACCGCCTTGCACTTCGGTCAGGAGTCGCGCCGCACTTGCCAGCTCTTCCCAGCTCGCCGGCGGCTGAGAGGGATCGAGCCCCGCCTCGGAGAAGAGATCGCTGCGATAAACGAATGAGCGGACTGAAACGGCCAGCGGGAGCGCGAACAGCCTGCCGTCCCGCCGATACAAGTCCGTGAGGGAGAGAGAGTAATCAGACGCGGCGATTGATTCAGGGAGCGGCGCCAACAGCCTGGAGCGCGCGCCTTGAACCGGATTGCCAACTCCGAGGACATCGTAAGCGGAACTCTGTGCCGGGAGGGCACCCGTCAGCCGAAAAATCTCAAGCTTGAGTCTGCCGGGTCCGCGCTGATTCGCGTTGGCCGCTACGAGCGCGGACAGGACCGGGTCGGGCCAGGGCAAGGCAATCCGGGCTGACTGTTTAAGCGGGACCGGCGAGATGGATGGCTCTGCGATTTCCGGCGGGATAACAGTCGGAGTGGGGGTCACGGGGGCGGCGGTTGGGGTAGGCGGGATGGCTGTGGGGAGGGGGGGTGGGGTGGTGGCCGGGGCGCCAGTTGGAGCCGGGATCACGGCGGGGATTGGGGCGGTGAGGGTTGGAGCGGGGACGGATGTCTCCGGTCGGGGGGAACATCCGGCAGCGTAGAGAACGGTAGCCGGGAGGACGACTACCGCGGCCCTAACCAGATTCCGTCTTGTGAGGCGGCGACTGATGATCTGCTCCGCTGTTTCCATTTGGTGCGATTGATTCGGCGAGCTCGGCGGAATCGACCGGCCCTAGCCCGGCCAATTCTTCGAGAATCTGACGGGTGTGAGCCCCGAGCGCCGGAGCTGGGGCCCCGATTCGATCGTCCGAACGATTTGACTTGATGGGAGAGCCGGGGGTCAGCATCGTCCCGATGCCGTCTTGTTCGATTGGGATCACCATATTCCGCGTCCGCAGATGAGGGTCCTCGGCCAGATCGGACATCCGGTTGACTTTAGCGGCTGGAACGCTGGCGGCCAGCAAGATATCCAACCAATCCTCGGTCCCTTTTTCGGCCAGACGGATTTCCAGATACTCCGCCAGCGCCGCGGCATTTTCGGTTCGGAGATAGTTGCTGACGAACCGGGGGTCCGCGGTCCCTTCGGGAAGCTCCAGACAAGCGCAGAGACGTGCCCAGAGGGCGTCGTTGCCGCAGGCGATGACTATGAAGCCGTCACGGGTCGTGAAGGTGCTGAAGGGCGCGATGGCCGGATGGCGATTTCCGAGCGGGGCGGGATCGTCGCCGGTGAGCCAGAATCGCGCCAGGGCATTCTCGGTGAGAGCGAAAACGGAGTCCATCATCGCGACATCGAGATGACAGCCTTCGCCGGTTTGGGTCCGCTCGTAAAGAGCGCCCATGATGCCGCCAACCATGTAGAGGGCAGGGATCATGTCACCGATTGAAGCTCCTACCCGGGTGGGCTGGCCGTTGACCTGGCCGGTGATGCCCATCATGCCGCTCATGGCCTGAATGATGACGTCGTAGGCGCCGCGATCGCGGTAGGGGCCGGTCTGGCCGAAGCCGGAAAGGGAGGCGTAGATCAGGCGGGGATTGACTTCCGCGAGAGCTTCGTAACCCAATCCCAGACGCTGCATGGCGCCGGGCCGGTAATTTTCGACCAGCACATCGGCCCTGGCGGCGATGGCGATCGCGGCGTCACGTCCGGCGGGCTGCTTGAGATCGAGGACGACGCTTTCCTTACCCCGATTGATACTGGCGAAGTAGAGGCTGTTCCCGCCTTTGAATGGACCCATGCCCCGAGCCTCGTCTCCGGCGGGAGACTCGATCTTGATGACCCGGGCACCGAGATCGGCGAGGGTCATGGTGCAGAAGGGCCCGGCCAGGACGCGGGTGAAATCGAGCACGAGCACATCCCGCAAAAACTTCGCCAAGGGGGCGCCTTCCAGTGAGTTCGGACTGAGCACCGAAGGTTAGCAGCCAGGCACAGCCTGTTTATTCTGAATGGCTGGCGCGAGCAGCCACAGGCTCAGTCACAGGCTGTTTTTTCTAGCAGCGGGTGCGAGTAGGGGCAGGCACAGCCTGTTTCATCTAGCAGCGGACGCGAGTTGGGGAACAGGCAGGCGGCGGCAGTTACGGGGTTGGGGTGCAGAGGATTGGAAAGACGGGAGGTCAGCGGCGGCAGCGTGCGAGTTTGGATTGGAAGAGGTCGGTCTGGAGGACATCGGGGTTGACGACATTGGGTGGGACTTCGCCGCGGGCGATGCAGGCGACGGCCTTGAAGGCGCTGACGCCGTTGCCGCGCCAACTGGCGTCGGTGAAGTTGAGGGTGTGGGGGGTGCGGAGGATGTTGTCGAGCGCTAGGAGAGGGTCGTCGGGACTGATGGGCTCTTGCTCGAAGACATCGACGCCGGCGCCGGCGATCCCATCCCGGCGAAGGGCGGCGGCGAGGGCAGTCTGGTCGACGACTCCACCACGGGCGGTGTTTATCAGGTAGGAGGTGGGCTTCATGAGGCTCAATTCGGCGGCGCCGATGAGGTGGTGGGTCTCGTCGTTTAGTGGGCAGTTGACGGAGAGGAAGTCGGACTCGCGGAGGAGGGTCTGGAGATCGACCAGGTTGATGTCGAGGGAGGTGGCGATGTCGGGATCGGCGTAGGGATCGTGGGCAAGGTGACGCATGCCGAGCGGTTGGGCCAGGCGAAAGACCTCGGCACCGATGTTGCCGATTCCGATGAGGCCGAGGGTGCGGCCTTCAAGACCGAAGCCGAAGTGGCGGACGCGGTCCTGCCAGCGACCGGCGCGGAGGTCGCGCTCTTTGATGGTGAGGCGGTGGCTGAGAGCGAGGAGCATGGTGAGGACGGTTTCGGCCATGGGGCGGCGGACGCCGTCGGGGGTGTTGGTGACGCCGACGCCGGCCCGGGTGCAGGCGCCGATATCCACGGTGTCGTAACCGACGCCGAATCGGGCCAGGATGGTGAGACGATCGGCGGCCTCAAGGGTGCGGGCGGTGAACCGCGGGATGCGGGCGACGACGGCCTCGAGAGCGGCGATGTGATCGGGATCGATTTCGGGAACGTCGGGCATGAATTCGTAGTCGGAGGTGATTTCGTGGAGGACATCAATGCCGACGTCCCAGGGAGGGAGGTTGCCCTGGTCGTCGAGGAAGTCGGCGGTGAGTCCGATGCGGAAGGGTTGTGGGTTCAGTGGTTTGATCCTTTGCAGGTGTGAGTCCAGGGGCCGCGGATTGATTCGTTGCGCCAGGGACATTATGGCGGGTGGGGTGGTAGGACGGTGAGTGGTGTCTTCGGGAGGCTACTTGGATAGACTCCGGCGACGCTGCCCGGATCGGCGGGGCGGAATGAGATGGTGAGCGCGCATGGCTGTACTGGTGGGAGTGGACGTGGGGGGGACGTTCACGGATGTGGTGCTGTATGACGACGTGGCGGGGGAGTATTTCACGACGAAGGTCCCGACGACTCCGGAGAACGCCTCGGTGGGGTTCAATGAGGGGTTAGAGCGGCTACCGACACCTGTGAGTCAAATCGACCTGCTGATTCATGGCACGACGGTGGCGACGAATGCGGTGCTGCAACGTCGGGGGGCGCAATGCGGACTGATCACGACAGCGGGTTTTCGGGACGTGCTGGAATTGCGAAGGAGGGATCGGCCGACCACGTATGGATTGAAGGGGCAGTTCCGGCCGCTGATCGAGCGGGATGTGCGGGTGGAGGTGGAGGAACGCACAGATTTCAAAGGCAGGGTGGAGATGGAACCAGCGGCCGAAGCGGTGCGAGAGGCGGCGGAGAACCTGCGGGTGGCCGGGGTGGAGGCGGTGGTGGTGAGTTTCATCAACTCGTACGCGAATCCGGCGAACGAGCGTGCGGCGGGACGGATTCTGAAGGAGGTGTGGCCGAATCCGTACGTGGTGCTCTCGTCGGAAGTGCTGCCGGAAATCCGGGAGTTCGAGCGGACCAGCACGGCTGCGCTGAGCGGATATGTGCAACCGATCCTGGACCGATACCTGGATGGGCTGTTGAAGAGATTGCGGAAAGCGGGCTACGAGAGCGATGTGCTGCTGGTGCAGAGCAACGGCGGATTGATGTCACAGGATTTCGCGCGGCGATTTTCGGTTAACACGATCCTGTCGGGTCCGGCGGCGGGGGTGATTGCTGCGCAGCGGCTGGGAGAGAGCATGGGGGAGGCGGACCTGATCACCTGCGATATTGGTGGGACGAGCCTGGACATTTCGCTGGTGGAGGAGGGACGTTCGGCGACGGCGCGAGAGATCAGTTTGGAATATGGCTTGCCGATGCGTACGACGATGCTGGACATCGCGTCGGCGGGGGCGGGGGGCGGAAGCATAGTGTGGATTGACCGGGCGGGAATCTTGCAGGTGGGACCGCAGAGCGCGGGGGCCGCGCCCGGCCCGGTCTGCTATGGGCAGGGCGGAGCCGAACCGACCGTCACCGACGCGAATCTCGTGCTGGGACGTATCGGGGCGGCGAATCCGATCGGGCGGGAGGCGGGGTGGGAGTTCGACCGGGCGGGGGCGGAGGCGGCGATAGAGGCGAAAATCGGAAGTCCGCTGGGGATGACGGTGACGGAGGCGGCGTGGACGATGCTGCAAGTGGCGAATAACAAGATCGCAACAAGCATTCGCGGGAAAACGGTGGGGCGGGGGCACGATCCGCGGGACTTCGCGCTGGTTGCGTACGGGGGAGCGGGGCCGCTGCACGCAGACGCGCTGCGGAAGGAACTGGAGCTCTTGAAGGCGATCATCCCGCCGCTGCCGGGGATGGCGTCGGCGCTGGGATGCATCTTGGCGGACGCGCGGCATGACTTTGTGCAAACGTTGAACCGGCGGTTGGATGAGCTGGACGTGGATGATATCCACCGGGTGTTCGGGGAGCACGAGGCGGAGGGCCGGGAGATGCTGGCGCGGGAAGGGCTGGGGGACGATGAGAAGGGGCGCGGGGCTTCGCGGGTGGAGGTGCGGTACCAGGCGGACATGGTTTATGACGGGCAGGTGCACGAGGTGCTGACCGCGTTGCCGTTGGCGGTGAGCGATAGGTCGGAGCTACGGATGGCATTCGAAGAGGCCTACCGGCGGCACTATGGCGACAACCTGAACGAGGGCCCGGTGCGGATTAGGACCCTGCGGACGGCGGTGATCGGATTGCGGCCGCGGGTGGATATGCCGGGTGGGGCGGTGGGGGGGGGCTCGCCGAGTGGGGCGATAAAGGAGCACCGACCGGTGTTCTTTGAGGGTGGTTTTGTAGATACGGCTGTGTACGAACGAGGGCGGCTCCCGGGTGGGGCGGAACTGAGCGGACCGGCGGTGATCGAGCAGGCGGACGCGACGACGGTGCTGGAGCCTGGAACACTGGCTCGGGTACATGGCAACGGGAGTATCACGATGGATGGTGGGGCATGAGCGTGGATGCGCTGACACTGGCGGTGGTGCGGGGTGGGCTGGAACAAATCGCCGAGGAGATGGACCTGACCATGCAGCGGACGGCGTTCTCCCCGGTGATTTCGGAGGCCAACGACTTCGCGAATGGAATCTACGAGGCGGACACGGGGGAGGTGGTGGCGCAGGGGCGTTGGGGACTGGCACTGTTCATCGGAGTGATGCAGTTCACAACCCAGGCGTTATTGCGGGCGGTGGACAAGAGGGAGATGGAGGAAGGGGACATCTACGTCGTCAACGATCCCTATTCCGGCGGGACGCACCTCATGGATGTGGGAATGGTGAAACCTTTCTTTTACGAAGGGGAGTTGTTCGTGTTCCTGTCCAACCGGGGGCACTGGCCGGATATCGGCGGAATGGTGCCGGGCGGGTTCGCGTCGAGCACAACGGAGGTGTACCAAGAAGGGCTGCGGATACCGCCGCTGAAGCTGTACAGCCGGGGGGTACTGAACGAGGATCTGCTGAGACTGGTGCTGGCGAACGTGAGGGTCCCGAACGAGCGTCGGGGGGATATCCAGGCGTATCTGGCGGCGTTTGAGGTGGGGGAACGTAGATTGCGAAGGCTGCTGGATCGATACGGACGGGAGACGGTGACGGCGTGCATCGCGGAGCTGAAAAATAGGTCGGAAGCGCAGATGCGCTCCCATCTGGAGGAGATTCCGGACGGAATCTATGAGTACACCGACCACCTGGACAACGACGGGATCGATTTCGAACCGCTGCGGATCAACCTGAAGTTGACGATCCGGGGCAGCGACGCCCACCTGGACTTTTCGGATAGTTCGCCCCCGTGCCGGGGTCCGATGAACAGCGTGGTCAGCGCGGCGACATCGGCGTGCTACCTGGGGTTTCGCCATATATTCTCGGAGGTTCCAGTGAACGCCGGTTGTTTCAAGCCGCTGAAGATCGATATCCCGACGACGACATTCTTGAACGCGCAATTGCCGGCGCCGGTGGCGGGCTGCTCGTCGGAGGTGTCGCAGCGAGTGGGAGACGTGGTGATGGGGGCGCTGGAGCAGGCGGTCCCGGAGCGGGGATCGGCGGGGATATTCGGGACGATCACAAATCAGTCGATAGGCGGTATCGATGAGGAGGGGGGGCCTTACGTGATGTACATGTTCAACGGTGGGGGCTACGGAGGGCATCAGGAAGGTGACGGGCTGATCTACGGGGCGCCGATCATCAGCGTGGCGCGGTCGCAACCGGTGGAGCTATACGAGCAGAGATACCCGGTGCGGATACGGAAGTTCGCGATAAGGGAGGAGTCGGCGGGGGCGGGAGAACATCGGGGCGGCTTCGGAGCGATCATCGAGACGGAGTTCGTGCGAGGGGAGGGGACGGCGTCGGTGATCGGTGATCGAGGTGAGTTCGCGCCGCGGGGAATTCACGGTGGCCAGGATGCAGATACGTGCCGGATCGAGTTCATTCGGGGCGACGAGATTTATGTACCGCCTCACAAGATCAAGGACAGCGGGATCAAGTTGCGACCGGGTGACCTGATCCGCCTGTACACGCCGGGGGGTGGGGGGTATGGCGAACCGTGGAAACGGGATCCGGCCCGGGTGGCGGATGACGTGCGGAAGGAATACATCGGCCGGGAGACGGCGCGAGACGTCTACGGGGTGGTGTTTGAGGGGAAGGGGTTTGAGGTCGACGAGGCGGGCACAACGGCGCGGCGCCAGGGGAGGCGATGATGGTCGGGCGCATGGGCCGGCCGCTCCGCGGCCACTTGTATAGGCTGACAATAGAGAAGGAATGTGGAAGGCAGACGCATGAGCGGCAGTGACGGCGGGACCGATATCGGGGTGGTCACGTTTGACGGGCCCGGGTCGGAACCGCAGATGCGAAGCGTGGCCCGGCCGCGGGTGCCGGGGAAGGGGGCGCTGATCCGAATCGAGGCCTGCGGGGTGTGCGGCACCGACCTGCACATCCTGAAGGGGCACTGGCCAGGAGAGCTGCCGTGGCCGTTCACGCTGGGTCACGAGGTGGCGGGCGTAATCGACGAGATCGGGTCGGATTTGACCGTCGATTACATGGATCGACCGTTGAGGGTGGGAGACCGGGTGATGCTGCCGCCGCTGATGTCGTGCGGGGTTTGCTATTACTGCGTGCATTATCCGACGCGGGCGAATCGGTGCCTGAAGCCGACGTATTATGGGCGGAAGATCGGGTTCGAGCACGCGCCGCATCTGTGGGGCGGCTGGGCGGAGATGCTCTACATCGACTTGGAGGAATTCCCGGCGACGAAAGTGTTTCGCCTGCCGGATGACATGCCGGTGATGGTGGGGACGCTGGTGGAACCGTTTGCATCGATCACGCGGGCGTTCAATCGAGCGGCGTCTTTGGGGTCGGAAGGATTTCAGGCCGGGGATACGGTGGTGATTCAGGGGTCGGGTCCGATCGGCATCCTGGCCCTGATCGCGGCCCGGCAACGCGGAGCGGGGAAGGTGATTGTGGTGGGCGCTCCGGAGGAGCCGCGGCTGGCGCTATGTCGCCTGTACGGAGCTGACGTCACGGTGTCGATCGAGGAGCACGGGATGGCGGAGGAACGGATCGCGGCGGTGCGGGAGGCGGTGGGTGGATACGGGGCGGACCTGGTGATGGATTGCAGCGGTAACCCGCAGGCGGGCCCGGAGGGAATCGAGATGCTGCGGGACGGCGGCACTTTCATGGAGATGGGGCAGTTCACGGACGCGGGCAGTATCGAAACGAGCTGGCATCGTATCTGCGTGAAGGAAGTGCACCTGCTGGGAAGCTGGGCGTTTACGCCGGACGAGATTGACCAGGCGATGGGAATCCTGCACACGATTCAAGACGACTACGACTGGTCGCGGCTGCAGCGCGAATTTCCGTTGTCTGAGGCCGGGGTGGCGGCGGCGATCGCGAGCGCGACGGCGATGGAATGCGTGAAGGCGACGATCGTGCCCGGGAGGTGAGATCCTCATGGGATAGAGGGTTGGCGGGGCTGGCGGGGCTGGTGGGGCTGGCGGGGCTGGCGGTTCTGGGGGCGTGTGGGGTGGGGGACGGCGCGGCGGTGGAAACCAAGGCGACGGAGGTGGTGGCGCTGGTGGGGGCGTCGGAGTTCATCGTAGGGGAGAATCGGGTGCCGTTCGGGCTGTTCACGCAGGAGAACGAGTTCGTGCCGGGAGCGGCAGTGAGGGCGGAGTTTTTCCTGCTGGGTGGGGAGGACCCGGAGCCACGATTAGGTGCGGAGGCAGTGTACCGGGTGGTGGGGGAGGCGGAGAGGCATGTGCATGAGGATGGGAAAGAGCATCTGCATGGGGAGGCAAGGGGGGTATACGTGGTGGATGGAGTGGTTTTTGACGAAGCCGGTTTCTGGAGGGTGGAGCTCTCGGTGACGATGACGGGGACCGGGGTGCTGGAGTATCCGACGATGGTGCTGGACGTGCGGACGGAGCCGGTGGCGATTGGAGTGGGCGAGGCGGCGCCGCGGAGCCGAAATCTGACGGTGGTGGATGTGGGGGAGCCGGGGGAGCTCACGACGATGCCGGAGCCGGTGGCGGAATTCTATGAAGAGACGGTAGAGGCGGCGCTGGAGACGGGCAGGCCGTTGGTGGTGGCGTTCGCGTCGCCGGAGTTCTGCGTGAGCCGGATGTGCGGTCCGGTGACGGAGGTGGTGGCCGAGGTGCATGCGGAATACAGGGGACGAGTGGGGTTTATCCATGTGGAGCCGTATGAGCTGGAGGCGGCGCGGACGACGGGTCGATTGGAGCTGGTGGAGGCGGTGCGGCAGTGGCGGCTGCCGACGGAGCCGTGGGTTTTCGTGATGGGAGGGGACGGGAGGGTAGTGGCGAGGTTCGAGGGTCTGTTTGGAGCGGAGGAGCTGGCGGCGACGCTGGAACGGGTGTTGCGGTAGCTGGCGAAGGCGGGGGTGTGGCTGGATTGCGGGAACGAGCGGCAAGCGAAAGCGGGACGGTATGGCCACGATCGACTGGACGGGGGAAAATCCGGGATTGGTGCTGAGGGACGGGGATGAGGGACCGGTGACGACGCTGGCGAGTCTATTCCGGGTGGTGCGGTCGCTCTATGGTTATGGGAACGCGACGTTCTTGCTGCGCGATCCGCAGATGGCGGGAGCGCGGAACGCGTGCTACTGCGAGGACGATGGGGATCACTGGGACGAAGGGATGAAGGCCAAGTTCATCGTTGAGCAGTAAACCGCGGAAGCCGGTGGCGCGCCGACGGGGAAGCACCGGCTGAGACCGGCGGCTCTGGCGTGAGACAGGGGAGAGAGGGGATGCGGGAAGATGACGCTGGAGCCGCCGGTTTTCGTATTGCGGTGAAGTGGGGACAGACGGGCGAGGTTGGATTGATGCTGGGTTGAGGCGGAGTGGAGGGGCGGCAGTAGAGGCCGGCGAGGTTCGGTCTAGACGACCTGCAAGAACTCGACCGCGTCGCGCACGGTGCCGAGCAGGACGGGCTCGGACTTGTCCTGAGCGTGGGCAAACCGCGGCCGGTCGCCGATGCGGGTTCGGATCGACGCGTCGGCGTGAATGGGCGGAAGCTGACGAGCGCGTACCTGGAGATTGCAGAAAAGTGAATCCGGGAAGACCGGGGGGAGTTGGCCGGAAAGGGCCGCTGAAGGGGAGAGGAATCAGTGGGATGGTGGGCCTAGCGGGAGGAGAGGGTGCGGTCGCGGGTCTGGTAGTTGGACTGGATCAGCCAGTCGCGGATGGCGTCGAGGAGACGCCGTTTGGTGGCGGCGTGGGCCGGGTCGTCCCACAGGTTGTGGATTTCGTCGGGGTCGTTTTCGAGGTCGATGAGGACGCCGTCGTCGTGGTCGAGGAAGTGGACGAGCTTCCAAGAGGTGTCGCGGATCATGGTGGCGAAGTCGGTGTTGGTGACGTAGAAGTCGCGGCTGTGCTCGCTGAAGACGTACTGGCGGCCGTGCGCGTCGGGCTCGGCGTTGAGTAGCGGCAGGAGCGATTGAGCCTCCATTGAAGGGTCGGGTTGGAGGCCGGCGAGCTCTAGGATGGTGGGGCCGACGTCCATCATCTGGATGAGATCGTCGATGCGGCGGCCGCCGTCGAAGCGGCCGAGCGCCCAGAAGATGCAGGGGGTGCGAACGACGGGTTCGTAGAAGGTGAATTTCTGGCTGTGCCCGTGGTCGCCGAGGCAGTCGCCGTGGTCGGAGATGAAGATGATGACGGAGTCGTCGAGGTAATCGTTGCGGTCGAGAGCCTCGATCAACTGGCCGATCTTCTCGTCAATCATGGTGACGTTGGCCAGGTAATAGGCACGCTGGCGATGGCGCTGGTCGTGGTTGGGATGCTCGAGGTGGCGGACGGAGTCGGGGTTGTAGCCGAGCATCTTTTCGCGGGTGGCGCGGTAGGTGGCGGGCTGGGAGGCGATCTCGTCGTCGGTGAAATCGAGGATGGGGAGTTCTTTTTCGAGATAGGGGGCGGCGTAGGACTCGATGGGGTCGTACGGCGGGTGGGGGCCGGGGAAGCCGATGGACAGGAAGAGGGGGGCGTTGTAGGGCTGGTCGTCGAGCCACCAGATGGCCAGATCGCCGACGAGGGGGTCGGGGTGAACGTCGGGGGGGAGGGGCCATTCGTAGGCGCCGAGGCGCTCCTCCCAGTCGGGCCATTCGGCGTAGCTGGCGCGGCTGGGCTTAGTGAGGCCGCGGGCGCGGAGCGCTTTGTCCCATTCGTCGATATACCAGCGGTCGGCACGGTAGCGGTCTTTGTTTTCGACGACGTAGCGCTCGTCAAAGCCGAGAGGAGTCTCCCAGGGCATAGTGTGCATCTTGCCGATGTTGACGCAGTGGTAGCCGGAGCCCGAGAGCTGTTCCACCCAGGAATGGGTCCAGCGATCCATGTTCTCGAAGACGCCGGTGGTGTGGGGGAAGTAGCGGGTGAAAAGGATGGCGCGGGGGGGGGGGGAGGAGGGGGCGGAGACGAAGCTGCGGGTGAAGGCGACGCCCTGTTCGACGAGGCGGTCGAGATTGGGGGTGTCCATGTAGTCAAAGCCCAGGGCGCTGATGGTGTCGAATCGCTGCTGGTCGGTGTGGATGAGAATTACGTTTGGGGCAGTCACAGACTGTTCATTCTGTTGGTTTCCGGTCGATCACGATGTCGGCTGCCCGCGGCCCTTCATTTCGAGGCGGTCTTGGCCCATCAGTCGTCGCCGGGGAGCGCGCCGGGGTTGCCGCTGATGGTCGGGTCGTGGGTGACCCAGGGGGAGCGGAGGTCGTTACGCCAGGCGTGGCCCTGAAAGGTGCTGCGGACGAACCAGCGGTGGATGACGCCGAGGAGGACGGCGCGGTGGTCGGTGAGATCGGGATCGTCCCAGAGATTGTTGACCTCGTTGGGGTCGTCGATGAGGTTGTAGAGCTGACCGTCGGGCGAACCGACGAATTCGACGATTTTCCACTCGTCGTTGCGGGCGCAGATGACGTATTCGGAGTCGCGCAGGAGTCCGTCGCGGGCCAGTTCGGTGAAGACGAAGTCACGGCCCTCGGCGTCGGGATCGCGTTCCAGGAGGGGGAGGAGGGAGCGGGCCTCCATGGAGGATGCGGGTTCGACGCCGGCGAGTTCCAGGATGGTGGGGCCTAGGTCGAACCACTGGCAGAGATCGCCGACGGTGCGGCCGGCTTCGAAGCGGCCTGGCGACCAGACGATGGCGGGGACGCGGGTGACGATGTCGTACATGCTCCACTTCTGGTTGAGGCCGTGGTCGCCGAGGCAGTCGCCGTGGTCGGAGGTGAAGATGACGACGGCGTTTTCGAGGTAGCCCTTGTCCTCAAGGGAATCCATGATCTGGCCGATCTTCTCGTCGATCATGGTGACGTTGGCGAGGTAGAAGGCGCGCTGGCGGTGGCGACGTTCGTCGGAAGCGTGAGGGTCGAAGGCGACGGCGTCGGGCTGGTGCTCGATGAAGGTGTCGCGGAGCTTCTTCAGGCCATCTGGCTGGGCGTCCATCTCGGCGTCGGTGGCCGGGAGGATGAGGAGCTCTTTGTCCATGTAGGGCTGGACGTAGCGCTCGACCGGGTCGTACGGGGGGTGGGGGCCGGGGAAGCCGATCTCGAGGAAGATGGGGCGGTCGAGGGGAGGGGACTTTTCGAGCCACCAGAGGGCGGCGTTGCCGACGAAGAAATCGGGGTGCATGTCCTCGTCGACGGGCCATTCGAAGGCGCCGAGTGCTTCTTCGAAGTCGTCGCGTTCGACGTAGGTGTCGCGGCCGGGCTTGC
>CAZBZS010000005.1:0-12157 GCA_964496475.1 uncultured Chloroflexota bacterium | reverse complement strand
GTCGTAGAAGCGGAAGGGGTCTTTGACGCGGTCTTTGTTCTCGACGACGTAGCGCTCGTGAAATCCGAAGCGGCCTTCGTAGGGGCTGGTGTGCATCTTGCCAATGTTGACGTTGTGGTACCCGGCGGCGGCGAGATCTTCGATCCAGGTGTGGGGCCAGACCTGGCCGTTGCGCATTACGCCGGCATTGTGGGGGAAGTAGCCGGTGAAGAGGCTAGCGCGGGCGGGGGCGCAGACGGAGGCGTTGATGAAGCAGTTGTTGAGGCTGACTCCCTCGCGGACCAGGCGGTCGATATTGGGGGTGTCCATGTAGTCGAAGCCGAGGGCGTTGATGGTGTCGAATCGCTGCTGGTCGGTGATGATGAGGATGATATTAGGCAGCCTACGGCTGTTCACGTTCTTGCCTTCCATCCGTTCATGTCAGTTCACCTCGTCGCGGATGGAGGCCCATTCGGCGCTCATGTTGCCTTCGGCGCCAGCGATGGTGCTGGCCATGAACCAGCGCTGCATTTCGTTGAGGAGTTTTTGTTTCTGGGCGGCGTGGGCGGATTCGTGCCAGAGGTTGTGTTCTTCGGCGGGATCGGCGTTGAGATCGAAGAGCTGGCCCTCGTCGTGGTCGGGGAAGTAGACGAGTTTCCAGTCGTGATCGCGGATCATGACCTCGAGGGCGGTGGTGCGCATGATGCGGTCGCGGGCGTGCTCGCAGAAGACATAATCGCGGCCGGCGGCGTCGGGATCGTCGCGGAGGGCCGGGAGCATGGAGACGGCTTCGAAATGGTTGGGAATGTCGAGTCCGGCGAGCTCAAGGATGGTGGGTCCGAGGTCGAACCACTGGTAGAGATCGTCGACGACGCGGCCGCCGGCGAACTCACCCGAGGACCAGATGACGGTGGGGACGTGGACGATGGTGTCGTACACGTTCCATTTCTGGCCGAGGGCATGGTCGCCGAGGCAGTCGCCGTGGTCGGAAGTGAAGACGACGACGGCATTTTCGAGATAGCCGTTGGTACGGAGGGAGTCGAGAATCTGACCGACCTTCTCGTCGATCATGGTGACGTTGGCTAGGTAGTAAGCGCGCTGGCGGTGACGCTGCTCGGGAGTGGCGCGGGAGTCGAAGGAGAGGGAGTCGATGAAAACCTCTTCCATACGGGCGCGTAAGTCTTGGAGGGCCTGAGGCTGGTTGTCGCGTTCTTCCTCGGTGGCCTCCTGGATCGGGAGGTCTTTATCCATGTACTCGTCGATGTAGCGCTCGACGGGATCGTAGGGGGGGTGGGGGCCGGGGAAACCGATTTCGAGAAACAGGGGCTTGTCGAGGGAAGGATTGCGCGCAATCCAGTCGATGACGGCGTCGCCGACGAAGAAATCGGAGTGGAGCTCTTCGGGAGCGCGCCAGACATAGGCCCCCTGTAATTCCTCGAAGCCGGGCATGTCGCGATAGAAGGTTTTGCCGGGCTTTTCGATTCCGCGAGCGGCGAAGGCCTTGTCCTGCTCGTCGACATAGACGGGGCCTTGGGGATTCCACTCGGGGTGAGCGGGATCGCTGGAGCGCTCTTTGTTTTCGACGACGAAGCGCTCGTGGAAACCCATGGACGCCTCGTAGGGCATGGTGTGCATTTTTCCGATATTGACGCAGTGGTAGCCGGCGTCGGCGAGGTCTTCGACCCAGATGTGGGGCCAGCGGGAGCCGTTGCGGAGGACTCCGTGGTTGTGGGCGTAGAGACCGGAGAAAAGGCTGGCGCGGGTGGGCGCGCAGGAGGAGGCGGTGATGAAGCAGTTGGAGAAGGTGACGCCCTCGCTGAAGAGACGGTCGAGATTGGGGGTGTTCATGTGGGGGAAGCCGAGGGCGGCGATGGTGTCGTATCGCTGCTGGTCGGTGTTGATGAAAATGATGTTCGGCGGGGCGCCGTCACTCATAGCGAACGGGGTTTCTCCAGGGGGTGGCGGAGGCGGTGCTGGTGACGAACCAGTCGTGGAGCTGGGTTTTGAGATCGGCTTTGATATTGGCATGGCCGGGATCGTCCCAGAGATCGTGGAGCTCGTCGGGGTCGGCTTCGAGGTCGAACAGCTGGCCTTCGGTCTCGCCAACGAACTCGACCAGCTTCCAGCGCTGGTTGCGGATCATGAGCATGTACTGGATGGTGTTTAGGACGGGGTCGGGTGCGTGTTCGGAAAAGATGTACTCGCGGCCGGAGGCGATGGGATCGTTTTCCAGCAACGGCAGGAAGGATAGAGCTTCGAACGTGGAGGGTGGCTCGACACCGGCGAGTTCGAGGATGGTGGGGCCGATGTCGAACCATTGCACAAGGCTGTCGATGGTGCGGTTGGCATCGTAACGGTCGGGCGACCAGACGATGAGGGGGACGCGGACGGCGTATTCGTACATGTTCCATTTCTCGATGAGTCCGTGGTCGCCGAGGAGCTCGCCGTGATCGGAAGTGAAGATGACGACGGCGTTTTCCAGGTCGCCGCGCTCTTTCATGGCGGCCATGATCTGGCCGACTTTTTCGTCGATGAGGGTAATGTTGCCGAAGTAGTAGGCGCGCTGTCTCTGACGGTTCTTGTCGGAAGCATGGGGATCGAAGGCGATGGAGTCGGCGAAGCGCTCGATGAGTCTGTCGCGGAGGGCGCGGATGCCCCGGGGTTGGGTGTCCATCTCGGCGTCGGTGGCCGGGAGCATAGGGAGATCTTTTTCGAGATAAGGCTCAGCGTAGCTCCGGGGCGGGTCGAAGGGAGGGTGAGGCCCGGGGAAGCCAATTTCGAGGAAGAAGGGTTGATCGTCGGTGGGTAGCGCCTGCTCGAGCCAGTTGAGGGCCATGTCGCCGACGAAGGTGTCGGGATGGAGGTCGTTGTCGTACCACCAGTCGTAGGCGCCGAGCTCTTCGAAACGATGCTCGCGGTGGATGAAATCTTCCTTTTCCAACCGCCGGAGACCGCGTCGTTGCAGGGCCTTGTCCCATTCGTCGTTGAAGGGATGAGGGTTGCCGGTCCAGAGGGGTTCGGCGAATCGGCGCTGCTTGTTCTCGACAACCTGACGCTCGTGGAAGCCGTGCATGCCTTCGTAGGGCTCGGCGTGCATTTTGCCCAGATTCACGCAGTGGTAACCGGCGGCGCGAAGATCGTGGACCCAGGTGCGTGGCCAGGGGGCGTTGTTGCGCAGGGCGCCGCTGTTGTGGGGGGTGTAGCCGGTGAAGAGACTGGCGCGGGAGGGTCCGCAGGAAGGTGCGTTGACGAAGCATCGGGAGAAGCTGACGCCCTCGTTGACCAGGCGGTCGAGGTGGGGCGTGTCCATGTAGTCGTAACCGTGAGCGGCGATGGTGTCGAATCGCTGCTGGTCGGTGATGATGAGGATGATATTCGGCGGTCTCCGACCGTCTATCTCTGGCATCGAACAATCTCCGGTTATCTAGATTGGAGCGGGCTGTGCGATTTACAATCGTTCATTCTGGCGGGGTTGGTCGGCAGTGGAAATCCCCGGGGCATAGGTTGAAGATGGACTCGCATTGTGACGGATACGGAGGCGGGGTCAAAATCGGAGTGGGATGGGGATGTTCGGAATGGAAGCTGGATGGACGGCTGGCGATTGCCATATGCTCCGTGGGTTCGGGCGGAGGGTCCGTTGAGGTAGCAATTCCGCTGATGGAGGCGCATGGAAGAGATGTCGTTCGCGGGAGTGCTGGTGCTGGGCTTTCTGCTGGGGGTGAGGCACGCGTTTGACGCGGATCACCTGGCGGCGGTGATGAGCCTTGCGACGGAGGGGGCGCCGCTGCGGAAGTCATGGTTGGTGGGAACGCTGTGGGGGCTGGGTCATATGACGGCGTTGCTGGTGGCGGCGCTGGTGGTGCTGGCGATCGGGGCGCAAATTCCGGATCGGCTGGCGCTGGGCCTGGAGCTGGCGGTGGCGGGGATGCTGGTGCTGCTGGGAGTGCGGGTGTTGTATCTGATGGGACGGGGCAAGGTGACGCATCTGCACGTCCACCGGCACGGGGAATGGCTGCACATTCATCCGCACCAGCACGAGCGGGGCGAGGTTCACGACCGCGCGGGGATCGCTCACCACGGGACCGGGAAGCGGTTGTACGCGGTGGGGTTGGCGCACGGGCTGGCGGGAAGCGCGGCGCTGCTGCTGGTGGCGGTGGCGAACAGCGGCAGCACTGTTGGCGCGCTGGTATACGTGTCGACGTTTGGGGTGGGGTCGGTGGGAGGGATGCTGGTGATGAGCACGCTGATGACGGCGCCGTTCGCTTGGACGATGGAGCGGCTGCCGGCGGTGAATCAGTACCTGCGGGGAGCGGCGGGGGTGGGGAGTATCGCGGTGGGGCTGGTGCTGGCGTACGGGGTGGCGGTGTTTTAGGGGAGTGAGAGCGGGGGGATCGTCGCGGTTGGCCAAGGAGTGAGTTTTACGCGATGATTGGGGACTGCGGCGGATGGGATGGGATCGGTGGATAATCGGGGCCGCGGGTGACGAATTGGAAATCGGCAAGCGGCGGCGGCGCCGTCATCAAGATCAGCAAACGGAGGGACAGCTTGCGATCTATCAAGTATGCAGCGCCAACGAGTGTGGAAGCGGCGGTGGCAATATTGGAGGAGTACGGGGAGGACGTGCGAATCTTGGCCGGGGGGACGGACCTGATCGTGCAGGTGCGGGAGAATGCGCTGGACGTGGAGGTGATGGTGGATGGCAAGGGAATCGAGGAGCTGACGCGGATCGAAATCATGGCGGACGGCTCGCTGACGATGGGAGCGGCGGTACCGTGTTATCAGCTCACCGCGAACGAGGGTGTGGTGGCGGCGTTCCCAGGATTCATCGACGCGGTGTCGATCATCGGAGGGACGGCGATACAGGGCAGGGCGTCGGTGGGCGGAAATCTGTGCAACTCGGGTCCGGCCGGGGACAGTATCCCGGCGCTGATCGTGCATGGGGCGACGGCGAATATCGCGGGACCAGGCGGACGGCGAAGCGTGGCGGTGGAGGACTTCTGCACGGGTCCCGGGACGAACGTGCTGGAGATCGGCGAGTTGCTGGTGTCACTGACGCTGCCGGCGATGCCGAAGAAATCGGGGACGCATTACCTGCGGTTCATTCCGCGGAACGAGATGGACATCGCGGTGGTGGGGGCGGGGGCGATGGTGAAACTGGATGGGGGCACTTTTGAATCGGCGCGGATAGCGCTGGGGGCGGTGGCGCCGACGCCGCTGTTCGTGGCGGCGGCGGGCGATTCGCTGGCCGGAAAACCGGCGACGGAGGAGAGCATCGAGGCGGCGGCGGTGGTGGCGGAAGAGGCGGCGCGGCCGATAACGGACATGCGGGGAACGGCGGAGTTCCGCAAGCACCTGGTGGGAGTGCTGACGAAACGGGCCCTGAGAGGTGCGGTGGAGCGCGCGAAAGGGGGAACCGTAAATGGCCGCTGAGCTGATAGCCGGCAAGACAGTTGTTTCGACGACGATAAATGGCGAGCCGATGGAGATTGTGTGCGAGCCGCGGGAGAGCCTACTGGAGGTGCTACGGGACACGCTGCACCTTACGGGAGCGAAGGAAGGCTGCAATAACGGTAACTGCGGGGCCTGCAACGTGATCCTGGACGGGCGGCTGGTGAACAGTTGCTGTGTGATGGCAGTGGAGGTAGTAGACGGAGAGATCACAACGATTGAGGGTCTGGCGACGGCGGAGGGTCTGCACCCGGTACAGGAGGCGTTCCTGGAGGGAGCGGCGTTACAGTGCGGTATCTGTACGCCGGGCTTCATCGTGTCGACGAAGGCGCTGCTGGACAAAAATCCGAATCCTACTGAGCACGAGATACGCTACTGGCTGGCGGGTAACCTGTGCCGGTGCACCGGGTACGACAAGATCGTGCGAGCGGTGCAGGCGGCGGCGAAATCAATTAACGGAGGTAAGTAAATGGCGGTGACGAGAAGCGAACCGATCAAGACTGGGGACTTCGAGGTAATCGGCACGAGGCCGGTGCGGCACGACGGGGTGGACAAGGTGACGGGGCGGGCGAACTATGGGGCGGACATCCATCTGCCGGGGATGACGCACGGACTGGTGCTGCGGAGTCCGCACGCGCACGCGAATATCCGCTCGATTGACACGAGTAAGGCGGAGGCGCTGCCAGGAGTGGCAGCGGTGATAACGGGGGCGGACTTTCCGGACCCGGGGGAGCACATGACAAAGGCGGGGGAGGGCGGAGCGCAGCGCATCATCAACAAGAGCGCGGACATCCTGGCGCGGGGCAAGACGCATTATGAGGGACACCCGGTGGTGGCGGTGGCGGCGAGGGACCTGCCCACGGCGGAGGCGGCGCTGGCTTTAATCCAAGTAGATTACGAAGTGCTGACGCCGGTGATGACGGTGGGGGCGGCAATCGCGGAAGGTGCGCCGATCATCATGGCTGATGTGCGCACCGATGAGGACGGGACGGAGCTGGAGGGAGAGACCAATGTCACTACACACTCGGTTAGTGAGGAAGGCGATCTCGAAGCGGGATTCGCGGAGGCGGATGTCATCGTGGAGGCCGAGTTTCACACTTCGACGGTGCACCAGGGATTCATCGAACCGATGAACGGCACGGCCTGGTGGCGTGAGGACGGGACAGTAGATGTCTGGGGAAGTTCGCAGGGGCACTTCGGCATCAGGAAAGAGGTGTCGGATCTACTGCTGATCCCGGTTTCGAAAGTTCGGGTGATTGCGATGGAGATCGGTGGCGGATTTGGAGGAAAGACGACGAGTTACCTGGAGCCGCTGGCGGCGGTGCTGTCGCGGAAGGCCGGCCGACCGGTAAAGATGACGATGACGAGGGAGGAAGTGCTGAAGGCGACGGGGCCGACGCCGGGAACCTGGGAGAAGGCGAAGCTGGGGATGCGGAAGGACGGTAGGATCACGGCGGCGCATGTGACGCTGTATTTTGAGGCGGGAGGATTCCCGGGCTCGGTGCTGGGCGCCGGGGTCATTACGGCGCTTTCACCGTACGGTCTGGAAAACCAGCGGGTGGACGGGTATGAGGTGCTGGTGAATAAGTCGCACACGGGCGCGTACCGGGCGCCGGGGGCGACGATGTCGGAGTACGCGGTGGAGACGCTGGTGGACGAGGCATGCGAGAAGCTGGGGCTGGACCCGATGGAAGTCCGGCTGATGAATGCGTCTAAAGAGGGAGATCTGCGGGTGGATGGGTTGCCGTTCCCGAAGCTGGGGACGGTGGAGACGACACAGGCAATCAAGGATTCGGATCACTGGCGGACACCGCTTGAGCCGGCCACGGAGCCGCACCTGAAACGGGGGCGGGGGCTGGCGTCGGGATACTGGATGAATGGTGGCGAAATTTCAAGCGCGCAGGCGATCGTGAACGCGGATGGCTCGGTGACGTTGCGGGAAGGGTCGATGGACATCGGCGGGACGCGGACGTCGATCGCGATGCAGCTGGCGGAGACGCTGGGGGTCGCGATTGGGGACGTGCATCCGGTAGTGCCGGACACGGATTCAATAGCGTTCACGGGGATAACCGGCGGAAGCCGGACAACGTACGCGACGGGCTACGCGGCGCACTTGGCGGCGGAGGAAGTGCTGGAGAAGATGGTGGCGGGAATGGCCCAGGTGTGGGACGTGGGCGAGGAAGACGTGACCTACGAGAACGCGACGTTCGCGGCGGGGGAGGAGTTGGCGACGTTCAAGGAGGCCGCGGCGCTGCTGGACGACGCGAACATCCTGGTGACGGGGAGTTCGAGCATCGCGCCGAACCGGCCAGGCCCGGCGATCGC
Organism: uncultured Chloroflexota bacterium; assembly: GCA_964496475.1. GTDB lineage: Bacteria > Chloroflexota > UBA11872 > UBA11872 > VXNJ01 > JASLPR01. The sequence continues at coordinate 4,405 of CAZBZS010000005.1, read as the reverse complement.
GGTGCAGCTGGTGGACGTGGAGGTGGACACGGAAACGGGGAAGGTGGAAATTCTGCGGTACACGGCGGCGCAAGACGCGGGGATCGCGATCTATCCGCCGTATGTGGAAGGGCAGATACAGGGTGGGGTGGTGCAGGGGATCGGGTGGGCGTTGAACGAGGAATACTGGTTTGCCGACGACGGTCAGATGCGGAATTCGAGTCTGCTGGACTACCGAATGCCGACAGCACCGGACGTGCCGATGATCGAGACGATCATCGTGGAGGTGCCGAATCCGGGTCACCCATACGGGGTGCGGGGAGTGGGGGAGGTGCCGATCGTGCCGCCGCCGGCGGCGATCGCAAACGCGATTTACGAGGCGATTGGGATACGGATGCGGGAGCTGCCGATGTCGCCGGCGAGGGTGGTGGCGGCATTGGAGGAGGTGAAAAACGGCGCTGTTTGATCGGGCGACAAAGTCGCTTTTTTGATGATGAGAGCAGTGGCAGCCGGGGGCGTTGAGCGAGAGTGGGAGAGAATAAGCCGTGGCGACGACCGATAAGAAGCTGGTGAACTCCGGCAATTTCGCGGTCGTGGGGTCGAATCCGGTGCGGCACGACGCTGCGGACAAGGTGCCGGGAGGGGCGACTTTTGGGGCGGACGTGAGGGCGCCGGGGGCGGGGCGGGGGGCGGTGTTGAGAAGTCCGCATGCGCACGCGCGGATCGTGAGGATCTACACGAGCCGGGCGGAGAAAGCGCCGGGGGTGCTGGCGGTTATTACGAGTGACGACGCGACGGATATGGGTCCGCATGTGGCGTCGCCCGCGGAAGGGGTGCTGAGCCTGGCGCACTACAGCGCGAACATGCTGGCGCGGGGAAAGGTGCTCTACGAAGGCCATCCGGTGGCGGCGGTGGCGGCGGTGGATGAACCGGCGGCGGAGGCGGCGGTGGGGATGATCGAGGTGGAATATGAGGCGCTGCCGACGGTGATGACGATCAGGCAGGCGATGGAGCCGGACGCGCCGCTGCTGCACGATGACGTGTTCACGAACGCGGATGGGTTGGTGGATAAAGAGGCGAGCAATGTGGCGATCCACCGGCACTTCGAGGAAGGGGACCTTGAGGTGGGGTTCGCGGAGGCGGACATCGTGGTGGAGAACGAGTTTGAAACGGCGACGGTGCACCAGGGATACATAGAGCCGCAGGCGGCGACGGCGCGCTGGAGTGAGAGCGGCACGCTGGAAATCTGGTCGAGTTCGCAGGGGGCGTTCGGGGTGAGGTCAGAACTGGCGGCGCTGCTGAAGCATCCGGTCTCGAAGATCAAGGTGACGCCGCTGGAAATCGGCGGTGGGTTCGGTGGAAAGGCGACGGTGTACCTGGAATTTCTGAGCGCATTACTGGCTCGGAAGTCCGGCCGGGCGGTGAAGATGACGATGATGCGTTCGGAGGTGCTGCGGTCGACCGGGCCTTCGCCGGGGAGTTGGAGCCGGGCGAAGGTCGGGATAACGAAGGAAGGCAAGCTGACGGCGGCCAAGGTGTGGGCGGCGTATGAGGCTGGCGGGTACCCGTCGATCTGGTCCAGCGGGGCGGCGGTGGGATCGCTGGGAGCTTACAGCCTGGACAATTTGCGGGTGGATATTTATGAGGTCGTAGTCAACAAACCGCATTCGGGGGCGTATCGGGCGCCGGGCGGGACGCAGATATCGTTCGCGGTGGAGACGACGATTGACGAGGCGCTGCGGCAGGCGGGGCTGGATCCGTTGGAGTTCCGGCGACGGAACGCGTCGGCGGAGGGGGACCTGCGGGTGGACGGGCCGCCGTTCGCGAAGCTCGGCACCCGGGAATGCATCGAGGCGATGGCGGAATCGGATCACTGGAAGGCGCCGCTGGGAGAGCCGGCGGGGCCGGCTCTGCGGCGGGGGCGCGGACTGGCGGGAGGACTGTGGCGGAACGGAGGCGGGCTTTCGTCGGCGCAGGGGCGGTTGAATCCGGACGGGACGGTGACGTTGCTGGAGGGATCGGTGGACCTGAGTGGGACGCGCACGACGGTGGCGATGCAGATGGCGGAGACGCTGGGGATCCCAGTGAGCGAGGTTTATCCGATCGTGCCGGACACGGACGCGGTGGGGCTGACGGGGACTTCGGGCGGCAGCCGGACGGCGTTTGCGACGGGTTGGGCGGCGCACGAGGCCGCGGAGGACATGCTGGAGCAGATGTGCGAGGGGATGGCTCGAATTTGGGAAGTGGGTGACGTGGCTTGTGAGGAGGGTAAATTCACGGCAGAAGGGGAAGAGGTCGATTTCAAGGAAGCGGCGGCGCTGTTGGCGGCGAGGAACATACTGGTGACGGGACGGGCGAACGTTTCGCCTGCCGGGATCGGCCCGACGACGACGATGCACCTGGCGGACGTGGAGGTGGACGTGGAGACGGGGAAGATCGAGATATTGAGGTATACGGCGGTGCAAGACGCGGGGATGGCGGTGCATCCGGAGATCGTGGAGGGACAAATTCAGGGCGGGACGGTACAGGGGATCGGCTGGGCGCTGAACGAGGAATACTGGTACGACGAGGATGGGCGGATGAGGAACGACTCTCTACTGGATTACCGGATGCCAACGGCTGTTGACCTGCCGATGATCGAGGCGATCATCGTGGAGGTGCCGAATCCGGGGCATCCGTACGGGGTGCGGGGGGTGGGCGAGATGCCGATCGTGCCGCCGCCGGCGGCGATCGCGAACGCGGTGTTCGACGCGACGGGGATAAGACTGCGGGAACTGCCGATGTCACCGGCGCGGGTAGTGGCGGCTCTGCGGTCCAAGGAAGCCGTCTAGCGGTGGCGCTGATTCATATTCCGTCGGCGCTGCGGGAATTGACGGAAGGAAGGTCGCGGGTGGAGGTGTCGGCGAGGACGGCCGGTGAGGCGGTGGATGAGTTGGAAGTGGCCTATCCGGGAATCAAGGCGCGTCTGGTGGAGGGGGAGGGGCTGCGTCCGGGCCTGGCGCTGTACATCGATGGTGGGGAGGTGGATACGGGACTGAGGACGAAACTTAAAGCGCAGAGCAAGGTGTATTTCCTGGCGGCGCAGTCCGGAGGATGAGCGTCACCTTCGTCAAGGGGATTTGATGGAACGACCGAACATCCTGTGGATATGCACGGATCAGCAACGCTGGGACACGCTGGGGTGCTATGGGAATGAGTTCGTGCGGACGCCGGTGGTGGACCGGCTGGCGGAGGAGGGGGTGATATTCGACTACTGCATCAGCCAGAGCCCGATTTGCACGCCGAGCCGGGCGAGCTTTCTGACCGGAAGATACCCGCGGACGTGCCGGGGCAGGCAAAACGGGGCGGATATCCCGGCGGATGAGGTGTTGATAACGAAGGTACTGGCGGACGCAGGGTATACCTGCGGGCTGGCCGGGAAGCTGCACCTATCTACCTGCCATCCGTCGGCGCAACCGCACACGGAACGGCGTATCGACGATGGCTACGCGGTGTTTCACTGGTCGCATCACTCGGGACTGGACTGGGTGGGCAATGAATATGGGCTGTGGCTGACGGAGAAGGGGGTGGATTACGAGCCGTATCCGTATGAGGGATCGCCGCATGTGGATGCGGGCTATCCAGCGGAGCACCATCACACGACGTGGTGCGTGGAGAAGGCCATGACGTTTATGGAATCGGCGGCAGCGTTTGAGAACCCCTGGCTGTTTTCGGTCAATATCTACGATCCGCATCACTCGTTCAATCCGCCGGTGGAGTACCTGGAAAGGTATCTGGACCGGCTGGATGAGATCCCGCTGCCGAATTACGTCGAGGGGGAACTGGCGGACAAGGGGCCGTTTCAGCAAATTGACAGCGAGCAGGGGGGGTACGGCGGGATGGGAACGCAGTTTCAGGAGGGGCAGATGAGCGAGCGGGATCACCGGCTGGCGCGGGCAGCATACTGGGCGATGTGCGATCTGGTGGACGATCAGGTGGGAATACTGCTGGAGAAGCTGGAGGAGACGGGGCAGGCCCAAAACACGATGGTGATCTTCACGTCGGACCACGGGGAGATGCTGGGAGATCACGGTATCTACTGGAAGGGGCCGTATTTCTACGAGCCGGCGGTGCGGGTGCCGTTGATCGTGCGCTGGCCCGAAGTGATCGAGGCGGGGCGCCGGAGCGAGGCGTTGATCGAGTTGAGCGATCTGGCGCCGACAATCCTGGAGGCGGCGGGAGCGGAGCGCCAGGCCGGGATGCAGGCGAGGTCGTTCTGGAGGCTGCTGACGGGCGAGTCAGAGCTGGGCGAGCATCGGGAGGATTTGTATTCGGAGTATTACAACGCGATGCCGTGGCATCGGGAGCCGACGGCGCAGGTGACGATGGTGCGGACGCGACGGCACAAGATGGTGGCGGCGCACGGGACGGGAACGGGTGAGCTTTA
>CAZBZS010000004.1:9352-77300 GCA_964496475.1 uncultured Chloroflexota bacterium | reverse complement strand
CGTCCGCCATGTAGGCCGCGCCCTTCTCGCTGTGGGCCATTACCGGCGTTATTCCCACGCGATCGAACTCCGGCATCGCCTCTGGCACGCTCACTGGCATGAAGAAGTAGTGCGTGACCCTGTATCCACTCAGCGTCTCCGCCAGGAATTGCGCGCCGCTCATCTTTGGCATCCGGCTACTCTCCTCGGCTACTCAAAAGAATGGATCTCCAACGCGATCCGCCTACTCAAGAATGCGCTGATCGCCCAGGTCTCTCCCACCCACACCATGCTCAACGCTGGCGCCTCGATACTCCTTTACTTCCAGCTCATTGAGGGCGTTGACGATCATGTATTGGGTCGGCAGGTCTTCCCAGCGAGCCCGGTGGAATTCAACCTTGCCCTTCCCGCGCCAGACTTTGGCTGGCGGGCTCAATGGCGCATGCCATGGGCTGAGCACCGCGTACGCCACATCCGCCTCCCCCCACTCCCCCGTCTTCGGAATGTACTTGTAGTGCAGCGTCCCCTTCAGCACATTCTCCGGCTGCGAATCCGCCGATGGCGCGGACTCCATCGGCGACACCTCTTCCATCTCGGTGAGTCTCATATCCAGGAAGCGGAACCCCAGCCAGCTCGCCGTACAGTGCGTCTCTCCGTCGTGCGTCACCGGCTCCGGCAGCTCGCAGAAAACCTTCGAGAATCCCAGCTGCTCGCGACCCGTCAGGATCGGGTCCGTCAGGTTCTCCCACAGCACCAGCAGCAACGGCCCCTCCGCCCGATCCCGCTTCCCGATGTAGCGTGCCTCGAACGTCACCCCCAGCACGTTGTAACCCCGTCCGGCCAGCCAATCAATCTCCTTCATATAGCTTGCCGCCACCGTGACCACCGACTCCCCGGAAAGTTGAAATCCCTCCGGCAGCAGCGCTTCCAGCTGCTCCGCGTTCGTCAGGAAACTGACCGCCACCTTCATAGTCTTGCGATTGTCCTGGGCGAAGGCAGACATCTCCCCGCCTGGACCCTGCCGCGGACCCGACATCGGCCCGAAGTGGGTCGGCATCATGTACATCGTTTTCGGCCGTAGCTTGTATGTCATCTAGCCGTCCTCCCGCTCTTTGCCCGATACTTCTGATTCCAAAAAATCATGTCCCAGCAACGGTTGCTCCGCAAGCAGGCCGCCGTCGACCGGAATCGTCACCCCGGATATCCAGCGTGACTCATCACTCGCCAAGAATATCGCCAGCCACGCCACGTCCCACGGCGTGCCTTCCGTGCCCAGCGGCGCCACTCTCCGCCGCAGGTCGCGCATCTCCGGGTCGATCGCGCTGGTGAACGACGAGTGCAGATGCCCCAGCGCGATGCAATTCGCCCGAATCCCGTCCCTTCCGTGAAACGCCGCCGTGGCCCTGGTCAGCATCGGCAGCGCCCCTTTGGAGATCGAGTAAAGAACGTCCCGGTGCCTCGCCGCCGCTAGCGCGTCGATCGACGCGATATTGATTATCGACCCGCCCCCGGACTTCGCCATCGCCGGGATCGCGTGCTTGCTCGCCAGCAGCGCGGTCTTCAGATTGAGATCCATCGCCAGTTCGTACTGCTCCTCGTCCAGGTCAGCCACGCCACGCCTCCGTACCCCCCCCCCCCCCCGGCCGCGATAGCCGAGATTGTTGACCAGCACGTGCAGCCCCCCATACCGCTCCACCGCCGCCTTCACCATCACCTCGCATTCGTTGCCCACGCACACGTCGCCGAGCAATATTGCCACCTCTCCACCCTCTTCCTCTATCGCCGCCACCGTCCGCTCCGCATTCTCCTAGGCGATGTCGGCCACCAGCACCCGCGCGCCTTCCCTAGCCATGCACACCGCCGTCGCCTCACCCGTGCCGGTCTCACCACCCCGGCTGCCCCCGCCCGTGACGATAGCCACCTTGTCGGCCAATCGACCCTGGCTCATCCTCCGAATCCTCTCTCCGCTTGGCGACGCCCGATCACACCCGTGCCCTGCGAATTGCCACCCTCCGCACCTGACCCTCACCCGCCTTTCCTCTACTTGCGCCCGCTGCTAGATCAAACAGCCATGGGCTGCCTGTGGCTGCCACCTATCCGTCCACCAGACCCGCGCCCGCCAGCGCCCGATCGATCAACTCCCGTTGTCCCGGACCCGGCGGATTCATCGGCGCTCGCGGGTGACCCGCCCGCCGGCCCTGTCGCTCCATCCCGTACTTTACCGCCGCCGGCAAGTTTCGTTCGCCGTTGTCCGACGTGACCAGCGCGTTGTACAGCGGCAGCAGCATCTCGTGCAACTCCCGCCCCCGCACATGATCTCCCGCCTTCACCACGTCCCACATCTCCACGTAACTGGTCGGCGCCACCGTTACCGTCGCCGAGATCGCTCCGTCCACGCCCAGCGCCAGCGACGGATACATCAGCGCGTCCACCGCGCTCATGATTATTGATTCCTCTGGCAGCTCCAGCATCGTATCGGCAACCAGCTTGAAGTCGCCCGCGCTCTGCTTCACCCCGATCACTCCCTCCACCTCCCGCATGAGCCGCCCCAGCAACGCCACCTCCAGGTAGTTCCACTCCACCACGTTGTAAATCAGCACCGGATAGCCTGTCCCATCCACAATGTCAGAGAAAAAGCCCACCGTGCCGTCGTGACTTGGCTGGAACGCATAATGCACCGGCGTCACCTGCAGCGCCTCCACCTCCAAGTCCGACAGAGCCTTACCACGTTCGATCGCCAGCCGCGTGCTGTCCACGATTATTCCCGCGATCACCGGAATCCGGCCCGCCGCCACCTCCACCGCCGCCCCGACCAGCGTCCGCAACTCGGCCGTCGACAGTGAGTGCCCCTCGCCCGTGCTTCCACCCACCGCCACCCCATGCACCTCGGCCTCTTCGATCATGAAACGAATTTCTTCCCGAAACACCGCCTCGTCGACATCCCCATCCTCAGTGAACGGCGTCGTCACCGGCGGACACATCCCATAAATCATTATCTCGTTACTACCCTCATACTCGCCCTGGATCGATGCTCTCTGTTGCGCGCCGCCAGTCTACGCGCCCCACTCCATAGAGACTAACCCCGGCCTCTTCCCGCCACCCCGGACCAACCTCGCTTGTGGACAAAACCCAGCGAAATTGCCCTTCCAACCACCCCCTTAATCCCTGTAAAACGGTATCTCAAATCGCGAACCCAAAAAAACCGGAGAAACGTTCTAGTGCCTCGTGGGTAACGCCGACGTTACACAAGTTACGAAATCCGGCTCCGTAACTGCTGCCGCCTGCCTGTTACCTAGAATAGCGTCCGCTGTTTTAGATGAAACAGGCTGTGTCTGCCACACGCACCCGCTGCCAGAAAAACAGCCTGTGGCTGGCCTACGAGATCTTCTGCAGCGCCTTCCCCTGGGCCACGAAATCAATCCCTGCCTCATCGGCAAACGCATCTATCAGCCGTCGCGTCACCGGACCCGGAATCGAGTCCCCCATCTCATGACCGTCTACCGTAACAACCGGCATGATCACGTACGAGGTCGAGCAGTAAAACGCTTCCTCCGCGTTATAGACGTCATAGGCGTCGATGTTGGTCTCCATGAATGGAATGCCTTGAGCGCCCGCAAGCTCGATAATCGCCCCCCGGGTGATCCCCCTCAGCGTATTGCGCGGTTCCGGCGAAACGAGCTCCCCGTCGCGCACGATCATGAAGTTCGCCCCCGTGCCTTCCGTTATGAACCCGTCCTCATCCGTCAGCAGCGCCCAGGCATTCTCCCGGACCTTTGCCGCCTGCAAGTCTGCCATCCGGTAGTGCATCCGGCTGCGATTCTTCACCTTCGGGTCGATCAGCCGCGCCGGCACTGACCGCTGCGCCGTGATTACCGCGTTGATTCCCGTGTCGTAGTACTTCCACTGCTCCGGCTTCGTCCGCGAAATCGGCCAAACGCTAATAACAACCGACGGGCCGTCTCCACCCCGCACGGCGTCGGCGTGAAAAGCGCTCGGGCCATTGGAAACGTTGTGCCAGATGCCATAGTCGTCCCTGTCATCCAGCAGATGGGCGTTGCGCGCCAGCGTCTCATTCGTCGCCGCGTCCATCTCCTCAATCGTCATGCCCGAATCGATCGCTGCGTACTTCATCGACGCATACAGACGACGCAGATGGTGATCCATGCGAAACGGCTTCATCCCGAACGTGCGAGAAAACTCAAAAACCATCTGTCCGTACAGGATGCCCGCGTCGTAGACCGAGACCGTGGCCTCCCTCTCCGGCACGAACTCGCCACTTACATACGCAACCCGTGTCCCTCCTGTCATATCCGTCGGCCTGCCCTTCCGCTCCCGGGCCTACTCACAAATCGATACGGGCGCCGCCCCGGGATCGCCCTTCGCGTACTATGCACCCCACGCCGGTCCCGTTCAAGGCCGGGCGTCACTCGACCCCACACCATCTCCCGGTCCAAACTAGACCCTGTCCTGGCACGGCCTGGTCCGCCAGACGGGTCCCACCCGCCGGGCAACAACATTAAGAAATGACTTACTAAACGGGCATCAGCTATCGACCATATTGGAACCTCAAACCGGGCCTTTTGACCTGAAGCGAATGGGATCCGTCTGCGAATGAGCAGGCACTTTGATGTCAGCAATCGGGCGATGCTGCTAAATCCTGAGCGAGTCGAATGGACCCGTCCCGCCGAATTATTCGCCGCGCTGGAAGTGGCGCCCAGCATGAAAGTGGCCGATCTGGGCTGTGGCCCCGGCTACTTCGCTCTGCAGCTCGCTGCCCTGGTCGGGGATGAAGGCTGCGTCTTCGTCGTCGACGATTCCCCGGAGATGCTCGGCACCCTGGCCGATGGCGCCCGCGATCTGGGCCTCATCTCCCGCATAGAACCTCACCAGACCGATCTCTGCAAAACCGGCCTTCCCGACAACGGCGTCGATCTGGCCCTGTGCATCTTCGTCTATCACGAGATCGACGATCGGGACCGGCTCCTGACCGAGTTCACCCGTATTACCCGAGCCGGAGGAACAGTGGCGCTGGTCGACTGGCGCAAGGGCGGCGATCCCGATCTCGGCCCCCCGGACGGCGAGCGCCTCACCGCCGAGCAGATGCTGGACCCGACGGAGCACGCCGGGCTCACGGTGGAGAAGCTGGATTTCAGCCCCGATTTCGACGTTCTCGTAGGCCGTGTACCGCAGAAGGCCGACGCGTGATAAATTCCCACTGTCGGGTTGGGCGGGTCATCCGGCGAGGTTCAGCCGAACCGGGCAAAGCGAGCTCAACGATCGGAGTCAGCTAATGCAGGCGATGAGCTTGCGTAGCCTTTCCGTAGTCGCCATTCTCTGGACTGTCGGAGTGGCCATCCTGGGCACCAAGATCGGCGGCGTCGCCGGATATTGTGTGGGAACAGGAAAGTGCTCGAAGGAGGACCCCTATGCCAGCAACGCCTGACCTGACTGCACTGGCCCGGGAACTCATCGATGCAGGCGAGACCCGCACGCCAGTCGATCCGCTCACCGAACGCTACCCGGACCTGAGCATCGAGGACGCTTACGGTATTCAGCTGGCAATCGTCGAGCACCGAATCGCGCAAGGCAGCAAGGTTGTAGGAAAGAAGATCGGCCTGAGCGGCAAGGCGATGCAGGAACTTCTGGGGGTGAATGAACCGGACTACGGCCATCTCTTTGACGACATGATCGTGCCGGCGGGACAACCGGTGGCGATTGATTTGCTGCTGCAGCCGCGCTGCGAGGCCGAGATCGCCTTCATTCTGGGTGACGATCTGGCCGGGCCCGGAGTGACCGTTGCCGACGTGCTCGCGGCAACCGACGGGGTGATGCCGGCACTGGAAATCTTGGATTCAAGAGTGCGGGACTGGAAGATTAAGCTGGAGGACACGGTGGCCGACAACGGCTCCAGCGCCCGGATCGTGCTGGGCGGGGCGATCACGCCTGTTATCGAAATGGACTTGCGGCTAACCGGGGTGCTCTTCTCGAAAAGCGGTTGGGCTGTAGGGAGCGGAACCGGAGCCGAGGCGCTGGGGCACCCGGCGGCATCGGTGGCCTGGCTAGCGAACAAGCTGGCCGAGTTCGACATCACCTTGCAGGCCGGCGAGATCGTGCTGTCGGGTTCCCTGGTCGGCGCTCCGTTCGCCGTGAAGGGCGACGTTTTCGTGGCCGAGTTCGACCGTCTCGGTACCGTCTCCGTCGGGTTCGATTAGCCGAGCCGGAGGACCTGTCAGCCGCGCCCGCCGGCGAGCTTGCGAGCTTCGGGAGCCGAGCGGAGCCGGAGTATGGCGACGACCCCAAATGCCGGACCGAGAGCAAGCATTGCGAACGCCCAGGCCCATCCCCCGAAATCAACAATCAATGGCACTACCTGAATAGAGACCAAGGTGAGCGAGAAGCCGAGAGCGGTCTGAAGAGTGAGGGCGGTGACTAGATACTCGGGCTCGCTCAGCTCCGTGACCGCCGCCGAGAACTGCGCCGAATCGGCCACGATTGTGAACCCCCACACAAGCAGTATCTCTGCACCAACAGCAAGCGGAGCCGTGTGGAAGATGGCTGTAAGAACGGCCATCATTCCGCTGACCGTCATCGCCGCAACAGTAATCGTCGTCCTTCCCAATCGATCGGCCAGGGCTCCGGCGGCGGCGCAGCCCAGCCCAGCCCACCAACCGCGATTATCGAGAACGCAATCACGCTCCCCATGGACACCGGACTACCCTGGGCCACGGCCAATTCAATCAGGAAGAGGGGTACCTAGGTCTACATCGCATAGAGATCCTACATATGTCCGAAGTAGCCCAGATTGGCGAGGCGGATCGCGCGGCTCCGAAGCATTCTCACGGCGACGCTGGGATCGAACGGCGGTAAAAGGGCAATCGTCGGCGCCGCCGACCGGGGTCGCCCCGAGGAGTCCGGCCAGCGCCAGCAGCAGAAGGAAGATCTTGCGCATCAGTAGTGCTCCGGTGGTCGGCGGAGGCGGAGCCGCGGCCCGATCAGCGCCGCCAGGCCCATCATCAGCCCTATCGCCAACCCGGCCAGGCTGATGGCGACGCCAGTTCCAAATCGTGGCGGCACGTAGGTGAACTCTACCCCGACCCGTCCCGGCGGGACGACCACGGCAAGCGCGAAGCGATTGGCCGTCAGGAGCCGGGCTGATTCTCCGTTGAGACTCACACGCCAGCCGGGAAGCGCGGCCTGATTGAGGACGAGCACGGTTCGCCGATCGCCGGTGACCGTGAAGCTCCAGTCGCCCGGGGCACGACGTTTGATTTGGATGGTGGCTCCGGAGTCGATGTTCGGCGCGAAGCCTGGATCTCCGTCCAACAGGGTCGATGCCGGATCGGAGACGATACGATCCAGCGCATGCCTGGTGGACATGGCCGGGTCGTCCCGAAGCCAATTGGCGGTCAGGTAGAAATCGCCCCGATCGGGGGGTAATTCGTAGACCCAAACGATGGGTCGTTCCCAATCGAAGGGGATGTCCACGCGGTGGGAGGAGGCGGCGCGCCCGAGAGCCGCACTCAGATCGGTCCCGGCAACGATCGTGCTGACGCCGAGAGCCCCGAGGACCGGCAATCGCCGACGCAACAGATCGGCCTTAGCACCCTCCGAAAGGGAATCGTCGCGGGCGAATCCCGGTGCGGCGGCGCGCTCGCTACCGAGGTAAGCCAGTACCTCGGCCTGCCGATGGCTCATGAGGTTCTCGTAGCCGTCCAGCGAACGCAGACCGTAGCGGCCGGGCAGATTTGGCGTGAGCAGTTCGCGGGCGAAGAGATATTCCAGCAGACGGCGCTCCGTCGGGGGCAGATCGCGACCGGAGCCGAGTCCCAGTTCCGACTTGTCCGCCAGGGATCGATAGGAAAACACCCGACTGTCGCTCAGCTCGCCGACGGTGGCGGCGACCGCCGGAGTCGATTCGGCGAGCTTCGGTGGAAGGGTGGGGATACCGTGGCCGATCGAGAGGGTTAGATCGAAAACGAGCAGGGCCGCAAGAGCGGCGACCAGTGTTCGCGCCGTCAGGTGTCCAATCCCGTAACGCCACAGGACTGCGGCCCCGGCGGCGGTCGTGAGGATGGCCAGCACCGGAGTCCAGCTGGCCAGAGTGAAGGCGACTTCCAAGCGACCACGCGCCAGCGCGAACGCTCCCAGCCAGCCGGACTCGTTGAAGTAGGCGTTCCGACCGCCGACCAGGAAGCGGTCGATTCCCCGGTTGGCGAATTCCTCGATGGAGCCGCCGCTCTTCAGCAGCACCGTTCCGGCGATGAGTAAGGCAAGCATAATTGCTGAATAGATGGCGAAAATGATTCCAACTCGACGTGCGAAGACTGCATGGCGACCGGCCGGGTCGCGCAGAGCATCAAGTCCGAAAGCCGCCAGCAGGGCTAACGCCAGAATGCCCGGCAGTAGATAACGGCCGGGCTCCCGGAAGAGCTCAAACACGGGCAGACTGCGCAAGAGGCCGTAGACGGGCGTCAGGTCGCCGAAGGCGAGTAACCAGCTAACGATCAGCAGGGCTAAAAGGAAGACCACGGGCCTTTCGCGGGCCCGCCAGATGACCGCGCCGAACGCCAGAGGCAGCGCTAGCAGACCGGCATAGGACAGCGGCTCCGCGCGCAGAATTCCGCCGGCGACCAGGGGAAGATCGAAGGCGGGGTAGAGATAGCCCAAGAGCAACTGGAACGGATGCAGGGAGCCGCCGGCCGCAGTGGCTGGGTCGAGTCCGCCAGCCCGGGTGGACACACCGGTCAGAGCGAGCGTCGGCAGCAGCCGCACGGCCCCCAGCATCAGGCCTATGCCACAGGCGAACACCAGCAGGCCGAGTAACCTTGCCGCCGCGCTAGGGCCCCGATCGCGAAAGGTACAAGTCAAGCGAAATACCGCATAAATCGCAGCGGCAAAGGCCAGGATGACAGCGAGATGGGGATGCCCGGCGAGGATGGCGGCGGCGGCGGCGAGGGCTAGCAGGAATAAATAGCGGAGGAGCCCTTGAGATACGCGCTCGATGGCGAGGATGGCCGCTGGGAGCACCCAGAAGATGTCGGCGAAGTTGATGAAAAGGGAAGTCGCGAATACAAAGGGAGCAAAGCCGTAGAGATAGCCTCCGATGTAGGCGGACAAACGACTGAGCCCCCAAGCACGACCCAGTAGATAGGTGCTGACGGCGGCGAGGAGGAGTCCCAGGGCGGCCTCGGCGTGGTAGGCGAGCGGCATCGGGAATACGCGCAAGAACAGCCAGGATGGAGGGTAAAACCAGCCGAATTCGGAAAAGGCAATGGGAAAGCCGCCCAGGTACCTGTCGGTCCAGAGCGGCAGCTGGTTATCCACCAGACCGGCCTGCAAAATCTCGAAACGGACGCGATTATCAATGAGAAAGTCGAAATCCAGCCAGGTTTGGCCCTCGAAAAGAAGCCGTCGGTAGAGGAACAAGAGCGGGAAAGCGTAACCGGTCAGAACGCGGGCGCGAGGCGGAATCCGTGCCCAGATCACGACCAGAGGGGAGATCATTGTTCCCATCGGTGCAGGTACGCTGGGTCACAGCGTGGGATCGTGCCGGTCGGGCTTGTCAATTCGAAGCGGCTGTTCATGGAGCCATCCTACCCAGATCGTCATTGGCCAGAGAGGCTGGCGGGCACGGTTCATCCGCGAGTCGGAAATTCGTCGGAGATATCTCGCGGTCGCGAGGGTCGTTCAGGAGATAGTCATACACTTTGGATTCGACTAACGTAAGGGAGAACAGGGTTATCGCAGCCTCCGAGCGAAGGTGATGAAGGCGATGTCAGATCAACAACAAATTCCACGAAGGACGATAACGGCGGGCCTGGCAATTCTGATCGGTGTGACCTCCGCGTGCGCGGGTGGGGAGGGCCCGGGGACGGAATCTGGAGGCGTCGTTGGAACGCCGACGGTCGGGGTTATCGATTCGCAGGTTCAGGGAGCACCGTCGCGGATCGCGGCGATGCGTGGTAGCGTCGCTCAGACTCCGCCAGAGGCGGTGAAAACCACGTCGTCAGCCACACCCCTGGCGGCTGCCGCATCGGTCGCCACCGGAAAATCGGCGCCGGCCGCGCCGGAGCCGGCTGAGGAAGTCAGCAGCCGCGCTCCGAAGCCGGAGGCGACGGTAGCGCCGGTCCCAACCGCGACCCCTCGACCGGGGAGCCCGACCGCGGCGGACAGCTTCGATCCGGCTGGCCTGGCGGTGGGTCCGGGCAGCAGATTCATTCCTCTCGATGAGCCGGTGATGATCCCGGCCGCGGAAGCCACCTGGCTGGATGACGAGGAGATTGTGATGGGGCTGGTGGCGAAGAATGGCGAAACCCGCGCTTTTCCAGTCCGACAGATGGCGTACCACCACATCGCCAATCTCACCGTAGGCGGCGAGCCCTACCTGGTGACCTACTGAGGCGTCTGTTCGTCCGGGGTTGAGTTCAACCCCTCCTGGGAAGGGACCGTTTACACCTTCGACGTGGCCGGTCTCTACAATGGCCTGTTTGTCATGAGGGACCGGCAGACGGGCTCCGTGTGGACGCACTACGACGGCTCGATCCTGCAGGGGCCGCTGGCCGGGCAGGGGGTGAAGCTGGAGATCTTGCCGGCGTACCACACCACCTGGGGAGATTGGCGTACCGCCAGCCCCAACACGCTGGTACTGGACTGGTATCCGGATTTCGCGGCTGACTACCCACAAGGGAGGTTCGAGGTCGGTAGGGCGGGGTTGGGCCCGAAGTTTCAGCAGACGCTGCTGAATTGGGACGATCGCCTGCCGGAGAATGAATTGGTCCTCGGGGTGAACCACTACGGCGAGCAGCGGGCTTACGTGCTGGGCGAAATGGGAACGGGGCCGATGGTCATTACCGACGAGTTGGGGGGAGATCGGCTCGCGATCTTCTCCGACCCGGATGAGCTGTACGCGCTGGCGTTCGTGGCGGTGGCAGAGGGCGAGGTCCTGAATTTCTCAGTGGAGGACGGAATCATCACCGACCAGACCGGAGCCGAGTGGGATCTTCAGGGCCGGGCTCTCACCGGCCCGCACGCCGGCACGCAGCTGCCATTCGCTACCTCGTTCGTGTCGGAGTGGTACGGCTGGTCGGCGTATTTCCCGGAGACTACGATTTACGGGGGGTAGACCTTTTCGCAGGGTGGGATGCAGGTGATGCCGGAGTTGGCCAAAAAATCACGGATGACGCGGGCCAGGTCGTCAGGTCGTTCTTCCTGGATCACGTGACCGCAGGGGTCGAAGATTTCGAAGCGCATGCCGGGAATCTGACCCAGCAGACGGCGGGTGCCGGCCAGATCGCCGACGCGGTCTTCGGAAGCCCACACGACCAGCGTGGGAATGGTGTTCATCTGCACGATGCCATTGAGGCCGTCGGGGTTGAGGTGCCTGCCCACGCTGGCAATGGCCTCCCAGATGCCGGGCGTGCCGTAAGGAAGGTACTGCTCGTCCACGATCTCGGGCGTGATTCCAGAACGGTCGCTCCGACCCATGTAATTGGCCAGCCCCACCATGGGGCGGAATCCAAGTAGGAGGCGCAGTGCAGGCCTGGCGAAAGGCAGGCGCAAAAAACGGACGCTAATTCGGGCCGACCGGGTCGGGGCGACGAACGGAGCCACCATGATGTTGGCCGTTATTCGCCGCGGGGTGCGGAACTGCGCGTATAGGGAGGGGGCGGCGCTGGCGGAATTGGAGAGCAGAATGCATTGTTTCAGTCCGAGGGCGTCCATGGCCTGCTGGATTTGGTGCGCCTGCCCGATACGAGAGTGGTCGATGCCCGTCGGCTTGTCCGAGAGGCCGTAACCGAGGAAATCAAGCAGGTGCAAGCGATAACTTCCCCGCAACCGCTCGGCGAGCGCCCGGCAGGTGCGCGAGGTGCCCCCAAAGCCAGGCAGGGCGACAATATCCGGACCCTCGCCAATGGTGTCGATATGCACCCGGCCGGCATCGATCTCGACCAGGCGACCGCTGCCGAGGTGAGCCTCGGGATCTATCGGCAAGGGGCGAATTCCCCAGCGGTAGATTGGATTCGTCTGGCGGGCGCGGAGAGCGGCCAGGGAGTCATCGGGCACAGATTTGCTATCTCTTTCGGTCCCCGCCAAAACGGTGGGACCGGGTCAAGTTCTGTGATAGTATCCCAGTCGCTTCTGGCACTTGAATTATCTGCCTTTCTGCCCTTGAGACGATCGCCTTCCGCAAAGGCGACGTATTCGACGGCAAGCCCATAGGAAGGAACGGCTGAATTGCGGGAATACGAGTTGGTGACCATCTTCCCGGCAGGGGAAGAGACCGAATTGGCCGCCGAGGTGGTGGAGCGAATCTCCACGCTGGTTGGCAATCACGAGGGCGAAGTTCGCGGGGTATATCACTGGGGCCGGCGAAAATTCGCGTACCCGATTAACAAGTTGGACGGTGGCTTTTACGTCCTGTTCAAGCTCAGCCTGAAGCCGGACCAGGTCCGGCCGCTGGATGATTCGCTCAACATCGAGCAAAATCTGATTCGGCACCTTCTAGTCAAGGACAACGGCGGACTGGGCCCGGTGGTAAAACCGGCGACCGAAGATAATTCCGAGGAGCAGAGCGAAGATGACTGAGAGCAGCCAGCAAAGAGGTCGCAGTCGGGGCACGAAGCTTATAACTATCATCGGCAACCTTGGAGCTGACCCGGAAATGCGCTACACCCAGAGCGGAGTGGCGTTCACCTCATTTAATGTCGCGGTAAATGACTTCCGCCGGGGAAAAGACGGCCAGGAAGAGGAGAACACTGATTGGTTCCGGGTGACCTGCTGGCGGGGACTAGCGGAGATCGCTAACAACTATCTACAGCGAGGTAGCCAGGTGTTTGTGGAGGGACGCTTTCGGACCGCCGAATGGACCGGTAAGGACGGGCAGACTCGGACGAGCCTGGAAGTCGACGCCAACAACCTGCAACTCCTGGCGCGATCCCGCGAAGACGGCCCGAGCGGTGGAGGCGGTGGCGGTAGTCCACCGCCGGAGCAGGGAGGCGGCGGGGACGCGAGCGTCGATCCCGACGACCTGCCTTTCTAGAAAGCTGAATTTCAGGAGATAACGAACGCTATGAGTGAAGATAGAGAACGTCGGGACGGACCGCCGGGCGACTCCGGCAGTGGCGATTCAGGACAGGATTCGGGCAGGCGTCCCGACGACCGCGGACAACGACGCGGCGGCTTTCGGCGCCGGCGGCCGATGCCGGTTAGCCCATTTCGTGACAACCGGGTAGACGGAGTTGAGATCGATTTGTCGATCGATTACAAGAACGTGGAATTGCTGCGAAGGTGCTTGAATCAGGCGGCCAAGATTTTGCCCCGGCGAATGACCACACTCAACGCCAAACGGCAGCGGCGGCTGGCCAAGGAACTGAAGCGAGCCCGCTTTCTGGCGCTGATTCCCTATGTGAACAAGGGCAACCGCTAGCCTCCGGGCGGCCACGGTAAACAGTGGCGACCGGCCCATGAGCAGGTTCCACAGCAAGGGAAAGCGGCGGCGCGAGCGCAAGGCCGAGATCAAGGCCGCCAGACGCCTGCAAGAACCAAAGATCGACATCGCTTGGCGCCAGGTTCCGGGCGATCTGCTGCGGTGGGGAGAGTTGATTAGCGCGCACCGGTCGGCGCTGGTCAGAAAAATCACGGTCAGCGCCGGATTCGCGATCGGGGCGTTCGTGATCGGTCTCCTGCTGGCGCCCCTGATAGTCGAATTTATACTTACCGGTCGATCGGCGGCGGCCCGGGTAAATGGGGAGGAAATTTCCTTCAACGAATTCGCGCGAGCGAGCGACTTCGCCCGTTATCGAGCGACACGCGATCTCAACGCCCTAGCGAAGTATCACGACGCGCGGGCCACGGATGATGAGGTGACCCGGCTTGCGGTTCAACAGGCGATCGAGGCGCGACGGATCGATCTGTTGACGGTTGATTATCAGACCGTAGACGATCTGATAACCGGACGCCTGCTGCGGGAGAGGGCACTGGCCGACGGCTACGAGATTCCGGCCGAGGCTCTGGACGCCGAGCTCGAGTCCATCTTGAGTCCATCGGAGGCGTTCCCAGCCGGAAGCGTAACTCCGCCAGATGTCGCGGACGATCGCCTGCTCCCCGTCCGGCTTGACGAGATGCTGGCCAACTTGGGGCTGGATCGAGACACGTTCGGGGACATCGTGACCGACGCGATATTGAATCGCCACTATGTCGCGCTGGCGAAAGAAGGCGTTCCTGACCGGTTACCGCAGGCACATCTGCGATACATCATCGCGCCGAGTCAGGAGGCTGGCCACGCGGTTGTAGCGCGGTACCGCGCGGGGGAGAGCTGGGAGGATCTGGCGCGGGAGCTGTCAACGCCCGAGCGCGATCTGGTGGACGGCGGCGATTTGGGCTTCGCGCCCATCGATCTGTTCGACCCCCTCTATGCCAAGGCGGCCGGCGATCTGGAGGCCGGTCAGGTGAGCGAGATCCAGGCGGTGGGCGCCGAGTTCTACGTCATCCTTTTGGTCGAATGGGACGCAGATCGGGCGCTGACTTCCGAGCAACGCGATCGGTTGGAAACGAACGCCGAGACCGATTTTCGGACACAGCTATTAGAGGACGTTGAGATCGAATACCTGCTCACAGCGGAGAGCCTTGAATGGGCCGGGCGGCACGGCCTGCGTAACGTCGGCGAAGTGGATCCATCGCTCGGGCCAAGTCCATTTCAGAGGTAGTCGCCTAGAGCCATTCGATCTCATGTTCGCCGATCGTCAGCAGATCACCGGCGGCGCCGCCGGCCTCGGTCATCAAGCGATCCACCCCCATTTGGTGCAGTCGTTTTCGGAACCAATCAACGGCGTCCGGCACTTCGAAATCGATCCGCTCGGCCAGCCGCTCGGCCTCCTCGCCCCGGAGTCCGAATTCGGCTTCGGCTCGTTTTCGCACGACCAGGGGCGAGGTCGTCAGTCCAGGCCGCAGGATCACACCGTCAGAGGCGGGCTGAGTATCGGGAATCGGCGCGGCCGCGACGCCGGCGAAAATTTTCTGGATCAGCTCGTCGAGGCCGTCGCCGGTTACGGCTGAAATCGCCAGGCAATCGATATCGCGGGAGTCAAGCTCGTCCCGAAAGGCCGGCCAATGTGCTCGCGACTCGGTGACGTCGATCTTGTTGCCCGCGACCAGGATGTGCCGGTCCTCCAGGCCGTGGCCGTACTGCTCAAGTTCCCCGTAAATCTGCTCGTAGAGGTCAAGCGGCTCGCCGGACTCGCCGGAGAGGTCGACGACATGCACCAGGAAGCGAGTCCTCTCAATGTGTCGCAGGAATTGATCCCCGAGGCCAATCCCGGCATGGGCCCCTTCGATGAGACCGGGCAGGTCAGCCACTACAACGCTGCTATCGCCTAGGGCGACGACCCCCAGAATCGGGCTGAGGGTGGTGAAGGGGTAGTCGGCGATCTTGGGCTGCGCCGCGGATACGCGGGAGAGGAGCGATGATTTGCCAGCGTTTGGAGCGCCGACCAAGCCGACGTCGGCGACAAGTTTCAGTTCCAGTCGCAGCCAGAGGGATTCGCCAGGCTCGCCCTTTAGCGCAATGAGCGGCGTCTGGTGGGTTGAGCTCTTGAAATGGGTATTACCAAGGCCCCCTTCGCCGCCACTGGCCACCACAAAGCGATCGCCGTGCGCGACCAGGTCGCTGAGAAAATCGCCGGTGTCCTCACGGGTAACGACTGTTCCCTCCGGGACCGCGACGATGAGATCATCGCCGCTGCGGCCATAGCGGTTGTTGCGATCGCCACCAGAGCCGTCGGCGGCCCGAAAACGCTGGTTGAAGTGGAAGCGGATCAGGGAAGAGTCGTTGTGGGTGGCCTCCAGGATTACATGGCCCCCTCGACCGCCATCGCCGCCGTCCGGGCCGCCCTGGGGGACGTGGGCCTCGTGACGCAGATGCCGCGAGCCATCGCCGCCGCGCCCGGCGGCGACAAATACCCGGGCGATATCGTAAAAGCGCTGCATGAGACGCTATTTTATGGGTTCAAGGGTTGGCTAGGTGAGGGAGCCGAAGGCAAACTGTTCCAGCGGACGTTTACCGGCGGCTGCCGGCTTGAGTATCGAGAGGCAAGTTGCGAGTAATCGTCGTGGCGGCTCACCCTCACGAGGCGGAGTATTACTGCGGGGGTACGCTGGCCCGCTACCTCACAAACGGGGACACAATATCCATTGCCTACGTCGCCAACGGCAACCTGAGTGATCCAGACATCAATCCCGGGGAACTCGGGAATATTCGTCGAACGGAAGCGGAAAAGGCCGCGGCGTTGCTGAGCGCCCGTTTGCACTGGCTGGGACAGTCCGATCATTTCGTTACGCCGGACGCGGTGACGGTCATGCAATTGGTCGCGATATTCCGGGAGTTTCAGCCGGAGCTGGTGGTAACCCATCCGCCGGGTTCGCTGACATCAGATCATGATGCGGTGGCGCAGGTGGCCATCCGGGCGGCGCACGACGCCGCGGTGGCCGGGGTCGAGCGATCGCTGCCGGCGCTGGCGACACCGCCGGTGGTGTACGCGATGGACGGCCCGCCCGGTCAGTCGCCGGAGCCCATCGAATTTGTGGACATCACCGAGCAGATCGATATCAAAAACCGAGCGTTGGAGTGCTACAAGTCGCTGCCGGCCGCCCGATTAAAGGGCGCCAGCAATCTTACGGAAACCATGAAGACAATCGCTCGCTATCGCGGGCTGCAGGCCGGGGTGGAACTCGCGGAGGGCTTCCGGCCGCTAGCAACCGGACCGAGAACGGGAGCCAGGCGGTGGTTTCCCTAGCCGTCGATCCGGCGACGGCGTTGTTCCGGCGAGCCACAGCCTGCCGACAATGCCCGCGAATGGCCGGCCGCCGCCGAGTCTTGAGCGAGCTAAACGGCAACCCGAACGCGAGCGTTCTCTTCGTCGGGGAGGCGCCGGGACGGCGGGGGGCCGAAAGGCACGGCGTGCCCTTTCACGGAGACGCCGCCGGTCGGAACTTCGAGCGCCTGCTGGCATCCTGCGGTCTGGAGCGAGACGACGTTTTCATAACCAACGCGGTGCTGTGCAATCCGCAGACTCCGGACGGCCACAATGCCCAACCAGTGGCGGCGGAGCTGGCGAATTGCGGAACCTGGCTCCGGGCGACGCTGGACTTGGTGGCCCCCCAACTTGTCGTAGCTCTGGGAGCCGTGGCGCTACGCGCGCTGGGACGAGTTGAGGGGCATGATTTGCGGGTCAGCCGCGATGCCGGGCGGGTCTTGTCCTGGAACGGACGGAAACTCGGCGTTCTGTTTCATCCCGGAGGACGGACGTTGGCGCGACGACCGCTGGTGACGCAGATCGAAGACTGGCAACGGGTACTGGCGGGATGGGAACGGGGATCGACCGTCAGGTCAGGCCGAGCATCCGGTACGTGACGGCGAGACATCTGTCCTGGACCGCATTAACACCGCCGGCCTCCGCAATCTCCATGGCTTCGTCACTGACGATTCCCTGCTGCAACCAGAGGGTTCCGGCTCCCGCGGCGACGGCGGCGCGGGCGATTTCGGGAGCGAACTCCGACCGTCGAAACACATTTACAATGTCGATCGGCCCCTCTATCTCCGACAGGGAAGCTACTGCGGAGGTTCCCCGAAATTCGGTAATGTTGGGATTGACCGGAGTTATGAGATAGCCGCGATCGTGCAGGAATTCGGCAATGCCGTGGCTGGAGCGATCCTCCCGGTCGGAAAGGCCAACCACGGCGACATTGAGTGCTTCATCCAGAATCCGGCGTAGTTCCTGATCTTCGGTAATGGGCATGTGCCAATCTTTCGGTCCTGAGGCGGGCCGCGGTGATGATAATGGATGGGGCGTGCCAGCTAGTGGTGGACGAACTGCAACAATGGGGCAGACGGTCCGACCAGATGCACCGACATCCCCGTGAGCTGGAGGAGGATTACCGAAATGGACCTGGCGCAGCAAATCCGCAACGTCCCCGATTTTCCGATCGAGGGCATCAATTTCAAGGACATCACGACCCTGCTGAAAAATCCGGAAGCGTTGCGGGCGGCGATCGACGAGCTGGCCGCGCCTTACATGGACGATCCGCCGGACCTGATAGTGGCGGTCGAGGCGCGAGGATTCGTATTCGCCACCGCTATGGCGTACCTGCTGGGGTGCGGATTCGCGCCGGTGAGAAAACCCGGCAAACTACCGGCGGAGACGGCGTCGGCAACCTACGAATTAGAGTACGGCAGCGACGAGTTGCAGATTCATGTGGATGCGATCGGTGCCGGCACGCGGGTGCTGATAGTGGATGATCTACTGGCAACTGGAGGCACGGCGGCGGCGACGGTTAGCCTGGTCGAGCGGCTGGGCGGGGAGGTGAGCGGGATGGCGTTCCTGATCGAATTGGATTTCTTGAACGGCCGCAAGAAGCTGGGCGATCGCGCGATAACGGCGCTGATCCACTACGACGCCGAGTAAAGCCCAAGAGCGTCGCGCTCAGCGTCCACCCAGAATGCTGAAGGTAGATACGACGGCCAAGTAGATGTTGAGATAATCCTCAAATACGCTGTCGAGGGCGGTATAGGTCGCGGAGTACATCCTCTGTCTGCCGGGACAACGAGTTGCATGGTGTGCAGTCGGACGCTCTCGGTGTCGTGGCGAAATTCAAACAACGCGGCATAGCCAGCAGGGATCTGCTGGACCTCTCCGGTAAGCAATTCGAACCCGGGCAGGGATTCCTCTGCTCGAGGAATCCCATTCTCCAGCGTCAATTCTGAAAAGAATCGGGTGGTCGTGCGTGGAAAATCGTCCGGAACAAAAGTGTCCACCGTGATGGTCGGGTAGGCGGTACCGGTGGCATCGGTATCGGCGATAGGCGTCTTGAACGCTATAGCCAGGCCGTCCTCCTCAACCGGGTCTACTTTCCATTCCGAGGGACAGCTGACGAAAAAGACCAGTTCCGTATCCAGATAATCTGAACCCAGCAGGTCCTAAACCTCCGCGGCCGAGAGCGACGGGGCGGTCGGTCGGGGAGTCGGCGCCGGAGTCGGTGTCAGCGCCTGACTTCTCAGATTCTCACAGGCGGACAGTATGCCGCCCAGCAGGAGCGGCGCCCCCACCAGCCCGGAGATGATCCGGCGACGGCCCAACCTAACCGGCGCCGGCATTGATTCTCTGAATCCAAGTCTCCGCGTGTTCGATCTCGGTCAGAGTAGGCAGGTTCTCAGGAGACTCCCAGGCTCGATTGAGAAGTTCGGTGCCCCCACGCTCGACCACAAGGTTCACAAATCTTTCGCCCAGCCGATACTGCTGGAGTTTGAGCTCGAGTCCGAGCAGCCGGGCAATCACGTTGAAGGTCATCCCTCGGGATTGCTCCCTTTTTCGCATTCGTCGATCCAGTAGCTGGTAGCCAGGTATAAGCTTCGCCCCGGTATTGCGCATGGCATGGTTGCTGTAGCCCTCCATCAGGGACATGACTCCCTGAATCTGGGCGACGATTTCGCGCTGTCGGGGTGAGAGCAACAGTCCCAACAGAACGCCTTCGCGAAGGCCGGGCACCGCGGACTTACCGCAGGCAGCCGCGGCCTGCCTGCGGACGCGGCCCGGATCGTCGATCGTGCTGGCGATCTCCCCCAGGTAATCCCGCAATAGACCGGCCAGATGCTCCCGGAGCCATGGGGTGGACTCGAACTCCAGGGCGTGGGTTATCTCGTGCAGCGCGACCCAGCGTCGCATGGCGACCGGGTCCACGCTTGCCTTGCGAGCCACCGCCTCGATATTCGGTTCCACGAGGTAGGTCTTACCCTCTCCCGCTTCCAGCAGCGGGATATCGTACTGTCCGAGCACGCGACGGGAGAGAAAGCCGAGCATGAAACCCATTTGCAGGCTGACGGCGACCCGGGCGGGCAATGAGATGAGCGCTCCGCCTATGCCGCTGCGTTTCTTCAGGTTGGCGTAGGCAGATTCCACCGGTTCGAGCATCTTGGTGAAATTGCGGATGTTGAGGTCGATCCAAGCGTCGCGGTTTATAGGGATGACTCCGGCGCCGTCACGGTCAATCTCCCGGCGGAAATAGTTGCTTACGGCGACCCGACACTCGACGGAGAGGGCCTCGTAATCGATCTCGGCGGCGCTGGTGAGCGGGATGCCATCGCGACGGCTAATCCTCCCGGCTATGCGGCGGGCAAGCTTCCAGTCGATCAGGCTGGCCGATTGGCGATTGCTCCACCAGCCGGACCCGGCGCTGACAACCGCGGCGGCGCCACCCGCGAGCCAGAGCCAGCGCTGCAGGTCACGTATCATTCGTGCCCGTTCTTGAGTGCAACAGGCGGTTCGTCCTGGCGGTCGCGGAACCAGATGTGCAGGTTGCTCTGGTCGATCTCCATGGGATGAGGCGAGTCGTTACGGTACAGGCTCACCTGGAGGACGCCGTTGCCTTTCATGTGGACGCTGGCCGAGTAGCCCTCCGCGTAGATCATTGTGAGATGCTGGCCACCATCGCCGTCGGGGACCGCGTCAATTTTCCAGTCGCCCTCGATGGGAGGAATGATGTACCAGTCACCCTGCGGCAAAGTTCGCTCGAACTCGGACTCGCCGGGGCCGGTCACGGAAGCTGGCGCGATGGTAATTTGCAATGAAAGCTCACGCGAACAATCATACGGCTAACAGTAGGAGAGTGATGAGTACGACACCAGCCACCTCGGAACAGGCCGAACTGCAAATAATCAGAGACCCGCGTATATACCTGGTGGGGAAGCAGGTGGTGGACGAGGGCGGAATGGAGGACTTTCTGCGTGATCACGGTATGGAGTGGACTCCGGATACGCAGGTGCCGGCGCAGTTGATATCCGAGGCGGCCGGGCGGGTTTGCTACATGTCCTTTGGCAAGGGTCGGGGCAGCAATCAGGAGTACCTGGGCAATATCCTTTCGTCGGGGCACGGAAGCGTGCTGGAGCACGCCGTCTGGAACTTCATCATCACCGGCGTGTCGCGCACGTTCAGCCATGAGCTGGTCCGGCATCGGGCCGGCTTTGGCTACAGTCAGCTGAGCCAGCGATACGTGAACGAATCGAAGGCCGAGTTCATCGAGCCCGACTGCATCGCTGACGACCCGGAGTCGCACGCCGTCTGGATGGAGTCCATCGGCCAGGCGCAGCAGGCGTACCGGGTGCTGGCGAAGAAGTTGCGTAAACAGTTCGCTCACGTCCATAACAAAACTCTGCGGCGAAAGCTGGCGCGGCAGGCTGCGCGAAGCGTTCTACCCAACGCGACCGAAACAAAGATTTTCGTCACCGCCAACGCCCGCGCGCTGCGGCATTTCATCGAGCTCCGCGCCAGCGAGCACGCCGAGGTGGAAATTCGGAAGGTAGCCGGCGGAATTCTCAAAATCTTGCAGGAGGACGCGCCGAACATGTTCGGCGACTACCGGCTGGAGAAGCTGGACGACGGCACCGAGATCGCCAGCACCGACTACACGAAGGTCTAGCGGCCGCCGGGAGGCGGAGAGAAGCATGCGAGTTGCCGTGGCCTTTCTTCCAGAAGACATGGGTTACGGCGTTGAAGATGCCGCCATTGTGGTCGACGCGGTCCGCTCGGGCGCGACGCTGGCCGTTATCGCGGCGAATGGTAATCCGCCTATCTACCTGGCTGACAGCGCCCGCGAGGCCCTGGAGTATCGCGACCGTGAACGCCCGCACGCCTGGGCGGGCGGAGAGCTGGACGGCCTACCTCTACCCCGCTTTGAAATGGGCAATTCTCCCCGCGAGGTCGCCGAAATGGATTTCGGCGAGCGGGAGATCGTCTTCGGCACCGTCAACGGGCCGCGGGCGGCGCGAATGGCGGCGGCGGCGAAACATGTCTCGATGGCGAGTTTCCTGAATCTGACGGCGGCCGCCGAGCGGGCGGCGGCAACCGATCCGGGAACGGTGAAGATCGTCTGTGCGGGAAGCCACCGACGGTTCGCGCTGGACGACGCCGTTTGCGCCGGCTTATTCGCGAGTCGGCTCGTGGAGATGGGTGGGGCGGCGGACGACTCGGCACTGGCCGCCGTCGCGCTGGCGCAGGCGTACCAAGACCTCCCGGCGATGTTACGAATCTCGGACAGCGGGCGGCGGCTGATGGCGATCGGCCTGGAGGCGGACCTGGATTTCTGCGCGCAAGTGGACCGCAGCGACCGGGTGCCGACGCTGGCCACCAGCGGGATCAGCGAGGACGAGCGCCTGCTGCTGATCTAGGCGTCCCGCGGACTACCCGTCGAAATCCACGCCGGTATCCTCACAGATACAACGGACTACCTGGCGGGCGATTCGCACGTTGTAATTCGTACCGCGATCTTCCGGATATATCTGTGACGTGTTGCATACGTAAAACCTCGGCACCTCGCTGCGGAACGGCGGGATGCGTCGCTGATACCCAGCCGTAATCACCGGCTGAGCGACCGGGTCGCGAGAGACCCAGCGCTCGATCACGGCCTCGGGATTGAATCCAGGCAGGATCCGCGCGATGTGCGGCACATACTCATCAAAAAGCTCGTCGTCGGTGAGCTTGAACAATCGATCGTCGGGTCGGACGTAGTTGCTGACGTAGAGCAGGTGAGCGCCGCCGTAACGTTCCGGTGGGATGAAATTCGTGTGCTCGATCAGTCCGGCGAATGGCGGCTCCGGGTCGCCGATGTTAGTCCAGTATCGATCCCCTGACGGCCGGTCGAGCCTCATCAACATCACCAGGGCGGCGCGATAATCGATGGCGCCGTAGCTATCGCTGATCTGGCCCGGGCCGAGCAGCCGTCGCAGGATGGGCAGGCCGACTGTTCCGATAACGTGATTGTAGGCACGTTCCTCGCCAGCGACCCGAATGCCGGTCGCACTGCCCTCGTGCTGCACGATCGCCTCCACCGGCATTTTCGGAAAAATGCGCCCTCCGTGATCGCTCACGTGGTCCGCTAAGGCCTGACTGATCCGGGCGAAGCTTCCCCGAATGTAACCGAGCTCTTCCCGCAGCCCGGACCGGCTACGGGACTGGAAACGCACGTGCACCCTGCCCCAGAACCAGGCCATGGAAATTTCGCCCCATTGCTCCCCGAATTTGGCCATCAACAACGGTCGCCAGATGGTCTCGAAGGCCTGGCGCCCGGTGATTCGGGGAAGGTAATCCGAGGCGCGGACATCCTCAAAACGAGTGTAGTTTCTAATTCGCTGGAGGTACACGGTGGAGAACGCCATCCGCAGGCGATCGAGGAGCGGCAGGGGCTTGAACCGGAGCAGATCGATCGGAGTGGTGAAATTGAAGAGACGGCCGTCGGAATAGAACCCCATCGGCGGCGAGCGCCATTCCAGCAGATGGTCGATACCCAGTTGACCGAGCAGGCCGATGATTTCGGAATCTCCCCGGAAAAGGTGATGGTAGTAGCGTTCGACGGGTTCGCCGTTCACCTCGATAACACCCAGCTCGCCGCCGATGGTGGAGGCCGCCTCGTAGACATCGACGACAAAACCGCGGCGAGACAGCTCAAAGGCGGCGGTAAGGCCCGTTATGCCCGCCCCGATGATGGCGACGCTGGGATCGGATTGGATGCTCATGATCGGATCAGGTTACCCCGGCTCAGGCGGTCCGTCGCGATCAACATTCTCGGCGCCGCCGGCACGCCAACGAAGTCCCGCGCGAATGAGCAAAAGCCCTCCGATGACGCTCGGCGGGAAGATGAGGAGCAGGTGAGTGGCGACCGCAAAGGCAACGGCGGTCTCGGCGGATAGCGCAAACCCAAGCAGAGTCTCCCTGGCGAAATATTCGAACGGTCCCAGGTTCGCCGGCCCGGCCGGGATCACCCCGGCCAGGTTGGAGAGCGACGACACCAGCATTCCCATCCAATATCCGCCGGCGCCGATGTCCAAGGCGAGCAGCATCAGATAGTAGACCGTAGCCTCAACCGTCCAGGAGAGCAGCGAAAGCGAAAAAATTTGCACGATGGTCCTGGCGGAAGCCACGTTGGCAAACCCGGCCAAGAAGCCACCGGCCAACTCGACGAGCCGGCGGGGCAGGCGGCCGACGACCGGAACGAACGGGCGAGAGAGTCGCGTCGGCAGGATGACGGAGCGGGCGGCAACCAGATATACCACGACGAGACCGAGTGCGGCGGCTACCCCGAGCAGACCCAGCAGGCCGGCCCAAGGATTCTCCCAGCCGGACACCAGGGCGGCGACGCCAAGCATAAGAAGTAGCGTGAGAACATCGAAAAGGCGCTCGGCGACGATGGTGCCAACCGCGCCGGAACGGGGGATGCCGGTATCGCGGTGGAGGACGACGACCCGGACGATCTCCCCCAGTCGCGCGGGTAAGGCGTTGTTGGCGAGGTAGCCGATCGAGAGCGCTGAGAACGACTGCATCACCGTGGTTCGTCCCAGCGGAGCCAGCAAGATTCGCCAGCGTACGGCCCGGAGCCATATCCCGAACATCAATACGACCGCGGCCGCGAAAACGAAGGCAAGATCGGATTCGGCGATCCGCGCGACGGCCGTTCCAAGATCGACGTTGCGAAGCGCCAGCCAGAGAAATACGGCGCTCAACGGCAACCCAATCGCCGACCTGAGTAGCGCTCGGCGGCTCAATTCTCAGGGGCCGGCGGGCGCCGACGGCGGCAGCAGGGTAAACCGCCCCAGCGGTCCGGCCTGCAAGAGATCCTTGTGGATGTAAAGGAGGTAATTAGACGATCCCAGGCTCTCGGGCGGCTCCCTGAAGAAATAGAAGCGATAGAGTTTCAAAAGATTGTCCTTCTGGAGGGCGCTGCCCAGAGAACTCCAATCCCAATCCCTGTAAACCTGCTCGGGAAACCACTCGCGGAGTTTCATTTCGATACCTACATGATCGACGAAGAGATAGCCGAACTCGCGAGCGCTAGCGTCGCCGGCTAGCACGATCTTCTGCGTCGGAAGCTCGGTCATGTTCGGGGCGTAGTAGATGGCGGTGTAGTCGCGCAGATACCAGGCATAAGGCCAGTGGGTCTCGGCATGCAGGAAGATCGGGATGCCGGATCCCTCGCCGGTGCGGCGGCCGGCCTCCTCGATAATCTCCAGGGTCTCCAGAACGTCCCGGGAGGTCTGCGTGTAGATGACAAAATCGTTGGGTACATCTCGGTAAACGAAGGTTACCCTTACGGAATTTCCGGCGGTCCAGCCGAGTAGGACGATGGCGATGAGAGCCACCGCAGCCCGTCCGCCGAAGGACCGGATTCGCTCGAATCTATCCCCCACATACCACGAGGCCAGCAGCGTAAGCGGCAGGGTGGGATGCAGCGAGAGCCAGGCCGCCTTTTCGCCGGCGATCGAGTAGATGAAGAAGCTCAGCACCGTCCAGTACACCAAGAGCACCGGCAATAGCTTCGGCCGGCGGATGGCCTGCACGATGCCGGCCAGACCCAGGAGCGCGGCGAAAGCCTCGTAAACGCCGGTGAATATAAAGTAGAAGAACCATGGCTGATTCACCCTCTGCGATTCGTTGATGTCCGCCCAGACGGTAAAGGATGTGATGATGCCCTCTCGAAATCCGGGCAGGTAAGTGAAGAAAGAGGTCATGAATATGAAAATCACGCCCAGGAACAGCAAAAGCGCGTAGGCCAACCCATCAACATCCCGTCCCAGCACCTGGAACGCGGTTCGAAACCGACCGACCGTCTCGTCGGCGGCATCCCGGCCGCGTCGACCGCGGAACGTCCACAGCGCCAGCAATACGACGAAGCTGACGAAGATAAATCCGACGATGTACGCGTTCTCCTTGGTGACGAAGAAGAGCCCGAGCGAGCCCGCGGCCAGAACCACCCAGCGCCGCTGCGGCCGATCGATGTAACGGAGTAACGCGCCGAACAAGAGCACGGTCCAGAACGCGACGTAGATATCGTTACGGGCGAAGCGCGAGAAGTACATGAACCCGGTGGACAGGGTCAGGGCGACCATGACGATCCAGGTGCCGTGCCGGCCCAGGTGATTCCGGTAAAGCCAGGGAATGGCGAAGATGGTGGCCGCGCCGAAGATGGCGGGCATGATGCGGCCGGCAAAGTCACCGGCGCGGAAGACTTTGAATACGGCGGCGGTCGCGAAGTACTGGAAAGGACCGTGATACACGGGGTTGTAGCGGTAGGCCACACCGTTCATGATGTCCCAGGAGGTCTTGGCGTGGATGCTTTCGTCATGGTGGTAGGCGCGGACATCGAGTGCCAGGAACCGGGTGGCCACGACCGCCACAATGATGGCGGCGTATAGCAGCATCTCCCAGCGGGCCAGTTCCAGCCCCCGTCCGCCCGGCAGCGGGAGCCTTACGATCTGCCGCCAGAAACTCCATTTCAGGACGGGATCAACAGCACCCACTGCCTAACCTCCGGGGGTGCTGAGCGGCACCCCGAAAATTGACACTTCGCCCCGGATTTCAAACAGCAGCGGATATCCGGTGAAACGAGTGGCGACGTCAAGTCCGTATTTTTCGCGTTCGAGGCGGCCAACGAAGACGTAACGGACATCGTATTTGTGGAGCAGATCCAGAGTGTCGCCGCGGCCCCGGCCTTGGTAAATGGCGTCGACATCAATCACCCGTGGATCTACTTCCTGGCGCCCCCCCCGCCAGAGCGCCTCGTGCTGGTCCCAGCCGATCACCGTCGGTATGCCGGTCCAGGCGGAGACGCGGGCGTAGTCGGTGTAGGCGTTGCCGGCAGCTTCCAGGACCACGGAGCCGGCTGGGGCCTCGGCGCGGAGCCATTCGGCGGCCCGGACCTCGGCGGGCCAGCTGCGACGGGCGAAGGCCAAGCCGTCAAGCGTGGCGGGCTGACTGCCCCCGATCCGGGCGCGGCCCGCGGCAAACGGGTAGATGATGGCTACGAAAAACAGGATGGCCACGACTGCGGTGGCGCCCGTGGCGAGCGCGCCGGTCTCGCCCAAACGACTCCAGACCCGGCGCAAGAACAGGTATATCGCCGGCGCCGAGGCCACCGCCAGCAGCGGCCAGGCCTGGAAGTAAATCTTAAAAACCGTGTTCATCCGCTCGTAGGGCGGCCCGAAGAAGTCGTCTACGAAGACGAGTTCCGGCACGGCCGCCAGCCCAAATCCGGTGAAAAAGACCAGCGGCAGGGCGGCGCGGCGGGGCTGGCCATCGGACTGGCGGACGCCAAGGTATGCCATCGCCGCGGCCAGCAGCGCGCACAGAAGCAGGACGCCGGCCGGCACATTGCTCAACCAGAGCACCACGACAACGGCGCCCACGGCCAGCACCATCCAGCGGCCGGAGAGCGAATCGCGCCCCAGCCGGTGAGCGAGCAAAAGGACGGCCGCCACGATCCAGAAGCCGAAGATGATGACGAACGGGCCGACCGCCGACCTGACAGAGACCAGTCCCAGCTGACTTATGAACGGTTCGAAGTGCAGATGGTAGGGAAGGTACAGCAGCAGCGAGAGCCCTACGGCGGCGGCGAGATGAATAACGAGATCGGTCCAGCGCCGGCGGTCACCAAAAAAATACAGCCCGGTCAACCCGGCTAGGGCGATGAGTACGGTGAAGCTGGGAAAGTCCCAGGGATTGGTGACATTCAGAGCGCCGAGCAGCAGCGCCGTGACCACGGCCAGTGGGATCGTCTCCCGGAAGGAAGAATCCCTGTCACCCCAGACAAGCAACCAGCTTAGAGCGATGGCGACCGCCAGCATGGTGAACGGCAGCGCTATTACGTGGGGGTGCAGATCGCCAAGCACAAACGAAAAAGCCGGAAATTCGTTGATCGTGTAATCCTGAAGTTCCCCGGATTCATTGTTGCGTTGGAGGACACGACTTGCGTTCCAGCCGATTCCGCGCCAGAAGTCTTCGTTACGGAAGGCGGGTTCGATGACAAAGCGGTAGCCCCCCAGGTTTCCGGCGAGCAGCACGAAGACGGCCGCCAGACCGCCCGTGACGTTGCGCTCGATCGCGGTTGACCTCTCGCGGGCCAGTGCCAGCAGGTCGTGGCCGAGCGAGAAAGTTACGAGTGCGGTCAGTGCGAAGACGGTTATCAGCAAGAGGTTGAAGGCGATGGCCGCCGCGGTTCCGGCCAGATTCGCCAGCGCCCCGCCGACGGAATACCCGAAGTAGTAGTAGTTGACCGGAAGACCTGAGAGCCAAGGATCGATGGGCGGGAAAGTGGCGCTGCGCATGACCGAACTCAACATCGCGAATTCCATCGGTTTCTCCGTGCCGGCGATGTCGGGATTGCGGGCCCGGTAAAGCGCGAACAACAGAAACGCGACCGCAAACACGACTTCGCCGATGACGATTTGCCATTGGCGGGCGCGGAGCTCCTCCGCCAGATCGGGAAGGCTACGGTACGCGACCAAGGCAGCTAGCACCAGGACGAATAGCAAGATCATTTGATAAGAGCGTCCGTTGGCAAACGCTCCCGTGAACAACAGCAGCCAGCTCACGAAGCTAAACGCCAGCAGACCCAGCGGTTTGGCCAGCAGATAGCCGCGGGAAGGCAGGCGTGGGAAGAGGATGTGAGAGAGCGGCAACCCGACGAGCGTCATGACGAGCAGGATCAGCACCCAGAGAAGCGAGTCGCTTATTGCTGGATCCTTTCGGTCGGCTGCGAGATCGTCAAAAGCGGCGAGCGCAGGCCGGCGGTCAGTTTACGTCCCGTCAAGACGATACCCGGTAGATACGGACATCCCGGTTCTCATAGATGACGTCCAGGCCGCGATCGGTCAGATCATCAAATTTTGCCAGCCCATTGGCCGGATAGTAGGCACGCTCCAGTTCACCGATGTAGATGAGATCGACGCCGTAACGATCGAGCACATTCAGGAGCTCGGTCACGTTCGTCGTGCTGTAGGCAAGCTCGACATCCCGGCGGCGCGCATCCACCTCGTGGCGATAGGGCCAGCGCTGCTGTTTTTCGTGCCAGTCCCAACCGAGCACAGTGGGCAGGCCGGTGTTTATGGAGATTCGCGAACCCCAATGATAAATATCC
This sequence comes from uncultured Chloroflexota bacterium, assembly GCA_964496475.1. Classification (GTDB taxonomy): domain Bacteria; phylum Chloroflexota; class UBA11872; order UBA11872; family VXNJ01; genus JASLPR01. The sequence goes on along the minus strand of CAZBZS010000004.1, from coordinate 48,371 downwards.
ACCGTGGCCTCCAGGATTGTCGGGCGGCCTTCCACGTTGGACAGAATCCAGTCGATGGCCTGCTTGTCGTAGCGGAGCTCGATCTCGCGCCCGCGATCGTTGATCACCCCTTCGACCATGTAGGCCGTGCCGTCCAGAGTCGGTTCGGTGTGATCGATGCGGAGGTCGATTTTCACCGGGGTCGCCCCGATCGGATAAAGAGCAGACCCAAAAATGGAGATGGCGATCGTCGCCAGCAAAAACGAGCCGCCGACGCTGAACCAACCCCCAAAGCGGCGCAGGATGGCGGGAATCAGTTGTGGCAACACCAGAGCGCTGGCCAGAGCCAGCATCACCCACGCCTGATAGTAGGACTTGAAGACAGTGTTCAGCCGGCCGATGTCGCCCTCCAGCGCGTACCACTCGGGGAGGGCGGTCAACAACAGCGCCCCGACCAGCAGAGCCATCGGGATGAAGCGGATCGGGTCACGGCGATTCTTCAGGGCAGCCGCAACCGCCAGGATGACGGCCAGTGGCTGAAATAAGCGTGTGGACCACGGGTAGTCGGCGATCACCAGGAGAAATAGAGAAATCCCAAGAATGAGAAGAGGCCAGGGGACCGGCGGAACGCGTCCAGCCCCGATTATCCAGAGAATCGGAATCCCCAGGCCGATTACGATCAACCCGGTCTGCGCCGCCGGAGTGGACCAGGACTGGCTGGTGGCGGCGGCAGCGAGCAGCACAAGCAACGCTACAGCCGGAAACATCAATACCCAGATAGCGGGCAGACGTCGCCAGCGCCCGAGCGCTGCGGCCAGAGAAACGTATCTCACTAGCCTGACCGGGCTGGCGAGGCCGACTTTGAAGCCGGTCGAATACCACCCGCGAACCCGTCGAGGAACGAAACTGAGCCCGGCGAAGCTCAGCAATATCAGGAAAAAGACCCCGAAGAACAGCAAATACAAGCTCAGTGGAGTTGTCTCGGGGGTCGGAACCACGCCGCTGAAGAAGACGCCGAAATTGGTATGAAACGGAGTGAAGAGCGCCAGGCTGGCCGCCATCAGCCCTCCGGCAGCCAGTACCGGGACGACCAGGAAGCTCCAACCAAATCGCCCATGTCCACGCCACAACGAATAGACCAGCGCCAGGACGGTGAGCAGCAGGTAGGTGGGAAAGTCCCATGGGTTCGTAACTCGATGGACACCGAGCGTGACGGCGATCAGCACCAGCGGCGGCAAGTGGTCGCCGCGGACGAACGCCAGCGCGCGCGATTGAAGCGTCGCTCCGGCTGCAAAGAGGCCGGGAACCGGGCGGGCCAGCACCAGCGCAACGACCGCGACCAGAGTCACGATGGTCCAGCCGAGATCGAGCAGATGGGGATGGAGATCACCGTAGAGAAAGGTGAAGTAGGGAAATTCGTTGACGGTCTGCTCGATGACCCGCGTGCTGCGCCAGAAGTCGAAATTGGCGCTGAAGGTTCCGCCGAGAAGCGTACTGGGAACCTGCGAAAGAACGGATAGTCCCGTCGCGGCCCCGGGCGCGCGGCGCGCGGTGATCTGAAATAGCTGTACCAGAGAATCAAGATTGCCAAGGAACAGCGTGAGGAAGACGGCCAGCAGCCCCACGCCGATGGCCGCGAAGCGTTTTCGGCCGACACCGCGCCAGATGTTGAAGCCGAACGAAAAGATCGCAGCCGCGGTGACGGCGAACATCGCCGGCAGACCCAGGTTGTAGGCCACTGCTGGCTGGATGCCTAACGCAAGCGACGGACCGGCGGTGAACAGCTGGCCGAAATAATAGTAATTGATGTAACCGCCGGCCCACCAGGGGTCGTAAGGCGGGAAATAATCCGTGCGCAGCATGGCATTGAGATGAGCAAAATCCATGGGTTTTTCGCCGCCAAAGACGGTGTGCCAGAGGTCGGGATTGGCCATGCGAATCACTAACAGGAAGAGGAAGGCGGCCAGGAAGACAAGCTCGCCCACGACCAGAGCCGGCCAGGCCGACCGGATGGTCTGGAGCAACCGGTGTCGCCGGAACCATCCCACGGCGATGCCGGTGGCCAGCAGGAGCGCCAGTCCGGCCAGCAACGAACTTCGGCCGAACGGCACCCAGCGCTGGCTCCCCAGCATCCAGGCCGGATAAACAAGCAGGAGCAAGCCAAACGGCCGGGCGGCGAAGTAACCGGCATCCGGCAGGCGGGAAAGCGCAAGGCTTACCAGCGGCCACGAGGCGAGACCGGCCACCAGCACCAGCAGGAACCAGGCGACCGCCGGGTATCGGGCGAAAATCGACTCGCCGAAAAGCTGCCTGGGAAGCGAGCCGGTGGATTGTACCCGCTCCCTGTCGGCCGTGCTCAGGAGAAGATCGGGGGTTCCGGCGTCGCGGGGCAAGATCCGCGCGGCGGCGGTGAGGTCAATGCCGGCCAGAATGGCGCGGACCGTGTTTGCGTCGAATCCGGCCGCCTTCTGAAAGATGCGCACCCGCGGATGATCGTAAACAGTGAAAGCCTCCTCGGCGGAATCGTCGGAAATCTCAATTCCAAGCAGCGAGGGGTAGCTGGTGAAGTCGGCTACCTCATCAAAGCCAAGCTCGCCGGAGAAGAGGGCGTCGTAGTAGCGGATGGTCATCGGATAGCGACCCGGCATGCGGGGGATGCTGCCGCTGAGGCGATTGCTGCTGAGCACGATGAATTCCGTCTGATTGATAATGTCGAGCACCCGCTCCCTTTTGGCCGTGGTGTCGTCGTCGTACAGGGGTAGCTGCAACATGTTGTAGCGTTCGGCGCCGCCGAATCCCGGCAGGCCCAGCGGCAGGGTGTCGTCCCAGTGCTCCACGGCGATCGTCGTGCCCGCCGGAATGGACGTGTGAATCCATTCGCTGGCGGCGATACGGGTTACCGGGCGAGTGTAGATGCTGACAAACGCTGTCGCCCACAGGGCGGTCCCCACGATCACGATGGCGAACAACGCCAGTGGTAGCGTCGAGGCGGGGACCGGAAGCCGGCGCAATCTCGATCGCCGGTCCCAAGCGTAGTAAAGGCCCCAGGCGGCGAGCATCGCGAGCATCGGGTACATGGGCTGGTAGTAGCGCATGGTCTTGAGAACCAGTGCGCCGAAGTAAGCAAAGTTCAACAGGGTCCAGACGACCGGAATGAAAAGCGGCCAGTCACGCCGAACGGTCAGCCGCCAGGAGGCGAATACGAGACCCGCCAGTGCGGCAAAACCCAGGGCCGGGCCGAGTCCCCAGAGGACGATGTTCTTGAGCGGGAACAGATACGGGGTGGTGCCCGCCCATTGGATGCCGGGCGGCCAATCGTAAGTGCCCTCTTGGATTTGGCGCTGCTGATTTACGGCGTCCAAGAAATCGCGAGCCAGGCGAAAATCCAGCAGATTGCCGCCGGCAAAAGCGTAGGGCTGGGTTATTCGGAAAATAAAAGCGGCCGTTACGACCGCCAACAGCAACCCGGCGACCAAAAGCGGCAACCCGGGCGGGCGCGCGACGATGCGACGATCGCGGAGGTACCGGGCAATCAGGTAGGCGACGATAAAAGGGACTATCAGGGCGCTGCTGAGCTTGCTGGCAAGCGCCAGGCCGGTGACGAGCCCGAGACCGGCGAACAGATACCAGCGTTGCTCCCGATACACGCGAAGGGCGAAGTAAAGGGCGGCGGTGACGAAGAACGTGGAAAACGTGTCGACCGCGAAGAAATGGGATAGCTGAATGCTCAATACGCTGAGAGCGCCAAACAGAGCGGCAAGCAGGGCCACGCGGCGATCGAACAGCCGCCGGGTGAGCAGAAACAGAATCAGAATAGTGCTGGCGTCGAACACGGCCGAGACCACACGACCAACCAGATTGATCGTGTCGTAGGTTGTGTAAAGGGTGAGGGTGCCCAACGCCTTCACCAGGAACAGCGGAAACGTCCCGTAGACGAAGAAGGAAATGTCGGGCCGGAGGAATGGATTTAGAGGCGAGCGAGTGGGGTCGAAGTACTCGGCCAGGGATGACGGCCAGCGAATCGAGGTCTCGACGATCGTGAGAAAGCGTTCATCAGGGTGAAGATGCTTGCCGCTGTCCCAATCCAGCCCGATCAGACGGAGGACCAGGGCCAGCAGGAGGATCGCGGCGAGGGTGATGCCGGTCAGGAAAGCGCCTCGCCTCCGTCGGTGCGACGCTGTGGCCACCGGTGTAGGGGCGTTCGGTGGGAGGTCGGGTGAGATGGCGCCGGAGACACCGGCGGAGAGCCCGGGGCGGTCGTCGGCGATCACGAGTGAGACCTGCCGGCCGGATCGCCCGCGGCATCATGCATGGCACGGGACACGGCAACTAAAGGTCCAGGGCTTCCGGCTGAACAAGCGGCCGGACGATTTCGTCGCCCCATTCAACCGGTACCCGGGCGACCAGCGGCAGCTCGTTCCAGAAAGTGTCTGGAGCCGGGACGATTACGAATCCATTGCGGCGGCCGAACTCGTAGGCGCGGAACGTGAGGTCGACATCCTGTTGGCAATAACGGACCACGTACTCGCGATCCTCGGGACGACCGGTGCGCCACATGCGAACGGCATCGGTGGGATCGTCGAGCAGTTTGGTCTCGCCAAACAGGCATTCGGCAAGCCGATCCAGTGATACGCAGTTGGGGCGGCCACAGGCGGCCGAGATGTCTTCCAGCAGGTCCACGGTATGCATATCGAGCACCGTGACATCGCCGTACGCGCCAAGAACTTTGTTATCGAATCGGCGGGAATTGAATCCCACAACCGTATCGAAGCGGTTGAGATACTCGATGAGTTTGGCGGCCTCGCCTTCGACCCATGTCTGCACGGAGCCCATGCGATCCTGAGTCACGGCAACGCTCAGGCCGAAGCCAGCCGGGTTGGTCCAGCGACCGGGAACCTCCCAACTCAAACGCAACGTCTCAAGATCCCAGGCTACATAGTTCTCGGTTTCGGTCAATCGTTCTCCAGTGACCGGAAGTCTCAGCGAGACGACAAACTTCATGTGGGCAGCCACCATGCTGTGGCCTCGGTTACAGTCCCAAACGGATACGCAAAGGATACTGAATGTTGCATATCGCAGAGCCTCGCTACTTCCGACGGACACGGAGCCGAACCGCCGATGGAGCTGGCCACAAATATGAAGGCACAACTCATAAACCCATTCATCACCGCCGCCAATGAGGTGCTGAGCACGGAAGCCAACGTCGAAGTTGAACGAGACGGCCAGCTCAGCCTATCCACCGACAGTCTCAGTCCGCAGGATGTGACCGCTTTGATCGGGGTAACGGGAAAGGTGAAAGGGGTGGTTCTCTACTCAATGCGCATGGAAATGGCCATCGGTATCTTCTCAGCCGTGATGGGCAAGCCGGTAACCGAACTTGACGATCTGGGGTGGAGTGCGATCGGTGAACTCGGCAACATGATTACCGGCTAGGCCGCCATATTGCTGAAGGAGGCCGGCCATAACTACGATCTTTCGCCCCCTACGATCATCGAGGGCAAGGGACCCCGCATATCCACGATGACGATGCCTACGGTGGCGCTGCCGTTGAAGACCGATCTGGGCAAGCTGCAGATCAACGTAGGGCTGCAAGAAGACATGTAGCAACGGCTTCAGCGGCCGAGCAAACCGGTCCGCACGCGGCTCCGTAATTTAAATTTCGGGGGCGCTCGCCCCCCCGAAAACGCCAGTATATCCGGCAGTTCCCCGGCCCGGTTTCCCCCGGATAGAATCCGTTGACCCACGTCCAATTCCCGTGCTAGTTTTGCGGCGATGAAAGGGGGTGATGCCCATATGTCTGAACGTATAGATAGTGAGTCCGGCGCACCCTCCCTGGAGGTCAAGTACCTCTAGCGGCGGATCCCTCCGTACAAGGGGGCAGAGTCGCCGGATTCACTGTCAAGAGCTGGAGCCCGCAACGGCAAGGCCGTTGCGGGCTTCGGTGCTTTCTCGGTTCAGGGCAGGCGGCGCATCTCGAGCATGTAGTCCCGGTCCACCCGATAGACTTCCTGAAAAATTCCGTGCGCGGCGGCGACGGCGCGGCCGACGGAATCGTTGAAATTGATCATCCAGATCGGGCCCGGTTCGCGGGCGGCGGGAGCGCCGACCCGCGACAATACGTGCCTCACCGCTCGGGCATCGGCGATGGAGACGTCAGTCGATCGAATTTCAAGTTTCATTCCCCGGTCGCGGGAAAAGCGCAGCGATGCGGATACGGGCCCAACAGCCGACAAGAGCAGAGCCTTCCCGCAACGCTTGCAACGACTCACGGATTTCTCTCAGCTGAATGCCGCGTTCGAGCGCCCGGCCGCATTCGACACAGGCGATGAAACCACGAGCGGCCGGGGGCTGGCAGGCAGGGCATTCGCCACGCTCCCGTAGCTCGGCGCGACGGCGGCAACTGGCGCGATCGCGCCGGATTTCGCCGGCCAGGCGACGTCAAAATCGTGCGACCGGCGGCAGCAAGAAGAACGCGGCAAGCATCCCCAGACCGCCGACGAATACCCGGACGGCCGCGCGCAGCCGATCATTATAGAGCTCCGCTGGCGGCAGGGCCGAAATGATGTCGGCCCGTAGAGGCCCCGCGGCATCCCTTCTGCCAAAGATCATAACCAGATCGCCGCCGCGCACCACCGTCCGTTCCTTGCCCCCCACGATCGCGGAAGACAGCGCCACCAGCGCCGCCCCGGTGGTGTCGACGGCAAGCGGCGGATCGACATCCAGAACGATTCCATCGGTGGTCTCTGACAGATTGGCCACGCTGGCGCCATTTGTCAGAAAATCCGCCGCCCCGCGTGCGGCCACCAGGATTTCGTCTGCCGACCCGATCACTGTGGCCCGCACAATCTCCCTCTCGCTATCAGCGGCCCGACCCGCGGTCAGGATTTCGGTGAGCTCCTGATACGGACGGACTTGGATGAGACGGCCAACGACAATAACCACGAAGAAAAAGAAAACACGGAAGGGAAGTACGGTGTAAAGATTTCTCATAGTCCCGCCCCGTCCTTCCACGGGGTCGGGCCCGCCCAGCCCGGGTGGCGGCTACATGACCTCGAAAATAGCTTCGATTTCCACCGGAGTATCTAGTGGAAGGTCGCCTACGCCAACCGCCGAGCGGGCATGGATTCCGGCCTTGCCAAACACCTCGGCGAAGAGATCGGAACAGCCATTGATGACGGACGGCTGTTGATTGAAACCGGGGGCGCTGTTGACGAATCCGGTCAGCTTGACGACCCTGACCACGTTATCCAGGCTCCCGACCGCATCACGCACCGTGGCCAAGAGGTTCAGCCCGGTGAGGCGAGCGGCTTCGGCGCCCTTGTCCACCGTGAAGTCGGACCCGACTTTGCCCTGCCATTGGCGTCCATCCAGCGAAGCTGGCAGATGTCCGGCCGTAAATAAGAGGTCGCCGGTGCGCACCGCCGTAACGTAAGAACCCAACGGCCGGGCCGGCTCCGGTAACGTTATGTGAAGTTCACCAAGACGGTCCTCAGCGCCCACGGTGATCTCTCATTTCACTCTTTAAGAGTCTGCGTTTTCCAACCTGCCCGCACTGCCAAGGATACGGTAGCCAGGTTCCGGGAGGGGCACGTCGCCCCTGCAGGAAGAAGATCTGCGCAGGATTGGGCGATCCGGGCCAGCGTTACCCAACGCTGATATGTGGCGCTAAATCGGAAATTAAGCGCGTGGTTACGACTATTGGAGGTACAGGGTTATGATTCTTGGTTCTGTCTTCGGGGCCCGACGAATCACGCTGATGGCCATCGGCTTGACGATGTCCCTGCTCCTAGGTGGTTGTGGCGGGTCCGGCGGAGCGACTCCGACCTCTGTCGGCTCTACATCCACCCCGGACTCCCCGATAGTCGCGTCCGCGGAGGAACCAACTCTCGCCCCAGCGACGCCGGTGGCGACAACCCCACTAGCGACCTCCATGCCCTCCAGCCCCGAAAGTGCGGAGTCCGCCCTGATTCAGGTCTTGTGGCCTCCGTCGTCCAGTCCGGAGACGGCGATCGATCTCGTCGCCGGATTCCCGATCAGCGACGACGGCTACGCGGTCACTAGAAACATCCTGGTAACCGGAAGCGAAACTCTTTCGGTGCTTCTTCCCGGCACAGACGAGCCGGTAACTGCTCATTACGTCTCCGGGAACGAATGCTTGAATCTGGCCGTGATTCGCCTTTCCGTCGCTGGTTACACATATCTGGATCTGAAAGCGCTGTCGCTCGAAGACGGCGATGGAGTTTACGTCCCACAATATGTCGATACTCTCGGGACTTACAATTTCAAACACCGGCGGGTCAAAGGCGTGGATCTCGACGGGGCCACCGTAGAGGTGGACGCCGTCCGTCTGGTGTCACATCCGGCGGACGCCTACCATTATTCCGACCCGATACTCGACAGCTCTGGAAACGTCCTAGGGATTCGCGCCGGATCAGTCCAGACCAGAGTCAATCGGTACGACGCCCTGATGCTGTCGATCGGCGATCTGCTGGACTCGATCGAAAATCTGCGGCAGGGGGAGAACAGCCGCTGGATCGGCCTCACTTCCGACGCCGCGTCGGCCGAGCAGACCGGCTACTCCGGCATTCACGTCGTCGGCGTGCATCCGGGCCCTCCGGCCGCCGCACTCGGCCTGGACCTCAAGGATCAGATCCTGTAAATGGACGGCGTTAAGTTGGCCGAGGACGGCACCAAGTCCACCTACTGCCAGATTCTGTGAAATCTGGACCCGGATAAGCCGATCCCGGTAACCGTCATGCGAGCCAGCGAGGACGAAATCCTGAAAGGCGAGCTTTTCGGCGCTCCCGCTGCCCTGGAGGTCGTCGGCACCCTAGCCGACTACGTCGCTGAAAACCCGCGCTTGGACGCCGGCCATCCCAAATTCCCGATCACATTTCCAATTTCCCTGCCCTATCCAGGATTCGCCAGTAAACATGATCAGCATGGTGGACGATCGTGTTCTCCAGGCTGCGGACGACCAATTCACCCTCCCCCGAATGGGCTGAGGCGGCATGGCAGACTGCCTCCGGCAGACCGGCCGAGATGGCGATGTGGGCCCCGTAGGCGGGATGTCGCAGGGCCGGGAATCCGGACGCCGCCGGGTTCCGCTTCCAGCGTGCCTGGTTTGCGGGGCTGAACTCGAACGGCTTACCCAAATCGTGGCACAGCCCGCAAGCTATCAAGATGTCACGATCGACTCCCAAACCAGGAACCACCTCTTCTAGGGACTCCGCCAGCGCCACCGCCATGCGGGTGACACCGCGCAGATGATCCGACTGCGTGCCGGACTTCATCACCGGGGTGTCGGGATTGCCGGAGGCCCGAATTTCGTCGATGCTTTCAAACTCCGTTTCGGCCAGCGCCATCGCCCAGGCATTGGTCACCCGCTCCCGCAGATCGGCATTTGAGATATCGCTGATCTCCGGAAGGCTATCCATCACGCCTTCCTTGAACTGTTCGTAAGCGGGCATATCTTGACCTCCTCAACCCGGCCCACGCCCGGCGCGAGAGCCCGTGGCCGATGCTAGCGCGACCCCAAGATGCAGAAAACTGGCACCGTCGAGCACGGTCAGGAAGCGGGCGACCCGTGGCTGGTTGCGGAACCAGCGGATTTCGCCGGGACGGATTTCCGGTTTGACCGCGACTCTGCATCGACGACACACTGGAAGCCGAAGGTCTCGATCATCACGTTGAGTAGGGGAGCTAGGGGCGCTGCCGGGCACCGTCGCAAATCCTTCCGTTGGATCGTGGCGGCGACGACGCAGACCGCTTACCTCAGGGCCGCGCCTACACGCTCGGCGACGATTTCGACTTCCCCGTCCCGCAACGTGCTGACGTCGACATTCAAGAAATCGGCCCCGGGATAGCCGCCGCGCAGACGGATACTGGGCGTCTCCTCCCACAGGGTGTGGGTGATCTCGTCAACGGTCTTGCCAAGCGGTTCGAGCAGGTGAACCCGCACTCGCGGTACCGGCAAGCCGGTTTCATCGGGAAAAACCTTCTCAAGTCTTACGTGCTCGGTCTCGCCGAGCCGCTCTATGAGGAAGTCGCAACGCCGCTGATCCTCCGCCAGGCGTGCGTCGGCGTCGCTCTCCACGTACGCCGTCAAAGCGACGTACAAGCCGACAATCTGCTCCTTACTGACTTTTAACCCCCGGCCTACCACGCCGGTGTTAGGACTCGACTGCAAGATGGCCGGGGTCAAGTAGATCCGATTGCCGGCCAGCAGTCCCGTGTCGTTGGGACCGCCGATGGCCTTGCCACCACTAACCGCCACCAGGTCGACGCCCATCTCCAGTAGATCCTTGATCGTCGTTATCGGTGGGACTTGCGCGGCGGCGTCCACAATGACCGGGAGTGCGTGACGCCGGGCGATGATCACAAGCTGAGCAATAGACAACCCGCCGGCGTGAGCGCCTTCCCAAGACAGAATCGCTCCGATCGCGCAGGTGTTGTCGTTGATTCCGGACTCAAACGACTCCTCCGTGACACCGAGGATGCGCCGGCCGCTGTCGCCATCGAAAACGGTCTCCACTGGAGACATAGCGATACGGGCTCCCGCGGCGGCGTACGAGCGGGACCAGTTCCCCCCGTGCGTCGGCTGCATCAGAATCTCGTTTGGGAAACCGGATGAGTCTGGCAGCGCGTTCATGCGGGTCCGATCGTGCCCGGTCATCACCGCGGCGGCGGCGATCATGTTGGCGGCGGCCGTGCCGGAAGTTATGTGGACACCACCGAGTCGGGGGCCGAGCCCGAGCGAGCTGGCAATCCCCTCGCAGGCAAGCCGGAGCAGGTCGGGCATGTCCACCCATTCCTCGGCGGCGCGATCCATGGCCGCTACGGTCTCCGGCGCCATCAGCGAGCCGCCGAGTAACGTCATCGTCCCGGCCGCGTTAATGATTGGCCTTAGACGAAACAGTTCCTCGTAAATACTCATGGCGCCCCCGGTTCATACGTGCTCAATTTGGCCGGTGCGGAGAGTGCTCCCGGCGGCGGTACGATTTTAGCCGCGGTAGGTGCGGCGGTGGAGCAACGCCCGACCCGGCTTGCGGGATACTGGCGACCTCCTTAACGGTTAGTTATTCGGCAGCTACGCCGTGCTGCTCAATCTCTTCTTTCTACGCCTAGGATTTGGCATCGCTTTCATCGGACTTGCCAACGGCGTTGGGCTGATCTGCTGGGCGATCGCTTCCCCGATAGCCGGCGCGAGGTCGCACCGGATTGGATACCGGCGGCTGATGTTGATTAGCCTGGGCGCAGTCATGCTGGGAAGCACGCTGATACCCTTCGGCGCCACGTTCGAGGGGTAACCCGCGCCGTCTGGCTGATGATCAGCCATGCCATTACCTTCACCGGAACCGGCGTTTTCTTCGTCAACATGCAGCCGGTCATGATGGGGACGGTTGTACCAGATTTGCGTAGCTGAGCCTTCGCGCTGTCCTCGGCCACCTTGCAGACGGCGGGCTTCGCCGCCAGTCTTATCGGCGGATTTCTTCCTGGACTCTCCGCCGGATGGCTGGGGCTCACGCCGGACGATCCCACCACCTTCCGCTACTCACTGCACCTGGTCGCCCTGGCGGTCGTCCCGACGCTCCTCCTGATCGCAGCAACCCGCGAAATCGGACCCGTGAGACCGGCCACGCGACGCGGGCCCGGCAACAAGGCTCCGCTGATGATAATCACGGTGATGACCGTTCTCAGAGTACTGCGCAAGTTTGGAGAAGGTTCCGCAAGGACATTCTTCAATGTTTATATGGATGCTGGGCTGGACGTTGAAACGGTCAAGATCGGAATTACCTTCGCCATCGCGCAACTTGTGGCCGGTCCCATGGCGCTGCTTTCGCCAATTCTCTCCAAACGCATTGTCCCTGGGCCGGCGACTCTGGTGGAGATGATCGGCGTGGCCATCTGCCTGGTGCCGATGGCTCTGATCGCCAAACCGATCGCCGCAAATGTCGGACTGATTGCCGTACTGTCCTTCATCCCTATCATGCGACCGGCGATCGCCGTGTACACCATGGACCTCGTGCGCCTGGAGTACTAGGCGCTTATGTCGGGCTATGTAAATTTTTCCTGGGCGCTCGGTTCGGGCGGGACGGCTTTGACCGACGGCGTAATAATTTCCGCCTCCGGCTTCTAGGGCCTCTTTCTCACCGGTGCGGCGATTTCCACAATAGCCGCGCTGCTCTTCGCCAGGTTCCTGGCCACGCACAGAGGCATAATGGCGACATTCAGATAAGGACAAGGATATTGACCTTGCGCCGGCCCCAGACCGGACAGGCAGCGACCTCTAGCTTACGAACGTGTCCATTGTCGACAGTCTGCGGGTCTCGGTGGTGATGACATCCACCAGGGCGGGCTGGCCTTCGTTTACCGCGGTGATGGCCCGCTGGAGCGCCGGTCGCAGCTCGGCCAGGGTCTCCACACGCTCGGCGTGGCAGCCGAGCGCGGTGGCGACCGCCGCGTAATCGCCATCCATGGTGGAGGACTTATAGCGTCTGATTGCTTCCGGAATGTGCTTGTCATAGCCGCTGAATATCGAATCGTGCTTGACCACCGTCAGAATCGGGATCTCGTACTGGGATGCCGTGGCGAGGTCCATGCCCGTCATGCCAATCGAGCCATCCCCCATGACGTTGACGACCAGCTTGTCCGGATTGGCGAGTTTGGCGCCCATCGCCAGGCCGAGGGAGAAGCCGAGTTGGGAAGATTGTCCCCATCCGAGATAACTTCGCGGTGTGGTGGCGCGGTAAAAGACACTCTGAATGTCACGGACGGCGCCGGATTCGTGGGTGAGCATGGACGTCGCCGGGTCCAGCAGACTCCACAGTTCGCGGAACATGCGGTAGCCGTTGATCGAGCTCGAATCATCGCTGAAAAGGGATTCATAGTCCGCCTCCCACTCGGCCCGAAGCCGCGCTAGCAACTCGACATTGCGGCGGCGGATCGCCGTGCGATCGGCGCCGATTCGGCGCAATTCCTCGGCAAGCGACGCCAGGAAGAGCTTCGCGTCGCTGACGATCGGAACGGCGGTTGGATGAGTCTTATTGATGTCGATGGGATCGTTGGTGGCATGAATGATGGTCTTGCCCGCCGGGATCGCTGGAGTGAACGACGCCACCGTAAGACTGGAACCCACGGCGAGGAGCACATCGGCCCCGCGGAGGTAGTGGGCAATCATCGCGGTGACACTGATGGCGCCCATACCAGCCGACAGTTCGTGCGTCTCATCAAAGGCGCTCTTGCCCATGAGCGTGGTCATGACCGGGACGCCGAGCAGCTCGGCGACATCCTTTAGCTCATCATATGCCTCCGCCCAATGGACGCCCTGGCCGACCCAGATCAGCGGAGAATCGGCGGCGACGAGGCGCTCCGCCGCCTCCCGCACCGCGCCGTCGTCGGGGCCGGAACGCATACGCGGGACCGGCTGGTAGTCAAGTTCGCCCTCGAACTCGCTGGTAGCAACGCTGGAGGGTATTTCAACCAATACCGGTCTCGGCCTGCCGGAGCGTAAAGCTGTGTATGCCCGACGCATGCGCTCTGGAATCTGCCGGGTGGTAAAGATCTTCATTGCCAGCTTGGTCGTGGACCCGTAATTGGTCTCGCTGTCGAAGGTGGGCGAAACCCCTATGTCATCGAGACCGCGATGACCCGGGAGATACAGCATCGGGCTCGAATCAGTGTAGGCATGCGCCACACCGGCAAATGCGTTTTCGGAGCCCGCGCTTGCCTGAACGGTGAACGTGCCGATCTGCCGGCCGTTGGTCGAGCGGGACACTCCGTCCGCCATGTTGCCCGCCACTCTCTCCTGGCGCGACGTGATGATCCTGATCCCCGCGCGGACCATAGCGTCGATGATCGGAGAAAACGGAAAATTGAATACCTGCGTTACCCCTTCCGCCTTGAGGATGCGGGCGATCACATCGGCGCCGGTCATGCAGGACCCTCTTTTCAGAGCAACTACGGAAACCCCCAACAAAACCGGCCAGTCCGGTCTCCGGGCCGGCGGTCACGGAAAGTGTACTCGTTTCGAGTGACTGCTTCAGACTGCCGGGGACGGCAGAGTCAAGAGTGGTATGTTCTACCCGTCCACGCTGACACACGTCGCGTGTCTGAGTGTTGATAACCCCGGCGCGAAAGGTGCGGGCAAGACCAAAATATGGCCGTTCAGTTCACCGATCCCTTTGATCCTGAATCACATATCGACGGTATCAAGGTCAGAAGGCTACGGGTCAACTCCGACGATCGCGGCACCTTGGTGGAGACTCTCAAAGTCGATTGGGCGGACTTCTATGACGCCGACATACTGCCGTTCAAACAGACCTACTACTCGGTCACCCGGGCCGGTGTAGCCCGAGACGAGGATCAGTGGCACGTCCACCAGCACCAGCGGGACCGGTTTGTGGTGATAGATGGCGAGCTGGTGGTGGGCGCGCACGATCCTCGGCCCGGCTCCTCCACCGAAGGGCTGATCAATCTTTTTCCGATGGGCTCCGCGCAGGGTCCGGACGGCCAGTACGCGCTGATGATCCCCGAGCGCGTTCACCACGGATTCGTCGTGTCTCCGTCCGGAAGGGCGATTCTGACGAACTTCCCGACCCGGCTATACGATCCCGAAGACGAGGGTCGAATTCCATTCACCGACGCCGGGGCACGACTTACCGACGGAAGGCCGTTTAGCTGGGATGCTGTGCGCGAGGTTCTTCGACGGGACTAGTCCGCGGCAGCAGGCATCGCTTCCAGCCGGCGGATGACTTCGCGCGTGAGCGGTGATGGAGTGGACGCTCCGGACGACACCGCCACAACCTTGCAGTCCGTAAGCCAAGCGGCATCGATTTCGGCGACCGAGTCGATCAGGTAAGCCGGTTTGCCGGTACGCTGCCGGGTCACCTCGACCAGACGCTGCGAGTTCGAACTGCGACGGCTACCGACCACCAGAACCAGATCGGCCTCCGCGGCAACTTCCACAATCGCCTCCTGCCGGTCCTGAGTGGCCGCGCAGATTTCATTAAAGACTTCGGCAGCCGGAAATCGCTCTTTGATCGAGCGAATGACGCCGGCGGTGTCCCAGACGCTCAACGTTGTTTGCGTAGTGACCGCGACCGGCCGCGAATCTAGATCGAGCGCCGCCACATCTTCCGAACCTTCCACGAGATGCACCGCGTCAGGCGCTTCGCCGATGCAGCCTAGCGCCTCGGGGTGTCCCCGGCGGCCAACATAAACGATCTGGTAGCCATCGCCCACCAGATCGTTTATGAGATCGTGGGTCCTCTGCACGTCGGAGCAGGTGGTGTCCACGCAGTTCAATCCCAGCTCCTTCGCCTTTGCCCGCACCGACGGTGAAATTCCGTGGGCAGTGAAGATGACCGTGCCCTCGCTGATACCCTCAAGCCCGGCCATCCGGTCGTCCGCGTCGATCAGGGTGATTCCCAATTCTTCCAGCTCGCCGGTCAGATGTTCGTTGTGCACCAGATAGCCGAGCATGTAGAAAGGGCCTGGCTCGGCGGCCGCGATTTCCCGGGCCATGCGGAGGGCCGTGACCACGCCGTGACAATATCCGCGGGGATTCGCTGGGATTACTCTCAAGTACCTGTTTCGCAGAAATCGATAGGTTTAGCCTCTTTCCCAGACACTATCGCTCGATCGACCGCGGCGCAACGGCATTCTGGTATTTTCACGGGGGCCGTCACCGTCGGGCGACCAGACGCCAGCGCTTCTAAGTTGGTACCCAGTCCGGGCCTCGATCGCCTCTGGCGCTCACTAAGCGACGCCCTTCCGTCCGTCGAATGGATTTACCCAGATCGGGATGGTAGGCCGTCCCCGCATTCTGGCCTGCACAAGGTAGGCGGTCGGTCCGGCCAATGCCACGATCCACGGCATGATGTGCTCGATAAAGAAGCTCTCCCCCCAGAGCGGTGATATCACCGGGTCCTCGATGATCAACACGACCGCAATCCGGAAAACCAGGGCGCTGCCCAAGTAAATCACCAGTGGAGCTCTACTGGCGACGATGGCGATCATCTGAGCGCCGACGAACAGCAGGGGCATGGACACCACCAGTCCGAAGATCAGTAGGCCAACGTGGCCCCGGGCCGCGCCGGCTATCGTGAGCACGTTGTCCAGGCTCATCACCACATCCGCGAGGATGATGAGCTGAATGGCCTCCCTCAGCGAGCCGGCCGCCTGATGGCCTTCGCCATCCTCGGGTTGCGGTTCGAGCAGACGCACGCCTATATAGAGCAGCGCCACCCCACCGACGGCTGCAAGGGCGGGCACGGTGAAGAGCACCGTCGCGATTGCGGCGAAGATTATCCGCAGCACCACTGCCGCCCCGGCGCCGAACAGAATCGCCAGCCGGCGCTGCCGGCCCGGTAGGCGCCCCGCCACAACTCCGATGACCACCGCGTTGTCGCCGCTAAGAATCAGGTCGAAGAAGATGATCTGAATTAGGCCGGCGGTCATGCCGCCGGAGCCGAGCTCACCGTCCATTGGGCGAGTTAACCGTCAAGTCTTGAACCGGGCCGCGAGGAGCGCGGCGATCACCAACCGTGCACGCTCATTTACCGGGCCATTGGCGACTACCTGTTGCAGCAAAACATCCCTAATCCATCGCTATCTTCTGAAGGAGGCAATACAAATCCCGAGACTAATTGCCCGGGGTGCCCGTTGTCGATTCGTCGACATACAGGGACTGTCCCGTCAGTCCACTCTGCCGACTATTAGGTTACAGGTTTGGCGCGCCTCTCTTGGCTCCAACGTGGGTTATTATGTAAAGTGTTCACTCCCGCAGGTGGGGTAGGCGGTTCAGGAGAAAAGTTGAAGAAGAGACTGACCATTTTCGCGCTGTTGTTGGTGACCGTGTTGCTGATTACCGGCACGATCGCCGCCAACGGCGTCGGCACGGTTGTTATCGCCGATGAATCCGACGACACCGATGTCGTAACCGTGATAAACAATGCCACCCAGACCATCAAATCGGTGGTTCCGGTGGGCGAGGGTACCACCGGAATCGTGGCCGCCAGCCAGCCGGTGGCGCCGATCCAGTTCCGCCCCGGCGCGCCAATTGTGATCGAATTGCCCCGAACCTTCGCCGGCAGCGTGACCGACGGTACGTCGTGGCCACTCTTACTCGGTCTGACTTCCCTGACCGCTTTGGCCGTTGGGGCCGCCGCAACCGCCTGGCGCAAAAAGGCCTTCGGCCGACGATAGCTCTTTATGGTGCGGTGAGGTGGCGGGCCGCGACTCCGGTCGGCAAGGCGATCGCATATCCGAAATTGGCCCGTATGGTGGACGTCCAAGTACAGAACTGGTCCGAAAACGTTGGTTGAAGGCACCGTAGTCCGCGTAAGCCGAACCGAATGCGAGGCGGAGGTGGACGGCAATCGAGTGCAATTTCACGTTCGTGGCGGAACCATCAGAGAGGCTGGCGGGAAGAACCCGGTACGAGTCGGCGACTGGGTGCGGCTCACCGTCCATTCGGGAACTATCGTGCTGGACGAGATTCTGCCCAGGGAATCAATGCTGCAACGCACGACCATCGCCCATGGCCGAACGGTGCGCCGTGAAGTGGCCGCGAATCTGGCGATGGCCATTTTCGTGATTCCGGCGGTGGAATCCGACCCGGCCATGCGGCCCCGGCGTCTGCGGCTGCTGGATCGAATGCTGGTGTCCGCCGAGCATGCGGAACTTGCCGCGCAGGTGTGTGTAAACAAGATCGACCTCGTGACCGACCAGTCCGAGCTGGCGGCGATAGCCGGGGCCTATCAGCGGGCGGGCTATCGAGTGTTGAAAACCTGCGCGCCAGCCGGCGACGGCGTTGAGGCCCTTCGGGATTCCCTACCCGCCGGGCTGACTGCTTTCGTCGGCCCATCGGGGGCGGGCAAGACTTCGTTGATCACCGCCCTGACGGGTCGCCACGATCTCAAGACCCTGGCTGTGAGCGCTTCCACTGGCAAAGGCAGACACGCAACCACCAGCAGCGAGGCCTTCGAACTGGATGGAGGGCGCTGGGTGGTGGACGTTCCAGGGCTGCGGTCATTCGGACTGGAGGATGTCGATAAAGAGGATCTCGACTACTGCTTCGCCGAATTCCGCGAGTTTCTGGGCCAATGTGACAACCGCTGGTGCACCCACCTAGTCGAGGATGGATGCGCGGTCCAGGCGGCGGTAGACGCGGGTGTTATCGAGCCGGCGCGCCACGACAGTTACCGACGCCTGATGACGGGTCAACAGGCGGGCCAGCGCTAGGGCAAACGCGGCCGGGAGCGGCGCAGCGACGATACTGCGAAAGCGGCGAGATTCTGGTTACCTTGAAGACGCGGCGGGTAGCCGGTCTGCCGACGCATTCGCCCGGTAGACATAAGCCAGAACTTCGGCTACCACTTGGTAGATCTCCAGTGGGATCACCGACCCAAGGTCGAGCTCCGCCAGAACCTGTGCCAGGTCCGGATCCTCATGAATCTTCAGGCCGTGCTCTTTTGCCAGCGCGATGATATTTTTCAGCGATAAAACCGTGGCCGGAGGCCACCACTCGGGGGGCTTCGCCTCCGATCTCATAGTGCAACGCCGCCGTCGATTTGCTGCCCGGGGGACGTTTGCGGCGCGGTCGCTCAGCACTTCGCCCCACGTCGGTGTCTCCTGAAACCGGAGCAGCCGGCCGTCGTCGTCCGTCACCACAGCGCCGTACTCCAGCGGATTCTCAACCCGGTACAGCGTCAGAGTCGCGGCCGCATCCCGAGCTCTGTGGAATTCGACCACCCGGTTAAGTTCGAAGTTGGTGACTGCGTCTCCGCTTACGACCAAGAAAGTCTCATCCAGTATTTCCCTGGCTAGGCGCACGCTCTCCGCCGTGCCCAGCGGTTTATCCTCCACCGCATAGTGCAGCCGCATGTCAAAATACCGACCGTCACGGCAGTAATCTTGTATGACCCAGGCTTCGTAGTAGACCGTGGCCACGACCTCACGAATTCCGTGTTTCCACAGAACGCAGAATAATGTGCTCCATCGCCGGCAGATTCGCCACCAGCACCATCGGCTTGGGACGATTCGCGGTGAGCGGTCTCAAGCGGGAACCTTCCCCGCCTGCCATGATCACTGCCTTCACAGTCTGCTGCTCCAGTCGGCTTGGCGAATCTCGCCGACACTATCCGTTTTTAGGAGAAGATGGGAGGTCGATCCCACCCCAACCACTCCCGTCTTCGTCAGTAACGTCACACCCAATAATTTGCCCCCATCTAGGGTAGAGAATCATGCACCTGTCCGTCATAGTCCCAACCTTTAACGAGGCCGACAACATCGAGCCGCTCATTGCCGCCATCGACCGGGCGTTGACCGGGATCGACTACCAGATCGTGTTCGCCGACGACAGCGCCGACGCCACCACCGACATCATCCGGCGGGCCTCCGACGCCGATCCCCGAATTCGCCTGTCCTATCGCGAGGCCGGGCGCGGGCTCGCTTCCGCCGTCGTCGCCGCCCTGCCCATGGTCACCACCGACACCCTCGCGGTCATGGACGGCGACCTCCAGCATCCGCCGGAGATACTCCCCCGGCTGTTGGAACGGCTGCAGGGCGGTGCGGATTTGGTCGTAGCCAGCCGTTACGCGCCGGGGGGATGGGATTCCGGCCTTTCCGGACCGCAACGGCGTCTCGCCAGCAAGGTCACCCGGCTGGCCGCATACCTCCTCCTGCCCGTGACGAAGGTCACCTCCGATCCGCTCAGCGGGTATTTCCTTTTCAAGCGCTCGGTGATCGAGAACGCCCATCTGCGACCGTTGGGTTACAAGATCTTGCTGGAAATCCTGGTGCGGGGCCATGCGCGCGATGTCGCGGACATTCCCTTCGCGTTCGAACGGCGCCACGCCGAACAGAGCAAGGCCGGCCTCCGCGAAGCCTGGAACTACCTGCGCCAGCTCTGGCGCCTGCGCTCCTAACCGGCTCCGATCCGCAAGGCGACGACCTCGATTAGGCCGGCCACGTCCTTGGCTGCGCGCCCGGCCAACCGTAGGACTGTCTCGTGCTCATCATCCTCCATCTGGACCCCGGCCCTATTGGTGATGACCGAAATCCCCAGCACCCGCACCCCGCAGTGCGTGGCCACAATCGCCTCGGCAGCCGTGCTCATGCCCACCGCGTCCACCCCGATCGTCTCTAGCAGTCGCACCTCGGCCGGAGTTTCATAATTCGGACCGCCGACCATCGCGTAGACACCGCTCACGACATCGATCTCGAGGTCAGAGGCAGCCCCGGCCGCCAGCTCCAGCAGCCCGTTGTCGTAAGCACCCACCATCGATGGAAACCGCGGTCCCGGCCCGACATTTGGCCCCACCAACGGACCCAGTCCGGTGAGTGCCGGCAGGCATATGTGGTCCTCAATAAGCATCACCGCGCCCGGTTCTACCCCGCTTGACACCGCTCCCGCGGAGTTGGTGAGAATCAGAGCGTTGATGTCACACGCGCACAGGCTGCGAATCGCAAACGCAAGCTGGGCCATCGAGCCGGATTCGTAGAAGTGTGAGCGTCCGCTCATGATCAACGCCGGCGTCTCGCCAATCCGGCCTGTCAGCAATTCACCGGCGTGTCCGGCCACCGAGCTCGTCGGGAAGTTGGGAATGTCCGCGTACTGAATGCAACCCCCGATGTCCCAGCCATCACCAGCCGCACCGATACCGCTGCCAAGCACCACCCCGAGTCGCGGCGAGTCCGTGCACCTGCCAGCAATGAATTCGGCGGCTACCAGAACCTCAGCCGGGTAATCGGCCTTCGGCCGGACGCTCACCCGCGTCTATTCAGTCGGAGGAACGGGGTTGGGAGCCCGGCAACGGTCCGCTGATGCCTCCCGATTCCCGCGCAAGTTCCAAGTATACCTGGGTCGTCGCCGGACTGGCATGACCCAGCACCGACTGAACCTCCGGGATCGTCCCATCATTGCGCAATTGATGGGTGGCGAACGAATGCCGCAGGGTGTGTGGGGTTATCAAGTTTGAGATTCCCGCTTCCCGAGCATGCCCCTTGATGATGAGCCAGAACCCCTGCCGCGTCAGTCTTCGACCTCGATGATTAAGAAACAGGGCGGAGGCCTGCCGCCCGCCCAGTAATTTGTTCCGGGCCTGGTTGAGGTAACTCCCCAGCGCCTGCACGACTCTCGGGCCGAACGGGATTTGCCGTTCCCGGTTGGTGCCCTTACCACAGATGACCCGCAGGTTCCGAATGTCTAGGTCGATGTCATTGAGAGCCACGATCTCGCTCACCCGCATCCCGGTCGCGTACAGCAGTTCCAGCATGCCGCTGTCCCGGTAGCCCTCCGGCGATGAGCTAGCGGCTGCCGCCGCCAGTAGCCGGTCCACCTCTCCCACCGAAATTATATTCGGACGTTGCTTGACGACCCGGGCCCCACCGATGCCCTTGCTCGGATCATGCGCCACCGCGTTCACCGACACCAGGTATCGATACATCGCCTTTATTGCCGCTAATTTCCGAGCCTGGGATGACGGGGCGTATTCGCGCCCAACCAACATCTCCAAGAATGCCGAGATCGTGCTGGCCGGCACGTCCCAACTCGACGCCCCTTGTTGACCCAGAAATTTCGCGAACTGCCCGAGGTCATTACCATAGGCCGCCAGCGTGTTTCGAGAGAGCCCCCGCGATCGCCGCAAATAATCCAGAAACCGTGCGATCTCGGCCTTGAAATCCAGGGCCGCGCCGGGCTCAACGGCAGCACCGTCTCTGTCCGCCGAGCCGACCAAGCGCTACAAGTCCTCTACCAGGACCGCTCGCGCCGGGGCGCCGTCGCCTCGGGCGACCTTAAGCGGCAGGCAGAACAGGTTGTAAGGCCCCGCTCCGATCTGGGAGAGATCGATTCCCTCCAAAATCACGAGCCGGTTTCCGAGCAACACGCGATGCGTGTCCTGATTGGCGTAGTTGAAGGCTTCCACCGACAGATAGTCGATCCCGATCAACTGCACTCCCCGATCTACCACCCAGCGGGCGCCTTCCGGAGAGAGACTGACGTATTTCTCCTCGAAATCGCGATTGGACAACAGATTCTTGTCCGAGTTGCTCGTCCTCAACAACAAACGTCGCACCCCCGGCGGGATCTTGGCCGCGTCCAGATGCTCGCGGCCGATGCGATCCGGCGCGCTCAACTCGGCCACGTACGCCGGGCCGCACAGCAAACTTAGATCGAGACGGTCAATGGTCGCCGTACCGTCGAAAAAGTGCGCCGGCGGTTCAACGTGGGTCCCCGAATGAGTTCCCATCTGCAGTAGCGTGATGTTGGCTCGGTCGCCATTCGCAACACGTGTTGCCGGCTCCAGCACGATTTCGGGATCGTCGGGCCACAGCGGGGTCATCGGGCCGATGCTGATACTGATGTCGTGAATTTTCGTAGTTTCCGCTCCTTGGGGCGTTTTAGCACGCAAATCGGTTTGGCTGGTTCGTCGCTGGCGGCATTTTCCGGACGATCGCCGGCGCACTCGGGCGACGGAGGACCCCCCCGCTGCCGCATCTGTCATTACCGCGCCAAGGGCATTATGTTAACACCGCTTGTAAACCCCCTGAAGTGAACGACGGATTCTTGGAGGGCACCGTGCGACCTGTCGTCAGCGGGCTTGGCGCCCTTGCACCCGCAAAAAAATTCCCGCGGTAGCGGTCCCGACCAGCAGCACCGCGCCCCCCGCCGCGAACACCGTGGATAAGCCGATGCCCGCACCCACCACGCCGCCCAAGATCGCGCCCCCGATCGATCCCGCCGTCGATGCCCTGGCCACCAGTCGATATGCGGCCCGGCGTTTGTCCGGGTCCACCAGTCGTTGCACGCTCGCCTGCGCCGCTGGCCGCAGCAGTCCCGTCGTCAGACCCTGGCCGAGCCGAAACAGCCACACCAAGCCAAGTGCCGTCGATACACCCTGAGCCAGCAGCAGCAGACCCAACAGCGCGCTCGTCACTCCGATCCCTTCCGCCGACATCAGCCGACCCCGCCTCCGGGCCGCGAACAGGGCCGCCAGCCCGGCCAGCGCGCCCGACGACCCTATTACCAATCCGGTGATGGGGGCCGTCGCCGTCCCCGCACCAAGCTCCTGTACGTAAAGAACCAGCAGCCCGCCCGTCATCATCGCCGCGGCCTGTAGGGCAAGAAAGTAGACGGCCAGCGATAGCGCCCGCGGATCGCGCCCGATGCCTTGATCCGGGGTCGCCGGGGCTTCCCCATCCTCAACCGGCGCCGCAGGAATAGCCGGCAACGCCGCGAACGCGAAGATCGCCAGCGCCAGCGCGCCCCCCCCCGCCAAACCAAACAGCAACGGAAATCCAAACCAGTAGAGCACCAGCCCTCCCAGCACCGGGCCGGTTACGCTTCCCGCAAGCATCGAAACTTGCAGCCAGCCAAGCACGCTGGCGCGTCCCTCGCGCGGGATCGCCGCCGTGACGACCGCCACCACCACCGCCCCCACGCTGCCAAGCACCCCGTGCACGATCCTGATAAGTAATAACTGCCACACCTCAGCGGCAATTCCCATCAAGATTGCGGCTAGCCCGAGCCCGATCAACGCCCGCACCAGTGTCGCTCGCAGCCCGAACCAGTGCCCCAGCCTGGACCAGAGAAAGCCCGAAAACGTCAGCCCGACCGAGCCTGCCGCCGCCAGAATCCCAGCCCACAGAATCACTGCGGAAAGCGGCCAAACTCCCAATTCCTGAACGTATAACGGTAAAAACGGAAAGAGGAAGCCCGCAAGCGAGAATCCCGCGAATTGAATTCCAATCAACAGCGAGACGTGAGGACGGGTCATGGAGCACTACTCAGTATCTAATGAACTTTGCCGGTCCCATTCTGAAGCATCGTTCCCCAACCGCCAGCGACGGCGACGATCGCTCAACCCACAGGGACTCGTGCTGAGGGCCGTAGAAGGCTATATGCCGACCGCCGCGGGGTTTGCGCGCACCCGTCGCTCCGCCAAATTACCCGAGGCGAATTAGCTCCCGAACAGGTATTCATCCGGGAATTTATCTGGCTGGATTCCCCGCGTGAACAAATCCGCGCCTATGGGCCGATACTCGGCCGGTGTCAGCAGTTGCTTTCCGGATCGCATTGCCGAGAATTTCAACTGGTTGAACAGAATGAACCCGGTCAGGTGATCTTCACCGCCGTTGGTCCTGCCCCTCCAGAATCGCTCCGCGTCATTGACACCCAGCGCCTTCAGCTCGTAGATAGGGTTGGTGATCTCGTCCGGATTGCCGCCACCTGGCATGCGGCGCTCGTCGCCATCCGCGTCCCAGACAACCCCTAGATTGCTGCTGGAGCACAGATCGCCAAAACGCTCACGATTTGTCATCGGTGCGGCGGCAGCTTCCGGTGCCGGTTCGGGATTTTCAGATTCGACCGCCGCTTCCGGCGTGAGCGCCGCGGTCACGGGGACCGTCTCGACGGGATCGGCGTCAGCTTGATCCGCGACCAGCGACGCATTCACGGCGCCGCCAGAATTCACAACAGTCGTTAGCGAGCGACCGCGCTCGGTGGAGAATCGCGCATAGTTATCAAGGCTGATGCCCCCCCCGGTTGGATCGAACCGCATCGCGGATGGCCTCATCAAACGACCCATCTCCGACTCCCGGCGTCGGGTAGCCGTCACGTTGCGCGGCCGTAAGCGTCGATAGGGTCTGAACGATGGTCGATGAGCTCATGGTTTTCGATTCACCTCACGGAGGCGGAGCGGCGTAGTAAATCTGGCGGGATCCGCCGGTGGTACGGTCCAATGTTCGGCAGGAGCCGTGGCTGGCTTGAGACCAACACGCCTCGGCGCCAAGTTTCTATTTTCGTGGCCGCGCTCACGGCAACCGCCACAGGAACGTCTGCGGATCCACATAATTCCCGCCAAACTACACCGAGATGTGCAGGTGCGGACCTGTTGAGCGACCGCTATTTCCTGACATCCCCACCGTCTGTCCCGAGGAGATTCGCTGGCCATCCGTCACCAGGAGCGGGGCGTCCGATTTCGAGTGGGCGTAGCGGATTACCTCGCCCGAATCCAGCTGGCAGGTTACGTACCGCCCGAACACGTCATCCTCCGCCACTTCCGTGATCCGTCCGGCACCGATCGCCGGGAGAAGTGTGCCCAGCGGCAGCGCCAGGTCGAGGCCTTTGTGTTTCTCGGTGACGCCGCTGAATTCCCGCGGCCCAAACGGCGATGTCACTTCCAAGTCTCTGAAGAAATTGTATTTGAAGCCTGCCCCGTACGGCAGGACAGTCCCACTTCCGCTTCCATCCAGTCTGGGCAGTAGACCGATCAGGCTGGAATCGAGACCGTCGCCCTCACCGCCGAAAGCTCCGCCAAGCACGCCGGCGAAGAGGTCTGCGTTGGCGTCCTCAGAATCGGAAACGGTCAGCGATCCCAATAGCCCCTGCGCCAGTTGCGTCTCCAGGATGGCCTTGAAGTCCGATCGCGCCGGAGCCGTGTTCACCACCCCGGCATTCACATTGACCGCCAGTTGACTCGGGGTCGCTGTCCTCGCGCGATCCGGAACACGGTTCACTACATCGATCCGGCGACTGATCTGCCGGACTCGAGCGGCGATGTTGGGGAGGCCGCTCCGCATCAGGACTTGAGGGGTGCGTTGCTCATCACCAGTATTTTCAGCGCTGGCCGCATCCCGCTTAACGGCGCGTCCGAAATCAAGCACGGAGGAGTGGGCTCGCCGGCCCCACTACCACGACCATTTCCCGCACTCTGCTCGGGCTGAGGCGGGGGGAATTTGGTCAACTCTTGCGACGAAGGGTGCGCGATCGGTATTATGCACAGTCGCGGTGCAGCAAGCCCCGCCGACAGCACCCCCAATAAATCAAGACAGCTGGGGGAATTGATCCCTTCGTTGGAGGAGTGGAATAGTGACGACGATTGTGCCTCTTGGAGACCGATTGGTCGTGGAGCCTCAGGCTCGCGACGAAGTGACGAGCTCCGGATTGGTCCTGCCCGACACAGCCAGAGAGAAGCCGATGGAGGGCGAAGTAATATCCACCGGCCCTGGACGTGTCCTGGACAACGGCGAGCGCCAGGAGATCGAGATTAAGAAGGGTCAGACGGTGCTCTTCGCCAAGTACGCCGGGACCGAAGTCAAGTACAACGACACCGATTACCTGATCATCAGCGAGAAGGACGTCCTGGCGGTTATCAAGAACTAGCCAGTCCGCTGCACTAAGGAAAGCCACCTAAGATGCCAAATAGAGGGATTGTCTTCAACGACGCCGCGCGGGCGGCCCTGTCCGGCGGTGTCGAGCTTATTGGCGACATTATCGGCGCCACCTTGGGCCCACATGGCCGCAACGTCATGTACGGGCGCTTCGGCTCCCCCCGGGTTACCAACGACGGTGATCTCATCGCCGACCAGTTCGGCGAGAGCTATGAGAACCCCTACGAAAACGTGGGACTTCAAATCGTCAAGGAAGCCGCCAAGCGGACCGGCGACAGTGTCGGCGACGGAACCACCACCTCGGTTGTCCTGACGCGGTCCATCGCCAATGAGGGTCTGCGGAACATCGCCGCCGGCGCCAATCCAATGTTCCTGAAGCGTGGCATGGATCGCGCCGCAGCCGCCGCCGTCGAGCAGATTCGGGAAATGGCCCGCCCGGTCTCCGATTCAATCGACATTCAACGCGTCGCCACCATCGCCGCCAACGATGAGGAGATTGGCGCCACCATCGCCGACATCATGGATCGCGTCGGCAATGACGGCATGGTCATGGTCGACGACAGCCGTACCTCGGTCCCGCTGGCAGCCAGGTTTGTCGAAGGCATGCAGCTCGACAAGGGCTGGCTCTCGCCTTATTTCGTAACTAACACCGAGCGTATGGAGGGCATCCTTGAGGAACCAGCCATTTTGCTGACCGATAAGCGAATCAGCAGCGCTAACGATTTTTTGCCGTTTCTGGAGAAGGTCATGGCCGCCGGCGTACGAAATTTATTCATCGTCGCCCTCGATTTGACCGGCGATGCGCTGGCGCTCGTGGTCCTCAACAAGCTTCGCGGTGTTCTGAACACCGTCGCCATCAAGGCGCCATCTTTTGGTGACCGCATGAAGGCGATCTTGCAGGACCTCGCCGCCCTTACCGGCGCCCAGGTAGTGGCTGAGGAGACCGGCGTCGGCTGGGACAATGTGCCGGTGGAATGGCTTGGAAAGTGCTCGCGGGTCACCACAAACCGCGAGGCCTCCGTCGTCCTGGAAGGACGCGGCCACGACGCCGACGTAGAGGCTCGTTGCGATACCATTCGCACCCAGCTCGATCTCACCGACACCGACTGGGAGCGCGAGAAACTCGAAGAGCGGCTGGCTCGGCTCACTGGCGGCGTCGGCATTATCGAGATCGGGGCCGCCACCGAAATCGAGCAACGCGAGCGCAAGGCAAGGGCCGAAGACGGCGTTTCCACCACCAAGGCCGCTATCAGCGACGGCATCGTCCCCGGCGGCGGAACCGCCTTGTTGCGAGCGGCCGCGGCCATCGACCTGGATGATTACGAAGGTGATGAGCGGACCGGCGCACGGTTGATCAAGGCCGCTCTCGATGGGCCCCTGCGACAAATCGCCGAGAATTCTGGCGCGGTGCCGGCCATAGTCGCTTCGCGAACTCGCGAGGTCGACGATCCGTGGTTCGGTTATGACGCCTGGAAGGGCGTCTACGGCGATCTCTACGACCTGGGAGTCGTGGATGCCGCCGGCGTTACTGTCGCGGCCTTGGTCAACGCCGTCAGCTCCGCCGGCATGGTCATCACCACCGAGGTGCTTATCGCCGACATCAGCGTAACCCCCGCCGCGCTGCCACCCGAGCAGATGGCCGGGGGCGGAATGGGAATGCCAGACATGGGCGGAATGGGCGGAATGGGCGGAATGGGCGGCATGGGTGGCATGGGTGGCATGGGTGGCCCGCCCGAAATGGGTGGCATGGGTGGCATGGGGATGTAGCCCCGGACAATACGATCTCTCACGAGGCCGGTCCGTTCCCGGACCGGCCTCGTTGCGTTAGCCGCCCAACTCCGTCCCGTATCGCCGCCCGACGGACCCCGTCCCGGAACGGTACAATTCCCATTCGTTTGCGGCGCTCCGGATGAGCGCGGGGAGACCCCCAATGACCGATATCACGGCACTCGATTTCGAAGCCCTGCTTTCGGCCGACGCGCGAGAACGTCGCCTCACCGAGTCCGACGGCGGCGGGGCAACGCAGCCTGAGATTCGCATCAGCCTCAGCAGCGGTCAGCCCGACCCGCACTCGATGCCCATAGACGACCTCTCCACCGCCGTAGACACCGTGCTGGCCGGCGACCGATCCGCCCTGCTATACGGCGCCCGCGACGGCTATGACCCCTTACGCCAGGTCGTCGCCGATAAAACCAACCTCATGGAAACTCTGCAAATCACCCCCGACGACGTGATAATCGCCACCGGCGCCTCCCAGGCCGTCGGCCTCACCGCCCAGGCCTTCGTCGATCGCGGCGCCGCCATCCTCATCGACGAGGCAAGCTGGGGATCCCTTGTCTTTCGTGGATTCGGAGTCAACGCCATCCCGGTACGGTGGGACGATCGGGGGCCAATCATCGCCGACCTCGACCGCGGCATAGCCGGTCTTGAGCCCGGCGAACGCATCCGAGCCTTCTACACGATCCCGAACTTTCAGAATCCAATGGGGTTCACCGCGTCCCTGGAGCGACGCCAGCAGGTCGTCGAACTCGCCCAACGGCACGGCTTCCTGATCCTCGAGGACGATGCCTACTTCGAGCTGCGCTTCGACGGCGAGCAGATCCCCAGCTACTTTGAACTGGACGAAACCCGCAGCCATGTTGTCCGCACCGGTACCTTTTCCAAAATCCTCGGAGCCGGTGTGCGCCTCGGCTGGGCCATCGGCCCACCCAATATCCTGCAGGCCATGATGCTCTACAAGTTTGACCTGGGCTCAAGTCCTTTCATGTCCCGAATCGTCGCCGAATACATGGGCACGCACCTGCAAGCGCACGTCACCGAGCTCCGTGGCGTCTACCGGGGCAAACGTGACGCCATGCTGCACGCGTTGGAGGCGGGGCTCGGGGGCGTCGCCACCTGGAACCGACCTGATGGCGGGTTTTTCATCTGGGTGAAACTTCCCGCCGGAGTCGATTCCACCCAGGTCGAACGCGAATCGATGACCCGCGGCGTCGACATCTGGCCGGGTTCGGCCTTTCGCATGGACGAAGAAGAGGACGGGCACGTCCGTCTGGCCTACAGCTTCGAAACACCGGAGAAAATCCGTGAAGGCGTGGCCATCTTCAGTGACGTGGTGCGCGATCTCCACAGATAAACCGACAACCCCGGGGGGCCGCAAGTGACAAACACCAACATCAGCTCCAGCGATCTCCGCCGATTCAGCGCCAGCCTCTTCGAGACCGTCGGAATGCCCCATGACGACGCCGACATAGCCGCCGCCAGCCTAGTCGAGTCCGACCTCCGCGGCATCTACTCCCACGGTGTCGTCCGTCTGCAACCACGCTACCTGGAGGAAATGCGCGACCGCCACACCAACCCGACCCCCGACATCAAGGTGGTGCGCGACAGCGCTGCTCACGCCCTCCTCGACGGCGACTGCGGCCCGGGCCAGGTCGTCTCCCACCGCGCCATGAGCCTTGCGATCGATAAAGCCCGCACCACCACCATCGGCGTCGTCGGCGTGCGCAACAGCCGCCATTTTGGCGCCGCCGCCCACTGGTCGACGATGGCCGCAAACCAGAACATGATCGGCTTCGCCTGCAGCAACGGTAGCCTCCTCTCCGCCGCCCCGTTCGGTGGAATCGAGGCCGCCCAGGGCAACATGCCCATGTCCTATGCCATCCCCAACGGCGACAGCGACCCGGTCCTTCTGGACATGGCCACCGGCGCCGCCGCCATGGGAAAAGTCATGATGGCCAGCATCCGCGGCGACTCCATCCCCCTCGGCTGGGCCATTGACGCCGAAGGCCGCGACACCACTGATCCGAACGCCGTCGCGGCCGTCCTGCCCGCTGCCGGGCCCAAGGGCTACAGCATCGGCGTCGTGCTAGACATCCTAGCCGGCACCCTCACCGGCTCCCTGCCCTCAGCCGTCAAAGGGCTCGACCCCGAAATCGTCGGCAAAGGCAACCAGTCCGGCCATTTCTTCATGGCCATCAACATCGAGGGATTTGTTCCGGTCGCGGAATTCGCCGCCACCATGCGCGAGCACACCCGCATCCTCCACGCCGTCAAACCGCGACCCGGTTTCGACCAGGTCTACCTGCCCGGCGAACTGGAATGGAAAAACAAAGCCGACCGCATGGCCGGCGGAATTCCGTTTCAGGAGCAGGAACTGGCCGTCCTGCAAGAAATGAGCGCTATCTTCCGCGTGCCCCCTACCTGGTGAAAGGAACACGACCATGACCGGCGATTTTGAAGCCTATCTCGGCGAGGGCGACACGCTCGACGATCTGCTCGCAATGGAAGACGCCGCCGGCATCGAGAAAATCGTCCTGATGCCCTCCCCGGTCATGCGTCCCGATAATCGCGCCATCGTCGCCGCCGCCCAAGTTAACGACCGCATCATTCCCTGCGCCTGCGTCAGCCCGGCCCTGGGCGACGAAGCCGTGCAGGAACTGGAACGCGCCCTAGCCCAGGACGGCATGAAGGGGCTCAAGTTGATGCCGCCCCGGCATGGCTACCAGATCATCCAGTCCCTCGTCGACCCCATCATGGAGATCGCCCGCGCCCACAAGGTCCCGGTCACCATCCACTCCCAGAATTCCCCCGCCCATCCCCTGGAGATCGCCGTCCTCGCCGGACGATTCTCCGACATCCCGATAATTATGGATCACATGGGCCACCGATATTGGGGCGAAAGCGCCCTGGCCGCCGCCCGCCAGCAGGACAACATCTGGCTGGGAACCACCATCGCCGCCTTCGAGCCCGCCATGGTGCAGGCTGCCGTGGACGCCATTGGCGCGAATCGCGTGGTCTTCGGCTCCAACGCCCCACGCGCCTATCCCGATCTGGCCGTCGAGTCCATCCGGCGCCTGAACCTGCCGGACGCCGACGAGGCCGCCATTTTCGGCGAGAACCTGGCCACCATATACGAGCTGTAGCCCCCTAAATAGTCCGCCCCCAGATTTGTGAACTACGCTACGGACCTACGCCCGCCTCCGCTCTATGATGCTCCGGTAGGGCGAATCGATCTCCGGCGAGCCAATTGGCAATTCGCTATACCGTTCGGTCGACGTTATGCGACTTCCGCAGAAAGACTCTTGACAAGATGGCACTAAGGTTTTAACCTCTCCGCTGCTCAGGTGTATATATTCCACAACTGCGTCCACCCCGGCGCGACATTCAAGATGCGACTCACTAAACCGAATATTAATAACTTAGACACAGGGAGGTGAGACGCCATGTCAGATTCTTCAGGACCGCTGATTGACGGTCTTGCCGATAACGGCTTGGATCAGAGTCAGCAGCTTATCCAGGAGGCCATCAACGAAGCCCTGCATTCTTTGCCCGAGGGCCAGAGCAGCGGTGTCTGCGATGTCTGCGGGGAGAAGATCGAGCCCAGCCGGCTCGAACTAATACCCGGCACCGCCGAATGCGCCGCCTGTGCCCGCAAAGCACAGGGAATTCCACTACTGCCAAGCTCCAACTAGTCACAGCTCGCCCCCTGGCGGGTCAGATTTCATTAGTCCGTCCCGCTTTTTCCATCCCGGCGTTGGTCTCCCACCGGCTACCCTGAGTTGTTCCGTCCAATGAAGGAGGCCCGCGGTTGTCAGCCGCCACCGCTCTGCGTTGTATTGACTGCGATCGCACCCACCCTCTCGAATACCTGCTCAACTGCCCTGACTGCGGCGGTCTGCTCTTCGTCGAGTACGACCTCGACCGCATCGCCAGCGTCCAGTTCGGCAATCTCGCCGGCCCCGGCATATGGCCCTACGCCGAGCTTCTCCCTATCACCGATCCGGCCAATTTCGTCACCCTCGGCGAGGGCAGCACCCCTCTCATCGCCGTCCCCCGACTTGCCGCCGAGATCGGCCTCGAACGCCTCTGGCTGAAGTTTGACGGGCTCAACCCCACCGGCACCGTTAAAGATCGTTCCGCCGTCACCGCGGTCGCCGCCGCCTTGCAATTCGGCTTCGACCGCATCGGTGTCGTCAGCACAGGAAACGCAGCTGCCTCCATTGCCGCCTACGCAGCCCGCGCCGGCATTCAGGCCCTCATCCTCTCAGCCGAAACCAGCAGCCGACCCAAGGTCTGCCACGTTAACGCCCTCACCGCCAGTTTCATGATGTACCGCGGCGGCTATGACGACATGATCGGCGGCTACGATCGGGCCATCGACAACCGCATCGTCTTCGACGGCGGCGCCTCCCGCAATCCCTATAAGCAGGACGGTAAGAAGACGCTCGCCTACGAGATATTCGAGCAGCTGGGCCTCCAGGCCCCCAACTACGTCGTCTACCCGGTCGGCATGGGCGAGATGCTGCTGGCCTCCCAGCGCGGCTTCCGCGAACTCCACGCCGCCGGTCACGCTGACAGTGTCCCCATACCCATCGCCGCTCAGTCCAGCGTCGCCGACACCATCGTCAAGGCCCTCAGCGAAGGCGGTCCGCGCGTCCCCGTCACCATCGACTACACCATGGCCGAAGGCGTCGCCGTCGGCGACATGGGTCCGAAAGGCGACTGGGTCCTTGACGACCTGCGCGCCGCCGGTGGACTCGGCGCCGCCAGCAACGACGAAGAGGTCGTCGAGTGGCAGACACGCCTTGCCCGGCTCGAAGGAATCTGGGCCGGTCCAACCGGCTGCATCACCCTGCCGGCGTTGGCGAAATTGGTCCGCGACGGCAAGATCCCGGCCGATGCCGGCGTCGTTTGCAACATTTCCGAGACCGGCCTGAAATCCGACATCGAGCCTCCCGACATCGACATCATCGATTCCAGCGAAAAAGCCCTCCTCCAATTTCTCCAGGCCTAATGAGGGGCCATGAATGTCACCTGCGTGCCGGACCTGCTGAAAGTGGATCCACGCTTTCCCATCGCTGAGCGCGATCGGCAGAAACCGTAAACTAGTCGGACACGCCGAAATCGGCAGTGGCGATCACCGCCGGGAGGATTAGCGGATTGGGCGACATCTGGACCGAAATCTGGAAAGTTCTTAACACCCCGATCACCCAAATCGAAGAGCGCGACCTCTCGCTGCTTTCGCTCATCCAGGTCGTGGTCATCATTCTCATAGCGTGGCTGCTTTCACGTTTCCTGACGCCCCTGTTACGGCGGATCGTATTGGGGCAGGTCAATTTCGGCGAAACCGTCGAGAACTCAATCGCCCGCGGTTTCCGTTTCATGATCCTCTTTATGGGCATCTACATCGCCATCAGCTCCATCGGCTTCGACCTGGCCATCCTCCTGGTGCCCCTGGGCGGCCTTTCCGTCGGTATCGGCTTCGGTGCCCAGGACCTGGCCAAGAACCTCATCGCCGGCGTCATCACCATGTCCGAGCAGCGCGTGCGGACCGGTCAGACCATCGAGATTCGCGGCATGCGCGGCGTGGTCCAGTCCATCGGCCTGCGTTCCACCACGGTACTCCTCGAAGACGGAGTCCAACTGATGGTCGCCAACGGCGATTTCATGAGCCAGCCGGTCAAGATCTTCGATGACCTCGAACCCGAGGATGGCGAAGCCCCCGCCTGACCGCCGGAATCACCCCGGATTGCAAGCTTCGCGGTGGCATGACTGGGCGACCACTCAATCCGCATCCGCTGCTAGAAATAAACGGTCTGTGTCCGCTAGGCGTGGGATAGTGGAGTCGGCAGCCGGCCGATCGCCTCCGCCGTCAGATCCAGCAGCCGGCCTTCCAACTCCCGCTGAGTGTCCGCTACCGCCGGGTCTCCCCAGCGGTTCACCAGCTCTTTCGGATCGTCCTGCAGGTCATACAGCTCGCCTCGATCCCAGTTGGGGTAATGCGTCAGCTTCCAGCGCTCGGTCACGGCCGTCATTAGCGTCAGCTCCGGGTAGTAGCGGGACACGAACTCGACCAGCACCACCTCCCGCCCCTCCCCACCACCCAGCCACGGCAGCATCGACTGTCCCTGGAACGATGGCGGCGACTCCACCCCCGCCAGGTCCGCGAACGTCGGCGCCAAGTCCAGCAAAGTGCCCAGCCCACTCGCCCGCGTTCCCGGCTTGGTCACCCCTGGAATTCGAGCGGCGAACGGCAGCCGGTACAGGCCCTCGTAAGGGAATGGCCCCTTGTACAGCAGCCCGTGATCGCCAAACAACTCCCCATGATCGCTCGTGAAGATAACCGCCGTGTTATCCGCCAGGCCCTGTTCTTCCAGCGCGTCCAGGATTCGTCCCACCGAGTGGTCGATCAGCTCCACCATCCCATAGTACTGAGCGTGGATTTGCCGCCAGTCGGTGTCCGTCAGCGCCGGCAGATCACCCGCGCCGAAACCCCAGCCCTCATGCCTCTCCACCCGCCCCTCCACCACATCCCGCACATGCGGCGGCTTGCCGTCCAGGTCGGCGTCGGTGACCTCCGGTGACCGCATGTCCGCCGGGTCGTAGGCATCGCAGTAGGGTCGCGGCGCGGTGAACGAGTGATGCGGATCCGGGAATGACGCCCACACGAAGAACGGCTCCTCCCCAGCATCCTCCAGATAGCTAATTGTCCGATCCGTGATCCAGGTCGAAGGGTGATGCTCCAGCGGCAGGCCGTTCTTCCAGGCCCCATCCCAGGTTGGCTCCTCAAGCGCGTGCTCAATGCCGATCAGGTCGATGGACTCGGGCGCCCGTTCCCGCAGGTCCCGCCCGATGTGCCCCTGGCGCAAACTGTGATGCCGCAGCGTCAGGTCGATGTGCTCGAACCCGTAATACGGCCCGTGCCAATCTTCCGGCACCAGGCCCTGATCCCACGTGTCCTCGCGCTCCACCTCCACCGGATCGGCTTCCCCACCATCAAACCCGTAAGGCCGGAAGTGCGCCTTGCCGATCAGCGCGGTGTGATAGCCCGCCTCGGACAGCATCTGCCCAAAGGTTGGTATCTCAGAACTCAGCGGAATGCCGTTCGTCCAGACCCCGTGCACACGGGGCGTCGTGCCCGTGATGATCGTCGACCGCGACGGCATGCACAGCGGCTGGGCGACATACATTCGCTCCGCCAGAACTCCCTCCGCCGCCAGCCGGTCCAGGTTCGGCGTGTGCACAATCGGGTTCCCAGCACACGCCAGCGAATCCGCCCGCATCTGGTCCGTCGTGATGAAGACGACATTCATCGGCTTTCGGGGCATCAGCGCGCCTTCCCTATAGAATCGCGACCGATCCGTGACCGGACCAGAAGCTCAACATAATGAACTTATCCCGCGCGAGAATATCGGCCCAACATCCCCCGATCAAACCCAACCCCCAACCGTCTGCGCGATTTAGCGCTCGCGGCTAATATTCTCGCCAATGTCCCCACCACCAGACCCCACATCCGCTCGCACTCTCCGGCTGGCGTCGCCGCCGCGATACTCCCTTGAGCGCGTCGTCCGCGCCCACGGTTGGTGGAACCTGCCTCCCTTCCGCTGGAACGAAGACACCGGCGTAATCGCCACCGCCGCCGAACTCAACGGCCACCCGACCGATCTCAGCATCAGCCAGTCCTCGCCGCGCCGAATTCAGATCGAATGGACCGGCCCCACAACCGAAAAATTGATCGCCGCCGTCGTCACCCGAATGCTCATGCTGGATACCGACTTCACCGAATTTCAGCGCCGTTGCCAGACGCGCAAACGCCTGCGCCACGTCGACGACGAGGGTCTCGGCCGCATGCTCCGGTCGCCCACGCTATGGGAAGACATCGTCAAAGTCCTCTGCACCACCAACGTCAACTGGGGCGGCACCCGCGGCATGTCCGAGCGGCTGGTAAAGGCCTTCGGCGCCCGCTCCCCACGCGGCCACCGCTGCTTCCCGACTCCCGAGCGGCTGGCGAAGAGGCGACCAACCACGCTCGCCAAGAGAGCCCGCCTGGGTTATCGGTGCAACACGCTTTCCGAGATCGCCCGGGCCGTCGTGACCGGCGATCTGGACCTGTCCCTATGGGAGGATCCCCACACCAGCACCTCCGAACTGCAGGACCGGATCATGCGGATCAAGGGACTGGGCCCCTACGCCGCCGCCAGCATCCTGGCTCTGGTCGAGCGCTACGACTTCCTGCCCGTCGACTCTGCATTCATGCGCCGCGTCACCACCACCCATTTCAAGGGCGAGCGCCCGACCCGCGCTCGCGCCGAGCGTATCTATCGCTCCTGGGGCCGCTGGAAATACCTCGCCTACTGGTTCGAGCGCTGATCGGCCCCACTCCGTATATTCTAGGCAGACGCCGGCCACACCCGGGGGAGCCCGCTTGAGTTTCGACTGGTATAGCTTTAGAGAATTCGACCGGGATACCGTGCGTGCCGCTCGCGAACCCTATCTCGAATATTTCCCACAGTCCGGACCGTTGCTCGACGTCGGCTGCGGCCGGGGCGAATTTCTGGAGGTCGCTCGTGATCGCGGACTCGACGAGCTCGGAATCGATCTGGACACGGCAGCTGTCGACGCCGCTTGCTCCGCCGGACTGCGGGCCGAAGTCGCCGACGCCCTCCAGTTCCTGCCCGCACACCCGGACGAGTTCAGCGGCATCTTCTGCGCCCACGTTATCGAGCACCTTGAGCCCGCGGACACCGCCGCACTCATTCAGGCCGCCGCCGCCGCCCTTCAACCAGCTGGCGTCCTCTGCCTGGTATCCCCCAACCCAGGCAGCCTGCCCACCATCACCCACGAATTCTGGCGCGATCCCTCCCACATCCGCCCCTACGACATCGAGGCGCTCTCCTTCCTCTGTAACCAGGCCGGGCTTGAGATCACCGCCTCTGGAGTAGACGTTTCGTCACCCCGCGGCTTCGCCATCGACCCGGCCGATCTGGACCTGCCCGAAATTGAATTTCCGACCGACCCCGCTCCCGACTCCCAGCCCCGTCTGGCCGGGGCCGTGGCCTCACAGTTCCAGCGCAGCCGTCTGGCCGCCGAAATGCGCTCCACAATCCACCACCAGCAAATGCGCATCGATAATCTCGAGAACCAGTTGGAAAAGATCACGAATGCGCTTCAGCGGCTGGTTGAAGTCCTCTACGAGCCGTCCGAGATCTTCGTCGTCGCCACCCGGCCGGGCGCTAGCTGACCGCTCATCCCCAACCGCAACCGGCCCCGATCGATCAGAAACAAAGCTGTCGTGGACAGCCGCTAGCGGAAGACGACCAGCAACATGACGAAGTCGACCACCAACACCGCCGCCAGCAACGGCATCCCGGCCCGCAGGTAATCGCTGAAGCGGTAGTTGCCCGGTCCCATCACCAGGATGTTCGACGGGTGTGAGAACGGCGACGCGAAGCCGCTGCCGGCGCCCAGCGCCACCGCCATCGCAAACATCCGCGGGTCCACCCCACCGCCCAGTGCCAGCGCCGCCTGCAGCGCCAGTGGCGTCATCAGCACCGCCGTCACGTGGTTGTTGATCATGATCGCGAACGCCGACGAGAGGAGCACAATCGCAGCCAGCACCACCGCGTCGCCGGCGTCTCCGGTGACGTCCACAATCGACTGGGCGAGGAAGCCGGCCGCGTTGCTGGACTGCATAGCCTCGGCCATCGCCAGCATCCCTCCCACCAGGATGATCGCCCGCGCGTCAATGGCGCGCCGCGCCTCCGCCATCGTGATCGCCCCCACCGTCACCATGGCCCCGGCTCCCGCCAGTGCAACCACCGCCACCGGAGCCAGCCCGAACGCCATCCCGATCACGTACAAGAGCAGCACCGCCACCGCCAATGGCGCTCGATCCTTGCGAAAGTGAACGCCCTTGTCGTCGGTCACCACGGTGAAATCGTCACCGTCATCGCGCAATTCCCGCAACCGCGGCGGCTGCCCCTGCACCAGCAGTGCGTCCCCCTGCTCCAGCGGCATCTCGGCCAGGTGGGTCCGGTGCGGCCGTCCGTCGCGCCAGATACCCAGCACCGTCACCCCGTAGCTGTCGTGAAACTGGATCTCCGGCAGGGTCTTGCCGATGTTCTCGCTGCGCGGCATCACCGCGATCTCCGCCACCTCAAGATTGTCCGCGAAGAAATCCACCGATCGTGGTTGCCGGCTCGTGTCCACGTAGAGGTCAAACGCTTCGGCAAACCGGGCCAAATCGTCGTCCCGCGCGCTTACGATCAACCGGTCTCCGCTGGACACCCTAACATCTATGTTCGGCGAAATGATGCGCCCGTCGCCGCGATAAATTGCCTGCACCCACACCCCGAATTCGTGCCCCAGGCCCGCATCCATGATCGATTGACCCGCCAGCGAACTCCCCTCCGGCACCAGCACCTCCGACAGCCGCTCCCGCAGCCGGTATGGCTCGTGGCCCGTCGCGACGTGCGGCATCATCTCCTCCACCGTCGCCCCCGCCGGGTGCGAAGGCAGGATCCACCGGCGGAACGACACCATCACGATGATTCCGGTCAACAGCGCCGCCGTGCCAAACGGCGCGAACTCAAACAGGCCGAACGACTCGTGCCCACCGGCGGTCATCACTCCGTTCACCAGCAGGTTGGCCGGGGTCCCCACCAGCGTCAGCACCCCGCCCATCATCGAGCCGTACGCCAGCGGCAGCAGCACCCGCGAGACCGGCACGTTCATCGAACGCGCCGCCGCCACGATCGTCGGCAACATAACGGCAGCGGCGCCGATGTTGTTCATGAATGCCGACAGCACCCCGGCG
This sequence comes from uncultured Chloroflexota bacterium, assembly GCA_964496475.1. Classification (GTDB taxonomy): domain Bacteria; phylum Chloroflexota; class UBA11872; order UBA11872; family VXNJ01; genus JASLPR01. The sequence goes on along the minus strand of CAZBZS010000004.1, from coordinate 9,619 downwards.
CCCAGCATCGTCAACGCGATCAACAGGGCCTCGCTGTTGCCCGCCAGACGCCCGATCCGTCGGCCCACCGCATACGCCACCCCGGTCCGTGCCACCCCGGCGCTGATCACGTAGACCGACGCAATCGTGATCACCGCTCGATTGGAAAAACCTCGGAAAAGATCGTCCACCGTGACCAGCCGGCCGAAATACAGCGCCACCAACACCCCGAGGACAATGTGATCGAACTCAAATCTGCCCGAAGCAAATAGCGCCACCGCCACCGCG
>CAZBZS010000004.1:0-9342 GCA_964496475.1 uncultured Chloroflexota bacterium | reverse complement strand
GAGTAGCGTTACTAAGATGTCCGTAGTCATGGCGAGCTTTCAAGATCGCTGGGATCGGTGCTGCGCTCGACGCCGATCCGGCACAAATTATGCCGGCGGGCCAGCCCCCGGGCGATGTGCAACCTCCTCCCGGCCGCAGCCCCGGAAGATACCGCACCGCCAGCCGCCAGAGCAACACGCCTCAAACGCCGGCCCCGTTATCCGACCGGATTCGCCTCTTCCACGGGAATCGACGGCGGCGGCTTGAGTTCCGGCAACGGCTCTCGCGTCACCAGCGAGCGCACGCTCGAAAACGTGTCCCACGACTTCGTCCCGTCCTGCCAGATCGCGTCGCATCCCGCGCACAGCGGATATTCTTCCAGCCGACCGTTCACCTGCGCCGCGCGCAGCGCCTGCATCGGCGGACCGTTCCAGACCTCCAGCAGCGACTGCCGGTTCAGATCCCCGATGATCTGATCCCCGCTGAAATCCGCGCAGCAGGCCGGGGCCGTGCCGTCCCAGTAGATCGCCATCGATTTCCACAGCCAGTTACAAGGGAAGTATTCCGACCCGTGCGGCATCGCCGTGTACGGAGCGCCATCATCACCCATCGTCCCCGCCCAACCGTGCGCCCAGAACGTATCCCACTCATCCACGGGCAGGCCCTCGAATCGGGCAACGAAATCAGCGGGCAATTCCGGGACCTTTCGGGATTCCCCTTTGGCGAACAGTTGTATCACCTGCATCACCACGTACGGCTGCCCGTCGCCGCGCCGTTTCTTCTCGTTCAGGAACAGCAACACGTTCCTCAACGTGCGATCGAACTTGGCTCCCTTGCGCATTTCCTCGTACTTCGACGGAATTCCCGCATCAAAGCTCACCGTCATCTTCGATAGCCCCGCGTCCAGCAGCAGCCGGCTGTATTCCTCCGTCAACATCGTCGCGTTCGTGCTCAGGTTGGACACGATCCCCGCCTCCCCGCACAGCCGCACCATTTCGAAGATTTCCGGATGCAGCATTGACTCGCCTCGCAGGAACAGGTTGATCTCCCGCACCTTGCCCCGCGCCTGATCGATGATGGAGCGGAACAGATCCATCTCCATGTACCCCACGTCATCCCCCACCGCATCCATCGACTGCGGGCACATGATGCAGCGCAGATTGCACTTGCTGGTCGGCTCCACGTGCATTTTCAGCGGCGGATAGGGCAACTCGATCGTGCCCTTCATCCAGTGATAGCCGAACATGCCGGTACGCGGGTGGATTATCGAGCGGTGCCGGCGAAACCCGGTCACCAAGTCCCGCGCCGAGCTGATCTTGTTCATTCGGCCGCGGTGTCGCCCTTTTCCGCTTCCGGAATCGGCTCCGCCTCGTCAATCAGCATGATCGGGATACCGTCGCGGACAGGGTAGCGAAGCCCACTTTCCTCGCAGTACAGCCAGTCCCCTCGCTGCTCCAACTCCCCGTGGCTCTTCGGGCACACCAGGATCTCCATCAATTCCGCGCTAATCGTCGATTCAGCCATATCTCGGTCAATCTCCTCTACCGGTCACAATTCAAAGCTAGAGCATGAAATGCAGGGTGTCAAAGGCTACCGCCGCCCCCGCGAACGCCACGATAGCGGCATTCGCCAGCCGGCGTCCCCACCCCCCGGCGCTCAACGAGCGCAACAGCAATCCCAGCGACCCCAACGCCACGATCTCCAGCAGGACCACGGCAGTCATAACGAGCGCGATCAGCGACGTGTGATTGTAGTAATTTGCCCACATCGTGAAGCTCCACAGATCCAGTCCGGTCGCGTTCTGCGGGTTCAGCGCCCGCGCCCCTACTCCAAACTGCGACCAGGGCGTCCGAACCAGCGCCCCCTCGACCAGGTCCAGCCTGTCCGGCAGCAATAACTCGATCGCGTCCGCCCGCAGCAGCCACACATGAGCCAGCAGCGGCGAGAACTGGTACGAATATAGCACCGCTGCCAGGTCGCCCTCTGGCTGGATCGACGACCACCGCTGGTACTCGCGCCCGCCGTATTCGGCGCCGTGCTCCGGCAACTGCTCCACGATCTCGTCCACGTAGAGGCTCAGGTAAAGGTCAAAATCCTTCGCCACCCCCAACGTCTGCACGAACACACTCACCGCCAGCACCACCCCCAGCGCCACCCCCGGCCAGCGCCGGCGCCGCGCCAGCACCCACTCGTACAGCGGCGCCGCCATCACCATCAAGAACGGGATCGCCGGCAGCAGGTAGCGCGGTCCCCAGGTGTTGCCGCCGTACCAGACCTCTTTCTTGCTGTAGATGGCCAGGTAAGCCAGCGGAATCGCCACGAAGACCGTCGCCTTCCAGCCGTGCCGCCGCACGAACCACACCACCGCCGGCACCGCCACCCACATGATCGGGTTGTAGAGAAAGAATCCCTTGCCCCAGCTGAATAGCAGGCCCCAGAGGCCCAGCCACAGCGGCACCCCGAGCCAGCCCCGCCCCAGTCCCGCCAGCAACTCACTTTCGTACAGCAGCCGGAAGTCAAAGACAACCGACAGGATCGCCAGCCCCGGCAGCAAGAGCACGAGATGCGGAGACGCGAACACCAGTCCCCCACGCCAGCTTCTAGACAGAAGCGTTCGCCACCCAACCCCAGCCTGTCGACGCATCAAGACGAGCTGCAAAAAGAACATCGGCAGCGTGATCACCGCCACGTACTTGGTGAAGATCGCCGCCATCACCAACACCGATGCCGCCAGCGCCCAGCGGTATCGAAAACCCTCCCCGTAGCGCAGCAGCGCCAGCGTCGCCGCCACCAGGAAGAACGCCACCCCCGGTTCCGCGAAATCCAGCTTCGCGAACGGCCACGCCATTGTCGCCAGCCCGAACGACAACCCCACCCCCACCCCAGCCCCGATTCCATAGCCCAGCCGCCGCACGATCTTCACCACCATCGCCGCCGTCGCCGCCGTCAGCAGCACGCTCAGCAACGGCGCCCAGAACCGCAGGAAGAACTCCTTGTTCTCCCGTTCCGACCAGATCCTTCCCTGCCCCGGGAAGCTGATCAACTCGCCGGTGTCCGCCGACCGCACCGCCACCGCGTCCACGAACAAGTGCCCCAGCGGCCCGGTGTAGAACAGCCGTGCCGTCACCGGGTCGATCGGCTCGGCGAACTTGAAACTCGTGAAGTAGTAGTTGGCCCGGGTGTTGCCAATGTGCTTGCCGACCACCGGCGCCCGTTCGTGCTGGACAGTCAGTTGCACGTCCGCACGTTCGTAGGCCCATTCGGCCGTCTCGATACCGGCACGAATCGGAAAGAGCGAGATCGTCCCATCCGCCTGCACGATTCTCAACCTCGCAATCTCCGTCCCCTGGGACATCTCCACGCTCAAACCGGAGTGACTCACCAAGTTCAGCTCGGTGATCGGCAACGGCGGGATCTGCAATCCCAGTTCCGTCCCCCCATCACCCTGCACCATCGACGAGTGACTCAGCGCCGGGAAGTACGTCAGGAAATACTCCTCCCCGTCGATCGGCAACCGGTCGCGCTCCGGCACGACCTCGGAGAGCGGCTCGGCGAAGGCCACGAACGGCGTTAGCATGAGCGGCATCCCGATCCCCCAGCGCGAGAAGTTTCGGTAGTACTGGCGGAAGTACTTGTGCTGCGAATCGGTCACCAGGCTCTTGGCCATCTCGAATGCGAATGTGCCGTCCGGGCTATAGCCATACCCGTTACGATTCACCCCCATGGTCAGCATGTAAAAGCTCGCCAAGAACATAAATACCAACAACGCCGGGCGGGTCCCCAGCGCTCGCGCTGTCGAAAGAACCCGCCTCACTCCAGCCACACTCGCCGCACCGCCACCCCCAGCGGCCGGGAATCCGTCTCACCCGATATTTCCGCCGGTGACCACGTCTGCGCCACTTCGATGGAAACTTCCAGAACTGCATCTTCCTCAGCTTCGGTCAGCTCCAGCTCCACCGTCGCCCATGCCCCCGGCTCCAGCCTCGCGGTCGACTCCGCGCCAGCCGCCCGCATCGTCACTCCCACCGGCCAGCCCAGTTCCTTGGGACCTGTAAACAACCGCGCCTTCACCACCCGCTGCCCCGATCGTCGCAGAGCCACCATCGCCTCCGAGCCCGTCCAGCGCACCGCCGGCGGCCAGTCCTCACGCGGGTAGAAACCCCGACGCAGCTGCGACTCCGGCGCGTCCTCCATGTCCACCACGCTCGCCCCCACCCGCCGGTACGCATGCACGTCGGAGAACATGTCCGCCGGATACGAATAGCGCGGCGACCCGGTTTTCTCCGCCGACAGGTGGATGACATCCAGATAGTTTCCCGCCAGGCCTACCCGGTCCAGCCAGCTCGCCGCCTTCTTCAGCCACGGAGCGTAGTCATAACCCGGCTCGTGATGCGTCTCCATCGCCGCCATCCGGTATCCGTTGGCCTCAAATAGCCGCACCAGCTCATCCGGCGTGAATTCCCGATTGTGCCGCGCCGTCCATCCCCAACCGGAATACGGCGGGTAGAAATTCTTGCCCCCCACGATCTTCCAGAAGTTCTCCAGCCGGAATGCGTTCGGAGTGCTCACCACGAAATGTCCGCCCGGTTTCAGGATGCGATTCACTTCGTGCAACGTATGCACCGGGTCCCACGCCAAATGCTCAATCGTCTCGCACAGCACGACCACATCGTACGTCTCGTCCGCGTATGGGAATACATCGAACTCGATATTGAATTTCTCGTACTCAAAGCGATGCGGCCCGTCCCAATCGCGATGCTGAAGTTCAAACACCCCGTCTTCACCCTCCGTGAAGTCCGCCTCGTTGGCCACTTCCAATTGAGCTGGGAAGTGTCGCAACATGAGCGCCGTCATGAAATACGGCTGCCCCGCCAGTTCCAGGATCCGATCCTCCGGTCCCACTTCAGGAAACAGCCGCATCGTCGCCAGGATGCGGTCCACCGCCGTGTTCAGGTAGTACTCCAGCCCGAACCCCCGCACGTGCTCGAAGCCGTCCAGGTACTCCCGGGCCGCCGCCGGCGAAGGCAGCCTGGCCGGACGCCTCACGCCGGCTCCAGCGATGCGACCAGTTCCAGCAAGCGATCGCGAAAGCGCTCTTCGCTAAACCGCCCCGCCGACTCCACCGCCGCCGCCGCCAGCCGTTCCCGCGAAGCAGGGTCGGCGATAATCTCCCGCGTCCGCTCCACCAGTTCATCCATCGTCTCCCACAACCGGCCATCAACCCCATCCCGCACCAGCTCTGGCTGGCCGCCGCGATCGATCACCACCGGCACGCAACCCGCCGCCATCGCCTCCACCGTCGTGATCCCAAAGTGCTCGAATTTCACCGGGTTCTTGCTCACGTCCTCGCCGTAACCGCTCGCGTGCCAGTAGATCGCCGCCCGCGCATATAGATCCTTCAATTCTGGAAACGGCAGGTCCGGGTGCAGCACGATCGGCATACCCGCGGCCGCCCGTTCCAGCCCCGCATAGTATTCCTCATCCACCGGCCTCGTGCCGCGATTTCCCGCCAGATGCAATTCCCAGCCTCGCAGCCCTTCCGCCAGCATCCGCTTGAACGCCGCGATCAGGGCGTCGTGGCGCTTGGAGTGGCCGCCCGCGCCGAAAAACCGGCCCACGCACAGGACGATATTTACCTTCTTCCCCGGCGCAAATTCCCTCACCGCCACCGGCGGATACAGAATCGGCCCGTCCTTGCCCCAGTATTCCTTCATCCAGAACCGAGAGAATTCCGATATCGGGCTGATGACGTCATAGGTATCCAGGTAGTCCAGCGAGGCGTACTCGGTCACCCCCTCCAGCCGCAGGCCGAGCTCGCGAAACATCCGCCGGAACACCAGCTTGTACAGCCCATGCCGCCAGTGCAGCACCGCCGCGTCCGTGATCGCCACCCCGATCTCGCGATTATCACCATCGCCCAGGTCCGCCTGCGGGTTGTATGTCGGCGCCCTGATCGTCAGGTCCAGTACCCGACCGCCCGCCAGCCGCGCCGGCACCGCGATCAGCCAGCGCCGGTAGGTCCCCTTCTCGGGCGCCAGCGCGACCGTCCCGACGGTTTCTCCTTCAACAAGGCATTCCGCCACTATCTCGCCCAATTCCGCGGGCCGGAAGTTCCCTACCATGATCTCCACCCGCACGTCCCGTCCCCGGCGCGGATTCCGCAACCGTAGCGTCGCGTCGGCGGTCGAATAGCGAAACCACCCCTCGCCCAGTTGCTGCACGTCGTAGAACCCGTCGATGTACTCCGACAGCAGCAACTCGCGGATGATCCCCTGCCCCACCCAGCGCCGCAGCCGCCCGCCGAGCGACTTGTCCATCGGCGACGGAAACAGCACCAGCATCATCTTTCGCTTCGCCGCCGCCGGCTGACCGGTCATGAACGAAGCGTTGATGAACAGGTCGTACTCGCGGGTGAACTCCAGGAAGCGATTTGCCGGCATCGCCGGCACCACCCGGAGACCCACTGCGTCCAAGTCCACGTTCAGCCGGCGACCCAGCTCGTCCTTGTCCAGGCCGCGATGCGAGATCAGCTCCACATCATGCTCCGCCGCCAGTACCGAAGCCGCCATGCACGAATGACGCTCCCCACCGCCGAAAGTGTGCAGCCAGCGGTTGTACACGCCGACCTTCACCATCCCACCACCCACTCGTCCAAGTCGGCCTCCCGCAACGGCGCCGCCCAGTTCTCCCGTTGTCGCGCCGCCAGCACCGCCGGCGTCATCCGCGCCAGCCACCCCAGCGCCTTCACCCGCGGCCAGAACTGAGTCATCGCCGGACCCGATCGCCTCGGCGCTTGCACAAAACCGCGTAGCGCCCTCAACCCTACCCCGCCGGTATCTCGCAACAGACCCAACAACGCCCTACCCGCCACGTCCCAAGACCGATGCTTCAGCAGTACGTAAAGTCGATTCCTGGTCACCTGCTCCAGAAAAAATGGCGACCACTCCCCGGCCAGCGCCGCATGATGATGGCGAATCACTGAGCGCGGTTCGAAGCGTACCCGCCAGCCGCGCCGCCGCAGGCGATAGGCCAGATCCGTGTCCTCGTAATACATGAATATCTTTTCGTCGAAGCCGCCCAGCTCCAGCAACGGCGCCCGGCGCAACAACACCCCGGCACCGCACAGCGAGAACACGTCAACCGCCCGGTCATACGGTTCCCCATCCCAGTCCGCATACGGGCTCCCACCAGTTACCAGCGTCCCCCGGTCTCTTGACGAACCGTCCGGCAGCAGTTCGCTGCCGGCGTTCTGTACCACCGGGCCGGCCCGCTCCCACGCCGCTACCGGTAGCGTCACCTCCGCCCGCGTCCGGTCCGCGCCAGCCGGCCCCTCATGCAACTTTTCGTCCCCACTTCCGATCTCGAATCGCACCGGAGTCCCATCCGGTCGCGGAGCCGATACCTCAACCGTCAGAATCAGCTCGCCGCCACCAACAATACCCAGTTCACCGCTCCCGGTCGTCCAGCGAAATTCCCGTCCGTCCTCATCAATCTCAATCCCCCCAAACCCACTCCGAAACTCCACCGGCAAATCCTCCCCGCCCGCCGTCCGCGCCTGAGTTGCATAGACCCGCAATCCTAGCGTCCGGTCATCCTCGCCAAGACCCGCCTCACGCGGGACAAATGTTCCCGATTCCAGCCAGACCGCCAGTCGGTCCTCATGGAGGAGCAGCTTCGGGCACACCGCCGCGATATCAGCCCCTGCTTCCAACGTTTCCACCAGCGGCCGTAGCCAGCCCTGCTCCACCTCCGTATCAGGATTCACCAGCGCCACGAACTCCCCCCCGGCCGCCCGAATCCCGGCGTTGTTGCCGGCCGCGAAGCCCACATTGCCCCGGCTCCGCAGGAGGAGAACCGCCGGAAAATCTCGTTCCACCACTTCCGCCGAGCCGTCGGACGACGAGTTGTCCACAACGGTCACGTCCATCTTCTCTTCGGGGTAATCCGTCTGGGCCAGCGCGCGCAGGCAGGCCGGCAGGTAATCGCGCCCGTTGAAATTAAGCACCACCACCGAGACCGCCGGTAGCTCGGTGATTCCGGCGGAGCCGGTCATTCGATTCGGATCTCCCGAATCGCCAATCCCAGCTCCCGCGTGTCCGGGTCGATCCCCACCACCGCCGGCACGAACGTTTCCTCCATCACCAGCCCGATCTCCAGCCGCGTCGGCTCGGTCACCGGGTCCAGCGGGATGACGACGTCCTCGAAGTCGATCCCGCTAACCCGAAAGTTCGTGATCTCCTCACCGTTCACCGTCACCTTGCCCTGCACCGGCCAGTCCGCGTGCATCGGCCTGCACGCCGAGATCACCAGCGTTCCCCGGGCCACATCCTGCGTCAACACCACCCGGGCCTCCCGTCCAATCCAGCGCACCGCCGGAGGCCAGTTCTCAACCGGGTGCCAGCCATCCCCCAGATACTCTTCCTCGCGCCGGCCCATGTTTAACGCCTCCGGGGGCATCGACCACGGTACCGACATCGAAGAGCTGGTCATGTCGGGCTGCGGCGCCCTGCCCGCGTCCACGCTCGGCAGCGAGCCCGAATCGGCCGCCGCCACCCGCCACTGATGCGGTATTACCGTCGTACCACGATGTCCACCCCGCGGTTTTCCCATGAAGAGCGCAAGCTCATTTCGCAACAGATGCAGCGGGCTCATGCGCTCGCCTTCCCGCCAGATCGCCAGCGAGATCTGGTACACCCCCGGTCCAAGCGGCAGCGGCCCCAGCCGGCACTCCACCAGCCCGTATCCTGGCTGCACCGAAACCGGCCCCTGACTCTCCGCCGTCGAAGATTCATAAACGTGCAGGCCGTCGCTCCTCCTCAACGCCGCGCCAAAGATCACATCGTCAAGATACCGTCCCGCCTCAAACCGGACTCTCAGAGTCACCGTCTCTCCCGGGAGCGCCGAATGGGTCTCAACCCCATTCTCATCAAGCAGCACCGACTGCACGATCTTCACCGGCCCGTCGCCCTCCTCCGCCGGATGGGTCGGCGCCCGGTGAACGTCGGCCGTTACTGGACCCTGGGCACTTTGCAGATATTCCTGAATTACATCCCGCGCCGGTCCGTAGCTGCGCACCCGTCCTTCGTCCATCCACATCACTTGATCACAAAATCGCCGCACCTGGATCGGGTCGTGCGACACGAACAGCATCGTCCGCTTCGACCTCTTTACTTCCGACAGCGCGTCGTAGCACTTGCGCGCGAACGCCGCGTCACCCACCGCCAGCACCTCGTCAATCAGCAAAATATCAGGCCGGACCGCCAGCGCGATGGAGAATCCCAGCCGCATGTACATGCCCGACGAGTAGTGCTTGATCGGCGTGTCGATGAACCGTTCCAGTTCGGAGAACTCCACGATCTCCG
>CAZBZS010000003.1:84056-109027 GCA_964496475.1 uncultured Chloroflexota bacterium | reverse complement strand
CGGCTTGGAGGTGTCCGCGTGGCCGGGGTACGATCAGTGGGTTGGCATGGATTGACGATTGGCGCTGTTTCATTCTGCTTCGCAAAGTAACCCGCTTTGGCCCCTGGCCGGCCACCGCAGGGCGCGGGATTGGCGTGCCCCCGTCGGACCCCGGCCCTGGGGCCGGTGAGCGTACGGACCTCTTCCTGATCTATCCGCCGTGGGCGGTCCTGGAAGATCGGGCCATGCTTCAAAACTGCCTGCCCCCGCTAGGGATATTGTCGGTCGCGGCACAGGCGGAATCCTCGGGATACCGGGTGCACGTGATGGACGTGCACGCCGAGCGGGCGGACGACCAGCAACTGCGTGAGCGCCTTCGCCGGCACCGTCCGCGGTTCGTGGGCATGACGGTCCTAACCAATATGTGCCTCCCATCCCACAAGATCGCGCGCATCTGCAAAGAGGAGGTGCCGGACTGCGTCGTGGTGGCGGGTGGGGTGCACGCCGAGGCGCTGCCTGAGCGCATGCTGCGGAACTCGGCGATTGACTGCGTGGTTCGCGGAGACGGCGAAGAGGCCATGATCGAGATCATGACCGGCAGTGCGTTCTCCACGATTCTGGGCCTAAGTTACGTCGATCCGGGGGGCGTGCGGCACAATGCACCACGGCCGGTTAAGATGAATCTCGACGAGTTTCCGTTCCCCGCCTACCACCTGGTCAATTTCGCCAACTACTTTCCGGCCGTGGGAACGTACCGAAATTTGCCGGCCATCAATATGCTCATGACCCGTGGATGCCCGGGGCGGTGCACTTTCTGCAATTCGGCGCGCACCACGCTACGGGCGCGGGATCCGAAACTGGTGGTCAAGCAGATCAAGCTGCTTCGACAAGATTACGGGATCCGACAGATCACCTTTTATGACGACACGTTCACGGTTTTGAAACAGGTTTGCCTGAAGTTCTGTGAACTGCTTGCGGCTGAGAACCTCGGATTGACGTGGGTCGCGTACGTGCGGGGTGACTGCTTTAGCGAAGAGATGGCTCTGGCAATGAAGAAGGCGGGCTGCCACCAGGTGCTGTTGGGAATCGAGACCGGGAGCGACAAGATCGCGGAGCGGATTGGCAAGCCGATCGACAAGGAACGATACCGAGACGCGGTGAGAATCGCCCACGATCACGGCATGGAGGTGCGCGGCTCGTTCATCCTCGGCAACATGGACGAGACGTGGGAGACGATGCAGGAGACGCTCGAGTTCGCCATCGAGATCGACATTGACATCTTCCAGCCGACGATCTCGACGCCGTACCCGGGCAGCGCCTTGTACAAGGAGGCGGTGGAACGCGGCCTGCTCAAGAACAAGAATTGGTATGAGTACGGCCAGGGCACAGTGCTCGTGGACCAGCCTCAAATCACGGACGAGGAGATATACCGTTTCGAGCGATACGCGTTTCGCCGCTTCTATCTGCGACCGCGGGCAATCTACCGGCTGGCCCGGCGCATTACCAGATTCCGACACGTGCGCGATTACGTCTTGTCGGCCGTCGTCCTGCTGTTTGGGCTGCACAGAAGACAGGATAAACGCAACTGGGAATGCTGGAAGGGTCTGACGGAAGAAGATTTCTTCGACCGCGAAATCAAGGAGCCCGAGCACGTTCGCCTCACGTATGAATTGCGGCAGGAGACTGTGTTCGTCTAAACAGCATGGAACGACCCGCTGGGTTCGCGAGTTCGCAGGTTGCCCGGAGGAGGTTTGGTCCCGATGTCACGCGACATGCCGGTCCGAGGCAGGCGGCCCAGAGCCGTGTGCGTTTGCATCCGCCCAAAAGGCATGAGGACACGGCCTCATTTCAGACGACAGTCATCCCCGTTTGTTGCTGCTTTCACAAAAGAGCTAGTCGCGTGAGGGGCCGTCTATCCGATCGACGTGCCTGGCGATGTTGCGGAGGAGCTCAAGGACTAGCCCAGTGAAGAACATCTGTGTGCCCACCATGACCAGCAACGCGATAAGGAGGAGCGCCGGCAGCCGGGCGAAGAGCGCGGTAATGCTGAAGCTCTCCTCGACGAGGATAGCCATGAAACCAATCACCGCGGCCAGTGCGAACACGGCTCCCCCGGTCGTAAGCCAGGTGATGTGTTTACCGGACTTGACGAGCAAAACCGGGAGGGTGTGGGCGGCGTATCGAGGAATGGATGAAACAACTCGGGTTGACCCGTGCTGGCGTTCTTTCCAGACGCTTGGGATTTCGATAACCCGATAGCCTCGCTGGACAGCGTCGATGATGGTCTCCTGGACGTAGGAATGGGTGCCGGTGAGGGTTAGCTCAGCGACGACCTGCCGCCGCATCGCTCGGATGCCGCCATGGGAATCCGTAAATCGCTGGCCGCTGAAGAACCTGAGTAGCCAGGAGAGCATTCGAATTCCCAGGCGGTTTAGCCAGCGGTATCGGTATTTGACCAGTCCCTTCTCAAGGAACCTGGAACCCAGAACCAGGTCGGCTCGCCCGGATTCGAGCGGTTCGAGGAAAGCGGGTATTTCGGACGGATCCGCCTGTCCATCGCCATCTACCGAAACTATGTAGTCGCACTCGGTGTGGGCGGCGTTACGAAGGCCGACGCCCATCGCGTAGCCAAGGCCGATCCCACCTGCACGCACGACGGTGGCCCCGGCCTCCCGCGCAGCCGATTCGGTGCCGTCGACGGAGTCGTCAGTGACTAGAACGAGGGGATCGCCGAATCCGGAGGTCTCGATGGCGGTCCTAACATCATGGATAACGGTCGCTATCGAGTTTTCCTCGTTTTTAGTCGGTATCACGACGCAAACGTGGCGGACGTTCTTGCTCATGCCGTGACTGCCAGATTGTGAATCGAACCACGCTTCATTCCGCTGTCTCCGAACTCCGTTTCAAAGGCGATGGTAACCGGGGCTGCGAATGATCGTGGGATCCGGGTCAAAATACCCCAAATCGACGACCGTCACGTTGTGCTCTGTAAGCAATTCGGTGAGGGGCGCGGAGGTGGGGCTGGTTCCCAAGATCACCAGGTCGCATCCAGGTACGAAATCTTCGGCAGCACGCGCCGTTTGCACGCGTCCGTCGTACATCCTCTCGAGTTCGCCGGCGGCAGTCGGGGAATCGAATATCTTGATGTGGAGGGCGGCCGAGTAGCCGGTGTGGTGTAAGAGCAGCGCGTCGACAATTCTCAGCAGCGGACTTCCGCGGATGTCATCGGTGGACGGTTTGAAGGCCACGCCCCAGATTCCGACGCAGGCCGGCCGGTGGCTTTCGATCAGCTCCAAAAGAGTTGAGATACGCCGGTCGTTGCTGGGGATGATGGATCCGATGACGGGCGTTTCCACTCCCATCTCCTCGGCGACGGCGGCGAGGGCGCGAGTGTCCTTAGGCAAACAGGATCCGCCGAAGGCGAAGCCCGGGCGCAAGTAAGCTCCTGAAATGTTGAGGCGGCGGTCACTCCTGAATATCCGCAAAACTTCGGCGGCGTCGGCGCCAGCGGCAGCGGAGATCGCGGCAATCTCGCCCGAAAACGCCACCTTGAGGGCGTGGAACGCGTTGCTGGCGTACTTGAGCACTTCGGCGTCGGAAAAATCGACGACCGTCGTGGCGCCGTCGCCGGAAGGGAACAGCTGGTTGACGGTTGCCACCGCCCTTTCCGAAGTTGCGGCGCATACGTGCAGGGCCGGCTCATTGAAGTCCCTGACCGCCTCCCCCTCCCGGAAGAACTCTGGGTGATAGGCGTAAGCGATGAGTCCTTGCGGATCCAGGCTTCTGATGAGAGGCAGGATGACTTGTGAATGAGTTCCGGGTACCACACTGGATCGATTTATCACGCAGTGTTCGCCCGGATGCTCGCGGGCGGCGTCGAATACCTGCCTGAGCACTCGCTCCAGGTATGCCAGCTCCAGGTGCCCTGATGGGAGAGGTGGAGTACCGACACATATGACGGAAACGTTGGTTTCGCGCACGGCGTCCGCGTGATCGCCCGTGGTCCGTACCCGGGGGGTGGATGACTCGACGGTGAGGAGGTCGTTGACGCCGGGCTCGTTCACCGGTGACCGGCCGGCATTCACAGCAACTACTTTGGACTCGACAACGTCGACGCCGACTACCTCGTGACCGCGGGCGCGCAGGCAGGCGGCCGCGACTATCCCCACGTATCCAAGACCGAAGACGCTTACCTTCACCAGCATCCGCCGCTCACGCCAGGTTCAGTCCTGAATCGCCGAGGTCACCGTTGACTCGAACGACGACCGATCGACGCAAGGTCCCGCCTCTCGCGACGTCTCCTTCCCATCGGGCCGCGGACGGCGGCAAGCCGACATCGGGCCGGGTCGCGAAACGAGAGGACGGATTGTGCATAGTGGTTACCTCGGTCAACGCGGCCAACGAGACTCTCGGGATGGCTCGAGTGGCCTGGATGATATCGATGATTTCGACCCGGTTTGTGTCTACCCGGATCTCGCGGCTGAGCGTGAGGGGAAAAACTTCTCGCCTGCGAATGAGCAGCCGTTTGACAGTATCGCCGATGTGGGCGCCGATGCCACCCATGTGCGCGACGGTCGCCTGATACGCGGCAAACGGGAGCGATAGCCGATCGAGCGGGTTCTCGGGCCGTGCCTTCTGAAAACGGGCCTTCGCTGAGATCTGATCAGTCTGCACCTGGGATGGGGGGCCGGGTTCGCCCGGATGATATCCCTGAGTGGTTGCCCACGACCGGCGGCCCGCGCGGGCCGCGTACCCGGATTCGACGAGTATCAGCTCGTTCTCGCGGTAGAGGCGAAGGGGCGCGCCTTTGAAAACGTTGGTCACCAGTTCCCAGGAGCCGGTCCTGATCCGGCGAATTCCTGCTGCTGGACACTCCCCTACTTGAGGTTGGGATGCGGGTGAATCAGCGGAGCGGCGATTGCGGGCCCGGAGAGCCCAGAGGTAGCTCCAGAGGAAGAAGAATGTGAAGTAGCGGTCGTCGGCATTTGCTGGCGAGACAAGCTGATGGTGACCATGGCCGACTGTGTTCTCGAGAATCCAACGAGCCGCGGGCGACTCATCTGCGAGCAATTCGAGCCCGTGCGGCATCAAGAACGCGGTGTTGCGACTCCCGAAAGCGCCGCCGAAGGAACCGTCGGGATTCACGCCGATCGCGGCGGCACGCAGCGCCCGATCGGCGATCTCGAGCGCCAGCGGTGGCCCGCCGCGGACGGCGTAGGCGGCCAAGTAGCCAACCGACACGGTGAGATAGCCGGGATCCATGCCGCGGTACTCCGGCAGCCAGCCTTCGGGGTGCTGCTTTGACGCGAGCGCGCGCAACTGGTCCGCAGCCGCGTGAGAAAACCGGTCCTCACCGGTGAGGAGGGCGGCATTATGAAGCGCGGCAATGCCTCCGGCGGAGTGGTTGGAAACGTGCGGGTCGTGCCGACTGGCAAGCCACGCCGCAGCGCGGCCCGCCGCATTTATCACGCGGCCTCGTCCCGGGAACGAACCATGTCCGGCGTCATCCAGGAGCAGCACCGCTTCGGTGGCGGCGAAAGTGCTGAACGCGGTGGCGGCGTAGCTGCGTTCCCGGCGGTACCATTCGTCAAAGGTGCCGTCGGAATGCTGCATCTCCGACCAGAACTCGAGGGCACGGAAAGTCAGTTCGAGCCAGCGGCGTTGTGCGGCAGCGCTCGATTCGGACGTGGCCGCGATGCTCAAGGCGAGCACGCCCACCTGAAACATCGCGCTTGGGAACGCGGCCGGCGCGCGGTAATGCCAGTAATCGCGATCCAGGCATCCGGAATACGGGAAGAGTGGGTTGGCCTGGATCAAGCTGTGAAGGCGGGCAGGCCAACCCTCCAGCGCGGCCTCATACGACTTCGTGACCGCATCGCCGGGATCGCCTGGAGCGGCACTGCGGCGCGCGGTGTGCTCGGCCCCTTTCAAGCCGGCCTCGGGTGGGGTGGGTCAACAAATACCCGGTGCCACGCCTCGGTTGTGGCTACGGCCATAATCTGCTTGCTGGTTAGGAGGTCCCCAGTCTCGATATGCAGGTATTTCTCCAGCTCCCTGGTGGACAAATACCCACGCTTTGAGTCGATAGCACTGCTTATCAGCGCCTTGATTCGTGAACTGGCGGCCCGGGCGAAGGTTGGCTCATCAAGTGGCACCACGAACGCCTGTTTCGGCCGCTGTGCCCAGCGCCTGATGCGTCGCGGAGCCGCCTTCCGAAGGGCCTTTTTTTCGCGGAATGGGCTGAGGAGACGACCCGCGGGCAAGAGCAAGGCGGCTTCCACGACGCGATGGTCCAGGAATGGCACCCGGCCTTCAAGTCCATGTGCCATCAGTAGCCGATCGAGGCGGTGCAGGGTGTAGTTGGGAAGCCATTCTTCCAGATCCATGCGAATGGCGGCAGCGAGGCCCGAACCGTCGCGGGCTTGGCGCTGGCGGGCTCGCTCGTCCTCGGCAACCTCTGAGTCGTTGATGGTGGCGTCGAACGAGGGAGTGTACAGGCTGGACCAGCCAGCGGGACCGAACACCTGCGTGAGGTTGCGGTATAGCCTGCCCCCGGTCGCAATGGAGGAAACAAGGTTCTGAATCCGATCCCTACCTGCCTCTCCGATCGTGCCCGGATAGGGGAAGGCCCGCCCAAGAACGGCCTGCGGAAGCATGCGGACGAGACCGGCCATGCGTGCGGCAAGCGGCGTGAGGTGAGCACGTCCGAGGAGATCGGCAGCTCGCATGGCACGATGGTGGATGTACCCACCGAAGATCTCATCGGCTCCCTCTCCGGTGAGGACAACTTTCGCATGCTCGGACGCCTCGGCACCGAGAACGTAGGTAGCGATGGCGATGGCGTCCCCGACGGGCTCATCGAGGTGCCACATGACTTTTTCCAGATGCCGAAAGTCCCCAGGTCGCATTCCGACCTTGTGGAAATCAAGCCCCATGTGGTGGGATGCCGCCTCGGCATGGGGCGTTTCGTCATGCCGGGTGCCGAAATCCAGGCAGAACGTCTGCATGGGAAAGCGCAAATGTGGACCGGCCCAGGCGGCAACGGCGGTGGAATCCAGGCCGCCGCTGACGAATGATGCGACGGGGACATCCGACACCAGATGCTCCGACACAGCACTTTCAAGCAGTTCAGCGAGTTCCCGTGTGCTGATATCCGCAGTTTCGGACGCGGGAGGAGGTTCCCAGTAGCGTTCAAGTTGAACGTGGCCGTCATGCCAGTAAAGAGTGTGCCCGGGCGGGACGCGACGAATCCCCTCCCACATGGTGCGGGCGCCACGGACGTAACGGTAGTTCATCACCTGGTGCAGAGCGACCAAATCCACGGTTGGCCTTGCCGGCAATGATGCGACCAGGGCCTTGGTCTCGGAGGCGAAGGCGATATCGCCTCCATTGACGAGATAGTAGATGGGCTTGATGCCGAGCCGGTCCCGGACCAGCCACAGGCTCCGCTCGACGGTGTCCCACAGAGCGAACGCGAACATGCCGCGCAGCCTGTGCAGGCAGGCGCGACCCCACTCCGCGTATGCAGCGAGAATCACCTCGGTATCCGAGCTTGTGCGGAATTCGTGCCCGCGTCCCTCCAGGGTCTCCCGAAGCGACCGGTGATTGTAGATTTCGCCGTTGTACGCAATCACGTAGCGTCCGTCGGCGTAGGTCATGGGTTGGGAGCCGGTGTTCAGGTCAATGATGCTGAGGCGGGCATGGCCGAGCGCGATTGTGTCATCGCTGAAATAGCCGGTGGCATCGGGCCCACGGTGAAGGATGGTCTGAAGCATGCGCTCAGATCTTGACCGCGCTCCCTGCCCCGTGGCCCCGCAAATACCGCACATGGACGCTAGACGAGGCCGGCCGTCGCGCTCGGGGTGGACGGGTCGAAGCGAGGCGTGGAGTGAGCTCGCTGAAGCGGTTCAGGCTTCCCCGGACCTGACTGGGCCTGAGGCAATCGCCAACTCCTCCGGGTGGGAAAACGTACTCTATCATGGGGCGCACGTACGCTCGGTACGATCGTCGGCGGGATTGTTCTTCGCAGGACGAGCTTCAAACTTTGCCAGACCGGGTACTAGCCTTGTCGAAATCTTGGCGAGACATCGCCGCCATCGGCACGATATTGGCCGTATCCGTATGGCTGGCCGGCCAGGGGTGGACCCGCGCAATCGGCGGAGGCGAACTCCTGAACGTGCAGTCGGGCCTGATTGCGAGCACCCCTCAAGACGCCGGAAGTAACGCGTTTCTCGGATATCTCACTCACTTACATCTGTTTCGCCACGCTATTTCTACACCCCGGCCGTTTTACCAGACCATATTTATCGATCTCTTCGGGACGTCGGCATCGCCGTTTCACGCGGTAGCTTTGCTGTACAGCTTCGGCACGGCGGCATTTCTGTATGTGCTGGCCCGGCAAATAGGGTTGCGATGGCTCATCTCGGCCTGGGTGGCCGGTAGCCTGCTGGTGTCCTCGGCGCTGGCGATGCGGTGGTACGGGGTCGAGGCCGGCACAACCCACAACGCGGTGGCATTCTTCATGATGGGCTCGCTCGTGGCCTATGAGGGCTATCGAGCTGGAGGGAAACGTTGGGGGGCGGTCACGCTGACAGGTTTGACGCTGGCGGCTGTCAGCTACCCTAGCGGGTTCTTGGTCCTACTCTTACCAGCGCTGCGGGAGATCGCCCAAGCGTTGACGCGGGGATTCGACGGTCCGGCCCGACGGGAGTTGCGGTCGCGATTGCGTTTACCGGCCGCCGCGTTGGCGATCGGAGCAGTGTCGCTGTTGTTCAACAGCCTGACTACGGGCACATTTGGGCAGGCCGGCACGGGCGGGGCAATTCTGGGCACAAGGTACGGAGAAGGTCTTCTGACCGGATTGTCCGCCTGGGCAGGGTCGTTTTGGACGCCACTGCCGTCGCCGGTGCTGGAGGGCGCGAAGCAGGCGCTGCAAACCGTGGGATTCGGAGGCCTATCTCAGACCGCCGTGATCATCACGGTATCAGTTCTGCTTGTTGTGCTGCTGGGAGCGATCGGATCCTGGCTGGCGAAGACATCACTGGAATTCCGGCAGCGCACCTGGACGCTGATGGTTGCGCTCGTGTTTGGGCTGGCAGTGTGGATGGTGCTCGCTTCTACCTACCTGTATGCGCTCACCGATGACTCGCCGAATGGGGCCGGCTATCTGCTGAGCGCGTTCCTGTTGTCCTGGGGTACTCCGCTCGAGGATACCGGGAACCCCTACTATCTTCTGACCGCCCCGATCGTGTTGCTGGCGGCAGGAACGGTTGTTGATGGCCTGCTCGACAGGGTCTCGATAGGATTTGGCTCGACTGGTTCGCTTGTTGCGAAAGCGTTGGTGGCGGTTGCGCTTGGCCTTCTGCTGGTGGGGAATGCCCAGTCCACGGTGGGCCTCATCAACCGGCCGGTGGTGAAGGCGAACTCAGGAAGACCTTTTGTAGACGCAATAAAGAAGGCTCATCCGGAGTTCCCGCGGGGCAGCACGCTCGTCTTCTATGACCAACTGGGGGTGCCAGTCGACCTCTGGCTCTGGCTGGAGTACGGTGACTCTCGCCGTCCGGATCGAACCGCAGAGTATCAGTCACTCGACCTCTACCAGGTGCTCACTGACAATGTGTCGTGGTATTCGGAACGGTTTGTTGGCCGGCAGATGTCGCCGGATATCCTGGAGTTGTACACGAATATTCGAAGGGTCGAATACGTGTTCATCGGGCCCGAGGACGGGGAAGTTGATGTCGACGCCCTGCCTGTGGACGAGCTTTCCGAGTCCTTTGCTGCGGCGGGGAGGATTGAAGCAGACCGCCTGTTCGCGTTCGTCATCCACGATTTCAGCCGGGTGACTGAAATCACCGATTCGATTCGCCGGCGGCTGGTCTCCGGGGTCAATCGATAGCCGGGCTGGCTGAGCCCCGGCGGCGTTGGCGAATCGCCCGCAGCCCGCTGACCGACAGCACGAGCGCCGCGACGATCGACACCAGCGACCCGATCGCGGCCAGGCCGAACAACTGCGGGTCGAAAGCGAATCGGACCTCAAATGGCCCCCCGGCCGGCAGCATCACGCCCGTCACCAGACTGTCCGCCATGAACACCGGAGTATCCTCACCGTTCACTGTCGCCTTCCATCCGGGGAAATAACTCTGGCTGAGGATCAGTGCCGCCGGTTCAGGTAGTGAATCCACGTCTATCGTGATGTCCGTCGGTGAAAACGAGACGACTCGCGACGCATACGCCGCTTCGGGCTGATCCTGTAGCGCGTCCAGAAGCTCGGCAACTCGGGCTTCCGACTCGTCCGTGAGTGTCTTCGGAGCGTCAACATCGTTCAGGAATGCGCTTGAACGCCTGAACGGGTTCGACTCCTCACCGTCGACGTAGTCGAGCTCCAGGACAACACCACCTTGCGCCTGAAACTGTTCCCGTAGGGCGGTCGCGGCACTGTCGGAATGGGCTGCCCAATCAGTCAAGATGAGCGCGTCAATGCGACTGAGAAACCCGAGTTCGTAGTCGTCCAGGTAGGGCGAGCCGCCGTGGAGAACCGTGATTCCGCTCGGATCGAAGCCGTCGTGAAAGACCAGAAGGCGGGCCTCGAAAGCATTGAAGTCGGAGTCAATGTCCTTGCCGACTAACAGCAGTGAGCGGCCGAAGACTTGCGCGCGATCGCGTGCCGAGGCCGCCTCGTAAATGATGCCCCCTTCGATTGAATATGAGTTGGCCACCGGTTCCGGCGGCGCAATCTGGTACGACTCCTCGAAGACCAGGTAGCGCGCGTTGAGGATGTTGAGGAGTCGGTATTGTCGCCCGGTTGCAACCGCTCCCGGTGCGTAGTCCACCATTAGTGAATATGACGGCACCATGTGTGCATTGACCGGGTTCGCAACGTCCAGTCCATAGATGACGGCAGCCGTGGCCGTGAGCCGGCCAGATCCCTTCGAAAAGATGTAGGTGCTGAACGCGCGGAAGCTGTGCCCCCCTTGTTCGTCATACAAATCAGACAGTATCTCGGCCGTAGAACCCTGCTTCGGGGTTGCTTGGTAGGAGTCGGTCGAGACGGCGAGCGCAGCGACGCCCCGCACGTGGCTGGCTCCGGCGATCAGGACCGACAAGGACACCGCTCCAACTACCGCCAGCGGCGCCGCGGCAAACCGTCGTGGAAGACGGGCAGCGGCAAACGAGTACGCCCGCGACGCCCCGATCGCGGCCAAGATCGCGTACGCTGGATAGAACATGTTCATGAATCTGATTGTCGTGTTGTTGAAGGCGAAGCCGGGCAGGGTGCCATGAAACAACCCGTATAAGTCCGCCGGCGCCCGCATTCCAAGCGAGGCCCAATACCCTATCAATGCGACCAGTCCGAACGCGACGACCTCCCGACGGGGCCGCCAGAACGCGACGATAACCAGGAGTAGAACGAGCATGTTCAGCGGTCCCGCCCAGGCCGCCTCCAGTGGGGTGACCGCATCGCGGGCGAGTGCCGACGCGGTGGGTATATTTTCGAGCCCGACCTCCGCCTCCTCCAGGGAGAATCCGACCCGCGTGGAAAACTGCTGGAACTGCGTAACAGGTACCAGCTTCACGGCAGAGACGAGCACGGTCGAAAGCAATCCGACCCCGGCCATCAACGCGAGTCGACCAAATATCCCCCGGCGATATCCCCCCTCGGCCACTACGATCTCGCGGATGCCGAGGACTCCAAGCACGACCGCCACCCCAAGGCCGGCGAAGTAGATGTCATATACCGTGCCCGCGATGACCATCATCCCCAGTGTCAGTCCCGTTCCGGCCATTAGCCGAGGGCTCGAATGTCGAACCGCCAACAATGTGATCAGCCAGGCTAGGGCCGTCCACGGAAGCGCCATCACTTGCCCGATCACTCCGTTGCTGATTTGCCAACCGGTGTGGGCGTTCATCATGAACAACGGCGCAGCGACGAGGGCCGCCCATGGGCGAGCGCCGACCGCTCGTGCCAAGGTGTACATCACCAGCGCCGCCACCGTCAGGTGCGTCATCGCCATCCACCGGACCCCGTCAAGCGCTGGATTTGAGGATAGGTAGGCAATCAGCGACGGCGGGTAGAACTGCACGGCTAGGGGGTTGGCCACCAGCGCGTCGCCCGCGCCGGTCCACGGATCCCAGAGCGGCAGTTGTCCGTATACTGTGATCGTTTCCCGCGCTGCGAGCAACGGGGTTCCGTAGAACGGGGTTGCCTCCCCAAAGGCCGCTGAAAGCGGCGCGGTAACTAGGGGCGCAAACGCGACGACCGAACCGACTAGCAGCAGAACAACACAGACATAGTCTGATAGACGGTCTCGAATCATGGCTCTCTTAAAGCCGCGTCGGCGAGTGGATTTCGAGGGCAACTCAGAATATTGGGAATGTGTAAGGCCGCCGCAAGACGTCGGCGATGGCGATGAAGAAGTTCAAGCGGCGCGGGCCGGGGGGCAGGGCGGCGGTGCGCGCCATGAAGAGCATCCCCCGGATTGTGATCGTGCCAAGCGGTTCGGAGAAGGGTACCACCGCTAGCACAGCAAGTTTCTTCTGTGTGGCGTAGCTCAGGATGTTGCCGAGCGGGTCCCGATTAGGTGATCCAAAGCCCGCGGACCGGGTATTCTGGCGGTGCGGTTGGAACGAATCGAAAATGGAGAAGCGGCGCATGGCGGTCCGGGTACTGCATGTCGAGGAGCACGACCACTGCGCGGTGTCGATGCGGGCGGCGATGTTGAGTCCGGGAGTCGTGGATTTCGAGGTCGTGCATCACGCGACGCTGGCGGAGGCGCCGGATAGGCCGATCGTGGTGATGGAGTCGCCGGGCGAGGAGGAAGTGGCGCAGGCGACGGTGGAGGCCGGGGTGGTGGAATTCCTTATCCGGGGACCGGCGGCGCTGCAGGCGCTGAGCGGGGTGATGCTGGCCGCGACGGAATCGGAGTAGCCGGGCGGGGCGGCGTGGATGAATCGCCGCCGGGAATGAAGATCGTGCGCCCGCAATCTATTCTTGGGGGCGGTGAAGGTTGGACGGGTCACCGGACGGCGGAGAGACGCTCCGCCGATCGGGCCCGGGGGACGGTTTTGCGATCGAAGTCAGCGAAGAACCGCGGGTGAAGCGGTATCTCGTAGGCGCCCCGGTGGCAGCCGGCGGGGTGGCGTGGGCGGTGGTGGCGTGGGCGGTGGTCCGGCGGGGGTTGCCGGAGGCGGTCGCATGAGGTGGCGAATGTTGGGTGGGGCCGGGGCGCTGGTGGCTGGGCTGGCGGCGGCGACGGTGCTGGCCGGACGGGCAAACCCGGCGGAGATGACGGTGCGGCACGGGCTGGTCTTCGTGCTGGTTGCGGGGTTGTTCGCCGGGATCGCACTGGCGGCATGGCGCGGGGCGGGGGGCGGGGCGGGGTGGCGGAGCATGACCCCGGGCGTGCTGATGGCGGTTCCGGTAGCCGCGCTGTACGGGTCGGATTCGTTCAACGCGCTGGTGGCCGAGTCGGCGTCGCTGCGGATCGGGTCGTTGGGGTTGATTCCGCTACTGCTCGCGGTCGGGATCGGGTTGACGGAGGGGGCGGGGAAGGTCCGCGCGCGGCGAGTTGGGGTTAGCCGATGGGGGATCTCGGTGGTGGACCTGCTGGCGCTGGCGGTGGCCGGGATCGGGTTTGGCGACCTGCTGCTGAAAATCACGGACGGCGAGGCGGAGGCGACGGCGATCTGGTTGGCGGCGCTGGGGGCGATGGCCGGGCTGGTTCTACCGTTCGGTCGGACGCCGCCGGCAGATGGCTGGCGCGTATACCTTTGGCCGCTGGTCTTACCGCTGGGGTTTGCGCTGGCTTCGAACGGGGACAACGAGTTGCGCCACCTGCTGATTACCAGCGGCGGCGCCCGGGCGCTGGCGGCGCTGTTGGTGGGTTTGGCGGTGTATGCCGGGTGGCTGCTGCGGCCGGGGGTAGATTCGGCGGGGACGTTGGAAAGGGCGCGGGAGCGATTGGTGCGGCATCGGGGCTGGCTGCTGGCCGGGACGCTGCTGGGGATCGGTCTCCTGCAGGCCGGCTCGTACCGGGCGGTGACGATGGACGACCTGGCTCGGTACTGGATCGTGGCCGAGGCTGTGTTGAGCGGGCAGGGCTATCCGACCTGGTCGGCGGGGATGGGGATCGCCCAGGCCACGGCGGGTGGGATGGTGGCGGATGCGCCGCTGCTGCCGCTGCTGATGGCGGTGTCGTTTGGGGTGTCGGGGCACTGGTATCACAGTGCGCAATTGCCGATCATCCTGGCCAATGTAGCGCTTCCGGGGGTGCTGTTCCTGGCGCTGCGAGCGGTGGCGAAACGCGACGACATCGCGCTGGCGGGGGCGCTGCTGACGGTGTTGTTCCCGCCGTTCCAGGTGGTGGTGCTGGGGGCGGCGGAGCCGGATTCGGTGTTCGTGCTGGAACTGGTGGCGGCCGCGTGGCTGCTGGCGCGGATGGCCGGTCGCGAGACGGGCAGGTGGGACGCGCTGGGGCTGGGGGTGGTGCTGGTGCTGGTGGCGCTGACACGGCCGGAGGGACCGGTGTATGCGGTGGCGATCGCGGCGGTGGCGGTGGGGTTGGGTCGGTCGTGGTGGTGGGCGGCGCCCGGGGGAATCGTGCTGGCCGGGATGGGCTTGTTCGCCGGGTTCATCTGGCTGACGACCGACGCGCTGTGGCCGACGCGCTCGTCGGGATTTTCGGTGGCGCATATCGGGGAGAATCTGGAGTTCGCGCGGACCGGAGCGTACGAGTACTACGCCAGGATCCTGTTGCTGAATGATTGGCGGGGGCCGCTGCTGCTGGTGTTGCTGGCCGGCCTGTTCGGGCTCGGGACCTGGAAGCTGGTGCGGCGCAAATCGGTGCTGCTGGCGTTGCCGCTGGCGGCGCTGGCGCAGGTGACGCTGACGATGGCAGTGGCGCCGGAGGGGTTCCACCGGGAGGAGCCGACGGAGATGTTCCGTCACCTGGCCTATGGTATGCCGTTTGTGACCGCGATGGCGGCGGTGGGGGCCGGGGAGGTGCTGGGGTGGAGGTGGCGGTTCGGCTGGAGCGGCCCGCTTCTGGGGCTGCTGACGGTAGTGCTGATCGGCGGGCAGATCTACCTGCTGGGGACGCCGGAGGAGTGGTATCACGGGCAGAATTCGGGCAGTCTGCTTCGCGGAGGGGATATCTATGTGCAGGCGACGGACATGTTTCAGAATCCGATCGCGCTGCCGTGCGACGGCTGCACGGCGGCGGAGGGGGGCGGCTTCGATGGGTTCCGGGAGCGGTTGTTCGCGCACTACGGCGAGTTTGACATGCACGGCGAGACGATGGGGATGAGCTATGCGGTGCTGACCGGGGTCTTGAGTGCGGTGGCGTTGGGCGCGGCGCTGACGCGACGGCCAGTGCGCGGGTGAGCGGAGCGATCGGGCGATTCGGGACGCGGGTGACGCCGGCGCTCGGCTACACGGGATTCCGGCGGCTGTGGCTGGCGACGCTGACCAGCATGATGGGGTTCTGGATGCTGTCGATTTCCCATAGCTGGCTGATGGTAGAGCTGACGGACTCTGTGCTGGTGCTGGTGCTGGTGGGCTTCTTCCAGGCGGTGTACCTGGCGATGATCCAAACGATCCTGCAGCTGATCGTGCCGAACCGGTTGTGGGGGAGGGTGCTTTCGATCTGGATGCTGGGCTGGGGGCTGACACCGGTGGGGATGCTGCCAATGTCGGCGGTCGCTGAGAAGCTCGGGACGCCGGTGGCGATCATGGTGTTCGCCCGGCAGTTGTGGAGGCTGGACTCGGAGGCGGATATGGAAGAGTTGGGAGAGGATACCGGGGAGACGGCGGCGGTGGAGGCGGTGGAGTCGCCGGGCGGCTAGAGGGCTTCCATGAGGTAGAGGACCCGGTCGGAACCGAGGATCGGTTCGCGGCGGTGGATTTTGAAGCGCTCGGCCAGGGCGGTTTCGAAGGCGCCGACGGTGTAGTCGGGGAACTCGTGGTTGCGCATGGCCAGGAGACGGGCGGCCATGGGGTCGTCGGCGGGGACGAATTCGACAAGAAGGTAGCGAGTGAGGTCGGCGAAGAACCCGGCGAGGCGGGCGAAGGGGATGTTGTTTGAGATGGCCAGGTGGTGGGTGAGGGCGAGGGCGATGACGGTGTGGGCAGGGCCGCGATCGAGCAGGGAGCGGCGCTCGCGGTTGGCCCAGCCGGTGGGTGGGGTGGGGTTGGTGAGATCGGCGACCAGCGGGAATAGTCCGGTATCGCGGTCGAGAGTCATCCGCCGGTAGTTGATCTCGATGGCGCCGGGATCGAAGTCTAGGGCGACGACCGGCTTTGAGCGAGCGAGGGCGAGGCGGCTGAATTCGCCGGTGTTGGCGCCGAGATCCCAGACGGGACCGGGACCGGCGGCGTCGAGCATGACGGCGACGAGTTGCTGCTTCTGCCGGAAGGCGGCGTCGCTGTAGCTGTCGCGCTGGTAGTAGTCACCCCAGTCGGAGCCGCCGGGTCGCCAGCGGAGCTTGCGGACGGTGGAGCGGAGGTTGCCGAGAAGCGCTACCAGTTTCTGGCGGTTCATGCGCCCGCGCAGAGCGGCGCGGTTGGTGGTGGCGTGCTGGTGGCGACGCTGGCCGCGGGCGTGGAGATGGAGGTGCATGAAGAGGCCGGGGTTGAAGCGGGAGCGGAAGGGGAGGAGGCGTACAGCGAGGTCGAGGGGGACGCCGTCCAGGTGGGTCGCCAGGAGCCCGGCGAGGCGGACGTCGGTGCGGGACATGAGCGCCAGGGGGGCGAGGAAATGCTGGCAGAACTGGCGGTAGCCGACCCACGGAAAGCCCTCCTCGTAGGGTTCGAAGGAGAGGGTGTCGATGAGGGCTGGACGGCCATCGAGGAGCTGGATATTGGCGGCGTTGGCGTCTTTGAGGGAGAGGTCATGGGCCAAGGCCTCTTCCTGGATGTCGAGGGTGGCGAGGGCGGAGGCCTGGAGTTGCGAGAAGCACCACTCGAACGGGTAGCTGATGAACTCGATGCGGCGAGGCTGGATTACGCGGTAGGCGCAGTCGTCGCGGGCGATGGCCAGGTCGACTTCTTCATGGGGGACCAGCAGGCCGCGATCAGTGAGGTTTTTGTACAGACCAGAGTCCATCAGGAGCTCGTAGGTCGGCCGGTAGGACGAGTTTATCTGCCTGTAGAGTTCGTCGTCGCGGTGAAAGACGAACCCGGCGGGATCGCGGAAGGACCCGGGATCGGCGCCCGGGTTAGTCGGGTTCAATGTCGGCGCCGGTGCCAGCGCCGCCCGGGTTGGACGATGGTGGGCGCTCGGAGTCCCCGGTGTCGGGTGGGGTGCGCCGGAAGACACCGACTATTCGGACAAGCCAGAGGCGGGCCATGACGGCGCCACCCAGGACGGTGGCGATGGCGATCTGGATGAGAAAGCTGCCGCTGCCGGGGTCG
This sequence comes from uncultured Chloroflexota bacterium, assembly GCA_964496475.1. GTDB lineage: Bacteria > Chloroflexota > UBA11872 > UBA11872 > VXNJ01 > JASLPR01. Next base: position 91,641 of record CAZBZS010000003.1, on the reverse strand, counting down.
ATGTAGGCGCGCAGCAGGGCTGGGGCGGCGAGGGCGAGGATGGCCCGGAAGGTGGGCGCGGATGGTTGTGGTGGGGTGTTGATGGGAGCCAATTGAGACTCGTTTCGACGGGGATTGGAGTTGTAGCGAGGCTGGGGCCGTGGGGCGTCGGATACTCGAATGAATACTAGTGACCGGGTGGCGATTTGGCGATCCGAAAAGGAGTCGTGGTCCGGTACGGCCCGGTATGATCGCGGCTGCAAGAGCGCAGTGGAGGGGCGATTTGATCGCGGTTAGCGGCGTTTGAACGAAACCCATGGCGAAGACGGGAAGCAGGGGCCGGCGGCGGCGGAAGTCCTGCTACGGCGGCTGGCGGTGCTGTGCGTGCTGGTGGGGTTGGGGATGGGGGTGAGCCTGCTGCCGGCGACGAGGGTTGACCTGGCCGGGACGCCGGAGCCGTCGCAGGAACTGTCGCCGGTCTGGCCGGGCCACGGGTTGCAGCAGGACTTGGGCACGGTGTCGATTCCGATCATCAGGGCGACGGTGTGGGTGGGCACCGGACCGACGGACGGAAGGGTTCGGATTACGGCCGCGCTGGTGACCGGGAGGGACTCTCGGGTCCTGCGGCAGGCGACAATGGAAATACCCGAAAACTCGCGGCTGCTGCCTTACGCGATCGAATTTCAACTGTACGAACCGCCCGATGAAGGGATTCGGTTGCAGCTATCGGTGTCGGAGATGTCGACGAACTTTGCGACGTTCGGGGTGGCGGGGGCTGGGACTGATTTCGCCGGTCCGACGCTGAATGCCGCAACGCTGGATTTCCGGGGGTCGCTGGCGTTTCGGATCGAGGGGTACGCCAGCGGGATCCGAGTGGCGTGGATGCGGGGTGGGACGGAGCGGGTGTTGGGTGCGGCGGCGCTGGCGCTGGTGGTGCTAGGAGCAGCGATGTGGGTGTTTGGCAGCGCTGCGCTGCGACTGGTGACGGCGTTTGCCCGGCCGGCACCAGGTGGACCGGCGGCCCGGTCCGCGATGAAACGGGGTTGGCGGAGGTGGCCAGTATATGTGTGGCTGCTGGCGATCTACCCGGTGCTGAGTTTCGCCAGCAGCAACCTGGCGACGGCGCGCCTTATGGAGGTGCTGGCGCTGCTGGCGCTGGCGCTGGGGCTGGTGTCGGCGGCAGCGCTGGCGGCCTTGGGGATGACGCGGGACGCGCACCGGGCGGCGGGGCTGGTGGCGATCGGGACGGTGGCTTTTTTCGCGTTCGGGCACCTGTCCAACCTGGTGGGGGACCGGGTGGACGACCGGCTGCTGCTGGGCTTGCTGATGGCGGGGATGGGTGGCGTGGGGGTGATCGCGTTCAACCGGACGGCGCGGGTGTGGGGGCTGGCCATGTACCTGAATGTCGCCGCCCTGCTGCTGGTGGCGATGCCGGGGCTGATGATCGGCTACCAGGTGGTGAGCTCTGCCATGGACTCGGCCGATTCGGACCCGGCCTCTACCCTGGACCCGGTCGTGGAGGCCGCTCTGAATGTCGCAAATAGGCCCGATATTTACTACATAATCTTGGATGCGTACTCGCGGGCGGACTCGATACCGGGCTTCAACAATCGCGAATTCATTGCCGCGCTGGAGCAACGAGGCTTTGTGGTGCCGGCGGGGGCGCGGAGCAACTACACGCGGACCCAATGGTCGATTCCGTCGGCGCTGAACTTGCGCTACCTGGACGAGACGGAACGTGGTGAGAGCGGGAAGGGGTCGCTCGTGCGTGATCACCGGCTGGGCCGCATTCTGCAGGGGCTGGGTTACGCGTACGTCCATGTGGCGTCGGGATATGCGCTGACGACAGGGAGCGCGATCGCGGACGTGCGGGTGAATTTCAGTCCGGAGGGCCGGCTAACTTCGCGGGGTGAAGCGAGCGCGACTGGCGTGGTGTTCGGGGAATTCACCCGGCAATTCCTGCGAACGACGTTGTTACGCCCGTTCCTGCCGGGGTACTTTGAGCTGCCGGGCAATGAGCCGTATCCCTGGTGGCACCCGGTGCGGACGGTGGAGACGTTCGAATTTCTTGGGACAGTTGCGAGGGAGTACCACGGCCCGAAGTTCGTACTGGCGCATGTGGTTAAGCCGCACGCACCGTTCAACCTCGACCAGCATGGAAATGTGGTGCTCAGTCCGCTGGAGGGTTTCTCCGACGACCACGATCCGGGGGTGCCGAGCGCATACGTAGGACAGTTGGTGTACCTGAATTCCCTGCTGCTAGACACGATAGACGCGATTATCGAAGGATCGGCGCAGCCGCCGATCATCGTGATCGCCTCGGACCACGGGGAGGCCCCAGACTTGGAGAAGTACAACATCTTGATGGCGCTACGCCTGCCGGACGGCGGGGCCGGTGTGGTGTACGACGATGTCACGCTGGTGAATGTGTTCCGGCTGGTGCTGGACCGCTACTTCGGGCTGGGGCTGGGGCTGCTGGAGGACCGGGTGGTGCGGCAATAGCGCGGCGAAAGCGGCGGCTCCGGTGTGGGTAATATCGGCATGTGTCCGCGCTTGTGCCGGGAACCGTTCGGGTTTCAGTTCGCTATCCTCCGCGGGGGGTTAGGGCAGGTGGGACGGCTGCTGGATCTGGCCGCTTGCTCATTCACCGGCATGTCCAGTAGTACTGGTGACAGCCGCTTCACCATGACTGATTAGCCGCGGGAGCGAAATTCGACATGGCACAAAATTTCAGCAGATACTTCACCCTGGAGGAAGCACGTGCAGCGCTGCCTGACATCGTGTCCAAACTGGAAACCGTTCAGCTGATCAGGGGGGAGCTGAGTGAACTGGCGGCGGAGATGGAAGGAATAGGCACAGGCGAGGGAGAGGGAAAGCCCGCCCGACTGAGACTGCGGGAGGAGTTGGAACAGGTAACGCTGCTGATCGAAGAGTTGGCGGCGACCGGGATTCTGGTGCGGAACCTTGAGATCGGCCTGATCGACTTCCCGTCGCGTAGCGGCGAGGACGACATCTTCCTCTGCTATCAGCTTGGCGAGGTCGATATTCGGCACTGGCACCACATCTACGATGGCTTCGCCGGGCGTAAACCGCTGTAGCCGAACCGGACCAGCCCAGGTCAGTGATGGCAGCTCGGAAGGCTGGTACCGGATGGGTCGGGCTCAGGTCCCAGGCTGCCCCCCATCGCCTCGGCTCGGGGCCGAGCGCGACGTTGCCGGCCCGTCAGTAACCGATGTCGTACCTTAAGAGCCGCGCGTTAACAACCGTAATAACGCCGATGACCAGGAACAGCACGAACGACATCGCGGCCGCGTAGCCCATCTTCAGATAGTGGAAGGCATTGGAGTAGATGAGTGTCACGACGGTGATGGTGCTGTCCAGCGGACCCCCGAATGACTCGTTGGCGCCGTCCACCTTCGAGGTCATGATCCATACCTGCACGAACATCTGCAGCGCGCCGATGAAATAGACGATCACTACAAAAAAGGTCGTCGGCGCCAGCAAAGGCAGCGTGATTCGGAAAAACGTCGAAACCCGGCCAGCACCATCGATCTCGGCCGCCTCATACAGGTGCGGTGGGATTCCCTGCAACCCGGCCAGATAGATAATCATGTTCAGGCCCATGTTCTTCCACACACTCATGATGATGATGGAAAGCATTGAGGTCTTCACGGCCAGCAGCCATTTCTGCCGCGGCAAGCCCAATGTTTCCAGCCCTTCGTTGAGCAGCCCAAATTGTGGCTCGTACATCCACAGCCAAATCAGTGAGACCGACACGAACGAACTCACTACCGGCATGTAGAAAAGTGCCCGATACACGTAAATACCGCGGATCTGGCGATTGATCAAAACGGCCAACAGCAACGAAGTGACTATTCCCGATGGGACTGTGCCGAACGCGAAGTAGAGCGTGTTGGCAACGCCGCGCGGATAGCGCACATCATCCAGCAGGTTCACGTAATTCTTGAATCCGGCGAACCGCGGTGACCGCATCAGATCGTAGTCAGTGAGGCTGTAATAGAAGGCCAGGATGATCGGGAGAATCACGAAGGCGGTGAGGAAGACGATTGACGGAGCCACAAAGAGGTAACCTGCCAATCCACCACGGTTTCCCAGTCGCAGGCGTCTTCGCAGCGCTGGCTTTGATGTATCGATCATGGCCACGGTCCTCCCCCGACGGGTCGCAATCACGTCGGGCTGGTGTCATCCAATGATGCCGCGCGGCCGAAGCTTAGCCTAATGCGGCCCGGCGGGTCCTTCGGGGCTCCTTTGGAACTCTTATCCGGGGTCGCCGGTCAATAGCCGACGTCGTACCTGAGCAAGCGGGCGTTGATGACAATGATGATGAACGGGACGAACGACATAGCGGCCGCGCAGCCCATTTTCAGTGAGACAAAGGCGTTCGAGTAGATGAGCGACACGACGGTGATGGTGCTGTCAAGGGGATGGCTGAAGTTCTCTTGGGCGCTTCCGTAACTGTAGGCGCCGTCGGCTTGGTGGTGCGGATGTGGATACCGCCATTGTTCGCCCCCCGGTAGCGATCGCTCGCACGACGTGCCCCCAAATCCCGGCGCATTAATCCGTCAGACTGTACAACGGGCAAAGTCCTGGAGGCACGAGCTGGAGCGAGTCAGAATGCAGGCCGCCGCCAGCCCGGACTCGGGTGCTAGGTCCCGGGCCGGCCAATCGGAATCACGTCGAGATCGCGAGCTACGCGAAGCGCTCCTGCGTAGCCGGAAGCACGCACCTGCACTTCGAGGTCATCGGGAGAGAGGGCGAGGCTGTCGGGAAAGAGATGGGTGAGAAGCAGGGAATGGACGCCGGCCCGGTGCGCAATGTCGCCGGCCTGGGCGGTGGTGAGGTGATATTCGGAATCCTGTCCGGCGGGAAAGGAAGCCTCCATGAGAAGGAGGCCGGCGTCGCGCGCGATTTCGAGCATGGCTGCGCACGGGCCGGTGTCGGCTGAATAAACGAAAACGACTCCGTCGATTTCTAACCGCAGGCCAAGGGATGGCCGCGAATGGTGCATTAAACGAACATGCGCCTTGAGAGGGCCGGTAAGGAACGAGTCGCCGTCGTCAAGCCGGTTGAACTCGATGGGAAACGGGGGCGCTGAGACTAGGCCAAGCGAGATGGTTCGATCGAGGTACTCCTGAACCGCCTCTGGCCCGTGGATCGGAAGGGGGCGTTGTCGAGCCGCGCCTTCGACGCTGCCGAGCCCCTGAAGCAGAGGCAGGAGACCGGCGATATGGTCCTGGTGGGTGTGGCTTATGAAGAGGCGGTCGAGGTCGGCGTCCCGATGGCCGGCCTGGGCCAGGCGGAAGCTGCACCCGGCGCCGGCGTCAAGTAGCCACCGCTGGCCGTCGGCGGTAAGTACATGGTAGGCGGGAGGCAGGCGCTCGGCGCTGGGGATCGAACTGCCGCAGCCGAGGACCGTCAGGGTGAGGGGGGCGGGGGTGGGCATAAGGGGGAACCTTGGCACGGGGGTTGGTGGCGGAGATTAGCGCACCGGGGGGACGAGGGTAACGAAGTTGGCTATGATCCGGAAGAGCCGAGGACCTAGCAGAGGGAGAAGATGAAGTCACGGAGGAGGAGCCGGTCGAATCCAGTCGCCATCTCGTCCCGGACGATAGTGAGGGCCTTGAATAGGCTATAGGTGGTGCGGTAGGGCTTATGGACAGCCAGGGCGTCGAAGGCGTTGGCGATGATGCGGGCGCCTTCGGGAACGAGGTCGCCGCGGAGACCGTTGGGATAGCCGCTGCCGTCGTACCGCTCCTGATGGTACTCGATGATATCGAGACCTCTAGGCGAAAAGGCGCGGGTACGGGTGGCGACGGCTTCGGCCCTTTCGTGGGATAACTTATCCGCGAGGGCTATGTTCGCGCTGGCCTCGGCGAATTTGCGCGCGATGCGGGAGCCAAGCCCACCGACGCCTCCGGTGATGATGGCGGTGCTTCCCCTTATTTCCATATCCAACTTCTTTCCGTCACGGGAGGTATCAAGAGCGCGGCCAGGGCCCTAAATCCGATCGTCTCCGGTGAAATCTAGTGAAATACCACCCCGGCGTCGACGACGATGGTCTGGCCGGTGATAGTGTCGGTGCGGGCGAAGGCGACGGCCTGATCGGCCACGTCGGACTTGCTGGCGGCTCGCTTGAGGAGGGCGCCACGGCGGGCGCGCTCGGCAAACTTGGGATCGAGATTGGCGGTCATGCGGGTCTCTTCGAGCATGCCGGGGGCGATGCAATTGACCAGGACTTCCGGGGCTAGGGCGACGGCCAGGCAGCGGGTGAGGTGGATGAGTCCGGCCTTGGAGACGGCGTAGGCGATGGAACTCCCGCCGGGACGCAGGCCGGCGCCGGAGGAGATGTTGATGATGCGGCCGTGGCCCCGGGATTTCATGGCGCCGGCGACGGCTTTGGCGCAGAGGAACGGGCCGGTGAGGTTCATGTTGATGATCTCGTCCCAGATGTCCAGGGTCATTTTGTCCAGCTCGGAAAATGGTATCCAGAGATTCATGGCGGCGTTGTTGACCAGGATGTCGATGGCGTCGAACTCCTCGAGCGTGCGCTCCACCATGGTGTCGATACCATCCGGAGTGCTGAGGTCGGCCGCGATGGGGAGGACCCTGGGGCCGAGTTCGCGCAGTTCGTCGGCGACGGCTTCAGCCTTTTCGTGGGATTCCTTGTAGACAAGTGCGATGTTGGCGCCGGCGTCGGCGAATTTGCGGGCGAGCCGGGAGCCGAGCCCGCCGGTGCCGCCCGTGATGATGGCGGTGCTTCCGCTGATGTTCATGTCTAACTTCCTTCCGTGGTGCGGATCAGTATGTGAAGTCGGAGGCGAGGCCGTCGATCGACTGAAAATTCGGCAGTTTACACAGCGCCCCGGGAGAAATCTTCAGCTTTGAGTCACGCCCGCCGCTGCCGACTATGATCCACTCGAGATCCATGACGCGGGAATCGACATAGAGGGGGATGTCGGCGGGGAGGGTGAAGGGGGTTACTCCGCCGGCCTGCATGCCGGTGAGCTCGGCCATATCTTCGGCGGAGGCGAATGATACCCGCTTGACTCCCATGAGGTTACGGACGGTCCTGTTGACATCGACGCGGGTGGTGGCCAGAGCCAGGCAGGTGCTGTATTGCTTCGGGCCGCGCTTGGAGGCGATGACGATGGCGTTGGCGGAGTTCTCTAGGGGATAGTCGTACCGTTCGCAAAAGGATGCGGTGTCGGCGTATTGAGGGTCGATCTTGATGAGCTCGTACTCGACGCCGAGCTGAGCCAGGGATGCTAGTACAGCGCTTTCGGGATCGAGGGGGGCGTTCATGTCTTAGGCGTGTATCTCGAGGTCGGGGGGCGGGCTTCATCTTTTCGCGGCCAGATACTACAGGGCCGGAGGGCGATAGTTGAGTTTGGGCGGTCAGGGGCTGGCAAAGGCGATGCCGGCCGGGACGGCTTCGGTGCTTGCAAATGGGGGAAGCCCGCCCCATGACTCGCCGGGATAGGCCAGGGCGCGGAGGTTGTAGCCGATGAGGGCGATCTGGATTTGATCCAAGCCGTTGGGATGGAACTCGATGACGGCGGCCTGGAAATACTGGCGGATAAAGCCG
>CAZBZS010000003.1:70307-84046 GCA_964496475.1 uncultured Chloroflexota bacterium | reverse complement strand
GCGGCGCCCGCGGCGGCGCCAGCTAGAGGAGGACGGTGCCGGGGGCGCCGGTGTCGGGGCGGGCGTCGGTCTTCGCGACGCCGAAACTGAGTTCGCTGCCGAGGCGCTGGAAGAAGTCCAGGAATCCCGTGACTGTGCCGTCGACGGACTGGTTAGAGACTTTGTGTCCCCAAGGACCGGACAGGATGCCATCGTTGGGATTCAGGGTGCCGGGCTCGACGCCCATGTCCGCGGCGCCCTCACGACCGCCGCCGATGAGATCCCAGCCGAGGCGACGCTCAATGGTGTGGATGCCAAGGTCTTCGCGAAAATGCCAGTCGACGGCGCCGCGCTGGTAGTACTGGACGAAATTGCCGGGCTTCTCTTCGAAGACTTCGGAGAGCGGATAGCCCCATCGGGCAAGTCCGCCGGTGAGGTTGTAGTAATCGAGGAAGCCGGCGTCGCGGGGCGATTCGTCGGTGAGCAGGCGCAGGTTGAGGATGCTGTGGCCGGTGTCGGCCGCGTGGACGGCGGCGGTGACGGCGACGGGACCCAGTGGACTACCATCTTTTAGATCGGGATCGGCGGTGATCTCCACCGGCGGTAAGGCGGCAAAAACCGGAACGGTGTCGTTGAGATGATCGGCGACGTAAACCCAGCCGTCGGGTCCGATCGCGAGGCCCTTGGGGTCCTGAAACTGATCAAGGCGAATGCCGCGGCTTCCCCAGGTCTGCAGAAAGCCGCCTTCGGGGGTGAATACCTGGATGCGATGGTTGTTGGTGTCGCTTACGTAGACGCGCCCGCTGGCGTCGACGGCCATTCCCCGAGGGCTGACGAACTGGCCCGGGCCCTCGCCGGTGGCGCCCCATTTGCGGACGAAGCCGCCCGCCAGATTGAAAACCTGGATCTGGTCGTGGAAGGTATCGGCGACGTAGACGCCACCGGCCGGGGAGACTGCGACACCGCTGGGATTGCGCATGCCGGCGACCTCGCGGCCGGACTGGCCGAAGGTGAAGAGGTGCTCCCCGGACGGGCCCATTACCTTGATACGGTTGTTGAAGGTGTCGGCGACGAAGAGGCGGCCGGCCGGGTCAAGGGCGACGGCCTTCGGGGTGTCGAACTGCTCGGGCCCGCCACCCCGGCTGATTCCGTAAACGGCAATGAAGCCGCCGGCGGCGTCGAAGACCTGGATGCGGTCGTTGAGGGTGTCGGCGACGTAGACGCGGCCGTCGGGGCCGACCGTGACGTCACGGGGATAACGGAAATTTCCAAAGGTACTACCAAATCCGCCCCATTGAGTCAGGTAACCGCCGGCGGCGGTGTACTTGCGAATGAGGTGATTCTCGGTGTCGGCGACGTAGATGTTGCCAGCGGAATCGACGGCGACTCCCCGGGGCCGCTTGAAGCCTTGGAGATGGAGGGCGAGCGGGGGCGCTTCGGCGGCAAAGACGGCTCCGGCGGGAACGGCGAGCGCCAGCCCCAGAATAGCGGCCTTCAGGATACGGCGGCGGGTTGTGGCCAAGCGGTGATTCCCTATCTGGGCGGCGGGAGGGGACAGTATACGGAGGGGCCGCCCTCCTTCTCGGACACAGACTCAAGGAGCGCGTCGTCGATGAACTTCAGGATGGCTTCCCGGTCGGGCTTGAAGAGCTGGGAGTCGTCGGTGCCGGTGATGGCCTCGACGAGGCCCTGTTCTTGGTTGATGAGAAACGAATGGGTGCGGCTTCGGGGAATCCCGACGGCGAGCTCGGCGAAGGATGGCAGGCTGGTGACTGGAAAATCGGTCTGGAGCCAGTCGCCGAGTTCAAGGGCGAGCTGGGGCAGGCGGGGGATGATACCGAGAGAAATGGCGCGGGAGCGTAACTCGCGGATGACCTGCTGCTGGCGGCAGATGCGGGCGAAGTCGCCGCCTTCATCGAGTTTGCGGGAGCGGACGAATAAGAGGGCCTCGCGGCCCGATAATTCGTGCCAGCCACGGTCGATTTTCAGCCGAATTTGCTCCCGGGTTTCCAGGAACTCGAAGAGCTCGTCGAAGTCGCGCTCGACCCAGAGATCAACTCCGCCGACCAGGTCGATGGCGTCGGCGAAGCCATTGAAATTCACGGCGGCGTAGAAATCGATCGGCAGGCCGAGGAGCACGGAAACCTCGGCCTTGAGGGCGTCGAAACCGTGATCGAGGGTGACGGCGTTGATGCGGTCGGCCCAGGTTTCGCAGGTGGCGATGCAGAGGTGGCGGGGAAGGGAGATGAGCATGACCGAGTCGGTGGCGGGATCGATGCTGGCGAGCATGATGACATCGGTGTTGCCTTCGATCTTGTCCTGCTTGTCGATGCCGAGGAGGAGGATGTTGATACGACCTTCGTCGGGCCAGTCGGGGACGAGACCGAGGAAGGCTTCTCGGGCGCTGAGTTTGAGTCGGTCGACTAGGCTCATCTCAGACTCGGGGGTTGGGGTGGGGATCGGGGTCGGTGCCGGCGTTGGGACTGGAGTCGGACCCTCCGGTGCGGCGGCCCGGACGCCAGATGGGGTGGGGCCGGGGGAGGGAGTTGTTGGGGTTTCAGCGGCGGGATCGCTACCGGATGAGGGAGAGGCGGCAACCGCGGACTCGACGACTGGGATGGTCTGGCCAGCGGTCGACCGCTCGTCGGTGGCGCCCGGGCTGGCGGCATCATTGCAGTCCACCAGCAACAACATGACGGCCCCCAGGAGCCCGAGGGTGACCGCGGTACGGACTGGTCCGCTCAAATGATCGGCTCCTTGGCTGAGGAATCGGTGAGCCCCGGGGAGGCGGCGTGAAAAAGGTAATTTCAGCGGGGATGCCGCGGATAGCACAACGAAGGAATGATAACGGTCGTTATGAGTGGGGCGCGTAGGAGGTTCAAGGCTCCGCCACCTGACGGGGTACACCAGTTTGATCTAGTCCTTTTGGACGGTGCTGACGTCCCAATTGCGGCCGCCCAGCCTAGTCGTAAATCGTACCGTGGGCCGATGTGGCGGATTCGCCGGTGACGGACACTGGCAGCGACGAAAACGAGAGGTGCAGTCGGGCGGCGAGGGCCGCCGGGGGCCGGAAGGCGAGGAACGAAAATGGCTATGACGGACAGTAACCACCACCGCGATCTGGGCACATTCATACCGGGTGCGCTGGTGGTGCTGGTGTGGGCGGTGCTGCTGACGAGTTCGCTGGGATACATGGACGACAGCTTTTGGCCCAATCTGGGGCAGCTGTGGCCGTCCGCGCGATGTATAATCCGGGTCCACTGGATTACAGGGTGAAGTTGTTGATCGCCGCGGCATCTCCGCTTGGGGCGTTCCCGGGTGGCGGGAACCACGATCGCGAAGAGGTGCCCGTCGGACAGGGCGCAATCCAGGTGTGAGCGGACTCGGACCGCAGTGAGGTGAGAGTCGCGTCGGTAAATCTGCCGACCGGCCGGGTGGTGGTGTTCGATGGCAGCGCGGTTCGCGCCTCGCATCGACAGTGCGTGAGGCGGGCGATGCCTTCTGGGCGGTCGCATCATGAAAGGCGCCGAGGCAGCGGGACGGTTGTCGGCGTGCGTGTTAACCAAAACGAGGGGAGCGAACTCGATGGAGGCTGTTTTTCTGGCGGCCGGCTGTGGCTCGCGCATGAGCGTAACCGGGCACGACCACAAGGTGCTGCGTGAGTTGATGGGCGTGCCGATCCTAGAACGCGGCATCCGGGCGTTTCGGGGGGGCGGAATCCGGCGCTTCACGATCGTGGTGGGGCATGCCGCCAAGCTGATTGAGGAAACTATTGGCGATGGTTCGCGCCTGGGCGTGGAGGTGCGATACGCCTGTAACGAAGACTGGGAGCTCGGGAATGGCACCTCGCTTTACGCGGCCCGAGAACTGGTGAAGGGCGAGCGTTTCGTGCTGGCGATGGCGGACCACTGGTTCGAGCCGGCGATGGCGCGTCTGCTGCTGGATCGGGCTGCTGAGGATGAGCGTAGCCTGCTTTGCGTCGATCTCGACGGATCGAGCGTTTGGGACCTGGATGACGCGACCAAAGTGAGAATCGGCATCGATGGGGCGGTGATCGAGTCGGCGAAGAAAATGCGGGAGTTCGACGCGATCGACTGCGGGCTCTTTGTGTGTTCCCGAGAAGTGTTTCCGGCGCTGGAGCGGGCCTTCGCCGAAGGTGACTACGAGCTTTCGGCGGTGATGAGGAGGCTGGAAGGGCGGGCGCGGCTGGCGGCGGTGCCGATTGACGGCCAGCTCTGGGAGGATGTGGATACGGAGACGGCGTTCCGCGGGGCGCTGCGAAAACTGCGCAATTCGCTGCACAGCCGGGATGAGGGATTGGTCTCTCGTTTTCTGAACCGGCCGATCTCTCTGCGGCTTTCCAGTCTGGCGATTAAGGCCAACCTAACGCCAAATCTGCTAAGCGTGATCTCCTTCGTGCTGGCGATCGGGGCGGGGGTGGGATTTGGGTTCGGATGGTTGATCCCGGCGGCCCTTTTTACGCAAATCTCATCGGTGGTGGACGGCTCGGATGGGGAGGTGGCCAGGGCGCGTTTCATGACTTCGCGCTGGGGCGGCATGATGGATTCGATGCTGGACCGGGTGGCGGATGCGGCGATCGTAGGCGGGATCGGGTTATACCTGCTGCAGGGAGAGGCGCACTGGTGGGAGATCGTGCCGGTGATCGCGGCCCTGGCGGGCGCCCCGATGTCGATGATGGCGAAGGATCGTTTCGCCATCGCGACCGGGCGGCAATGGGTGGCCGGGAGCAGCGACGGCATCGGTCGCTACCTGCTGGCGGGCAGGGACGGCCGACTGTTCATCATCTTTCTCGGCGGTGTTTCCGGTCAATTGGTGCCGGCGCTCTGGTACATCGCCATCGTTTCGGCGGTGTTGCTGGGGTGGCGGATGGTGCAGATGTGGAGACACTTGCGCCCGGCCAGGGTGATGCGGACGCCGGCGGAGACGTAATCTTCGAAGCCCTGTGCGATCGGGAAGAGTGAGCGCCGGAGGCGCCTAGGCCGCGTCGAACATGTATATCGTAGTGAGGTCGTCCTCCGGCGCGAAATAAAAGCGCACGACGCCGTTGAGGCGCTCGAAGAACATGGGATTGTGGGTCATGGGCCGGTCACTGCTGTCCGGTCGCAGGTACACGATGAGCTGCTGCACGACGGCGTCGTTGTCCAGGTCCACCAGATCGAGGGAGCCGAGGTAGGAGGTGTTGAAGTGAGTGGAGCTGCTGCACAGGGCATAGGACGAGCCGACGTAATGGCAGTCCTGGTACTCAGCCTCCATCATGAAAGCGGGGCGGTCCACCTCGGCGGGCGCCACCAGGGGCGAGGCGATGGCGCCGTCGACGATTTCCCAGGTGTAATGGCGGCGGGCGCCCCAGCTGAAGCCGTGGAGAGTATCGTCGCTCCGGTTGTAGCTGAGATCTCCGATGTGATCGGGTACGCGGAAGGCCGGCTCCGCGGCGAGAGTTTCGGGATCGATCCTAAAGATGATGGAAGAGCTGTCAGGTAGATACTCGGCCACCGGGACCCATATCCAGCGTCCGTCGAAGTCAAGCCCACCGGGGTGGTAACGAGTGCCGTCGCCGAGCCCCACCTGCGCGATCAAATTGCCGCCCAGATCGGCCTTGAACAGGTAGCCAGCGCAATCGCGGGCTCGTTCGGACCTGGCCCGGCCGAGAGGATCGGTGTCCCGGAGTGCCGTCGGCTCTTTGACCGCTGAGAGGTAGATGAGTTCCCCGATCTTGACCAGGCCTTGGGGATGGTAGGTGGGGAACTTGAGCTGGATTTCGCCGGCGGGAGTCCAGGAGAAATCCGAGGCAAGAGCGTCCCGGAGCGCGGCGAGGGTCGCCCCGCCTGCAGCCGGATCGGTTGCGCTGCCAGAATTCACGTGATGCTGCCTTTCTATTGCGCGGACGGCAGGCTCGGGAAATCCGCTGCGTCTCCCGGACACTGCGACGTAATGGAATATTCTGCTCTGCGAATGACTGTCCCGACACTTCGGGGGATCGTAACCGGGCTCGCGAGAACCGGCCTGTAGCCATCCTTCCACAGACAGATCGGGTGACGCATGACGACAGTCGCCCGACTGAAGTGCGGTCCAGCGGCGTTTCCCAAGGCGCTTTCGCTCCGTTCGGGCGTTCGGGGACCGGGGGTGATAGTCATGGTCTATTGGACTCAGTGACTCTGGCCGCTCCCGTTGAGAAGCGGCAGCATTTCGTCGGGCCAGTTGCTGGTGATGAAGTCGACGCCGCAGGCGACGAGCGCCTGGAAGCTTGTTTTGTCATCGACTGTGTACGCCCAAACTTGCAGGCCAGCGTCGTGAGCGGACCGGCGGAATTCGTCGGTGACGTGTCGGTGATCGAGATTGATGCCGACGGCGCCGAGACGAAGGGCCTCGGCGATGAAGCCGGCTTGCGCAGGCGGCGTTCCAACGTCAGCGACGGACGAAGTCGGGCGGTGATTGAGCAAGAGATGAACTTCCGGGGCGAGCCGGCGAACCTCACCGGCCCGGGGGGCGGCGCAGCCGGAGATAACGACGCCGTCCTGTACGCGGGAACGCCGGATGGCGTCGATTACCGGTGGGGCGTCGGCGTCGGTCTTGACATCGATGTTGACGCGGGCGGCGCCATCGATGAGGTCGAAGGCCTCGGCGAGAGTGGGCACCGACTCGTCCGCGAAGCCAGGATGATGCCAGGAGCCGGCATCCAGATTCGCCAGTTCGGCGGCGGTCAGGGCGGTAGCCGGACCGGCTGCGCTGGTCGTGCGATCGAGGGTGGCGTCATGCAACAGCACGGGGATTCCATCCCGGCTGAGGCGGACATCCAGCTCGATGACGTCAATTTCGAGCGTGAGGGCCTTGGAAATGGCGGCTCTGGTGTTCTCGGGAGCCTGCTGTGAGGCCGCGCGGTGGGCGACCGGTCTGGGTGGCGCGACTCCCGGGGAGAAGGTCACAGAAGCCGGGTTGCCCGCAGATTGGAAAGGGATGGCGAAGGCGTGCCACGCCTCCCGCGGCGCGGATCGAGCAGAGTGCTTACCGCCACTTGGATTCGGTCAGGATGGTTGTGAGTCTCCGGGCCAAACAATTCGACTCCGCCGCGCGGAGCCCGGTCACTAAACAGCGGGAATCATAGCGGGAATCGGAATTATGTCAACAAGGTCGGCACGGAATGGAGCGGGAAGCGGTTCCGCCGGATCGGACCGCACGTCCCGATCCGGCGATTCGAGTTCTCTAATCGGCAGCCCAGACGGATGGTATCGCCGCCGATCAGACCGGGCTGGAAGTAGATCCTGACCCCGGACGGGAGAGCGGCGAATGTAAACTTGACGTTGCCAAACAGCGAATCGCTTGGAAGGAGTTTGCCGTCAGGGCATGGTCTACCGATTCGATTTTGTAAGAGGAACAATACCGGGTCGGAACCGGGCCGGCGGGTTGTTGGGGATGGTTGACGGGTGCGAATACAGGGCGGAATGCAAATCGGGTTACTTGCGATGGGTGCGATATGGGTGAATACTGCAAGTGCGCGCCGAGAGACGGCTGGCCGGCACTGGGCCCTCGGGATTCGGTGCGGGCTCAATAGCGAAGGGTGGTGAGCAGAATGGCATTCTCAGTGAATAGTCAGAAGACGGACCGGAAGTACTACCTGCATTCGAAGGTGGTTGAGCTGAATGGGGGGTATACGCAGACGATCTACTACTTCGCCCCGCAGGCGGGCGGGGACGCGATCGATGCGATGCCGGCGGGGTACGAAGTAATCGAGAACGACCGTACCGGCCTGCCGCTGCTGCGCAAGAAAAAGTAGCCTGCACGGCGCCCGCCTCGCGGGTTCTATTGGGTCTGGCGTGTAGCTGCCAAGGGAGAGCTGCGACAGGGGCTAGATCGTTACGCGACCTCCTGAGGCGGCGGATTCGGTAGCCGCGTCGGCCAGCAGCAGAGCGCGAAGTCCGTCGTCCCCGGTTGGAGATCGGTCTAGAGACCCACGCCGGACTCCGTCTATAAATACCTCCAGTTCGGAGCGGTAGGCGGCGGCGTAACGCTCGATGAAGAAGTATCCGATTGCGTCGGACCGCGTCCCGTCCTTGTCGGTCCAATCGAGAGTGGTGTCGGTGGGATTGCCGACGCACAACATGCCGTTGGAACTGTGAGCCTCGAGTCGCTGGTCGTAGCCGTAGACGGCACGGCGGGAGTTGTTGATCTGACAGAGCCGGCCGGAAGCGGTGCGCATGGTGACTAGCGCGGTGTCGTAATCGCCGGCTTCCCCGATGGCGGATTCGATGAGGCAGCTTCCCTGGGCCATGACTTCGATTGGTTCTTCGCCCAGAAACCAGCGGGCCAGGTCGAGATCGTGAATCATCATGTCGCGAAAGATGCCGCCGGAGACTTCGATGTAGGAAATCGGGGGTGGGGCGGGGTCGCGGCTGGTGATTGAGAGGAGTTCGAGTTCGCCGATGGTGCCGGCGTCGAGCTGAGCCTTGAAGGCGGCGAAATGGGGATCGAAGCGGCGATTGAAGCCGATGGCCAGAAGCGTACCGGTCTCCTTAACGACCTTCAGGCACTCGCGCACGCGGTCGCTGTCGAGATGGATGGGCTTCTCGCAAAATATGGCCTTGCCGGCGCGGGCGGAGCGCTCGATGAGGTCGGCGTGGGTGTCGGTTGAGGAAGCGATCAGGACGGCGGCGACCTCCGGGTCGTTGAGGGCATGGTCGATCTCGACGACTTCGGCTCCGACCTTGCCGGCGACAGCGTCGGCGGCCACGGATACAGGGTCAGAGAGGTATTTGAGATTGATTTCGGGCAGGGAGTGAAGGATGTCGGCGTGCATAGCGCCGATGCGGCCGGCGCCGAAGAGGGCGATAGTAGTCACGGGCGCCTCGAATCTGGTTTTGCCGGTACGACGAGCATTATGACTGGGAAGGGTAGGCATTCTAAAATGCTTCGTGCGTTTCCATCGAGGGAACGGCTACCATTCGGCGGTGACGACGGGCCAGGCCCGCTGAGCGGGCGATTCTGGAATTTCAATATTTGGGAGTGAGCGTGACTGACGAGGTTGTTTATCGATCGCGAGTGAAAGTCGAGCGAGTCAAAGGCTCGTTGCGGCGGGCGTATCTGCCGGCGAATCTGGATCCGGTGATCTTCGGCGTGCATGACGAGGTGGCGGAGCATTACGGGGTGGACACGACGATAATGGAGCCGCATACGACGACGCTGGACTACGTGATTGCGGCGGCGGCCGGCTGACTGACCGGTACCTTCGGGGGCGCGCTGGAGGCGCGCGGAATTTCGGCCGGCGAGGGATACCTGACGTCCGAGGCGGTGGGCGAGATCGAGATGGACGGCAAGGTGCTGATCATCAAGCGCATCCACGTCACCTACCATCTGAACGCTGACGAAAGTGAGCGGGAGATGGCGGAGCGGGTGCTGGGCTTTCACGCCAGGCATTGCCCGGTGGCACGTTCGATCGAAGGGGCGATCGATATCACGACCTCCCTCGAAATGCAGCAGCCTTAGGCTGTTTCTTCTAGCAGTGGATACCGTAGAGGGTGGCGATGAATATCAAGGGAAGGAGGCGACGCGTCGGTTAAGCAGCGGTCAGTCGGCGAGGACGGTGACGCGGATGATGGCGGGCTCGCCGGGGAACCAGGCGATGAGCTCGGCTAGGGGGGCGACGCGGACGACGTATTCGCCGGACTCGTCGGGCAGGCGGAGGAGCCCCGAGAAGGCATACCCATTGCCGGGAAGGACGGGCCCGATGAGATGGCTGAGCAGGACGATGCGGCCTTCGTAGCCGGGCACTTCGACTTCGGCGCCATCCTCCTGGACCCTGAACCAGCGCCAGCCGAGGCGGATGTTGGCGTCGGCGCTCCAGGTGACGGGACCGAGATTGAGGGCGGTGACGAGCAGCGTGAAGCGCTCGGTGGGGCGGCCTTCGTAGGTGTCCCGGCTGATGAGTCGGAGGCGGGAGCGAAGTCCTTCGCCGGTTCCGTCGAAGGCTTCGGTGGTGATGGCGCCCACGCGCACGTTTCGCACGAGCAGTTCGCCTTCCGGGACTTCGAGGTGGAGTTCGTAGAGGCCGTCGGCGGCGGGGGTTTGGAGTTCTATCAGGGTGTGGTGGGATTCACCCGCGGAGATGAAGGGTGGAGGGAGGAGCTGCGCGGTGGACTGGAAGGCGAGCCTGCCGTCGGCGTCCAACCAGCGGGCGGTGAGGGTGCGAACGGTGGATTCCGATGGAGGGAGCCAGGGGGACGGGGAAGGGTTGGAGAAGGCGATGGGGACGGTGATGGATTGGCCGGCGGGGGCGGCTTCGAGGGGCATGAAGATATCGAGTTCGGACCATTGTTGGTGGATTTTCGGGACTTCGATGGGGAGGTTTAGCAGGAGCCAGGGTCCGAGTTGAGTGGAGGATTCGACGTGGACGCTTTCGGAGAGGTCTCGCCAGATTTGGAGATCGCGCTCGGGCAATACGGAGGTGTCGACGAGCAGGGCTCGCACGCCGTAGGAGCGCAGGGCGGTCAAGAGGTTCGGTGCGGTCTGGCGAGTGACGTCGCGGGTGGCGTCACGGAAGTACCAATACTGCGGCCAGATGGCGCCGGAATAGCCGTTGATCAGCGGGCCTTTGCCGGCGGAGGTGGTGAGCCAGATGCGTTGGACTTCGCCGCCGCCGCTGACGGGCACGAATAGCAAGGGGCCATCGGGGGCGGTGGCGAGGAGGGTGGTGAGATCGGCATCACGCGGAACCGGCAGGACGTTGAGGGGGACGGTGGCGGATTCGATCATGACGGCGGCGCTGATAAAGAGAGCCAGGGCCGGGGCCAATCGGTGAGTTTCGCGGAACCGAGCGGTGAGCGCCGCCACCAGTACGCCGGCGAGCAGGGCGAGGGCGAAGTTGGCCATGAGGGAGAAGCGGGCGACGACGCGGACGGCGCGGAAGTTGGGGAAGTTGTCGTAGAGGAAACGGTAGGGAAGTTGGAAGTCGGTGACGGTCTCGCGCCACTTCCAGTTGGGGCCGAGGCTGAGGATGACGGCGAGGAGGAAGAGGACGCCGGCGGCGACGGCGTAGCCGGAGAAAGCCCGGCGGGGAGATCGGCGATGGAGGACGCGGTAGAGGCCGCACAGGCCGATGAGGCCGCCGAGCAGGCCGATGGCGAGGGGTACGAATCCGGGAAAGGCGCGGCGCTCTCCGGTGGGAACCGGGAAGCGGTTTTGCATGGGCTCGTACCAGGCCAGGCGGGAGGAGGGCGAGAGGTAGTCGCGAAGTTGCAGGGAGCCGTTTTGTACTTCGCTGAGTTCGCGCTGGGCGTTCCAGTCGCGGGCGAAATCGAGATAGCCGAGCACAAACGGGAAGAAGAGGGCGGTGACTATGGCGGCGGCGGCGAGCATTTGCAGTGGAAGGCGCCAGTCGCGATTTCGCAGGGTCCACCAGAGAGCGGGGATTACGGCGAAGGTGAGGAGGACGAATCCGGCGATGTAGGAAAGGGTGACGACGGTGAGGAACTGGAGCCAGACGCAGAGGATGGCCATGGCGAAATGGGGCCAGCGGCGGAAGCGGGCGAAGCGCACGCTGAATAGCAGGGTGAGGGGAATCCACCAGGCGCCGGCGTAGTTGAAATGCATCTCGGCATAGTTGATCTGCAGGGCGCCGAAGCCGAAGACGGTTCCGGCGACGAGGGCGGCCCAGCGATTGCGGGTGATGGTGAGAACGGACAGGTACATGAGGAAGGCGTTGAGGGCGAAGGCAAGATGCCAGGTGAGGTTGAAGGCGAGGATGGGATTGCCGGTGAGCAGACGGATTGGCGCGAAGATAGCCAGCAGGCCGACCCAGAGGTCGGAGCCGTAGAGGGCGTTTCCGGATCCATAAAAGAAATTGGCTGACAGGTAGGCGCCGGGGTCGGTGAGGAGGGCGTGGAGCTGGGCGTCGAGCACGGTGGCCTGCCAGAGTTGATCGCCGGCGGGCTTGTGCGGGATGTAGCCGGCGGCGTTGACGAGGAGCGGGCGCAGGGAGATGACGGTGGCGACGGCGAAGAGGAGGGCGACCAGCAGGTGAAAGGTCCAGGGACGTTGGCGGATCGAGTGCGCTAGGGCTTCGAATCGGGACCGAGTGGGGAGGGGTGGGGAGATCAGGGTGTGGCCGCCCGCGGTGGGGATGTTCCGCTCAAGAGCCGCGTACTCCTGGGGACTGGAACGAAGTCGGCTCGGCGTCCGCGAGCGCACTTCATCATAGGAGCGTCGTCAATCGCATGTGATGGCGGCCGTGGGGGGAGCCGGCGGCAAGGAAGCCTGTTGCGAGGGGAATATCAAGAGACGGGGGTGAACTTCAGGACTTTCCTCAGGTAGTAGGCGGTGAAGTAGAGATTCCCGGCCGGGGACTGGTGACGACGCCGCCGGATCCAGGGACGTTCAAGCTGCGGGTGTCGATGGTGGTGGAGATGGTGGGATGGCTCGAAGCGGCGGCGGTGGTGTTGGACGTGGTCTTGAAGCGGCAGGAGACAGGCGGTCCGGCAGCTCAGAGCTGGCATGACAATCGCGCGAGTACACTCGGCCATCGGAATTGTGACATGGACTGGAGAGGCTGATGGCAACCGAACTCGGAGACCGACGGATAACCGGTAACCCGGATGACGCCCCCCCGCGAGAAGGAGGAACTGGAGCTCAAGACCTACGAGTATGACTTTCCGTTCAACTACCCCAATGTGACCCTGGATCGCGTCTGGGTTGGAGGGGAGAGACACGGAATAGAGCTGTATCCAATCAAGACTTCGGACGGCACGACGGCGACATCCGGGCTGCCTTCGGACTGGGTCATCATTGAGGAGGATGAGCCGATCGTGCGGATCGCGGTGATCGGGAGCGTATGCACGCCGCCGGGGTCCATCCTGGTGGAGTGCGAGCCGGACGAAGGCTTTCGCCACGACGGGGAAAACGAAAGTGCGGTGACGGCGCGATTCCGGATAGACAACCTCTGGGGGATGTACCTGAAGGGTGACCTGTTGAATCAGGGAGGGACTTACCAGTCGCTGCCGGTATCGGGGATGAGCTGCGCGGTGTTCGAGATCCCGCTTTCTAACTCCGTTAGGATCACGGGAATGGGCGTGATCCCGGGCTGGTCGGACGACAACTATCCGGACGACGTGCACTATTCATTCCGATTGATCCGCACGACGGTGGCGGTCGGAAACTAGAATGCTTGGAGGAAAGCGCTGATCGCGCCAGATGACGGCGGAGCTGGCGTGGACGTACCCGGACATCACGATCGTGCTGGATCACGCCGGGTTTCCGACGGAGCGGACGCTGGAGTACTTCGAGAATTGGCGCGGAGGTATGTCCGTTCTCGCCGAGGTGGAGAACATCATCTGCAAGATTTCAGGTCTCGCCATGGGCGACAACAACTGGACGGTCGAGACGATTCGCCCGTTTGTGGAGACCTGCATCGAGCGGTTCGGTTGTGAGCGATCGCTGTTCGCCAGCAATTGGCCGATCGACAGCCTGTGGAGCAGCTACGGCGCGCTAGTGGAGGCGTATCGCGAGATTACGAATGGCTTCGGAGCGGAAGAGAAGGCGGCCCTTTTCGCCGGGAACGCGGAGCGGCTCTACGGGATCTGATGTGGTAGGGGAGCGTGGAAGGGGTCGTGGAGATGGGAGGAGGGTAGTCCGCGCGTTCAGGCACGGGTGCGGCTCCTCGGGCAGGACTCGAACCTGCGACCTTTCGGTTAACAGCCGACGGCTCTACCATTGAGCTACGATACAGTGAAGCGACTCTGACCGGAATCGAACCC
>CAZBZS010000003.1:64257-70297 GCA_964496475.1 uncultured Chloroflexota bacterium | reverse complement strand
GATCGTCTCCAGAGAAATTATCGGTCATCCGGGCGGGAGGTCAACTACCTCGCCGCAAGGGCGTGGGTCCTGCGGTTCGAGCGAGACGCCAGCGCCGGCGCTTAACTGGCGGTCGCCTCCCCGATCAGACGGGCTTTGATCTCGGTTACGCTTACGACCGGCGCAGCACATTCCGCCGCCAGTTCTCGCAACTCCGCTCCGCGCATCATGGCGCCGTCGGCCCCTTGGATTTCCGAGATCAACGCGGCCGGGTAGAGTCCGCCCAGGCGCATCAGATCGACCGCGCCCTCGGTGTGCCCCATCCGCCCGAATACGCCTTTTGGGTCGGCGCGTAAGGGAAACACGTGACCCGGCATCAAGAAATCAGTCAGCTTCGCGGCGGGATCGAGCAATGCCCTGACGGTCGCGGCCCGGTCGATCGCGGAGCTGCCGCTGGTAGTGCCGGCCTTCACGTCCAGGGAGATGGTGAACGGCGTCTCGTAGCGGGCGGTGTTGTGATTCACCATCATGCGGATGCCCAGGGCGTCCAGCCGCTCGGCCGCCATTGGCAGCGTTATGAGGGTGCGGCAGCGCGCGGCCATGAGAGTGAAGTGCTCCGGCCGGGCGAACTCGGCCGCTAGGACCAGGTCGCCCTCGTCCTCGCGGTCGGCCTCGTCCACGAGCATCACGAAGCCGCCGGTGCGAAGCGACTTGATGGCCGCGTCGACGGCGGATGGTATGTCGTTCAATGGTGTTGATCCTTGGACCGGTCGGGCCGGCTGGATGTGCCGCCGGGCGGTTCGTCTTGGCGCTCCGTGCGGTCTTGCTTTGGTTGATCGGGCACTCAGCAGCGGAAGAGCCTGAATAATAAGGCAGTCGTCGTTTCCTGACGCGGATCGGTGCGGCGGCTGCTCGGGGATTTCGGCCCGGTTTCATATACTCGTCGGGCCCTTGTAGCTCGACGTTAATCAAGTCTCGTTCGGAGAAAGCTCGTGTCATCCGTATCCGTATTGCTCAGCGTGGACGAAGCCGTCGAGCGAGTGCTGGCCGCGTTCATCCCGCTCGAAACCGCCCGGACGTCGCTTTCCGATTGCTACGGGCTGGTGCTGTCCGAGGACGTGCTGGCGAAGCACGATGTGCCGCTGGACGATAACTCGGCCTACGACGGTTACGGGGTCCGCGCGGCGGATGTCGCCGGCGCGTCGGCCGATCAGCCGGTTCGGCTACGGGTCATTTACGATCTTGCGGCCGGCTACGTTGGCGAGGACCCGGTGGGGCCGGGGGAAGCGGTCCGCATCATGACCGGCGCACCCATCCCGGACGGGGTCGATGCGGTGCTGGGATTTGAATTCACCGATCGTGAAGACTGGGGGAAATTCGGGACCGATCCCCGTGGCGATTCCGGGCAGGATCGGGCCTATGTGAACGTCGTCAAGCCTGAAGATAAGGGCGAGAACATTCGGCTGGCCGGGGAGGACATTGCCCGGCGGGCGGTGGCGTTGCCAAAGGGGACCGTTCTCCGGGCCGGGGCCATCGGGGTGCTCGCGTCCTTGGGAATCGCGGAGGCGCCGGTGCACCGGCGGCCACGAATAGCGGTGGTCCCGACCGGCGACGAAGTGCTGGAAATCGATGAGGCGATCGAGCCGGGGAAGGTTCGCAACAGCCACGCGTGGGCACTGGCGGCGCTCATCGACGAGTACGGGGCGCGGGCGAAACGCTATCCGATAGTGCCGGACAACGTGCCCGACGTGCGCCGCGCGTTCGCCCTGGCGGCTGCGGAGAATGACCTGATCTTCTCCATTGGCGGTGTCTCGATGGGGGACCACGACCTGGTGAAGAATGTGGTGGGCAGCGACGGCGACGCCGACTTTTGGCAGATCGCCATGCGTCCGGGCAAGCCGCTGCTTTTTGGGCATATTGACGGCACGCCGATCCTTGGCCTTCCCGGTAATCCGGTGTCGGGGCTGGTAGTTTTTGAGCAGTTCGGCCGTCCGGCGGTATTGAAGATGCTGGGTCGTGAGCGTCTGCAGAAACCAACGGTGAAGGCGATCGCCCGGAACGATCTGAAGGGGGCCGGTGCGCGTCGCATGTTCGTGCGGGTGCGGGTGGCCATCACCGATGATGGCTACGAGTGCTGGTCTACGGGCGAGCAGGGCTCGGGGATCATGACGTCGATGGCGTTCGCGGACGGACTGGCGATCGTGCATGAGGATGTCGGCTTCGTGAAGTCGGGGGAGAGCGTGCCGGTTCAGATTCTGGACTGGGCCGAGCTGGCGTAGTCGGCCGGCTGGCGAGGTCCACTAGGCGATGTCGGTGTTCTCGATCCGACCATCATTTGCCCGTGGATATCGGCCTGGATCACCTGTGGGTCGGGGCGTGTGGCTGTGGTGACGGGCGATATAATCGGCGTCCGCTCCCGGGCGTGTAGCTCAGCTGGTTAGAGCGCACGGTTCACATCCGTGAGGTCACAGGTTCGAGTCCTGTCACGCCCACCGTCGCGGCCGGGTCCGCCAAGCCGTCCGATTTTCTTTTCGGTAGCGTTTTCGCCGCGTTGCCATCTGTTGCGAAATCAGCCGGGAGGGGACCGCTTTTTTCGGGGCCGGACCGCTGGGTCTCTTGTACCTGTAGTAGAAAAAGCGAAGAACGTAATAGGGGACGATGAGGCTGGCGAATGTCAGGATGAACATGGCTAGACTGACAGTTCCCACCAGGGTTCGGATCGCCTCGCTGGTGCGGCATGCGAACGACTCCTTGATGGCGAGGGTCAGGCTGATCGCGAGCCACAGAAGAAAAGCAATCAACCCGAAGTAAGCTGCCCACTCCGATGGCACCGACAGCCGCCGCGCCACCGCCACTGCCACCGCAAGGCCGGGCACGGAGGCGGTCGCCGCGAAGCCCAGCGCCCGAAAGAGGCTGCCGTGGAGCGACGGCCTGCCGATCACGCGCACGCCGATCCATTGCACGCTGGATGTCCAGATAATGCCACGACGGGGACGATCAGCATGGCAAAGCCGAAGTCGGTGGTAGGGGTGGGCGCTCCCGGGTCGAAGAGCGCCGCCATCGTGTCCAAAATCGCTGGAAGGACGTAGATAAAGAATGCCTGCCGGGTGGCGGCACCGTCTCGCGCGACCTCGCGATAGACGGAGGCGTCGAGTCGCAGCACCCGCCATACTCGCACGGGAAATATCACCTTTGCCTCCCCGACTGATTCAACTCTCCGCGCCACTGCCGCCGCGGCCCTCCTACCTGCCGGCGCACCGCCAACCGGCCATCCCCCGCTAGAACAGCCCGGAACTCACACCGAACAGCTCGCCGATCAGCCACTCCACCGCCCAGAGACCGATTGCAGCCACGATTCCGGTCACCACTGCTTCAACCGTCGTAACTCGGGCGCTCTCACGGACGGCGATTACCCACGCGACCATCATCTAGATCGCGACCGCAACCCACAGCAAACCGCCGAAGAATGGGACAAAGCCGAATACCGTCACAACTCCGGCGGCTCGGGCGAACCTCAGTGGTCATAACAGGTTCATGTAGCTGACTCCGGACCCGAACATCAATCGCACTGCCACGTACGTGTCAAGGGCCTTGACCAGCCAGCCGACTAGCGAGCCGACGACACCGCTCACGAGTCCCGAAATAACGCCCGCACCGAACAATCCGATGGCGCTGCCGATTCCGCTGGCCACTACTGCCAGCACGACCACCAACAGGGCCTGGGTGGTGTCCGTCTCGTCCTCCGCCACCTCCCGATACAGCGTCGGATCGAGCCGAGCGGCCCTGATCATTCGAGAAACGATCGGGTCCCTGGATTCCATCATCACCCCTTTCGCTACGCCGCCAATATTCGAGCACTTGCCACATCGCTCGAATCAGGCGTATCGGAGTCAGGTGGTGAAGCTGGGTAGGGTGCCCTGAATTATCTGCAACACAACTCCCACTATCCCCCAGACCCCCCAGGCCAGCAGGGTGGCGATCATGGCGCGGGAGCTGGAAATTCGCAGAGTACTGCCGGTGGCGGCCATGCTGGTGGCGATCATCCAGACCATCGGCACCGCGAAGGCCACGAATTGCAGGGGCGGGAAGGCGATGGCGATCTGTAGAAGCCCGGGCGTGAACGCCCAGCCCATGCCCCGCAACACGCCGTCAAAGGAACCCTCTCCCCCCAGAATCCACCGGCCCACCGCGAACGCCACGCCCGCCAGCACCGGCCAGCTTAGGGTCCAGATCAGCGTGCCTCGCATCAGCTTCTCGAGCATTGCGTCGACCTCGAAATCGCGGCCGATGTACTGAGCCAGTATCCCGGCCGCCCCACCGGCCACCACAACGAGCAGCGCCGGCCAGACGAGCCTGCGGTTCTCTACGCACTCGTCGTAAAAATTCGGGTCCAGGGTCGCCGCCCGGGCTAGTCGTCGGGCGAATGTCTTCATGGGATCATCGTCTTCGTATTGGTTGAGGCGGCCGCGTCTATGGGGTGAAGTCGCTATCCGCCCGGACTCGTTCCGCGAAGGCCGCTAGGAGGGAGGCGGTGGCGTCGGCGTCCGCCAGCGAGATCACCTCCGAGGGCGAGTGCATGTATCGCAATGGCACTCCCACGAGCGCGGTCGCCACTCCGGCCCTTGAGATTTGAATGGCGTTGGCGTCGGTGCCGGTGCCGCGCGATTCGGCCTCCACTTGCACCTCGATACCGGCCTCTTCGGCGGCCTCGAACAACATCTTCTCCACGACCGGGTTGATATTCGGTCCCCGGGCGATGACCGGCCCGCCGCCCAGCTTGACGTCGCCGACGGTCTTCTTATTCACCCCCGGGAAGTCGGTGGCGTGGGTGACATCCACGGCCACGGCCACGGTGGGGTCTATCCCGAAGGCGCTGGTGGTGGCGCCGCGCAGGCCGATTTCTTCCTGCACGGTGGCCACGGCGATCACGGCCGCTTCGAGAGCTTTTGAATCGATCCGCCGCAGAGACTCCGCCACCACCCAGGCCCCGACCTTGTTGTCGAAGGCCCTCGCCACCGCTACGCCGTTTCGTAATTCCTTCATTCCCAGGTCGTAGGTGACAGCGTCTCCCACGCGCACCAGCTTCCTGGCCTCTTCAAGATCGGCGACGCCGATATCGATCCAGATGTCCTCGATTTTTACGGCCTTGCCCCGGTCGGCCGCGGTGGTGAGATGCACGGCCTTTCTGCCGGTCACCCCCCGGACCGGGCCGCCATCGGCATGGATCACGACCCGCCGTCCGGGAATCAGGCTGGCGTCGTGACCGCCGATGGTGTTGAAGTAGATGAAGCCCTCGTCAGTGATGTAATTGACCTGGAATCCCAGCTCGTCGCAGTGGCCGGCGAACATCACCCGCGGCTGCCCGTCCGGATTTCTAACGGCGATCACATTCCCGTGAAGATCGGATTCCAGGCTGTCGGCGAATCCAGCCGTATATTTCCGCCACTCCTCCCGTACCGGCTGCTCGTAACCCGACGGGCCGGGGGCTTCGATCAATCTCTCCAGGAAATTGCGTTGTTCGCCGTCCATGTAGCCCCTTCAAAAATTGAGAGTGGTTGCGTCTCGGGATCAGGTCGCGCCAGCCTACCGCATTCGACGAGACGGTCCTGTCCGCTAGTCCTCGTAGATATAGGTGAGGACGGTCCCGCCGGTTGCGTCTTCTAACCAGAGGATGTCGCCGGTGTTGCTCCAGATCGGCGAGGCGGAATTCCAGTAGAACACCCCATCGCCGTCGGTTCCACTGCCGGTGTGCAGGCGCAGCTCCACGCCGGTGGGCCAGGTGTAGGTGGGGAACACGTATTTGGGGTCGGCGCGGTCGCGCACGGTCCAACCGCCGATCTCCAGATCGGGTCCCAGATTCATGATCACGATGTATTCGTCATTCACATTCTCCTGATCCAACCCGGCGGCGTTGGCGTGAAAGCGAGTGACCGGCAGACGTTCGGTGGGGATGGGGGTGAAGGTCGCGGAGGCCCGCGCCCGCGCCTCGGCCGACAGCGCCGCCGGATCCCACAGGCAGCCGGTCCCGCCGGCCCGGGTGGCGGCGACGGCCTCCTTGAAG
>CAZBZS010000003.1:7124-64247 GCA_964496475.1 uncultured Chloroflexota bacterium | reverse complement strand
AGTGTTCGGCGGGATGCTCAATACCTCCGCCACGCCCCGTTGCACAAGTTCCAGGTTCACGTGCACATCCCCCACGTACACGTAGCGCAGAATCCGACCGTATACGTCGCGGTTTTCCTTGTCCGGCACGAGACGCACCTGACTGTCACCGAATAATTCCTCGTTGAGCCGCGTGGCCTCTTCGGCGCAACGGGCGTTCAGCTCGGGAGTGTCTATGCCGATGTAGCGGACGCGCTCGATGGCGCCGTCGATGCTCACCTCGATGGTGTCGCCGTCCACGACCCGCAAAACCTGTGCCTCAAGCACTTCTCCCGGCGGCCCCGGCGGTGGGGTTGGGTCGGCTCCGTCCTCGGATTCAGGCGCGGTGGGGGCCGGGGAACAGGCCGCCAGCGCCAGCAGGATCGCAACCACCGCCCATCCGCGTGGGCCCATACTGCCGGTTACGACACCTCTCCTTGTTGCCCTACCATCCGCCGTAACTCGACCAACACCCGCAGGTAGGACTCCAGGTTCCGCCCGTCCACCCTCAACTCGGTCTCCCCTGAAAGTCCGTCCACCGCGCCCCGTCGGAGCATGGCTCGCAACCGCGCCTCTTCCATTTCCGGGTGGGGCAAGAGGTCCCGGCCGGACAGCCTGGACAGCTCAGCCACCATGCCCAGCGCACCCCAGTTCGACACGCTCGCTATGACCAATTCGTCGACGGCGGTGGTGGAGGGGTCTTCAAGTACCCCTTCCTTTAGCAGTGCCTTCCGGTATCTGCCCATCCCAGTCTCGTTGCCGCCGTCACCGACGGCGAACGAGGGCGTATCGCCCGCGAGCAGGTGGTGGGTCAGAGCGCAGTGCTCGGTGATGTCGATATGCTTCCAGCTTCGATACGTGCCGTCAGTGGTGGGACCGGGACGCTCGATGAAGCCGATGGCGGTAGGTTTCATCTCATCCAGAAATTTGGCCGCCCAGTTCGCGCTCTTTCGATTGGTCAGCACCGGGAACTCGACGCAGGCGATTTTTGGCGGCGTGATCGCCCGCATGGCCTCGAACGAGATCGCGTCGGTCACCACGGTTACGTCGGAGCCGAGCAGCTCCAGCGCATGACCCAGCGCGGCGGTTCCGGGCGGACCGTCGGTCTCCGGCGCTCCGTTCACGTAGAACCCGGTTACTAGCATGACCCGTTCGCCGTGGTCGCGTGCCAGCCGGGCCGCTCGCTGGCAGAAGTCCGGCGGGAGGTAGCCGGCGATCTTCGAAATGCCCCGGTTGTCCGTCGAAAGGATCGTGCGCTCCACCTCCCCCAGCCCCTCGGGAAGTGGCCGGTCCGCGCCGGGTCCTGCTACCTCCACGGCGCCGAAACCCCGCTGGCCTCCGCCAATTCCTCCAGCCGGCTTTGTACCGTCGCCGGCAATTCGATCCCCAATTCCAGTTGCTCCCGACGGTTCTTCTCGGCACGTTCACCGGGGATCAGTATGCGCTCCACGCCCGGCGCGCGTCTTGCCGCCCGCACGGCCTGGATTTGCCGATCCACGCGCGCCCGAAATTCTGATTCATCCGTGAGCGCCGCGACATCCAGAGCTAGGAAGAAATGGCTCGTCCAGGCGTCATCTTGCTCCGATCGCTGCGCCAGTACGGAGCTTGCCTCGTTTCCGGCAAGGATTCCTCCGAGCACGTCGCTCACCAGGTTAATGCCGAATCCTTTTGCTCCGCCGAAAGGCAATAGTGCGGCGATATCAGCAGCCCCGATCGCCGGCTCGCCGTCGGCGTCCATCCCCCACCCGGCTCCGGCCGGAGAGCCGTCCAGGGCCGCCAGGCTGACCTTCCCGTCAGCCACCGTTCCGGTTCCCATGTCCAGCACGATGTCGGTCTTCCGGCCCGCGGGGACGCCCCATGCGTAGGGCAGATTTCCCAGCGCCGCTTCTGAACTCCCGTGGGCGGCCACCGTGACGCCCGGATCGTTTGCGGTGGTGAACCCAATCATTCCGGCGGAGACGGCCATTCGCACCCAGTAGCCGCCCGCTCCGTAATGCGTGGACCGGCTTACGGTGGCCACGCCGACGCCGGATTTTCGGGCCAGGTCTATCGCCGCTAGTATTCCGTCCCTCGCGCCGAGCTGGCCCATCCCGCCGTCGGCATCTAGCTGTATACCGCTCGCCGTCCGCTCCACCGTCTTGATCGTGGGATTCGCGTTTACGCGGCCGTTGTCCAGCGACTCCAAATAGCCCCACAGTTGGTGGACTCCGTGGGAGAAATGCCCCCGCAGGTCGGAGTCAACCAGCGTCTCCGCGACGAAGCCGGCCGAATTCGCGGGTATCCCTTTCGTGCGCAGAAGGGCAGCTGCGATTTCTACCAGGAATTCATGCGCGATCCGCAATCGTCACCTGCCTTACCTGAAAATTTCAGTTGACAGTCGGGGGTCCCGCGCCGGGCCGGACAGCCGAGCATCGTGGCCTACTCCGATTCCGCCGCGACCTTCTCAGCCGCCTCCGGCGCGCCGTTCGGGTCGGCGGAGTCCTCCGACGAGACGGCCGGCTTTGCGCCCTCCAACTCGGCCGCCGCTATTTTGGCCGCCATCTCCGGAGTTTGGATTACAAGCTCGCAATAAGGGTGCATGGTCGTCATTCGCATCTCATACTTGGCCACCGCGCCCATCTGCTCGGCCAGGGAGAGGTCGTAAGCGTTGCTCAATTTGCAGATCGGAACTTCGGATCCTTGTTTCAACCCGTAGGGACACTCACGCATCCTTATGAGTACGTGCCCGGCTTCGCTGGTGTCGATCTCGATTGAGCCGTCTTTCACGAGCGATTGTCGTTGCGCAGCCCAGGCTAGCGCGATTCCGGCCGGGCCTTTCCCGTTGAGGTGAGCCAGCTTGATGGCATCCTTCGCCGCCTGCCGCTGCAGCTCCTTCTTTGCCTTCTCCAAGGTCTCGCCCCCGGCGGTTGCCACCACCTTCAGTAGGGTGCCGAACTGTTGACTCTGGGGCGAGAACCTCCGAACGGATTGCTCGCCGCCGGCGCCCGCCAGTTCCGCCACTTCCGCGTGCATGGCGTCGAGGCGTCCACCAATGTTTACGGTCGCCTCGGATGGCGTCGTGGGAGTCGGTATCTGCGGGCGCGTGCCGGGCGAACCGGTGACCACCGGTAGCGGCGAAACAGCCGGCTGGCCGTTTGGCGCGGCGAAGGTCTCATGAATGGCCCGGTACATGGCGTCGGTGGGATCGACGGCCGGCTGCCTGGCCAATTCGGCGGCGGTCTGCGCGGAGGTTGATCTCGGGGCCACCGTGACGCCGGAATCCTCCCCGCGCAGGGCGGCCTCCGCCATCCCAAATTCGGCCCGCATGTCCTGGCCGGCCTCGTCCAGGTCCTGCTGGACCCCACCCACCGTCTCCACGATGTCGGCGTGGATTTCCTCCAGCTCCTGCCGGGTCAACTCAGCTTCTTCGCGCAGATTCGCGATCTCGCTCTGCAGGAGTTTGATCTCCTCGTCGAATTCCTGTCGAAATTCGCCGGTCAGGCGGCGTAATTCTCGTACCCAACGTCCGACGGTGCCCATGGCCTGCGGGAGGCGGTCGGGGCCAAGGATTATCAGAGCGATCGCCAGGACCAGGACGATCTCGAAGGTGCCTATGCCAAACATTTACTGAAATTCTCGCTTAGAGGGTGATCCCGCCGATAGCCTCAAGGATTTGCCCGACGGTCGCTAAACGATACCTCCTATTGCAAGGCCACGCGGAGCGCCTGCTCCACTTCATCGACGGTGATGATGCTGATATCGTTGGCCAGGGTATCGGGCAGATCGTCCAGATCGGGCTCGTTTGCCTTTGGAATGATCATTCGTCGAATACCATGCCGGTGCGCCGCCAGCAGCTTGTGATCCAGTCCCCGCACCCCCAGCACCTTGCCGCCCAGGGACATTTCGCCGGTCAGCGCCAGCTCGGGGTCGACGAGCTTGTCTCGCAACGCTGAGACGAGGGAAACGAGCACCGCTAGGGACATCGACGGCGCATCGCGATTGTCGGAGCCGACCCGGTGATTGAAGGTGTAGCCGTACTCGTAAAGTTGCCGGGCGGAGACGTCCAGCTCGGTCATGCGTGAATGGACGAAGTTGTAGGCGACGTCAATCACACGACTCATCTCGTCGGCCTGATGTCCCGCGACGGTGAAGCCCCGGGAACCCGGCACGGTGGCCACTTCCATCACTTCGACCAACGCCCCCTCGACGGACCCCAGAATACCTTTTGCCATGCCCGGCTGCCCTAGCCGCTCCAGCGACCCGAAATATTTGCGTGGAACTCCGAGCAGGTTCCGGACGACTTCTGCGTCGATGCGCTGGGGCGGCGGTCGATTCAGCAATATCCCGGCGGCCACCTTGCGACAGGCTTCGTCGAGCGCTGCCTCCAGGATGGCCACCCCGGCCTCCAACGCGTAGTCGGTCACGAGAACCTGCGCTGCGTCGTCCTGAAGGTCGAAATTCGACGCCGCCAGGCCGTGCTTTTCCAGCAGCGATGGCAGGATTTGCTCCTGGACGAGTTCCAGCTTTCGCGAGGTCACGTACCCGGTGCATTCGACCGGCAGAAGTTTGGCGTAGACCTCCGGCGGGAGGAAGTCGAGAGCGTTGGTGGTGATCACGAATAGTACGTCGCTGAGATCGAATTCCACGTCCAAGAACCGGTCCCGAAAGCGCTCGCGCTCTCCCTCGTTGAACACAAGGTTGATTACCGACAGCCCGTGATCCTCCCAGGTCCGCACGGCCCACTCGACGTTGGCCAGGACCACCACGGCGTCCCGCCGCTCGGCGCGTTGCAAGGCCTCCACGATCGCTCCCGGATGGCCGCGCCCTCGTTCCGACATCGTCCCGAAGAGACCGGCGTCGCTGGCCATCAGTCGCAGTTCTACAACCTCTACCGGGCGGGCTATCGCCGCGCCGATTTTTCTCCCCAGGGTGCGCTTTCCCGTACCTTCCGGACCCGCCAACACCGGGACCGGCAGTTTGCCCAGCCGTCCGTTGGTGGGTTCCGAATACGCCGACGCGAGAAACTCGACAAGGGCCTCGTGGATGAACTCTGGGGCGAAGTGTCCCATGCGCAACTGCTCGGACAAGGACAGGATATCGACCTTCGTTTTCGGCGCGTGGTCCCACGGCAATCGTAGTAAATGGTCGAGGTAGTAGTAGGTGTCGACGTACTCGAGCGAGGTGGCCTCGACGCCCTGGATGCTGGCGGCCCGGGCCCGCGCGGTGGCGATCGCCTCTTCCGGCAGGGCGAGCTTGTCCAGCCTTGCTTGCAGATCTTCGGGACTGAGCGGCAACGCCTTACTGTACCCGTGTGGAGAAGCCATTAGACTCTTGGCGATAGCACCGCCGATTATATCGTGGAGCTATCGGCCCTGATCGTAAGAATTGGCACCCTGCCGACATTATGGTTGAGTAAATGCCACCTTCACGTAAGCCCCTGCCCTCCGACTACAGCGGCGGCCGCAAGGCCGAACTCTTCGAGATCGACTGGTCCGATCCTCGATTTTCCAGCAAGGAGCCGAGCTTTGCCGAGCTTTACGAGGCCCTGCATCACGAGGACTGCGCCGTCTGCTGGCTCGCCGATCGGACCGTCCGTCGATACCTGCACACTTATTGTGAGGAAAACGTCACGGATGTCGGCGCCCGCAAGAAACTCCGCGAGGCCAACGGCTACTGCAACCGTCACGCTCACCAACTACTGGAGGAACTCGACACGCTGGCGGTCGCGATCACCTACGCCGACATCCTCAAGAAGCTCCAGAGGGAGCTGAGCAAAGCCGATCCGGGCTACGCCCGCTCAATAATTCCGACGGCGCTGCGACGCTGGCAGTACCGGCGCGGCGGCCGCGAGTCGCCAGTTTTCTCCATCCCGCGCCCGTGTCCAGCGTGCGTGGAGATTGACCGTTCCGAGAACCGTTACGTTTCGGCGCTGACGACCTATCTGGACGACCCGCTGCTGCTGGACAAATACCGGGCCTCGAACGGCCTTTGTCTGGTTCATTTGCGACTGGCGCTTGGCTCCGCTCTCGATGCGGAGACGGTCCGGGTGCTGGCCGAGGTAAATCTTGTCGCTTGGGAACAGATTCAGGTGCACCTGGCCGAGGTCGTGCGCAAAGCCGATCACTTGGCCAACGAGGAACGTCTAAGCGAGGCGGAGCGCAAGGCCCTCTACGACGTTGTGGATGGCATCGTTGGCAAGCCCGAAATCAGGTAGGTTCCGCCGGAGACTTCCGCAAGCGCTCGTGGGCGCGCAGCACCTCGGCAACGCTCCACGCCTGGGCGACGCAGCCATCCGGCCGGCCCGGTCGGCTGCGGCAAAAGCGACACCTCCTGCTGTGGCGGTCGCTCGCCACCGTAGTGCACCCATCGTAATCCACCTGCAGCGGTCTCCCTCCACGAGGAGTAGGCGGACGGACTCAACGCCCTTAGAATCCGTAGAGCAGCTTGCCGATGGGGTGGGATGCCAGATGACTCAAGTTCGCGATGCCGTCCGCGAGGGTGATGCCAGTGAGGCGGCGCCATTCGCCGTCCGCTCCGGCGGCCCCGGGGACGCTTACGAACTTAGTTTTCACTGGGGTGAGGCGCGCGCTCCCAGCCAGATGCACGTTCTGGATCGCTATTTCGGCGAGGTCGATCGGGGAATTCAAGCCTGTCAGGTCGCCGTGTGGGAGGAGAACGGAGACCTAGTCGGGCAGCTCTGGACTCGCTTTCGCAATATCGATCCGGCCATCGCCGACGGCCTCACCGAGTGCTATATGCATACGCTTTACGTCATGGATGAATACCGCCGCCGCGGGGTTGCTCGCGCCCTGGTAGAGAGTGCTTCGGCTTCGGCTCGCCGGTTTGGCCGGTCGGTGCTGGTGATTGGGGTGGATCGTCCCAACGAATATGCCCGTGCGCTTTATGAGAAGTGGGGATTTAGGGAGTTCTACGAAACCAACGACCTGCGCGGGGACCTCATCTTCCTGCGCCGTCGCCTGCTTGAGGGATGATCCCGCGGCTACTCCTCCAGGAGCCGGTGTCGGGCTGTATAATTCCGCACCGTTTGGCCGGGTCTCGCCGCCTGTAATTTGAATCAGGCCGGGCGCGGGATTTCGAGCTCCAGTAGAGGGTTGATGGTTAGCGATGGCTGAAGAGTGGGCCTTTTTCGAGGGTGAATACGTCCCCATTTCCCAGGCCAAGGTCGGCGTAAAGACGCACGCCCTCAACTACGGCACCGGCGCGTTCGAAGGCATCCGCGGTTACTGGAATGAAGACGACGAGCAGATGTATATCTTCCGGGTGGTCGAACACTTCGAGCGCCTGCACCGATCCGCCCGAATTCTGCGCATGAACCTGCGTTTCTCGGTTGAGGAACTGATCGAGATCGCGGTCAACATCGCCGTCCGAAACGAATATCGCACCGATGTCTACATCCGGCCGGTGGTCTACAAGAGCACCCAGATCGTTGGACTGGGGATGGCCCGCCGCACCGAATCCGGCATCGAGTTCTATCCGGACGACTTCTTCCTCTACGCGGTTCCGTTTGGCGACTACCTGGACGTGAACAAGCCGATTCGCTGCGGCGTTTGCTCCTGGCAGCGAATTGACGACAACATGATCCCGGCGCGGGCCAAGGCCACCGGGATCTATATCAACTCCGCCCTGGCCCGGACCGAGGCCGAGGAGAACGGCTACGACGAGGCGATCATGCTCACGGCCGCCGGCCACGTGAGCGAAGGGTCGGGCGAGAACGTCTTCATCGTGCGGGACGGAGTGCTGGTCACGCCGGGACGGTCCGAGAACATCCTTGAAGGTATAACCCGCGCCACGGTGATTCAGCTTGCCCGGGACGAATTCGGCCTCGAGAGCATCGAGCGATCGATCGATCGAACCGAGCTGTACATCGCCGACGAGATGTTCCTCTGCGGCACCGGCGCCCAGATTTCGGCGGTATCGCATGTGGATAATCGGATGGTCGGCTCGGGCGAAATCGGACCCATCACGGCAGACCTGATGAAGCTATACTTTGAAGTTGTAAAGGGTAAGCATCCGAAGTACGCCCACTGGTGTACCGCGGTCTACCCGGCCAACATGAGCGCTGCGGTCAGACAGGCCTGAGCCGGCGCCCCGCTCGGGAGAGGTAGCGATCAGGGAAGCTCCAGCGGTCTCCCCGGTTTCACGACTCCATCCGGCGGTCCGTCCGCATCGACCCGACGGCTCCCGGAACCTCCCCACCTCCACCCGATCCAGGTCTTTCCGCGGCTCTGCAAGTGTTGCCATTCCCAGTCGCGTTAACCGGATATGAATTCCGATTCTCAGTTGGACGTCCTCGAATCCCGTCTCGGCTATGCATTCGGCGATCGGGAGCTTCTGCGTCGCGCTCTCATCCACCGCTCGCTGGTTAACGAATCTGACCTGAAGGCCACCGATTCCAACGAGCGGCTTGAGTTCCTTGGCGACGCCGCGCTGGGGCTTGCGGCCGCCGACTACCTCATTAAGCACTATCCCGACCGCCCTGAAGGCGAACTTTCGCCGGCCCGCGCGGCCCTCGTCAGCCTCCGGTCCCTCGCTAGGCGGGCCGAAACGATTGAGCTTGCTGACTTCGTCAGCACTGGACGTGGAGTCAATTTGGCCGGAGGCCGGTCCCGCAAGACCGTCATCGGACGTGCCTACGAAGCCATCATCGGCGGCGTCTTTGTCGACGGTGGTATGTCCGAAATCGAGGCCTTCCTTTTACCGTGGTTCGAGGACTTCTTTCAACGATACGATTTCACCCCAAAACCGCATACGGATAACAAATCTCGATTGCAGCAGCTTACGTTCGAGGATGGAGGACAGCATCCTCTTTACCATCTCATTGACTACTCAGGTCCGCACGAAGACAAGACATACCGCGTTGAGGTTTCTGTTAACGGTGTGGTCTTCAGCCAAGGCGAAGGCAGCAGCGTGCAGCGGGCCGAGTTGGACGCCGCCGGCCGCGCCCTTGAAGTGCTTCGCCGGGATCGGTCCGCCCGGACCAACCAGGCCGCGAACTAGATGTACCTGCGCCGCCTGGAGATAGTCGGGTTTAAGAGCTTCGCCCGCCGCACCGAGCTTGAATTCACTCCCGGGGTCACGGCCATCGTCGGTCCCAACGGCACCGGCAAGAGTAATGTGGCGGACGCAATTCGCTGGGCGATGGGCGAACAGAGCATGCGCAGCCTGCGCGGCACTAAAACCGAGGACGTGATCTTTGGCGGGGGGGGCAGCCGGTCCCGCTCTGGCATGGCGGAGGTCACGATCACCTTCGAAAACGCCGATCACTGGCTTCCCATCGACTTCGAGGAGGTCAGCGTCACCCGGCGGGCCTATCGCTCGGGCGAAAATGAGTATCGGCTCAACGGGTCGCGCGTGCGCCTGAAGGACATCCAGGATCTGCTGCGGTCGGGCGGCATAGTGCTGGGCGGCAGCATGGTCATTGGCCAGGGTGAAGTCGACGCCGCGCTCAGCTTGCGGCCCGAGCATCGCCGGTTGCTGCTTGAAGAAGGGGCCGGGGTTTCTCGCTATTACGCCCGTCGGGACGATGCCCGGCGCCGGTTGGATCAGACGGAGCGCAACCTGCAACGGCTCTCCGATATCCATGCCGAGCTCGGTCCCCGGCTGGAGGTGCTGTGCGAGCAGGCGGAGGTGGCGGCTCGGAGTAAGGAGCTCGCCCGCGAGCTAGACGAGAGGTCGCGAGTTCTGCTGGCCCATCGCGTTGCCCTAGCGATTGGTGCCGAAGAGAGCGCGCTAGCCGCTCGCGCCGAGGCCGAGGGCCGCTTGGCTGAATTTGAGACCGGGAACGCCGAGGATGACGCCATCGTCACCCCGGAGCAAGTGGAAGCCGCGCGCAAGACGTCGATCCGGGCGGAGGTGGCCCATGAAGGGCTGCGCGCAAGCGTCGGTGATCTCACCGCCGGCGCCCGGCTCGCTTCGCAGCGAGTCGAATTCGAAGAGCGCGCCCTGGCCGATCTGGAAACTCGACTCGCCGACGCGTCTGAAGCCCAGACGAGCGCCGCGGCGGTGGTCGCGCAGACGGAGGTCGATCTGGCCGAGCTTGAGGCATCTTGCTCGGGGCTTGAGGTGGAGCTGGGTGAGGCCGGCCCTGAAGCGCCGAGTGACGAACATATGGCCGGATTGCAGGCCGGCGTCGCCGAAACCAGGGAGGCCGCGGCCGAGCTGGCCGGGGAGGTCGCCCGCCTGCAACAGTCGCAGCAGGCCCTGGTCACGCGCCAGACTGAAAACGACAAAGACGCCGCCAGTGCAGCCGGGGATCTCCAGGAAGCCAGCCAGACGATGGCCTCTCGCCAGGACGAGGTGGTGGACGCCGGTCGCCGGGTTCGCGATGCGGAGGCCCACTTGGTGGAGGCTCGCCAAGCTCGCG
This sequence comes from uncultured Chloroflexota bacterium, assembly GCA_964496475.1. Classification (GTDB taxonomy): domain Bacteria; phylum Chloroflexota; class UBA11872; order UBA11872; family VXNJ01; genus JASLPR01. The sequence goes on along the minus strand of CAZBZS010000003.1, from coordinate 53,866 downwards.
ATGGGGCGGCGGCGCGGGTGAGAGGGCTTCGCGCCGAACTGGAACGGGCCCGCACCGAAGCTCTGGAAAAGCGCGCGGCCATCGAAGGTATGCGCGCTGAGGTTCAGGCCATCTCCACTGCCGGGGCTGAATCCGTCGCCGCGCGCCGAGGGATCGCCGCCCTGCTGGAAAACGCCGATCAACTCGGGGTGCGCGGCTTGTTGCGAACCGGCTTTGTGACGATTCCGGCGGAATTCTCGCGGGTAGTCGACGCCGCGCTGGGACATCTGCTTGAGGATGTGGTCATCGACCGGCTCGAGGATCTGGGCGACGCCATCGCTTTCCTCCGCCGCGAGCACGACGCCCGGGTCCGCTTCCGGCCCGCGGTCGGTTTTCCAGAGCAGTCCGGAGGGCGCTGGCAGTTTGGCGGTGGCCCGCCCGCCGGTCCCGGGATCGTCGGCACTCTCGACGGTCTAATTAGCGTCAGGCCCGATTTTGAGGCGGCGCTCCTGCCGTTGCTGCGCACCATCGTGGTCGTGGATCACCTGGATACCGCGCTAGGCCTGCGGGCCGACGATCGCCGCGCCGCCGCCTACCGGCTTGTGACGCTGGATGGAGAGCTCGTGGATCAGGATGGTTCGGTTCTCGTCGGGCGATGGGACGAGGAGACGGTGGCCGACCTCAGCCTGCGTGCGGTTGAGCTGGAAGCCGAGATGGAAGGCGCCAAGGCCCGGGCCGATGCCGCTACGGGGAAGGAGAAGATGGCCGAGGAGTCGCTGGCGGTGGCCGTGGCCGAGGAAGAGCGGGCCAACGAGGAGCTTGAAGCCACCACCCTAGTTGACGTCGGGACGCGCTCGGGCCTCCGCGGCGGCGAGGAAGAGCTCAAGCTGGCCCGTCGCCAGGAATCCTTCTGGCAGGAGTTGGTGGAAAGAACCACCGCCACGGGCGATGAACTCGTCACTCGCCTGCAGACGGCCCGGGAGCGGCTGGCCGAGCTGCAACCTGGCATCGGACCGTCTCGGGAGGCGGTCGAGTCTGCCGAGGAGAGCCTGGCTGCTTCTCAGCGGTTGGTTAGCGCCTCCGGGATCAGCGAGATTCGGTCTCGCCTGACGCTGGAGAAGGAGCGCCTGAAGAATGCCCGCAACCGGCTCAATACCCAGCAGAACCTGGTCGAATCGACCGAGCGGGACAGCGAGAAATTCGCGGCCGAAGTCGCCGCCATCGGCGAGCGGCTCGAATCCGCGCATGCCGAGTCCGAATCCGGCGAAGCGCGAGCGGCCACCGCCCGGGCCGAGCTACCGGCGCTGCTGGAGGCCGCTGAAGAAGGACGCCGCCAGATTGCCGAACTTGAATTCTCCCGCCGTCAGGCCGACCTGGTGCAACGCGCGCGGGTGGTCGAACGGGGGGAGATAACCAACGCGATTTGCGCCGCCGGCGACCGGGCTGAGTCCGCCGGTCAGCGCGTCACCGACATCCGGGAGCGCATATCACAGGAACTGGGCCCTGAACCGCTGGAACCGCATCGCTACTCGCGTCCGGTGGGCGAGCTGGAAGCCGAGATCGAACGGCTCCGCCGCCTGGTCCACGAAGCCGGTCCTGTCAATCCGCTGGCTCCCCAACAGTTCCAGGAGGAAGGCGAACGGTTCCGCGATCTGGGTGAGCAGATCCAGGATATGGAACATACGGTGGAGGAGCTGCGCAAGCTCACGGGCGAGCTTGAGAGCGCGGTGCAGAGCGAATTCATGGAGGCGTTCAATCTCATCCGGACTGAGTTCCGCGAGTACTTCAGAATCCTGTTCAACGGCGGCGACGCCGACATCGTCCTGTCCGATCCAGAGGAACCCGCAGCTTCCGGGATTAAAATCACGGCGAAGCTGCCCGGCAAACGCACCCAGCGGCTGGAGGCGCTGTCGGGTGGCGAGCGCTCCTTGGTCTCCATCGCGCTGCTCTTCGCCATGTTCAGCGCCCGACCGGGTCCGCTGTGCGTGCTGGACGAGGTGGACGCGGCGCTCGACGAAGCCAACACGATTCGCTTTCGCCGCATTCTGCACGAGTTCGCCAGCCGCACTCAGTTCATCGTAATCACCCATAATCCCGGTACCATTGAGGAAGCCGATTCCATCCTCGGGGTATCGATGCCGGCCAATGGCGTATCCCAACTTGTCTCCGTCCGCATGAACGGGGTTGACGGTGCGGGCGCTTCCGCCGGGGTCGAGGTCTCCTCCAGCGCCTAGCTGAACATGGTAGTCAACACCGATCCCCTGGCCGCGATCGCCGATCAATACGATTCCCTCGGTCGGAGTTTCGCTCTTGGCCCGGCAGAGTTTTATCGCTGCAGGCGGCGTAGCGACGATGCCCCGATGCTCGGCGCTATATTTGATCTCAGCGAACTCGAACCCGGAGCCGCCGCCGAGATTCCGGCTGCCGCCGAGCTATGGAACGGCGCTTCCTTTCCCGGCTGGCGCCCGATCGAGATCCATCCGGCTTCGGAGACGCTGTACGTAGTCATGACGGATGACCCGGAGGGAATGCGGTTCACCGGAGAATCCGGTGAGGCTATTCGGGTCAGCCCGATTCGTGCGGTTCATCTCAGCGTCGAGGTAGCCCGATCGGTGGCTCACATCGTCGATGCCGGGTTCCCGGCGCCCGTTTTGCCCGCCCACCTGCTTCGGGAGGTACCCGGGGGTGGCGTGGTCATTCTGCACTCCTGGCTTCTGCCGATCCTGCCCTGGCTCCTCCGTCTGGGAGCATCCGCGACGACGACTCTGCCCGCGTCGATCCCTCCGGAGGCTGACGGCGGAGGCGCTTTTACCGCTCGCACCGCCGTCTACGGGGTCGCCAGCCTGATACGCCAATTGCTGCCGGGTCCGTCACCGGCGGGCGGCGAGGCGGATCGACGCGCCGCGCTCTCCCCCGGCCTGGATCGGGTGCTGCGCCGCGCCACCAGCCGCTCCCCGCGCCAGCGACAGTCCGGACTGCGCCAACTCTCTCAGGAGCTGGTGGCCGCCGGCCCGGCCAACCGCCGCAACTTCATTCCGGTTGCCCGCCGACCGGCTCGCCGGCGCCAGCCCCGATTCGTCCCCGGCCGCCGCGCCTACTTGCCTACCCGGCCGGTCCCTGAGCTTCACGGTCACCGCGTCAAGCCCTGGATGCTGGCGCTGGTGGCAATCGCCGGCATCGTCACTTTTCTCGCGCTCGTTCCACGGTTCGGCAATCCCCTGGGACCGATCGAAGACACGATGATCGAGTTCCGCTCAGCCTTCTCCGATCCGGAGCCGACCGACCCCAACGCTGACGCGGCGGTGGGCACCGGGCGGTTGATACTCGTCCCCGATTTCGCCGGAAGGCAGCAGGCTGAGGTTCAGGTGGAAGCCGCCCGCCTCGATATCGAACTCGCCGTCCAGGAAGAGGTCGCGCCCGACATCGCTCCCGGTACGGTGATCCGACAGGATCCGGAGCCCGGCGCCCGCGTTCGTACCGGCGCCACCCTGACCGTCTTTGTCGCTCGCGGGGAGGCGAGCGCGTTCCTAATCGGCGTCCAGAATCGCACCGCCCTGGAGGCCCGCGAAGCCCTACTCGAACTTGGATTTGTGGTCGTCGAAGTGCCGGTGTTCGACAAGGACCGGCCCGCCGGAATCGTTATCGGTCAGTCCCCCGAACCGGGACAGGTTCTGCCCAAAGGCACCCAGATCGTGATCGAGGTGAGCCGCGGCGCGCAACGTCTGGGCATTCCGAGCGTGGTCGGCCTCCCGGAAGAGGACGCCCTGCGGATCATCACCGACCTGGGCCTGAACGCGGCGATCGAGGAGGTGCCCGACGCCGCGCTTACGTACCAGCCGGGTGAGGTGGTCGCCCAGCAGCCCGGGGCCGGATCGTCGGTTGAGCCCGGCGCCACGGTCGCCCTGCGCGTCTATAAACCCGAGTCCATCACCGTGCCCGATCTGCGTGGGCTCGAACTCGGGCAGGCGCTGTTGGCGCTGGACGCCGCCGGGCTGGCGCCGGGAATCGTGCAGAAACTGCCTGCTGAAGTAGATCAGACGCTGGTGGTGATATCTCAATCCTTACCGCCCGGATCGCCAGCGGCCCGAAACGTGGTTGTCGATTTTCAGCTTGGACCGCAGTAAATCGTGGCCATCCCTTTATGCACCCGATCTGGATAACGGCAACGTCGGCCCTTCGGTTCTACCTGCCGGGGCGTCCGTCGGCTCGTGACCCGGCCTTGTCCTTCCGCCCTCTTCGCTGTCACCGGGAGAGTCCCGATTGAATTTTGTTATGGTTCCGTTTGTCAGGCGGCCACCAAAAGCGTGCGCACCTACCGCTCCGGATTCGGCGCCACCGTGTTAGGACGCCGCGCTTGGGCATTGCTCGGGGCGTTGGCTATAGTTGGCCTGCTCGCCGGGCTCATCCCCCCATCCCCCGCCCACGCCCGTATCTGCCTGCCGTCATCCAACTTCGCCGTCGCCGGGGGCTGGTTTTTCTCCGAGACCGGCGGCGACACCGATCTCGGGTACGTCGTTTCCGACGACGAGCAGGCCCGATTCTGGGAGATGTTCCAGGCGGAGGGCGGCGTCTCCGCTCTCGGCTTCCCGGTGTCCCAGCGGTTTGAGTTCCGCGGCTTCACCACCCAGGCGTTCCAGAAAGCCATCCTCCAGTGGGACCCGGCGCGCGAGGGCGTGAATTACTTCAACACCCTGGACGAGCTCAACTCCCTCGGTCTCGACGATTTCCTGTTCAACTTCCGCCAGATCCCCTTGCACGCCGCCCTGCCCGCCGATACCGGTCTCGATCCGCGAGACCCCGAGCAATTCCAGCAGATCGAGCAAAACCACATCGCGTTGCTCGATCCCTATCCGCTGTTCCGCGAGGTGTTCGACGGGGATGATTGGCGCGAACTATACGGGCTGCCGATAGCGTTTCAGGATTTCGGCCCGTTCCAGGCCGTGCGCACCCAGCGACAGGTGCTCCAGGTCTTCACGATGGAAGGCCTCGGCGGGGCGGTGGGGGTGGTCTCCGCCGCGAACTCCGGTGACATCGCGAAAGAGGCGGGGCTCATCCCGAAGTTCGCGGTAGCGCCCACAGTCGCGCCGATCGATCTGACGGGCACGCCGGAGGCGTTGACGCTAGACTCGGCGAACGTAGCCCCCGGGGGCTCGGCGGTCATCCGGGTCTCGGGGGTGGCCGGCGCGATTTCGGTTGCGTATGCCGGACTCAATATTTCCGGCTTTTGCGCTGCCGGTGCCGACATGCTGCTCATCCCCATCGACCGCTCCACCCCGCCCGGTCCGGTGCCGGTCGCCATTAACATCGCCGATGGCGAATCGACCCGCGTTCTCGACACCGAATTCACTGTGGATCTGGCGCAGTTCGGATTGTCGATCATCCAGGTGCCCGACCACCTGGTCTCGACCCTCGACCCGGCAGTGATCGCGGCCGGGGACGCCACCCTCACCGCCGTCTATAGCAACGTCACCGCCCGGCGCATCTGGCAGGGTCGATTCCTGTGGCCGGTGGTGGGACCCATCACCACGCCGTTCGGCGACGACCGCATCTACGAGCCGGGCTCCGTCCCGGGCTTTCACAGCGGACTCGACATCGCCGCTCCCGGAGGGGCTGAGGTCGCCGCCGCCCAGAACGGGGTCGTGGTCTGGACCGGGGACCTCCCCATCCGCGGTAAAACGGTCATCCTCGACCACGGCTGGGGCATTTTCACTGGATATTCCCACCTCTCGGCGATCAACGTCCAGACCGGCGGTCAGGTGTTCGCCGGCCAGACGGTGGGTCTCGTGGGCAACACCGGTCGCTCGGTAGGGGCCCACCTACATCTGGAAATTCGCGTCCACAATATCCCGCTGGACCCGGCGCCCTGGCTCGAAACAGACATTCTGGGCGGCTAACCCCGGGTCGCCAGATATCATTCCCAGATGGCTACCTCCGCCCGTACCCTGGCCGTCCTCGAGCTCCCGGCCATCCTTGAGCAGGCCGCCGGCTACACGGCTTTTTCGCTCAGCCGCCAGCAGATTCGCGATCTCCGCCCCGCGACCGGCTCCGACAGCGTGCGCCGATTGCTAAATGAGGTCACGGAAGCCCGCGATGCCCTGGAGATAAATCTCGGCCTGACCGTCGGGGCGGTGAGCGATATCGGTTCGCAACTGGACGCGGCCGGCGTGGAGTCCCGTCTCGACGCGGCCGATCTGCTGCGGGTGGCCGCCACGATCCGGGGCGCGGCCGGGTTGCGGGCGGGGTTCGCCAACGTCCGCGAAGTCGCTCCCGGTCTGTCGGAACTCGCCGGTCAGATCGACCCTCTGCCCGACCTGGCGGCGGCGATCTCCCGCTGCCTCGCTGATGACGGCACGGTTCTCGATTCCGCCTCTACGGCGCTCGCTCGAATCCGCGCCGAAGGCCGCCGCGCCCAACAGCGTCTCCAGGCTGGTATCGAGCGTGTTCTGCAGGCGGAGCGTCGCCGGGGCTACGTGCAAGAACCCATCTATACGGAGCGCGCCGGCCGCTTTGTCATCCCGATCCGGCATGAGCATCGTCGCGATTTCCCCGGCGTCATCCACGACGTTTCCGCGTCCGGCCTGACGGTGTTCATGGAACCGCTGGAACTCGTGGATCTCAACAACGAGTGGCGTCGCCTGCAACTTGAGGCGGGGCGCGAAATCGATCGGGTCCTTGCCGAGCTGACCGGGCAGGTCGCGAGTTCCGGCGAAATTCTCAGGCAGAACCTGACGATTGTCGCCGATGTCGATGTCGCCCTGGCGCGGGCCCGTTATGCTCGGGCTACCGGCGCAACCGCTCCGGAAGTGGACCCCGACCGCTCGTTCGATCTCCGCCGAGCCCGCCATCCGCTTCTTGGCGAAGACGCGGTGCCGATCGATATCCGCCTGGGACCGGAGCACGGCTTCGCCGCCCTTCTTATCACCGGGCCCAACACCGGCGGGAAGACCGTCGCCCTCAAGACTGCCGGCCTTCTGCATCTCATGGCCGCCTGTGGGTTGCATATCCCGGCCGCTCCCGAATCCCGCATCGCCGTTTACGAGCAGATCTTCGCCGACATCGGCGACGAGCAGAGTATCGAGCAGAGCCTGAGCACGTTTTCGTCGCACATGACCAACTTGGTGGAGATGGTCCGACAGGCGGGCTCCGGCGATCTTGTGCTCGCCGACGAAATCGGGGCAGGCACCGATCCGGCCGAGGGGGGCGCCCTGGCGCGGGCCATCGTCGAGAGCCTTCTGGCCAACGGCTGCCAGCTGGTTGCCACCACCCATATCGCTGAGCTCAAGCATTTCGCCTATCAACATCCCGACATCGAAAATGCCAGCGTCGAATTCGATCTCAAGACTCTCTCGCCCACGTTTGAATTGCGGATGGGGATTGCCGGGGCGAGCAACGCCATCGACATCTCGGTTCGTCTGGGATTGGACGAAAAAGTGACGGATCGCGCCCGAGAGCTCGCAGGTGGCGATCACCGGGTCACGGAGCAACTGCTTGCCCGTCTGCGCGCCGACACCGATGCCGCCGACGAGGATCGACGCCGGGCCGCGGCCGAGCTGGACACTGCGCGGGAGGCTCGCTCGGCCGCGACCGCCGAAGCCGAAACAGCGGCCGAATACGACGCCGAGCGCTGGCGCGAGACTCGCCGGGAGACCCGCCGCGTGCTACGCCAGATGCAGTCCCTGGCGAAGCAATCCGACAAGGATGCCCGCAAGCAGGATCGCAGCCGTCTGGGCAGTCGAGTGCGGGCGGCTAGAGACCTCCAGGAGAGTCTAGACGATAGTGGCTTCGAGCCCGGCGACCTGACCGATCCGGTTCGCGATCTGCCCGCCGTGCGACCGGGCGACCGGGTGCGTCTGCGTGGCATTCGCGGCCTCGGGGAAGTCATTTCCGTCGACGCCGCCGGACATGACATCGAGGTTCTGGTGGGCGCCATGCGCATGCGCACCGCGCCTGAAGAAATAGAGAGTGTGGAAAGCGCCTCGCCGCCGCCCCGTCGCACCGGCGCCACGGGGCGACCGCTGCCCGTCCCCAGTTCAGGGTTCCTTGAAGCCGACCTCCATGGTCTGCGGGTCGAAGCAGCGGCCGAAGCGGTCGACGTGGAAATCGACCGCGCTCTGTTGCAGGGCCGCAAGAAGGTTCACCTGATTCACGGACGCGGTACCGGCGCCCTGCGCTCGGCCGTCCAGCGGCATCTCAGCAGTCATCCGCTGGTCGAGCGCTTCGCCGATGCCGCCCTGCATGAAGGCGGCGCCGGGACCACGATCGTCGAACTGTGGGGCTGACCGGGATCGCCGCCGCCCTGCCCACCCGAACCGGATAAGCGGTCTACTGCCGGAACGCCCCGTACTTAACGTCTTCTTGGCCCGAACCCGGCCAGTTGCCGCGGGCCCAGTCGGTTACCCACCGCCATCGTTGGGATATGAACACACCGGCCCCGAAACCCACCCCGAAAGCGGCGCCCGATATCAGGCCAATCGCGATCAGCGCTTTTCTCGCCTTCATGGGTCGTATTCTCCTAGGTTGCCCTAAGGCATGTGTACCAGGGCCGGCGCAGCCGCCCAGAGCTCTTCCAACGCATAGTAGCTCCGTTTCTCCTCCAAGAATATATGCACCATCACATCGCCGAAGTCCACGATCATCCAACCATCCGAAGGCGTGCCCTCGGCCTTGCCCCGGCGGGCGACATCCTCTTTCATTCCCACGAGCACCTCGTCTGCCAGCGCCCGCACGTGAACCGTGCTGGTGGCCGTACAAATTATGAAGAAATCGGAGATCGTCGTCAGCTCGCGGATGTCCAGCAGCTTTACGTCCGCCGCGTTCCGTTCACTTGCTCGAATGACGATCTGGTGAGCTAATTCGCTGGCTTCCCGGCTGATCGCTCGCTCCCGGTATTAGATACGGTCTCAACACTTGATTTCAGTCTATCACCGCCCCGGTGCCACTCCCGTCATTTCGCGTTGCTAGCGTACAGTGCAAATTTCTCGATATGCGACCAGACGGCCGGGTGAAGGTAGTACCGATATGGCCTGCCGGCGGCGATCCGGGCGCGAATGTCGGTGGACGATATTTCCAGGCCGGCCGTGCGATGCCGTTGCAGTTGATCCGCCGCCACGCCCAGGCTCGCCGCCAGCGCCTCCAAGTCCCGCTCAACCGCCCCGGGTCTTTCCACGACGATCATCCGCACCGTCGCCAGCAACTCTTCGATCGCCCGCCAGTCCTCCAATTCCTCGGCCAGGTCCGCGCCCACGATGATGGTCAATTGCCGATCCGGGAAATGCTCCCGCACCTCGGCGATGGTGTCCATGGTGTACGACGGCGGGGGCCGGTTCAGCTCCACGCCGGAAACCTCGAACCGTGGATTGTCCGCCGTGGCCAGCTCGCACATCCGCAGTCGATCCGCGGGCGGCACGGCCGGCGGACCCCTTAGCGGAGATCGATTCGCCGGCACGAAAAGCACCCGGTCGAGCCCAAACGCGTCGGCCACGTCGGCGGCGATCGCCAGATGGCCCAGATGGATTGGATCAAACGAACCCCCCAGAATACCTATCCCCATCGTCATGCGACTCCGTTCTCGGGCATGGATCGCGCTCAGGCTAATCGCTGGCTCCCGCGCCTGCCAGTCCTGCCTGGATTATCCTCCTGACGCTCCGGGCTCCTCTCGCCCGTCTGAAGGCGAGGGAGCCGGGGATCGGGCAGACGCGGGTATTTCTCCGACGCCCGGACGGTTTGTCCCACCGGCGACCTGCAGAAGCTACCGAACGGGTATGTGCCCGGCCGGCGGAAGTCCTTGACGGTCCAAATATGCCCGTGCTACCTTTCGGTCACGCCACCCGGTCGGGTGGTTGTTCCGATTTCAAGTGCCGCAGCGAACTGGTTTGTCGGCGGCAGCAGAACGGCCTGGCCGTAGTAGTCTGTGGAAATCGTTCCCCAGGGGTTGGACCTCTGGCCCGCACCGTTCGCCGATGGCGGACGGCAGTTCACGAAGGGCCCATCGTCACCGGTCTTAAAGGTGACGCCGAAATATCACGGCCTCAAGAAAGCGCATCCCGGAGTCGATCACGCGCATGCCGGCTGACGATATCTCCACGATAGGAAATTCCATCGAACCTGATCCCATGCCTGCCTCAGTTTCGTCTACGTATTCCACCTCGCCGCTCCATTCAGGTCTGGGACAGTCCCAGTACCCACTATCAGGAGATCTGATTCTTGAGTAATCGAAGGCGGCATTCCCGCCCCCGGCAGCATCAGCAGCGCCCTTACCAAGATCAGCAGACCTTCGTCGCCACGCAGGATCCCGTCGACGAAGTTCTCAATGGCACGTTCACGCCACGGGAGCTGCATGGCCGCGATCTGCGAGACCTGCAGATCATGGGCAAGACGATGGCGATCGCAGATTACGAAAACATTCCTCGCGATGAACTCATCAACCGTCTCATTCGAGCTAGTGATGACCGCCAGGCCAACGCCCTTGAGGTCGGCATTCTAGAAAACGTGGATGAGGGTTACGGCTTCCTGCGCCGCGACTCGCACTGGCAGCACAGCCTCCTGGATATCTACGTATCCCAGACGCAGATTCGCAAATTCGGCCTACGTACCGGCGACCAGGTGACGGGTCAGATTCGCCGCCCGAAGGACGGCGAGAAGTATCGCGGTCTGGTGCGGGTGGTCGCGGTGAACGATCGCGATCCGATTCAAGCGGCGTCTCGCCCGCAATTCAGCCGGCTCACTCCCATCTTCCCGCAGGATCAGCTGGTTTTAGAACACGACATGAAGGAGATGACCACCCGGGTGATCGACCTTGTGGCGCCCATCGGTCGGGGCCAGCGCGGCCTGATCGTCTCACCCCCCAAGGCGGGCAAGACGGAATTGATGAAGCGGGCCGCCACTGCCATGCTCAACAACTACGATGACCTGCATGTCATCGTCGCGCTGATCGGCGAACGACCTGAAGAGGTGACCGACTGGCAGCGCGCCGTCAACGCCGAAGTGATCAGCTCCACCTTTGACGAGTCCCCCGAAAGCCATTGCCGGGTCGCCGAGCTCACCATCGAACGTGCCCGCCGCCTGGTCGAGGACGGACTTGATGTGGTGGTGTTCCTGGACAGCATCACCCGTCTTTCCCGGGCCTACAACCTGACCGTTCCTACCAGCGGCAAGACGCTCACCGGCGGTATCGACCCGGGCGCCCTGGTTCCGCCCAAGCGATTCTTTGGCTCCGGCCGCAACATCGAAGACGGCGGTAGCCTCACGGTGCTCGCGTCGTGCCTTATCGAAACGGGCAGCCGCCAGGATGAGGTGATCTACGAGGAGTTCAAAGGTACCGGCAACTGGGAGCTCATCCTCAGCCGGCGCCTGGCTGAGCGAGGTACCTTTCCGGCGGTGGATGTCCTAAAATCGGGGACCCGGCGCGTGGAGTTGCTTCTGGACGAAGAACAGACTCGCGTCAACTGGTTGCTGCGGAGGATGTTGGGCGCCGTCGGTGAAGACGACGCCATCGAGTTGATGATGGATCAACTCCGCAAGACCAAAAAGAACGAAGACTTCCTAGCCAACATCATCAAGCAGTCGCTCTAGCCTTCGCGGTTAATCCCCCCTTACCGCCGGGCGCCGGGACGGCGGCTTCTAACGAATTGAGAAGATGAAAGTCGTCCTGCTCGCCAACGTCAAGAACGTCGGTCGCATCGGTGATCTCGCCGACGTGGCCGACGGATACGCCCGCAACTATCTCATCCCCCAGAGCCTCGCTAGCCTTGCCTCGCCCAGCATCATGCGCACCGTCGAGTTTCAACACAAACTGGAACGCAACCGCGAGATTCAGGAGCAGATCGAGGCTGAGGTCATCGCGCGTGGTCTCCAGGGCGCAACCGTGGTCATTCCCGCCGCTGTTGGCGCCGAGAATCGCATCCACGGGCAGATAACGAATCAGCAGATCGCTGACGCCATCCTGGAACAACTCGAGCTTGAGGTGGATCGCCACACGATCGATATCGACCAGCCCATCCGTACCCTTGGCATAACCATGCTCCCGGTTCGCATCACGCGCGGGCTCGAAGCCTCCATATCGGTCGAAATCGTCGACGCCGAGGAATACGCCGCCGCGCAGGCGGCCGCAGAGGCCGAGGCCGCCGCCGAGGCTGAAGCCGAAGCGCAGGCGGCCGCGGAAGCCGAAGCCGAAGCCGAAGCTGAGACTGGCGAAGAGGATGGCGGCGACGAGAGCGACCGCGAGGAAGAGCTCGCCGATACCGCCGAACTCTAGCTATCCCGATGGTGTGTGGCGTTGACTGAGGACCGTCTTCCCCCCCAGAGCGTGGAAGCTGAGCGCACCGCTCTCGGCAGCCTGCTCATCGATCCCGAGGGCCTCATGCGGGTGGCCGATCTCCTTACCCCGGAAGATTTCTATCGCCGTTCCCATAAGTTGATATTCACGGCCATTCGGACGCTGTATGCCCGGGAGGAGCCCGCGGATATCGTCACCGTCTGCGAAGAGTTGGCTCGGGAGGATGTGCTCGAAAGCGTGGGTGGAGAGGCCTTTGTCAGCTCCCTGGCCAACGATGTGCCCAGCCATTTTCACCTGGAGCACTACGCAGAGATCGTCAAGCGGGCCTCGGTCCTGCGTCAGCTCATCGTGGGGGCCGGTGAAATCTCCAACCTCGCCTACGGCTCTGAGTCGGACTGGCACGAAGTGTTGCACGACGCCGAAGGCATCATCTTCGGGGTCAGCCGCCGGCTCGAATCGGGACGGTTCGTCTCCCTGCGTCAGATGCTAACCGAGTACGTAGACCAGCTTCACTTCCGCCACGAGCGCCCGGACATGCTCAGCGGGGTTCCGACCGGCTTTCCGCGCCTGGATGAGCTCCTTGGCGGCTTCCAGCGCTCCAACCTGGTAATCGTGGCCGCCCGCACCGGCGTGGGCAAGACCACCTTCATGCTCAACGTGGCCTGGCACGCCGCGCTGAGGAATCGCGTCCCGGTAGTCATTTTTACCCTGGAAGTGGCGCCCGATCAGCTATGCCAGCGCCTTATCAGCATGCAGGGCGGCATAGACTCCAGCCAGCTCCGTGACGCCAAGCTCACCGACACCGACTTTCAGAAAGTGAGCGCCGCGGTCGGCGAACTCTCCGATTGCCCCATATTCATTGACGACTCCCCGACGCTCAACGTCGTTCAGCTTCGCGCCAAGTGTCGCCGCCTGCAGGCCGAACACAACGTCGGGCTGGTGGTCATCGACTACCTCCAGCTGATGCACTCACCGGGCTACCGCGACAATCGGGTGCAGGAGATTGGCGAGATCACCCGCTCCCTCAAGGCCATCGCCCGCGAGCTCGAAATCCCGGTGATCGCCGGCGCTCAGCTATCCCGGGCCATCGACTCCCGCCCCGACCAGCGCCCCCGACTATCCGACCTGCGCGAAAGCGGCTCCATTGAGCAGGACGCTGATGTGGTGCTCTTTCTCTACCCGGAGTCCTCCGAAATCCAGCACTCCGGCCCGCTCCGCATGAAGGCCGAGATCGCCAAACACCGCAACGGCGCGGTGGGCGAGCTGGAGCTGGTGTTCCTTCGCAATCAGGGCATCTTCCTTCCGGATCGCGGCGTACCCACCGCCGTTTAACCGCAGGCCGATTCGCCGTACCCGCGGCAATTTCCGTCATATAATTACTCGAATTCTCAGACTGGCCGATCGTCGACGCAGCCTGATCCCGGTACGCACCATTTGAGGACACTTGGTACTAGGTTGGCTTAAGAAAATCGGGGAGGAAACTCCCGAAAAACTCGCCCGGCGCCTGACTCCCACGGTGGAGCGGGTCGCCGCCCTGGAGCCTGCTATGCAAGCGCTCTCGGATGACGGGCTGCGAGGCAAGACCGATGAATTCCGCCGCCGGCTAGACGAAGGTGAATCCCTTGATGAACTGCTCCCCGAAGCCTTCGCCGCCGTCCGCGAAGCCACCGTGCGCACCATCGGCGACCGCCAATTCGACGTGCAAATCATGGGCGGCGTCGTGCTGCACCAGGGGCACGTTGCCGAGATGAAGACCGGCGAGGGCAAGACGTACGCCGCTCCGCTGGCCGCCTATCTGAACGCCCTCTCTGGGCATGGCGTACACCTGATCACAGTCAACGACTATCTCGCCCGCCGGGACCGCGATTGGATGGGGCCAATCTTCGAGACCCTGGGTATGACCGTCGGCGTGATTTACCACGATCTACCGCCCGCCGATCGTCGGGCTGCCTACGCAGCCGACATCACCTACGGCACCAACAACGAGTTCGGCTTCGACTACCTGCGCGACAACATGGTCCACGACCTCGCTGACCGCGTGCAACTCCCCCTGCACTACGCCATCGTCGACGAAGTCGACAATATCCTCATCGACGAGGCTCGCACCCCGCTCATCATTTCCGGCGTCGCCGAGGAATCCGCCGACCTCTATCGCACGTTCGCCAAGCTCGTCACTCAGTACAAGCTGGACGTCGACTTCACGGTCGATCTCAAACAGCGCACCGCGTCCCTCACCGACGCCGGCATTAACAAGGTCGAGAAACGGCTCAAGCTCGACAACATCTACGCCGAGGGCAACTACCAGCTCCTGCACTATCTCCAGCAGGCCCTGCGCGCCCACGCCCTGTATACCCGCGCCAAGGATTACGTCCTGTTCAAAGACGGCAAGATCATCGATCATCGCGATTCCCGCGCCCAGATCGTCATCGTGGACGAATTCACCGGGAGGATGATGCGCGGCCGGCGCTACGGCGAGGGACTGCACCAGGCGATCGAGGCCAAAGAGGACGTGCAAATCCAGAGTGAGACCCGCACTCTGGCCACCATCACCTACCAGAATTTCTTTCGCATTTATGAAAAACTCGCTGGCATGACCGGCACGGCCAAGACCGAAGAGGAAGAGCTGCGCAAGATCTACGGTCTTGACGTGGATGTTGTCCCGACCCACCGCCCCATGATTCGCGAGGACAAGCCGGACTTCATCTATAAGACCGAGGAGGCCAAGTACCGGGCCGTCGTGGCGGACATTGGACGTGCCAACGAGCTTGGACGCCCGGTACTCGTCGGCACTACTTCCATCGAGAGTTCGGAGCACCTGAGCAGTCTCCTGCGCAAGGCCCGCCTTGAGCACCAGGTTCTCAACGCCAAATACCACGCCCAGGAAGCCGATATCGTCGCCCTGGCCGGAGAACCGGGCGCGGTCACCATCGCCACCAACATGGCTGGTCGTGGCACCGACATCAAGCTCGGCGAAGGCGTGGCCAAAACCGGCGGACTTTACGTGATCGGCACCGAACGGCACGATTCCCGCCGCATCGACAATCAGCTCCGCGGCCGCTCCGGCCGCCAGGGTGACCCCGGCGACTCCCGCTTCTTCATCTCCTTGGAAGATGAGCTGATGCTCCGATTCCGCTCCGACCGCATCGCCGGCATCATGGATCGCCTGGGCATGGACGACGATGTCCCCATCGAAAACAGAATCGTCTCTCGCTCCATCGAATCGGCTCAGACCCGGGTTGAAGGTCACAATTTCGACATCCGGAAGCATGTCGTGGAATTCGACGATGTCATCAATCGGCAGCGCTCGGTCGTCTACGAACAGCGCGAGCAATTTCTGCGCGACGAAGACCTGACCGACGTGATCCTCGAAATGCTCGACTCGCAGGTGACGGCTCTGGTCGAGGCCCACGCCCTGACCGAAATTAGTCAGCCCGACGAACTCGAGCCCGCCCTGTCGGCGTTTTCCGAACTTCTCGCCGGCCGCGCCACCATCCTGGTTGAAGACGTTCTGGAGAAGGGCGAAAAGGAGATCGTCGAGCTGCTCACGGCCGCCGCCCGCGCCCTTTTCAGCGATCGTCTGGCCGAGATCGAAGAGACAAATCGCCCCCGGGTGATGCGCTGGCTCCTACTGCAGGTCGTGGATTATCTCTGGGTGGAACACCTGACCGCAATCGAAGAACTCCGTCAGGGGATTGGACTGGTCGCCTACGGCCAGCAGGACCCGCTGGTCGCCTTTCGGCGCGAGGGCTATCGCCTCTTCACCGAAATGCAGGCCGCGCTTGACCATGATGTCGTCACCCGCTTCTTCCGTCTCGAGGCCCGCCCCACCATGGCCGCCGAAACCGTCCTCACGTCTCAGCGCAACACCTCCACCTCCGGCGGCTCCACCCCCGCCGTCAAGCCCAAGCGGCAGGCGCCCCGGCTGAATCGCGCCGCTCGCCGCGCCCAGGAGCGCCGCGATCGCAAGCGCCGCGCCCGGGCCGGCTAAAAGATTCCGATATCCTGTGCCTCAGAACCGGCCTAAAGGAAGTTAATGGACAGCAACGAAGCCCGCACCCGCTCCGACCAACTCGTAAACCGCATCCGGGACATTCGGGGGCGTCTTTGACCACACCGGCAAGCAGACAAAAGTAGAAGCGCTCGAAAAGCAGACGACCGCCGAGGGATTCTGGAACGACCAGCAGGCCGCCGGGCAGGTGATGAAATCGGTCCACCGCCTGCGCACCGAACTCGAAACTTGGGGCGCGCTGGAGACCGACGCTGTCGACCTGGCTGAACTTGCGTCGCTCGCGGATGATGACCGCTCGCTGCTGGCCGAGATGGAGTCGGGCATCCAGGCTCTTGAAACTGCGCTTGAGGATCGCCAATTTGAGCTCATGCTCAACGGGGAGCACGACACCGCCGACGCCCTCCTCACGATCCAGGCCGGCGCCGGCGGCACCGAGTCTCAGGACTGGGCTGAGATGCTGCAACGCATGTATCAGCGTTGGGCCGAAAAGCGCCGCTACGACGTTGCAATCCTCGACCTTTCCCACGGCGAGGAAGCCGGTATCAAGAGTGTAACCATACGGCTTTCCGGTCTACACGCTTACGGCTATGCCGCGGCCGAGGCGGGGGTTCACCGGCTGGTCCGCATCTCGCCGTTTGACGCCGGCGCCCGTCGTCATACCTCGTTCGCTAGGGTCGAGGTGCTACCGGTCATAGAAGATGACGTTGAAATTGAGATCGACCCGTCCGACGTTCGCATCGACACCTTCCGCGCGGGCGGCCACGGTGGCCAGCACGTCAACAAGACGGACTCGGCCGTCCGCATCACTCACCTTCCGACCGGCCTCGTCGCTACGTGTCGCAGCCAGCGTTCCCAGATCAAGAATCGCGAGGTTGCCTGGACGATCCTCCGCGCGCGTCTGGTTGAAGTGCAGCGGGCCGAGCAGGATGCGCGTCGCGCCAAGATCAAGGGCGAGCACGTAAGCGCCGACTTCGGCAACCAGATTCGCTCTTATGTCTTGCAGCCCTACCGGCAGGTCAAGGATTTACGCACCAACCACGAGACCAGCGACACGGAGGGCGTCCTGGACGGAGACCTGGACGGCTTCATCCACGCCTATCTACAGTCGGGTCTCGCCGACGCCCCGGCCGGCTAGATGTCCTTTTCCGTGTGCCGCCGCCTGTTTGTCTTACTTGCCCTCGGCATGGCGCTGCTAGCGCCGCCGGCCGTCCTGGCCGAGAGCGATGAACTAACCGGCGCCATCCAGTCGGCTCGCATCGACTTCGGCGAAGAGATTGTGTTCTCGCTGGAGGCGCCGTGGAGTGGTCCCGCGCCTACATCGACCACCGTTTTTTACGGCCTGCCCGATGGCCCGCTGCGCACCTTCGCCTATGCGGATGACTTCAGCGTAGGCCCCACTCTCGAGGCCAGCTATTCTTGGGACATCCGCGACACCCTGGTTCCCGGCGCTGAGATCGAATATTCTTGGAGAGTAATAACCGCCGAAGGCGATCGTCTCACTTCCCCGCCGACCCTCCTGGTGTACGAAGACCCCGATCTGCCGTGGGACCGCATCTCGGACGAGAACGTCGAAATAGTTTGGCATGCTGGCAGCCCGGAATTCGGCGAACGGGTCCTCGCCTATAGCCAGGCCGCGCTGGCCCGGTTGGAGGACACCTTCCAGGTCAGCCTCGACCACCGGACCCGGATCGTCATCTACGAGGATGGCGATCGCATGCGCAAAGCCCTGGGCGGCGGCACCAGCCAGTGGGTCGGCGGCCAGGCGATCGGACCTTTCAACGTCATCGTCTTCGCCGCCACGCCGTTCACTCCAGATCTTGAAGTTCTGCTAGCACATGAGCTCACCCACATCGTGATCGACCAGGTATCGGACAATCCCTTCTCGTCCCCGCCGTCCTGGATTCACGAAGGTCTGGCCACCATCAACGAATCGGCGGGTGAGCTCCGCTTTGATTATCCCGACATCGTTAACGCAGCCCTCGAGCAGGACGCTCTGTTATCCCTGTGGGGTCTCACCGGCTCGTTCCCGGCCGCTTCGAGTGGGGCCATCTTGGCCTACGCCGAGAGCAACTCTCTGCTCCTTTACGTCATCGACACCTATGGACCCGATTCCATCGGCCGCCTGCTGCGGTCCTACCGGCAGGGTGTGACCGACGACGAAGCGGTGAATATCGCCATCGGCATCGACCTCACCCAACTCGAACGGGACTGGCTGGCTTCCCTCCGTGGCGAAGAACCGGCTCTTGAAAAGGAACCCGAGCCCGCTCCGGCCGCGGGCCCGGTCGATTCCACCCCCACCGCCTCCCCCACTCAGGCGCCGGCCCCGGTTGTGGCGGCTCAAACGGAATCTTCGCCCGATCCCACCCCGACTGAAGCCGCTCCGGTCGCCCTCGCGGAGGCGGCGGCCGTTGCCGATCAGCCCCTCCCGGCGATCCCCGCCCCACTTCCGGCTCCCGCCGACGACGGGTCTTCGACCACCGTCGTCGCTGCCGTCATAGCCGGTATCGGGGCCCTGCTGGTGGGAACGGCGATATGGTTCGCCCGCGCCGGTAGGCGGATCTGATCTGGTTAAATACTGGCCGCCGATCCGCGGCGTCGCCCGTGCCGATTGTCCTCGCGCAGGACCCCGAAGAGCGATTCCCTTGGTAGAATCGATATTGAAATCGCCAATTGCCGCAATCTGGGAGGCGGTAGATTCGCGGCCTGACCTTGGAATTAGGGTCGATGAATTCAGGCTTCTTTACCGCTGGCGCGCAGCCTCCCGGTTCCCGTCTTCAACCGGAAACGTCCGGGTAGCGCCATGATCATCGTTCAGGACGTGGTCAAGTCCTACGGCCACGGCTCCCCGGCCCTGGATCACATCTCGCTGCAGATCAACGATCGCGATTTCGTGTTCCTGGTTGGAACCAGCGGGGCCGGCAAGACCACGCTCATCCGGCTCATCAACAAAGACGAGGAACCCACCAGCGGCTCGATATTCGTCGATGGCGTCAACATAACGCGCCTCAAACGCAACGAAATCCCGGCGCTGCGCCGCAAGATCGGAGTCATATTTCAGGACTTCAAACTGCTTCCTCACGCCACGGTGGCGGAAAACGTCGAATTTGCCCTCCGCATTGTGGGCGAGCACGACCACAACGGCCGGCGGCGGGTCGAGGAGGCGCTGGAAACCGTAGGACTCTCCCCCCAGGCCGATCGCCATCCCTATCAGCTCTCTGGCGGGGAGCAGCAGCGCGTGGCCATCGCCCGCTGTCTGGTCACCCGGCCGCCCATAGTCATCGCGGACGAACCCACCGGCAATCTCGACCCGGACACCGGCTGGGAAACCATGAACCTGCTGGTTCGCATCAACGCCAACGGCACCACCGTCCTGATCGCCACCCACAATCGTGAACTGGTAAACACCATGCGCCGGCGGGTGATTTCGCTTGACGCCGGGCGCATCGTCCGCGACGAGATCGGCGGTGGCTACAGTGGCTAGGCTCCGCACCATTCGCTACATCATCGGCGCGGCTTTCGGCTCAATGTGGCGGAATCTGATCACCACCATCGCCGCCATCACCACCATCGCCATCATGCTGATCGTTTTCAGCACGTTTCTTGCCGTTAACGACACTCTCGACCGCATGATCGACGCCCTCGGCCGCCGGACGAACCTGGTCGCCTACATTCAGGACGCCGCCCCGCCCAGCGAGGTAACTGCCCTCGTCCAGGACGTGTCTTCCCGGCCCGATGTAGCCGAGGTTGTGTTCGTCTCCCGCGAACAGGCCGCCGCGGAGTTTCGCAACACGCTCTCGGAGCTCGCTGAGATTCTCGACGTTATCGAGACCAACCCCTTCCCCGCCAGCGTTGAGGTTCGCATGTCCGACCCCGAAGGCCTGCTGCCCCTGGCCGATGAATTGCGCCTCCAGCCGGCGCTGGTCGAGCAGGTATTGGTCAGGGCCGATGTGGTCGGACGGCTCCTCCGGGTCTCCCGGCTCGCCCGTCTGGGCGGCGGCATTCTCATCATCTCCCTCGGGGCGGTGACGCTCTTCGTGATCTTCAACACCATCCGTCTGGCCGTGTTCTCCCGCCGTGAAGAGATCGAGATCATGAAGCTCATCGGCGCCACCGACTGGTTCGTGCGCGGTCCCTTCATGGTCGAGGGCGCGGTGATCGGATTTATCGGCGCCGGTCTCTCCTCCATCGCGGTGATCGTGGGATTCGCCCGGGTCGGCCCCACACTCGAATCGCTGGTCTCCTTCCTCCCCATCCAGACCCAGGCCGGATTCGTCACTAATCTCGCCCTCTTCACCCTTTTTGTCGGAGTTCTCATCGGCTCGGTCGGCTCCTATTTCTCGGTCCGGCGCTACCTGGAGACCTGAGGAGCGCTCGCCGTGATCGTCTTACAGAACGTCTCCAAGCTGTATCGCAAGGACCGACCCGCCCTGCGTGACGTGACGCTCTCCATCGCTCGCGAGGAATTCGTCTTCGTCACCGGTCCCAACGGCGCCGGCAAATCCACCCTGCTAAAGCTGCTGATCCTCCAGGAACGGCCAAGCGAGGGAGTGATCGTCGTGGACGGATTGGATACCGCTCTGGTCGTGAATGGCGCCATTCCCGCCTATCGCCGCAAGATCGGCATCGTATTCCAGGACACCCGGCTTTTCCACAATCGCACCGTGTTTGAGAACGTGTCCTTACCCTTGCGAATCTCCGGCTCCTCCGGTCGCAAGGTCCGCGAGATGACCAACGCCGGCCTTAAAACCACCGGGCTTGATGACTTTGCCTCCCGACGCGCCGATGAGTTGTCCGGCGGGGAGCTTCGGCGGGTCGCCATCGCCCGAGCCATCGTGAGCCGGCCCCAGATTCTGCTGGCCGACGAGCCCACCGACAGTCTCAGTCCGCAGGCTTCCCGGGAGATCATGGATCTCCTCCTGCAGATAAGCAGATCGGGCGTCACCACCCTGGTCGCCACCCACGACCGCGGTGCCGTTGACCTTCTCCGCCGGCGCGTCGTCCGCCTGGAGGACGGCCGTGTCACAGTCGACCGATCCTCCGGTGCATTTGATGCCGTCCTCGAATCTGCCTAGTTTCCTTCGCTCCGGCATGGCTCTCGCCCTCATCGTGGGATTCGCGGTAAGCGCCGGCGCGATCTTGGCCGACGAATTCGATGAGCAGATCACTGAAGGCGAGGGCGAGCTGGAGCGGGTCGATGAGCAGGCGGACGAGGCCCGCGCGTTCCTGGCCGCCACTCAGGCCCGGCGGTCCGCCCTGCAGAGCCGCCTGCGGGTGGCCGAGGAGGCCCGATACCGCGAAATCGGCAAGCTGCAAGGGCTGCAAACGGATCTGGACACCGCCGAACTCGAGATTCTGGCCACAAAAAGCCAGGTCGAGTCACTCTCCGACGATTTTGAGGCCGAAAAGGCCATAATCGCCGGAAAACTGCGTGCGCTGTACAAGGCCAACCGCGGGCTCAGTTCGCTGGAGCTCCTGCTCTCCTCCGGCTCGTTCACGGAAGGCTTGGACAAGATCAGCTCCTTGGAAACGGTCTTGCAGCAGGATTTCGCCGACATTCGCGAGCTTATCGACCGCCGCGAAGAAATTCGTCTCCGCACGGTCGTGCTCGCCGCCCAGCAGCAGGAGGTTGAAGACCTTAAATTCCGTCGCGAGCTGGTGCAGACTGAACTCGACCGCAGGACGGCAGAGCATCAGATGCTCATCGATGAGGTAGCCGCGCAGGAGGGCGGAGCCGAGGAGGACATTTTGGCGTTCGAAGCAGAAGCCGCCGCGATCAACGCGCGGATCGGCCGGCTGCGCGCCGAGCGAGCGGCCGAGATCGCCGAACTGGAGCGCCAGCGCCGCATAGAGGAGGCCCGCGCGGCCGCCGCCGCGGACGGCGGGACGGGCGGATACATCTGGCCCCTGCTCGGAATCATCACCACGGAGTACGGCGGCTGTACGTTCGGGCAGTGCCCCCACGTCGGCATGGACATCGCGGCACCGCTCGGCACTCCTATCTTGGCCGCCAGCGCAGGTGTGGTCCTGTATGCCGACTATGCGGTGCCGGGGGATCGCCGGGGCTCCTACGGAATGATGGTCGTCATCGCCCACAAC
The DNA here is from genome assembly GCA_964496475.1 of uncultured Chloroflexota bacterium. Taxonomy (GTDB): domain Bacteria; phylum Chloroflexota; class UBA11872; order UBA11872; family VXNJ01; genus JASLPR01. The sequence continues at coordinate 31,508 of CAZBZS010000003.1, read as the reverse complement.
GCCACCGAAGAGACCCTGTACGGCCACCTGGCCGATATCACGCTTCCGCCCCCGGTCGTGGCGGGCCAGATCGTCAGCGCCGGCCAGGTGATCGGGTACGTCGGCCTTTCCGGCTGGACCAGCGGCCCTCACCTCCACTTCGAATACCGGTTGAACGGTGTCCAGCTGAATCCTCGACTGGTCATTGGCTAGCGCCCCTCTATTTGAATTTTTCCTGGCTTCCCTGTGCTAGCTTGAATTCAACTGTGCCACCGGTGCGGTTTTCTCCTGACCATCACCACCCATCCGAACCCTGAAGGACAGCCAACATGAAGGTGCGTCTCATCCTGACAGCCATGGCCGTCGTGGCCATCGTCGGCACATTTTTGTCCGGGTATGCCGCCGCCGGTTTCACAGGCAACGTCCTTCCTGGCGTCGCTACCCCGGGGCCTTCGCCCGAACTTCTGGACGAGGCCAGCGGAGAATTCGACATCTTCTGGGAAGCGTGGGACCGGATTCAGGAAACCCACTACGAGGGGCCGCAGAATGTCGTCGATCTCGTCCGGGGCGCCACTCGGGGAATGGTCGCTTCGATTGGCGATCCCCACACCGTATACGTCGACGCCGACCTAGCCCGTCTTGACCGCGAACGCCTGGAAGGATCATTCGAAGGCATCGGCACCACCGTGGAACTCGATGACAACGGCCATCTCCGCATTGTCCGCCCCCTGCCCGGCAGCCCCGCTGAGTCATCCGGGATACAGGCCGGCGATGTGGTCATCAGCGTGGACGGCCTGGCCACCCGTGGCCGCGACCTCGCCGACATCATCAAACAGGTTCGCGGTCCCCGTGGCACCGAAGTCGTCCTCACGATCCAGCGGGCCGGCGAGCTCGAGCCTATGACTTTCTCCGTTGTCCGGGACGAAATCGTGGTGCCCTCGGTCGTCTCCGACATCGTGGGCGGCTACGGCTACGTTCGCCTCACCACCTTCGGCTCGCGCACAGCCGACGACCTCCGCAGCGCCCTGCGGGGCTTTCGCAACGCCGGCGTTCGCGGCATTATCCTGGACCTCCGCAACAACCCCGGCGGCTTTCTCGAATCCGCGATCGACGTTTCCAGCGAATTCGTCCAGCGAGAAACGATCCTGGTACGTGAGAACACCCGGGATGAGGGCGCGCGGATATTTCGGTCATCCCGCTCACCCACCATTCCCGATCTTCCGATCGCCGTTCTTATCAATGGCGGCAGCGCCAGCGCCTCCGAGATAGTCGCCGGCGTCATCCGCGATTATGACCGTGGCGTCCTCATTGGCGAGACGACCTTCGGCAAAGGCTCCGTCCAGATCCCATATTCCCTCTCCGATGAGTCCGTGGTTCGTGTCACGGTGGCCATCTGGCTAACGCCCAACGGCCAGCACCTGGACGGCGAGGGCATCGCGCCAGATTTCGACCTGGCGTTCAATGGCGGCGAGCTTGGTACGCTTGACGACAACTACATCCGCGCCGCGATCGGCGTGCTTGAGGGCGGCCCCTGCTGCGAGAATTACGTTGATGCCGCCTGAATTTCACCCCCGACCTGAAACCTGGCGCCGGCCATGAATCGCGAGAGCGGAGCATTCCAGGAGCCGGACATCACCCATTCCCTGAGCATTCGTGAACCCGTCGTCGCCCGCATGGTGGACGGCTTTCCGGTCTGCCAGTTTTCGACCCGCCGCTTCATCGATCTAGTGCTCGAAAATGACGAAGCCAACAAGGCCTACGAGGAGGCCCTGCAAACCTTCGGCCTCGACCGCGACGCCGGGCTCAAGATCCTGCACGGCCAGGTCATCGCCGCCGCCCTGCGCCGGCAGGACGCCCTCCAATTCGCCGGATTCGTCCACGGCGATCCGCAAAATCACGACCCCCACTCCCACAGCGCCTGGTGGCGCAAGGAACGAGCCTGATCTCGCCACTGCGCTCCAGCTTGTGCCTGTCGCCGCCTTGCGGCAATCTGAGATGCCTTCGCCTTCCGGGAATTGACCGATGCGCGTCCTGCTGATCTCCAACCTGTTTCCGCCCGACATCGGTGGTCCGGCCACCCATATCTCACGTCTGGCCGGAGAGCTGTCCGCCCGCGGTCACCAGGTGCGTGTCATCGTCTGCGCCGAGGACCCCCGCCTTCCCGGACCGGAGCCGTACCCGGTCCGCCGCGTTTCTCGCCGTCTTCCAGTCCCCCTGCGCTTTGCTTTCGTATTTCTCTGGACTTGGCTCACGGCCCTCTCCTCCGATGTCGTGTACGTCAACGGGCTGGAGCTCCCCGCCACGGCTGGGGCCCGCCTCGCCTTCCGCCCGGCCGTCCTCAAGGTCGTCGGCGACTTCTCCTGGGAATACGCCATCCGCCACGGCTGGACCGACGACGGGATCGACCGTTACCAGTCCGGCCGCTACCCGCTCAAGGTCGAGCTCGTCCGCCTGGCGCAGCGCCTGTATTGCCGCCTCGCCGGCCGGATCGTGGTTCCCAGCAACTATCTCCGCAGCCTGGTGGGTGGTTGGGGCGTACCCGTCTCCCGCATTACCGTCGTCAACAACGCCCTGGTGAACGCGCCGCACGATCGTCTCTCAGCCGCCGAAATTCGCGCACGCATCGGTGTCGCCGGCTCCCTGGTTCTCACCGTCGCCCGGCTGTACCCTTGGAAGCAGGTGGACGATCTGATTCGCATGGCCCCTCGGTTCTCCAGCGGAGCCACCCTGGTAATCGTCGGTGATGGACCCGAGCGCGGGTCGCTGGAATCCTTGGCAGGGGCCCTGGACGCGCCGGCGGTCTTCGTCGGCGCCGTAGATCAGGAAGACGTGCATAGCTACCTTGCCGCCGCCGATGTTTTTGTTCTCAATACTCGCTACGAAGGCATGTCCCACGTGTTGCTGGAAGCCCGCCGGGCGGGGACTCCCATCGTCACCACCGATGTTGGCGGCAATCTGGAAATTCTATATTCCGGCCAGAACGCTCTCCTGGTTCCTTATGGAGATCACCCCGCTATGGTGGCGGCGGTCAATAGGCTGATTGAGGAGCCTGAGTTCGCCAACAGCCTCCGCGAGGGCGCCCAGCTTGGCATGGACCATTACTCTTGGGACCGGCAGGTGGCGGAAACCCTCCAGTTGCTGCGTTCAGCCGCTCGGGTCTGACCCATGACCCTCTCTCCACCCCCAGCCGTCCGCCCCGCCTCGTGGCCCCGCCCCTGATGATCGAATTCCTGTCCCGCGGCCTGCGCGGCCGGCCGGCAATCGACGGGGCCGTGCTCACGGCCGCTCCCGGCGCTGTCATCGCCCTAGGGCTGCTCTCCGGCCTCGTTTTAGCCGTCATTCTGTGGGCTCTCGGGCTCGCCGCCGCCACCATCATCGGCTTCGGAGCCGGCACGCCCTCCGGCAACTTCAGCGCCGTCCTGGAATCCACCTGGCCCCTGGTGCTGGTTCTTGCAATCACCGGGGGAGTTGCCAGCATTTCGCGTCGATACGTGCTGCAGCTCCACCCCGGCTGGGGTCGGATCGGCGTCGGAATCGCGGTTTTCGCCGTCTTTCTGCTCCTTGCTCTCACCTGGGCCTTTCGCCAGCGTGTCGTCGAGGGAGACGCAATAACCCGCAAGACCGTCTACGAGGTGCCCGGGAGCCTCTATCAGGCTACGGAAACCGACGGGCCGCTACTGGTCTGGTTCGGCCTGGCTGCGCTTGTCGGAGCCGTCCTCTTCACGGTCGTGGCCGGCGGCCTGCTGGACTTCCTAGTTGCTCGCCGGCTGCATGTCGCCGAATCCGAATCCGAATCCGAACCCGAAGAACCTGCGCCCTTGACCTCCGACTTTCAGCGCGAGCAGACCGGCCTCAGCCGTCTCAAACTGGAGATCGTCGAACTGCGCCGCCGCACGACTCAGCGCCCCGCCAGTGATCCGATTATCAGCGCCACAGATGTCATCGACCGCGAAACCGGGCGCACCGTGCCGCCCTGGATGGAACCCATCGCCGATCTCAACTTCAGGCTCGGCAAGGGACTGCTAGTCGCCTTCATCATCTCTGCTGTCGTCTGGTTCACCGCCGCCGCCTTGAAAGCGCCCGACGATTGGCTGGTATGGCGCAACACCATCTTCGTCACTCCCTGGGCCGGCACGTTCATAGTCCCCATCGACATCGCCCCCAACGTCTCTGCGATTCGCCTGTACGCCGTCTCCGGGGAAGGCGACGTGATCGGCGGGCTGGCCCGTCGCGGCGATCCGGATGTCATTCCCGGTCGGGTCGTGCGCGTACGCGGCTATTCGGAGTTTCTCCAGGTCGATCCTCCGCCAAACATGATCAGCTTCGAAGGCCTCGAGCCCGGCCATTACGTGCTGCGCATCGACAGGTTCGACGGATCACTGTTGATCGGCATGACCGCCGAGCGCACCTCCGCCATCTCGACCCACTTGCTCGCCGTCGTGCTCGGCATCGCCTCTGCGGGCATGCTGGCCGGCGGGGCCGGTCTCACACTTCTGGCGGTGGCCAATCTCCGGGGCTATTTCGACTTTTGAGCCCGCTCCCGGCGAACTTCCCGCCTGCGCCGTTCGAATTCCCCGGCCACCGCTCTCCTTTTGACATAATGTCACCCGTGCAGTCCAATCTCTGGCGGTTATTCACGGCTTGAACCTGCTCATGTACAGCGGCGACCGCGATATTGCTCGGGGTCGAGTCGGCGCGTTCCACACCACCCTGGCCGGACTCGCTTCGCACTGGGACCGGATCGATGTCCTCACTCCCGGCCATCCGGACGCCCGGCCCACCACCCTCTTCGACAACGTCTACATCCACCCCTCTCCCCTCTCCCGTTTCGCGCAGCGCCGGTTCATCGTTGGCATGGTCAAGGAGTTGGCCGGGCAACGGCGCTACTCTCTGGCCATCAGCCACGACCATGGCGTTTTTAGTAACGGATTCGCCGCGATGGAAATCCGCTCCCATCTCGGCATCCCATACGTCTCCGAAATCCACCATGTACCCGGCTATCCCCGAGCCGGCTCGATCAAGGAACGCGCCCAGAAATGGATCGCCCGCTACTACGTAAAACGCGCCCGCTACCGTGCCACCGCCTTTCGCGCCGTGAATAACGTGCAGATGCCCGCTCTCCTCAGGCGATGGGGAGTTCCGACCGACAAGATTCTCGTCCTCCCGTCCGTTTATCTGGATTTCGAGGTATTCCGTCCAGCCGGGAGTGCGGAAAACGCTGAAAGCGCTGCTGAACCGTCCTGGGATGTCCTGTTTTGCGGACGGCTCGATTCCAACAAAGGCCTGGACCTCCTCGCCAGCTCCGCCGCCATCGTCGCCCGGGCGCTGCCGGAGATTCGCTTTCTGGTCGTTGGCGACGGTCCCCGGGCGGCAGCCTTGAAGTCCGACCTACAGCAGCGGGGTTTCGGCGACCGCTTCGAAATGCGGCTGTGGGTCGAATCCCCCGCCGATCTCGCCGATTGCTACCGGCGTTCCCGCCTGTTGCTCTGCACCTCGTACTCAGAGGGCGGGCCCCGCGTCTGCCTTGAGGCCATGGCCTGCGGCACTCCCGTAGTCTCGACGCCGGTCGGCATCATGCCCGAACTCCTCGACGACGGGCTCACCGGCCGGCTGGTCGACTGGCAGCCCATCGACATCGCCACCGCCGTGCTCGAAATTCTCAACGACCCGGCCGGCGCCGCCCGCATGGCCCGCCTGTCTCGCGACGCCGTTCAGCCCTTCGAGCGTAAGACCACGCTGGACAACTACGCTCAGGCCTACCTCCGCCTTGCCGAAGAGCAGGAACGGCGGCGCACCGCATGAAAGTCCTGATGATCACCCAGGAGCTTGACCCGGCCAGTTCCAACATGCGGGTCGCCCACGACTGGGCGGCTGCCATCGCCGCCCGCTGCGACCATCTCACCATCCTCGCTTCCCGCGTCCGCTCACCCGACCTGCCCGCCAACGTCACCGTCATTCCCCTGCGGTGCGCCGAGGGAGGATCGCGTTTCGCGGTCGTCATGCGGCTCTGCTGGCAACTCCTGCGCCTCGTGGCCAGCCGACAGGTTGATGTCGTGTTCGCCCACATGGTCCCCACCTTCGCGCTGCTGGCGTGGCCGTTCTGCAAGCTGGGAAACAGGCCGCTGGCCCTCTGGTACACCAGCCACGGGCTCACCCGCGCCCTCCGTCTTGCCCATCGCCTGATCAATTTGCCCCTCACCGCCTCCGCCGACAGCTATCCGGTGCCCGATTCCATTCCCGCGGTGCTCGGTCACGGGATCGACACCGCCCGCTTGCGCGGCTCTCCGTTATCTCCAGACGACCCGCCTCTCATCTCCCTGGCAGCTCGACTCACCTCGCTCAAGCAGGTCGAACTTCTAATACGCGCGCTGGCCGCCCCGGCTCTTCGCGATCACCCCGCGCGACCCGTCGTCGAGATTGCCGGTGAACCTTTCTATCCGGCCGATCGTGACTACCTAGCCGGGCTCAAGCACGAGGTTGACCGCCTCGATCTCGGGCCACGGGTGACGTTTCTGGGCGGTGTTTCCGGGGCCGACATGCCGTCGCTATACGCGCGCTCCACGCTCACTGTGTCCTGCAGGGCCGTCCCGGCGCTGGATAAGAGCGCGCTTGAATCCCTGGCCGCCGGCGTTCCGGTGGTTACCAACAATCCCTCTTTCGCCGACCTCTTAGGCCAGCATGCCGCTAATCTGCTTTTCGACGGCGACGATCCCTCGATCCTGGCCACGTGTCTAGCCCGCCTTCTCGATGACGATGACTCTCGAAAACGTATCGCCGCGGATTTGATGGAAAACATAGAGCACGCGCACGGCCTAGAGGGCTTTGCCGATCGTCTTGTCGGCGTGCTCCTGTCTCTGGTTCGGGGACATACCCCCGGCGCCACGGCCGTCGAAAATGAAAGCAAGGTCTTATGAATTTTCTGATTTTCCGCCTGCTCGCCCGCTTGGTCCTCCAGCTTCCGGACATCGAACAGGTGCCTTCCTATCAGCATCGAATCGTCGCCCTTCGTCATCTCCTGATGTCCCTGCAGCCCAATATCGAACTGAGCGACGATGTCGTCTTGCATGCCCGCTTCTACTATCCCCGCGGAGTGCGCCTGAGATTCGCCGACGGCGCCGAGATCAAGCGTGACGTGCGCATCGGACGCGACGGCGAGATCTCTGGCGAAGCCACTCTCTCTATCGGCGTAGGTTCCCAGATCCTTTCCGACTGCCACCTGGATTGTTCGTCCGACATCACCATCGGCGACGGCACCCATATCGGGCGCGCTTGTAGCATTTACACCCACACCCACCAGACTGAATCCCGCGAGATTCCGGTGCTGGAATCCCCGGTCAACACCGCCCCGGTCGTCGTCGGCTCAGATGTGATGATCTACAGCGATGTCGTCATCCTTCCCGGCATCACCATCGGCGACGGAGCGGTGGTGGCCGTCCGGTCGGTGGTCACTCGCGATGTTGAGCCTTATGCCATTGTGGCCGGCGTGCCCGCCGAAAAGGTCGGGGAGCGCAACTGAGGTGACCGACACCGTGTCCTCCCGACCCTTCACCGGCAGCCTGCTCCCGGAGGTACAACGTGCTCTGGTCGGTGTGTCCGACTATTTTCACAACATCATAGGTTCCGATGGGCGCTTGGTCTGCCCCGAGCACCGCGTCGATCACACCGGCCGCTCCGCCCGGTCAATAGTCGTTGACGCCGCCCTCCACGCCCTCACTGGGGACTACAAATATTTCCATCGCGCCCGCGCTCGCGCACTGACCACCGACGCCCGCCTGGCGCCCGATCCGGAGCACGGCGCCTGGATTTACCATCCAGGCCGCCTCGACCCCAACAACATGTCCACCAGCGTCATCGACAGCGGCGATTGCACCGACGCTGTGGCCACGTTCCTGCTCCAGTTTTCCGACCGCGTCGACGACGAGCTCCGCCGCCGCCTCGAAGCCACCATCACCCGCAATTGCGATACCTATCTGGTCGACGCCTCCGTCACGAAGGAGGTCACCAATCAGCGACTCTGGGGAGCCATGGGGCTCGCCTCGGCCTACCGCCTCACCGGCGAGCCGGCCTGGAAGGAAACGGTGATGCGATCGCTGGATGTTTCCTTCGCCGACCAGTATCCCGACGGTTCGTTTCCCTATCACCCCACCGCCGTCGAACACGGCCTGCATCCCGGGGCCGCTGGCGCCACCGTCTATTACCACTCCCGCCACCTGGCTTTCGCCCATCACGCGCGTCTGCTCTGCGACGAACCAGACGCTTTCGCCGCTAATTTCGAACGCGGGCTCGACTTCCTCCTTGCCGTCGTCTCTCCCGAAGGTTTCAAACCCCTTCTACTCGATTCCAAGCCCTGGTTCTGGCAGGGGCCGCTGGAAGCCGGCAGCCATCCGTACGATCTCTACGTCATCGCCGCCCTCGCCGATCCCGACGCCACCGGCGATGTGCTGGCGAATCTCCTGGGCCGGCTCCTGGAAACCCGGGACGATGACGGAGCCTTTCGAGGAGTCCCCTCCGGGCCCCAGGGCTTCAACTGCCGCCACTTCCACACCGCCGACGTGGCCTGGCTCGCCCGGGCGGCCGAACTCGCTCAGTTGACTCCCGGCCATGCCCCCTCCCATCACCTCCCCGACCAATCCACTCAAACCTTTCCCGACGGCGGTCTCGTGCGCCTGCAAACCGCCTCCGCCTGTGCCCTGCTGGCCGTCTCCACCGGAGAGCGCAACCTGCTCTACGGCGCGCAGGCCGGAGGTGGCGAAATCGTCTACCTGGGACGCCGGTCTTCGGGATGGCGCAATCTGGTCGAACGCTGGACGCTGCCCGAGCGTCAGGTCCCCGGCTGGTACGTGTCCGCCGGCTCGAATTTCCGGTCGAACATCGACGGCTATCTTCGGCAAAACCTTCCCGGCCGCGATCTTCGCTTCCGCCTCTACACCGCCCGTACCCGGCTCAAGTCCGGACGGCCATTCGACGCCCTCCGCGCTCTGGCCTCGGATATCCGCGCTGAAGCCGCGGTCGCTCTCACCCCGGTCAGCCACAGCCGCCACGCTCGCGACTGCCAGGTTCAGACGCTGGCGGACGGAGCGCGGGTCAACACTGTCGTGGCCGCCGCGGATGGTCTCGCGGTCGACGGTCTCCCCCTCAGCCGAAGCTACCGCCTCGACGGCGAACGCCTTCTGGTCGATGAGACCCTCACCACCGCCGACTTCGACCGCCCCATTCACTTCCGCCCCCCGCCCGGGGCCCGCGACTTGCTCTGCGATCCCGACTGCGACTGGGACACGTCCTCGGACGGCGTGACCTTCCATCCCCGCGGCGCGCCGGCCAGCATCCGGATCCGTTTTGAGCTCTAGCCCCCCCGCCCAGCTCGCGGGCCAGCTCACCATCGTCGCCAACGCCCGCATCCCCGGCGAAAAGGCCCACGTCATCCAAATCGTGCAAATGGCGGCCGCGTTCAGCCGTGTATACGACAAAGTCCGAGTGATATACCCCCGCCGCGCCAACACCGACGCCATGTGCACCGTCGCCGATCCGTTTGACTACTACGACGTGCCCCGCGATTTCGGCCTCATCGGGCTGCCCTGCGTCGACGCCGTAAAGCGCGTGACCATCGATTGGCCAGCTTTCGATCGTTTCCCGATCCCGCTCATCGCCCACCTGCTCCAGCTCTGGACTTTTGCCCTGTCCGCCTTTCTGTTCGTCGCCCGCCTGCCGGGCGGCGTCATCTACTCCCGCGATCTCTTTGTCCTCACCGTCCTGGCGCTGCTTTCTCGGCGTCGCGATCGCATATTCATATTTGAAGTCCACACGCTCCCTCGATCCGGCCCCTCCCGCCGACTGCATCTCTGGGCAGCCCGCCGGGCCGACGCCGTAGTCGCCATTTCCGATCACTTACGCGACTGGTACCACGCTCTCGGGTTCGACCCGGCCTGTCTCCTCGTCGCTCGCGATGGGGTCAATCTAGCCACGTTCGCGGCCCTCCCTGACCGCGCCGCGGCTCGTTCCCGGCTGGGCATCCCCGGCGACGCCCGCGTCGCCGCCTACACCGGGCATTTCTATCGCTGGAAGGGTGCGGACACCCTCGCCGCCACCGCCTCCCTCCTACCCGCGCACTGGGAAGTCCATGTCGTCGGCGGCATCGGTGACGATCTTCACCGTCTCGAGGGCCTGGCCGGCGGCGAGCGCCTTCACGTCCGCGGCCACTTGCCCCAGCGTGACTCCGCTCTGTATGTCGCGGCCGCAGATGTCGTGGTGCTTCCAAATTCTGGCCACAGCGACATTTCCGTCGCCTACACTTCGCCTCTTAAGCTCTTCGAATACTTGGCCTCCGGCCGGCCGCTGGTGGCATCCGACCTACCCTCCATCCGAGAGGTTGTAGAGCCCGACGAGCACGCCCTGCTGGTGCCGGCCGACGATCCCGCCGCTCTTGCGGCGGCCATCGTCCGCCTTGGCGACGAACCCGATTTGGCTCACCGACTCGCCGCCTCCGCCCGCGAACACGCTTCCGCCTTCGCTTGGCCCGTCCGCGCCCGGCGCATAGCGGAATTCCTCGCGGCCCTGCCGTGAGCACCGTGCTCTCCCCCCTCCGTACCATCGTAGCCATCCTGCCGCCCGGCCGCGTCCCCCTCGGCTACCTCGTTCCGCTAGTGATCCTCTACCGCCGCCTGTTGTTCGAGGGCCACGCCTGGCTCGATCTCGACTTCCTTATCAGCTATCGCCCCCATTACGAATTCCTGCAGGCCAGCCTCGCCGCCGGTGCGGTTCCCGTCTGGACCGACTCCATTCTGGGCGGATTTCCGATCGCTTTCTCCGAATTCGGTTGGTTTTACCCGGTGACCTGGGTCTTCCTCCGCATCCTTCCGATGCCCCTCGCCTATCATGCCGAGACGGCCTTTGGACTCCTCCTGGCAGCTCTCGCCGCCTATGCTCTCGGCCGCGCGTGGGGACTGGACCGCCTGCCCGCATTCGTCGCCGGTTACCTGTACGGGTTTGGCCCTTTTGTCTTCGCCACGTCCCTTTTCCTCAATTTTGCTGACGTTTTCTTCGTCCTCCCCGCGGCGATACTGGCCATCGAGCGCATCGCTCAGGGCCGGCGTGCCTACATCGTGCCGCTCACCCTCGTTGTCGCCGTCAACGTCCTTGCCGGTCATCCACACATCGCTATTCTACTGGCTCTGGCCGCCACTATCTACGGCGCCTGCCGCGTCGTCTGGACCTTCCGGGATCAGGGCGTCCTCCCCGCCTTGCGACTCCTGGCTCTCCTGACCGCCGCAGCCGGACTGGGTCTATCCATCGGCGCCGTCCGACTGCTGCCCCTTCTAGTAATCACGGAAGAGTCCACGCGATCCGGCGGACTTGACTACGGCGTTGCCGCGGCGGGGGCGATCCACCCCCTCCAGTTGCTCTTTGGATACGTCTACCCGGCCTTCGATCTGCCCCGCGTATTCGGCGGCGTGCTGCGGGCCGAACCACTGGCCTATCTGGGCCTCTTGACTCCACCGCTTGTGATCGCCGCCCTGGCGTGGCGCTGGCATCAGCGCGCCATCGTCTTTCTCGCGGTACTGCTCGCGGGTTCCTGGCTCCTGGCCCTCGGCGACTTCACTCCGGCCTTCCGCGCTCTGCACGCGCTTCCCCTGTTCGGATTCTTTCGCGCACCCAGTCGCTTCATCCTCCTCGCCGGTTTTTCTCTTGCCTTTCTATCCGCCTTCGGACTCCAGTCCCTCCTCGCCACCCGGCCCGCCCCGCCCCCGATCACGCGCTGGCTACCCCGGGCGTTCGTCTTATATGCCGCCGTACTGGCCGGAGCCCTCATCCTCATGACCCTGTTCCTGGAATTGAATATCGGACCGCTCCGCGATTTCCTCAATCGCGGGATCGACCGCTTCCTGGTCGGGGGCCGCGGCGCGTACGCCACTCCGATGGAGTGGCAGGGCGTATTCGCCGCCGCCCGCCAGCGTCTCGAACAGGCCTTCACCGTTCTGAGCTGGACGCCGGTATTCACCATCGCCATCGCCCTCGCCGCCGCGTTAGCGTGGCGCCGGATCGCTTCTGGCCGCTGGACTGCCTCCCGCGCCGCCCCTCTGCTGGCGGCCATTCTCGTTCTCGACGTCACCCTCTCCATGGGCCACGGCATCGACAGCGTCTCCGCCGCCGACTGGCGCGTCCCGGTCCAGTCCGCCGCCTACCTCCAGACCCGTCCGTCGACCGCGCTGTTTTCCTTCCGCGGCCTTGCCGACAAATGGGAACTTTCCATGACCGGCCGGGATGAGCTGCTGTCTCCGGCCGACCGCGACCACCTCGAATTTCTCTTCCTCCGGGAAGTCCTTACCCCGAATCTGCCGCTCCGCTCGGGTCTGCGGACCATCGATGGTTACGAAAATCTCATGACCCTCCGGCAGACCGAAGTCCTGAGCTATCTGGGCAGCGAACGCTCCCCGATCCGTGGCTATGCTGTGAGCGCGACTGAGTCCGAAGAGAGCAAGGCCGCCACCCTGCGCGACCGTCTCCCCGTGTTCGCCGCGCTAAACGTTGGGGCCATCCTCAGCGGTACCAATCTCGATGCCACCCTCGGAGCCCCAGCACTGACTCTCGAGGTTCCCATTCCCGAGGAATTTGAGGCTAGCCAGAAAGTGTGGATCTATCAGGTTCCCGATCCACTCGGCGACTACTACTTCGCCACCGCCTGGCAGATCGCCGATCCGGCCGCCGCAACCGACGAGATTCTCGACCGCCTTGCCCGATCTCCACCCGGTACTGTCTTCCTCGACAGCGACCCCGGCATCCGCGAAGTTCCCGAAAATGTGGTTCTGTCGATCCAGGTTGTCGAAGGCGTGCCCGGCCGCCACTATCTGCGGGTCATCACCGAAACTCCCGCCATCCTCGTTCTCAACCGCGCCGGTCTCCCCGGCTGGTCCGTCAAGGTCAACGACTATCCATTCGAGCTGCTCACCGCCAACCGCTTCGCCGTCGCGGTCGCCGTCCCGGCCGGCGAAAGCAAAATCGTCTTCAGCTACGCGCCTCCACTCTTCGATACCGGCGTTCAACTGAGCCTTGCCGGACTAGCCGTCCTGATCGGCCTAACAGTCTTCTTTTACCGCCGCTCGCGCCCCGGCCAGCCAGCCGGGGTGTCCGGTAATGAGTCCCCGGCCTCCCCATGAAGGTCTGCCTGATAGCCGACGCCCTCGAGCCCGCGACCGGCTGGGGCCGTTATGCCGGGGAGATTGCCCGCCGTCTCATCGCGGCCGGGGTCGATTGCCGCCTCGTATCGCCGCTCGCTTACTGCGCCTATCCCGATCTCGCGGCCCATCCAGATCACCGCGATCTGCGGTCCTTCATGTACGGCGATCGCCACTGGTCCAAGCTCCTCGCCCGCACGTTCCCCGCCCTTTACCGCGCCACCGCCGGCTGCGACATCATTCATTGCCTGGTGGAGCCCTACCTTCCGACTCTCGCCGTGCTGCCCCGCCGGGTCCCGCTGGTCGCCTCGCTGGTGGGCACATACAGCCTGCCGTCCATCCACCCCACCCCCCGGCGCATCCTCTTGGAACGGGCTTATCGCCGGGCTCGCGGCTTCATGGCCATCAGCGCGTACACCGCCCGCCGCGTCGCTGCCGAGTTTCCGGTTAGCGACGTGCAGGTTGTACCGCTCGGCGTCGAAATCGCTGACTTCCGACCGTCCCGCGCCGTTCCCCACCGGCAGCAGAAACTTCTCCTTACGGTCGGCATGGTCAAGCATCGCAAGGGTCTTCACATCTCCATCGAGGCCTTTGCCCGCGTTCTGGAGAAGCATCCCACCGCTCGCTACATCATCGCCGGGCAGCTCGAACGTAGCTCTTACCTGGATCGGCTCCGCGCCCAGATCAAAACCTTGGATATCGGCCACGCCGTCGAGATTCGCGGCGAGATCACGGAGGACGAAAAGATCGATCTGTACCATCGCTGCTCCGTCTTCGTGGCCCATTTCCTTAGCAGCGCCACCAGTTTCGATGGGTTCGGCCTCGTCTATCTCGAGGCCAATGCCTGCGCCCGCCCCGTCGTCGGCACGCGCGAGTCCGGCGCCGAGGAGCCCGTCCGCGGCGGACAAAACGGTCTACTCGTCCCCCAAGGGGATGTCGCCGCCACAGCCCGCGCCATCGACCGCCTGTTCGCCGACTCTGAATTCGCCCGCAAACTGGGCGCCGGCGGCAGCCTGCGGGCCCGGGAACTCAGCTGGGAGAACACCGTCGATCGCGTCCTCAAACTCTACGAATCCGTCCTCGACCGGCCCCGATGATCAATCTCCGCCTCACCCCGGCCCGTCTATGGACCGCCTTGGCGATGCTGGTGATCCTGGGACTGGCGCTTTCGCTGCGGATCAAGCGGATCGACGAGAGCCTGACGCTCGACGTCAAGCACTTCATCGAATTCGCCGAAACGCTCTTCACCGGACGCCATTTCGACTACTACTCCCTGGTGAACGGCCATGAATTCACCTACGCCCATCTTCCCCTATTCCCCCATGTGCTGGCGCCGATCTTGCGGCTGTTCCGCGCCCTCGGACTCGAGGACCTGCACGCCGTGAAGTTCGTCGCCTACGCCGCCGATGTTGGGGCGGCGTTCTGTCTCTACCTGCTCGTGCGCCGTCACGGACTGTCCCGCCTGCCCGCGCTCGCGGTCATGACTATGTGGCTCTTCCATCCTCGGGTGATCGAAGCCAGCGTCGGCCAGGCACACATCGTTTCGCTGGCCGTCCTGTTCGTATTCCTGGCGTTGCTGCGGGCAGACACTCCCTGGCAAGCGGCTGTGTTCTGGGCCCTGGCCGTCGCCACCCGCACCGAGTTCGTCTTCCTCGCCGCCGCGGCCACCGTGCACTACGGCTTCCATCGACGAAGCCAGTTTCGGCCGTTCCTGCTCGGCGCGGTGGCCGTCTTCGCCGTTTTCGTCCTTCCCTATGCCATTCGTGATTTCGATGCTCTCCGCTGGGGGGTCTCTGGCCACCTCCACGGGCGTGGCGACGGTCTGCCGCTATTTCACGCCATCTACCAGGTTTTCGGTCAGCCCCTCCCCGACTCACTGGCCGGACCCAACGACTGGTTCGTCCGACTCGCCGCCCCCATCGCCATCGTGCTAACCGCCCTCGATCGCAATTTCCACCGGGTGCTGCTTACCGTCTCACTCGTTTACGTCCTCAGCCTGATGATCGTCCACTCTCGCTACCTGGTCATGTCGCTTTCCCTGGCCGCCGTTTACGCCGCCCGCCCCGGCCTCATCTGGTTCTTTATCGCCTGGTACGCGATTGACGCCCCGATCGCTCTGCGACCGGATCAGTACCGGCTCGGCACCGAATTCCAGCAACTCCTATGGGTGCTGATAGCGCTTGCCCTGTACCTGGTCGTTCCGGTCCGGCATTTTGTCGAAACCCGGCTGCCTTCGTCCGCCGATCTAGCCTCTCCCGGTGATCCCGGTGCCGGTTGATAGCTCTTCCGCCGCCCACGTGGGGCAGCGGGCCTTCGCCGGGGTCGCCTCGCTGGGGCTTCGAGAGGGCGGTATGCGCATCCTCGCCTTCGCCGGCGACATCGCCCTCTACCGCCTGCTGCTCCCCGAAGTCTTCGGCCTCGTCGTGCCCATCGCCTTCATCGCCGGAATCATCAAGCAATTCAGCGATCTCGGCCTGGCGGCCACCCTGCTCCAGCGATCCGACGAACCCCGCAAATCCGACCTCCGCACCATCTTCACCGTCCAGGCCGTCCTGGTTGTCATCGCCGCCGCAATCATCTTCCTTGCCGGTCCCGTAATTCTGGATCTGCTTGACGAGGGCTCTCCCGACCCCTGGCTGATCCGCGCTTTTTCCCTGTCAGTCCTCGTCAGCGCCTTCCGCGCCGTGCCCGCCGCCATGCTTGAACGTCATCTCAACTTCGGCCGTCTGGCGGTGGCTGATGTGTCGGGCACCGTGTGGTTCTATTCGGCCGGCATCGCCCTCGCCGTGGCCGGAGTCGGACCCTGGGCGCTGGTGGCGGCGCACGTCGGCGCCAGCATCGTTCCCACCCTCCTTCTCCTCTTCTTTTACCCGTGGCGCCCGGCCCCGTCGATCCAGCGCGACCGCCTCCGTAAGAACCTTGATTTCGGCGCCAAATTCCAGGGTCAGCGACTCCTGCTGATGTTCAAAGACAGTCTCATCCCCATCCTCGGCCCCACCGGCTTTGGCCGGACCGCTACCGGCCTGCTGGCCTGGGGGGACAAACTGGCTCAGCAACCGCTCATCCTCACCCAGCTCGTCGCCCGCGTGAGCCTGCCCGCCTTCTCCCGCATCCAGGCTGAACGTGACTCCGTCGCCCGGGGCGCCCACCTGGCCATCAAGTGGACGTGCCTCCTCACCTTTCCCTTCTTCGCCATCATCATCGCCTTCGCCGCTCCCATCGCCGATTTCATCTACGGTCCTGCCTGGAGCGACGCCGTGCCCGTCCTATACCTCCTTGCCGCCAACGCCCTCCTGGTACCCATCAACGGTCTCCTCACGCCAATAATCAATGCCCTGGGGCACAGCGGCCGCCTGCTGGGCCTCGCCGCCGTCTGGGCACTTGCCGCGTGGGCAATCGCCCTCGCCCTGGTCGCCTCCGGGGCCGGATTCGCCGCGCTGGCGATCGCGCTTGCTGTCACCCAGATCGCCGCCCTCCTGTACCTGGCCCCCCTGGCCGCCCGTCTCGCCGGGGTCAACGTCGCCCACGCCACCGGACTTCCCGCTCTCCTCGCCGCCGCCATCGGGCTCATCGCCTGGTTCGCCTTCCGCCCGCTGGTCACCAATCTGGCCCTGCTGCTCGTCTTCGCCGCCGTGTCCTTAGCCGCCTACGCCGTCGCCCTCTATGCTCTTGATCGCGACAACCTCCGCCGCGAAGCCGGCGGCGTCCTCCGCCTCCGGGACCGCGCCCCTCAATCCGCGCTGCCATCATGATCCAGTATTGCCCCACGGCCCTCCAGAGAACCATTCAGTGAAGATTTTTCTCACCGGACCCTATTGGGACACCGGCATCTGGACCGAATATGTCGCCGCCGGGTTCGTGCAACTCGGCCACGACGTCCGCACCTTCATCTACAGCCGCGAGCTCAATCGCCCGCTCGGCTTCCGGGATCGTTTTCGGCGCAGGCTCCTCGGGCCCGACCGCTTCAACATCGAACGCCTGTTCGCGAGCGCTCGCGAGGACAACATCAACTTCATGCACGGCGTCGAAGAGTTCGCTCCCGATCTCATCCTGGTCATCAAAGGCGAGACACTCCTCCCAGAGACCCTCCATGCCGTTAAGCGCCGCACCGGGGTTCCCCTGGTGCAGTGGTGCGGCGACGATCCCTTCTGGTTCCCCAACATCGTCGGCGCGTTCGGAATCTACGACCGCTTCTTCATCGCTGACGGGTCCTACATCCCGGATATCGAAAAGCACGGCTCGCCGGGCGCCGGGTTCCTGGCTCACGCCGTGGACGAAAGCGTCTACAGCAGGGAAATCCCACCAGCGGCCGAGTTCTCCGAGGTTATATTCGTGGGAGATTCCCGCCACCAGATGGGCCACCTGCCCGAAAACTGGCACCGCGCCGATGTCGTCGAAGCGGTAGCCCGCGCTGGATTTGACCTCGCAGTCTACGGTCGCGGTTGGGAGTCTCTTCCGGACAGATATGCCGTGCGCAAGGCCGTGCGTGCCCCGGAGCTTCTGCCGGCCGGCAGGGTGGCGGCGGCCTATCGCGCCAGCCAGATCGTCCTCAACGTGCACCATCCCCAGATGATCCACGGCTGCAACATGCGCACCTTCGAGGCCGCTGCCTGCGGGGCCTTTCAGCTGATCGACGCCCGCGCTTCCCTGGCCGAGCTCTTCGACCCTCCCAACGACATCGTCGCCTATGAGTCCCCGGAGCAACTGGTCGAGCTCGTCCAACACTATCTCGACCATCCCGATGAGCGCGCCGCGGTCGCGGAGCGCGGCCGCCAGACGGTCCTCTCCGGCCACACTTACAAACACCGCCTCGCCGAGCTCCTGCAACGAATACCCGGCCTGCCGTCGTGAATCCAGACTTTCCCCCGGCGGTCATCGGGCTCGCTCCCCGTCCCATTCTTCGCAGCCTTGTACGCGCCCATTTCCACCAGCCCGCCATCTGCCTGTTTCGCGCTCTGGAGCTGATGGAAATGCGCGATCTGGAGTTCGCGGCCCCCATCCTCGACCTTGGCTGCGGCAATGGCGATATCGGCGATCTGGCCCTGCGCTCCCACTGGCCCGCCATCGGGCTCGACCTCCTCCCCTCTGAAATCCGCGCCGCCATCGCCCGCGAAGCCTATGCCGGGGCCACCGTCGGCGACGGCACCACCCTCCCCTTTCCCGATAGCTCTTTCGCAACCGTGGTGAGCATCTGCGTGATGGAGCACATCCCGAACGATCGAGCGGTCGTCGCCGAGGTCGCCCGCGTGCTTCAGCCGAGCGGCCGCTTCATTTTTACGACTCCCAGCGAGCACTTTGAATCGCAATTGCTAAAGACCAATGAACCGGACTCCGTGGCCGCCGTGACCGATCGCCTGGGCCACCTCCACTACCGCTCCCGCGACGACTGGTACGCGATCCTCCACGAACACGATCTGCAGCCGGTGGAGCACCGATTCTTCCTCCCGCCGGCCACCCAGCACCGGTGGCAACGCCTCGACAGTTTCATGGTCAGACGGTTCGGTTCCCGACGCTCACTTGACATAATTAGAGGGCTGCGCCGCCGCAGGCTGCTGCCTCTGGGAGTGTGGTCGTGGATATGGTCTGTTGTCCTCGCGAACTCGCTTCGCCGCGTACAGGCCGGCGGAGTGGGTGGGGGTCAGCTCATCGTTGCCCGCAAGCCCGCCGCCGTTGCTTCCGCCGCCGTCCATGACTGACCGCCCCCGCGTCCTCCACCTCACCCCCCGCCTCTTCGGGTACGAGGGCGTTGTCGGAGGTGGGGAGCGTTATCCACTTGAACTCGCCCGAGCCATGTCCGCGCATGTTCCGGTACGTCTTGTCGGATTCGCCGCCCGGGCCGGCCGCGAGACTGACGGCCAACTTGAATTCCACGCCGAGCCCGCCCGGATGGCCGTCGCCGGTCGTGCTTACGACCCGATCAATCTCGGATTTCTGCGGCACATCCTCTGGGCCGACATCATCCATTTCCACCAGTTCCGCTCCACCGCCTGCGCTCTGGGAACCCTGCTGGGACGGCCGCTGCGTCGCCGCCTGTACGTCACTGATCACGGCGGCGGCGGCTCGAATCTTCTGCGGCGGCTTCGTCTGGGCAGCTGGTTGCACGCCCACCTTTCCCAGTCCGAATTCACCATCGGCACCATGCCCTATGTGGGCCGCCGGCATGAAATAATCTACGCCGGTGTCGACATCGATCGTTACCGGCCAGTCGCCGAGAAAGTTCCCGGCCGGGTCGTCTACCTAGGGCGACTGCTGCCACACAAGGGCGTTGAACATCTGATCGAAGCCTTGCCAGACGGCGCCCACCTGTCGGTTGTCGGACGGGTCCACGATTCTGAATACGTCAAATTTCTGCAGAAACGCGCCACCGGCCGCCATGTCGAATTCGTCGCTGACGCCTCTGACGATCTGGTCGTCGATCTGCTCTCCTCCGCCCAGGCGCTGGTGCTGCCCTCGGTCTACGAGGACTTCCGCGGCCGCCGGCAGGAACTTCCCGAGCTTGTCGGACTGGTCCTCCTGGAAGCCATGGCCTGCGGCACGACGGTCATTTGCACCCGCGCCGGCGGGATGCCTGAGATCGTCCGCGAGGGCGAGACCGGCTTCGTGGTCGAGCCTTCCTCCCCAACCGCCATAGCCGCCGCCCTCACGATCCTGCTGGACGATCCCGCCCGCGCCGTCGCCATGGGCGCGGCCGCCCACGGGGACGTCCTTGCCCGCTTCACCTGGGATGCCATCGCCCTTCGCTGCCTCAACGAATACGAACGGGACGCTTCGTAATGCGTATCGCCGTTCTCGTTGACTTCTACCCGCCGGAGAATCGTGGCGGAGCCGGCATCGTCGCCCAGCGCCTCAATCGTTACTTCGCGGTCGAAGGTCACGAAATCCTGGTTATCTGCACGAGCCGTCGTGGCGCCAACGAAACCGGGAGCGACGAAGCCACGGTCGTCTCTCTGCCTCTCGATTACCCCGAGCGCTTCCGCAATTACCGCGCGCTTCGCAATCCAGCCGCTCTCCCGCTAGTGCACGACCAGCTCCAGCGATTTCGCCCTGACATCGTCCATGCCCATAACGTCCACCACTACCTTTCTTTCGGCTCGCTGGAAGTCGCCGCCGAGCTCGGCATTCCCGTCGTGCTCACCTCTCACGATTACCTGATGATCTGCTGCGGTCGGCTCACCTGCTCCACCGGTCCCACCGATTTCCGCCCCCGCCAATTGCAGTGTCTCCAGCAGCAACGATTTCGCTACAACCCGCTGCGCCGAGCTGGCATCCGCCGGATCGTCAACCAGACTGTCCGTCGCATCCTGGCCATCAGCGAGGTCATGCACCGCTCTCTGGCCTTGAACGGCTACCGCTTCATCGAGATTGTCCACAACGGCATCGATCCCGCCGAGTGGCCGGCACGCGAGGCCTCCGATCGCCGTGCCGGCGTCTCCGATCGTCCGCTGGTCGTTCTCCCGGCCCGGCTGTCGGCCGAAAAAGGCACCGAAGCCCTGCTCGACGCCGTCTCCCTACTGCCCGCCCCGCGCCGTCCGCGCATCCTCTTCGCCGGTGATAATCCTCGCTATCAACCGGCCCTCGAGGCCTACGCCGCCCGCCTCGGAATCCTCGACCTCATCGAGATCACCGGCTGGGTCGACCAGGACCGCATGCTCGAAATCTACGAATCCGCCGACATCGTCGCCACGCCCTCCACCTACCCCGACCCCTTCAATCTCGGCAATATCGAAGCCATGTCCAGCGCCCGCCCGGTCATCGCCTCGGCGTTCGGCGGCGGACCTGAAATCGTCCGCGACGGGGAGACCGGGTACGTGGTCGATCCCAACGACTCGCGGCTGTTCGCCGACCGTCTCTCGTCCCTGATCGACGATCCCGAGCTTCGCTCCCGATTCGGCGAGGCGGGCCGGCAGCGGGTTCTGGAGACGTTCACCATCGCCGGCCAGG
This sequence comes from uncultured Chloroflexota bacterium, assembly GCA_964496475.1. GTDB lineage: Bacteria > Chloroflexota > UBA11872 > UBA11872 > VXNJ01 > JASLPR01. The sequence goes on along the minus strand of CAZBZS010000003.1, from coordinate 10,419 downwards.
CCGAGCGCGTGCTAGCCGCGTATAACCGGGCCATTTCATCCCTATGACCGGCCGTCCTCGAGTACTGCACATCATCACCTCGCTTGCGGTCGGCGGCGCTCAGCGCCATCTGTTGAGCCTCATCGCCGGGCTTAACGACGACTACGACTGCGACCTCGTCTACTTCAAAGATGACGATCTCCTGCCGGAGTTCACCGCCGTTGCCAGAGATGTCACCCGTCTAGAACTCGGCGGCCGTTCCGCGCCGTTTCGCTTCTGGTCGCTCATGCGTCATATCCAGCGCGGACGCTACGCTCTGGTCCATACCCATCTATTGAAGGCCGATGTCTGGGGCTCCTTGGCCGCCCGGCTCTCCGGCGTAACCGTCATCAGCAGCAAGCACAACGCGGAAGCGGTCCTCCAGAATCCGGCCATCGGCGCTCTGCATGGACTCATCTCGCTGCTGAATCACCGCATCATCGCCCTCTCGTCCGCCGTCGCCGAGTACATGGCCCAAACCGGCAGGATAACCGGACCTCGTCTCGTAGTTATCCACTACGGCCTCGACCCGGCCCCGCCTCCCGATTCCACTTCCTACGGCGTCCGCCATGAATTGGCCATTCCGCCCTATGCCCCGCTCGCTCTATGCCTCGCCCGTCTCGACCCGCAGAAGGATCACCCCACCCTGCTCAACGCCTGGCGGCGGGTCGTCTCCGCCCTCCCGGAGGCGCGTCTGCTCCTGGCGGGCGGTACCCAGCTCGGCGGCGAAGCCTACGTCGATTCGCTGCACCGTCTCGTCGCAAGTCTCGGACTGGAGGCGAGCGTGCACTGCCTCGGAGTGCGGCGTGACGTACCCGACCTCCTGGCCGTCGCCGACCTGCTGGTCATGGCGTCCCGCTGGGAAGGGCTCGGACTGGTTTTTCTGGAGGCCATGAACGTCGCCCGGCCCGTTATCGCCACCGCCGTCGGCGGCGTGCCGGAAGTCGTCCTGGACGGAGGTACCGGCCTGCTGGTGGAACCAGGCGATCCGGAGGCTCTTTCCGCCGCCATCCTCCGCCTTTTCGACGATCCTGAACTCGCCCGCCGTCTCGGCCGGAACGGCCGACTTCGACTGGAGAAGGAATTCACCGCCGCCGCGATGGTCCGCAGCACCCTCGGCCTCTACGCCCAGATTCCGGGTACTATCGGCCCGGCCCCATCCTCCCGACCACCGGACGCGCAACTATGAGCCAGCCCCGATCCCTCGTCACCGGCGCTGCCGGCTTCGTCGGGTCGCACCTGTGTGAGCGGCTTCTCACCGAAGGCCATGCGGTCACCGGCATCGATGGCTTCACCGACAGCTACGATCCCGCCGTGAAGCATTCCAACCTCGCGGCCTTCGCCGACCATCCACAATTCACCCTCGTTTCCGCCCACCTCGCCGACCTCGACCTCCCGCCGCTCGTCGCCGGCGCCGACTACGTCTTTCACATCGCCGCCCGCGCCGGAGTCCGTGGTGGCTGGGGCGATATCTTCGACGATTACCAGCGTGACAACGTGACCTCAACCCAGCGGCTCCTGGAGGCCTTCCGGGTCTCGCCCGGCCCGCGCCAGCTCATCTTGGCCTCCACCTCCTCCATCTACGGTCGCTACCCCCCGCTGCCCACCCCCGAGTCCGCCGACGCCAACCCCCAGTCCTACTATGCCATCACGAAGCTCGCCTGCGAGAAGCTCGCCGAAGCCTACCTGCACCACTTCTCCGTGCCCGTCACCACCCTGCGCTTTTACACCCTGTACGGACCTAGGCAGCGCCCGGACATGGCCTTTCATATCTTCCTGCGGGCGCTCCTGCGGGATGAAGAAATCGCCGTCTTCGGCGATGGTTCCCAGACCCGCGAAGTGACCTACGTCCACGATGCCGTGGACGCGATCCTGCTGTCTCTTGGCGAGAACCGTATCGGCCGCACCTTTAATATCGGCGGCGGGACGTATCAGGATCTCAACGCCTATCTCGCGGAACTCGAAGCTGTGGCCGGCCGCGCCTTCCGCCGGCGGTCCGCCCCGGTCGTCGAGGGTGACCAGCTGCACAGCCGCGCCGACGTCACCCTTGCCCGCGAGGTTCTGGGCTACACCCCGCGCTGGTCGCTCCGCGACGGCCTCCAGGCTGAATTCGACTGGCTCCGTACCGTCTACGATGGCCCCGATCAGTAGCGTGTCGCCGCCCCGGTGAAGCCCATTCGCGTTCTTCAGGTCCTTGAAGCCACGATCGGCGGCACCAAGCGCCATCTTCTGGATCTCTGCACGCTGCTCGATCCCGAGCGTTTCCAGGTCACGGTCGCCTGTCCGCCGGTCCGCTCCGAGCCTCACGGCGACACCTCGTTCGTGCCAGATCTTCGCGAAGCCGGCATCGCCGTCGAATTCGTCCCGCTGGTCCGTCGTATCCACCCATTGGAAGACGTCCGCTCCCTGTGGGAGATGATCCGCGTTGTCCGCCGGGGACGCTACGACATCATCCACGCGCACAGTTCCAAGGCCGGGTTCATCGCTCGTCAGGCCGCCCTCTTCGACCGCCACGCCAAAGTCGTCTACTCCCCGCATGGTTTCTACTTCCTGAACTTTGAGAATCGTCTCAAGCTCGCCACGTTCAGGTGGATCGAGCGCCTGGTCGGCCGCTCTACGGATGTGCTAATCACCCTCTCTCGCGGCGAGCAGGCCACCGCTCTGCGCGAGAACATTCTGCCCTCCCGGCGCGTCCGGCTTGTCGAAAACGGCATCGCCCACCTCGACGGCCTCCCGCGCGACGAGGCCCGCGCCCGGCTGGACGTCCCCCTGGATATCCCCGTCGTCGGCACTGTGTCTCGATTTACTGCCCAGAAGGCCCCCTTTGACATAATCGAGGCCGTCGCCGATCTAGTGAGCCGCCGCCCGACCCTGCAATTCCTCTGGTTTGGCGATGGCGAACTGCGCTCGCCGGTGGAAGCGGAAATCCGGCGGCGCGGACTCAGTAAATGCATCCGCGTCCTGGGCTATCGACCCGACGCCCGCGCCCTCCTCCCGGCGATGGATGTGTTCATACTGGCCTCTCGCTGGGAAGGTCTGCCGTACACCATCATGGAGACCATGGACGCCGGTGTGCCGGTGGTGGGCACCGATGTCGTCGGCACCCAGGATTTCATTGACCCGGGCTGCAACGGCCTCCTTGTGTCTCCCGGTCGGCCCGGCCGCCTGGCCGCCGCCGTCGACGATCTATTGACACGTCCCGATTACGCCGCCATCATCGCTCAAGCTGCTGCGCACGATGTCGGCAGCCGCTTCAATCGTGCGGAAATGGTGCGAA
>CAZBZS010000003.1:0-7114 GCA_964496475.1 uncultured Chloroflexota bacterium | reverse complement strand
ATCTACACAGAACTAGCCGGAGAATCGGTGAGTGGTTAGCCGCACCCGCCAGCTCTCCCTTTTTCTTTATCTGGCCGACTTGGCGATAGCCCTCGCCGCCCTCTACCTGGCCGATCTCCTCCGCCACCTGCTTCCTTTCGGTTCCGGCGATTCAGCAAATCTTCCCTGGGTCGACTGGGAGTTGTACCTGGCGGTCGGCGTCATCTGGGCCTTCATGCTCCGGTTCTTCCGCGTTTACGAGCCGCGCCGCATCCTCACCGTTGTCGAGGAAATCAGGGTCCTCCTCCCTGCGGTCACCGTCGCCTTCATCGTCCTGTTCGCCTATCTCTTCATCTTCAAGATCGAGTTTCTCTCCCGCCTCCTCATCGGCTACTTCTACGTCATCAGCCTGCTTCTCCTCATCAATCTCCGCCTGGTTCTGCGAGTCGCCCTGCATTCAAGCAGTGGATTTCGCCGCCGGCTCGTTATCGTCGGCGCCGGACCTGTAGGCGAGCAGGTCGCCGATCTCCTGCGCCAGCGTCCCTGGGCCGGCTACGACATCGCCGGCTTCCTAGACGACGACCGCGCCAAACAGGGCGTCGAGGTAGCCGGTCGTCCCGTGCTGGGGACCTGCGACGAACTCGGCGCGGTGATCGAGCGAGAGAAAGTCGCCGAGGTGATCGTCGCCCTCCCCGCCCATGCCTACGAGCGCATCCGCGAGATCGTCACCCACGCCGGCGACTACCCGGTGCGCATCCGCGTCGTCCCCGATATCTTCAGCATGATCAGCGTCCGCGCCCGGGCCGAAGACCTCTGGGGCATTCCCCTGATCGGCATTCGTGAACCCGTCATCACCGGCTTCGACAGCTTCCTCAAGCGCACCTTCGACATGGTGGTGGGCTCAAGCGCCCTAATAATCACCGCCCCAATCATGCTTGTTGTCACTTTCGCCATCCTCATTGACGACGGTTGGCCGGTGTTCTTCAGCCAGAAGCGGGTCGGGGAGAACGGCCGCCTTTTTTGGATACACAAGCTGCGCACGATGGACAAGGGCGACAGCCGCCGCGGCTCCGTCAGTCGCCGCCCCGAACCCCGCAAGAGTGACATCGATCCCCGCATCACCCGCGTCGGCCGCTTCCTTCGCCGCGCCAGCCTCGACGAGTTGCCTAATCTCTGGAACGTCCTTCGCGGCGAGATGAGCCTCGTCGGTCCCCGCCCGGAACTCCCGTGGGTGGTGGACGATTATGAGCCCTGGCAGCGCCAGCGCCTCTCCGTTCAGCCCGGCATGACCGGCTGGTGGCAGATACAAGGCCGCGGCGAAGTACCCCTCAACGAGAACGTGGAACTCGACCTCTACTACATCCAGAACTACTCACCGTTGCTGGACCTAATGATCCTCTGGCGCACCATCTGGGTGGTGCTCAGCGGCCGCGGTGCTTACTAGCTCCGTCATACCTCCTGCCTACCCTGGCTCCGCCTTCCGCAGCCGGTCGCCGTAGAATTTCTCGTAGTACGCCTCGAAATCCCCACTGCGGGATTCCCGCCACCACCACTCATTGTCCCGGTACCAATCGATGGTGTCCTCCAGCGCCGCATCGAGATCGAATTCCGGCCTCCATCCCAGGTCCCGCAGCCGGGTACAGTCCACCGAGTAACGGAAATCGTGCCCGGTGCGGTCATCGATGTGCGTGATCAATGACGCCGGCTTTCCCAGCCGGCCCAAGATCTTCTCCACCATGTGCATATTCGTGCATTCGTTCCCGGCCCCAACGTTGTAGGCCTCTCCCGCCATGCCTTCGCGCAACACAAGGTCAATTGCCGTGCAATGGTCCCGGACGTGCATTCGGTCACGCACCTGCGACCCGTCACCGTACACCGGCAGCGGCAGGTCGTCGATCGCGTTGGTCACAAATAGCGGCAGCGCCTTTTCCGGATGTTGATACGGCCCGATATTGTTGACTCCCCGGGTGATGGTCGCCTGTAGACCAAACGACTCCACCGCCGCCAGCACCATCATCTCTCCGGAGGCTTTCGTCGCCGGGTAGGTGCTTCGCGGCCGCAGCTCGTCCCCCTCCCTGAACGATCCCTCGGCGATCTGCCCGTACACCTCGTCGGTGCTCACATGCACGTAGCGCTCCACTCCCTGCGTCGCCGCTGCGTAGGCCAGCACACCCGCCCCGCGCACGTTCGTCTCCACGAAGGGACCAGGGTCCACCAGCGCCCGGTCGTTGTGCGATTCCGCCGCGAAATTCACCACCCCGTCGCATCCGGCGGTCAGCTCCTCCATCAGCTCCCGATCGGCGATGTCGCCCTCCACGAATTTCACCTCGTCGTCACCAAGCGACTGCTTTAGGTTGGCCACATTCCCCGCGTACGTCAGCTTGTCCACCACCACCACCCGGGTTGACGGGTGCCCCTGTCGTAGATGGTGCACGAAATTGCTGCCAATAAAGCCCGCCCCGCCTGCCACCAGAATCGAATGAAAAGAGCTGCTCATACCCGTCCGGTCAGATCAGAACGCCGCTGTCTCCAACCCCGAAACGCGATTCCATCGAGGCCCGTGACGTGGCTGCGATAGTAGCATGTGGGAGGCGCCGTTCCCGTCGCGCAAGCTCCCCGGAATCCGCTCCGCGTCAGGCCTCTCCGGCTCGGACCATCAGGCCTGCACGTCCACCGCGAATCCCGCCGCCGCCGCCGTCCCGGCTGCCCCGGTCGTGCTGAGGCCCTTCTTCAGCCGCCCCATCAGAGTTGTCGGCAACGCGCCCAGGCCGTGAAGCAGGGATGTGGCGATTCCATCTTCCCCACTCAATAATGTGCTGATGGTCTCGATGTCGTCCTTCAGCGCTTTTATGAACGTCTTCTCATCCAGACTCAGCCGCCCTGAGGTATCCCTGGTGATGCCTACACTCTCCAGCTCCGCCACCTGCTTGCGAATTTCCCCGCTGAGTGCGTCTTTGACCTTCGTCGGCTGCGCGACGGAACCGTTCGCCAGCAGCGCCAGCAGCTCGTTGAAATCCTCCACGAACTGCTGAGTCGCCGTCGCCACCGAGTCCCGGTCGCGTCCGACCTCGACCACGATCACCTCGTCAAACGCCTGCTCCAGGTCCACTTCCACCCGACCACCCTACAAAACCACCGTATTGGTGGGTCCTGTGCCGACTTCTCCATCCACCACGTACTTCGCATACTCCGCCGATGGCGACACTGTGTCGGCTCCTGTGATGCGGATTGTCGTGCCGGCACTGTCGGTGATGGTGAAGCCCGCGTCCGCCCGCTCTCCGTCGCGGTGAGAATCAGTCTCACGTTCGTCACCGTGACATCGTCGCTCACCACCTCCGCCTTCACCCCCACGTTCGCGACGTTTATCACCTCCGCGATCTCCATGAGCGTCGTACTGCTCCCTCCGACCTTCGTTACCTCGAACTAAATCGATGTGGAAGTGGAGTCCGAAGTGAGCTTAAACACGTTCCGCCCTCCGGTGATGGTCTCAAAGTTCTGACCGCGGGCGAGCCGGGTCGGGAAAGCGCAATCGAACTCGGTGCCGATGCTCCGCCCCGTCTGGGCCAACTTCGACGCCGATATCCGATAGACGGCGTCCTCCGCCCCGCTCCCCACCCGCGCCCTGATGACTTCTGTCTCCGAAGCCGTCCCGGACCGCGGCCTAATACACCGTTGCCATTTACCTCGACCAGGGCCACCGCCGATCGCTTCATCGTCGAAATCTGATTGAAAAGCGTACTCAGCCCGGTCGATACCCCACCGAGAAACGGTGTCACCCAGTTGCGAAGTTCGCTAGACTCGCTTAGGCCTCTCCGGATCGATTCCAACCTCCTGCCTAGGCTTGGGGCCCGGCCGAGCGCCTCATATAAAAATCCAGGTCGCTTAGCTGCCTACATGGGATTGAAAAGTCTAGTGCCATGATCCATCATATTTTTCCGTCGCATTCCATGCGCCGGGCGAAAGATTGTCGGTGCTCCGACCTATTATTGAAAATAGGTCCACTTATCGGCCCGGTCGAGGGGTTAATGCGCCCTTTCTCTGATTCGGGCGACCGCCGCACAGGTTTGCACGCCAGATCCTCCGGCCGACCGCTCTTGGTTAGGGTGTCCGCCGCTCCCCGATTCGGTACCATTTTCCGCCTGCGCTACACTGCCCCGGTTGCCGTTCATCCTCTAGCCATGATCCGGGAGCACCGCCCGTGAAAATTGTTATAGACGGCCCGCAGATCGCTGAACAGGCCGATTTGGTGCGCCAGGCGTCGCCCGACGACGAGGTCGTTATCACCCCCACGCCCGACGATTACCTGCGGGCCGCCGCCGGCGCCGAAGTGATCTTTGCCGGTGGTTTTGACGCCGACTACCTCGCCGCCGCTCCGGACCTCAAGTGGATGCAAAACGGCAGCGCTGGCGTCGACTGGATGCCGCTCGACGTTCTCCGTGACCGCGGCATTATCCTTACCAACGGCGCTGGCAGCCATTCCATCCCAGTCGCCGACACCGCCCTTGCCCTCCTCATGGCCGTCGCCCGTGGGATGAACTGGACCTTTCGTAATCAAATCGCTCATCTCTGGCAGCCGCCGCCGCGAGTGTTTGAATTCGAAGGCAAGGCCGCCGGCGTCATCGCCATCGGCGCGATCGGGCTCCAGGTGGCGCAACGCCTGAAAGGGTTGGGCATGCGCGTAATCGGAGTCGACGTCAACACCAAGATCCAGACCGATCTCGTTGACGAAATCCGGCACGTCAGCGAGCTCCCGTGGCTGCTCTCCACCGCCGATGTCGTAGTCTGTGTCGCCCCACTCACCCCCGCTACCCACCACCTTATGAACGCCGAAACCTTCGCTCACCTGCGCGATGACGCCATCTTCATTAATGTCTCTCGCGGCGGGCTCGTCGATTCTGCCGCCCTGATCGATCTCCTCGACTCCGGGCGCCTGTTCGGCGTCGGCGTTGATGTCGTCGAGGAAGAACCGCTCGACCGCGACCATCCCCTCTGGAGACGCCCCGACATCGTGATAACGCCGCACGTCGGTGGACTCAGCCCGCTTCGAGGCCATCGCTTGGCAGAGCTCTTTGTTGAAAACCTCCACCACTACCGGGCCGGCGAGCCTCTGCGCAACACCGTCGATCTGGACGCCGGGTACTAGCGCCGCGAGTCCGAGGCGGAGGCCGCCGCCCCGCAAACGCCAAAACCCCCCGACCCTACCGACCGGAGGGGTTTGGGGTCGGCGCTCGACCCTAGACTGTAGCGTCCGCCTCCGCCTCTGCCGCCGTGTGCTCGGCCGAGCCGTTGGGCGCCGAATTCCGACGGGTAAATCGACGCCGTCCAGATTCCCCCGCCGCGTCCAACACAATCGAGTTGTCCCACCCGGCGTGATCGAAATTCTCGATGAATTCCTTTCCCCACGGACCGTCCCGAAACGTGGCCAACACCTGATCGCCAAGTTCCGGTTTGAATTGGTTGTCCTGGTGGTCATGCCACACGATCCACGGCGCTCCAGCTGCATCCACCACCATCGACAGCGGCCCGTAAAAGTACCCTTCCGTCACCTGCGTGATCGCCCAGCCGTCTCCGTCCCGCTGCCCATACTTGATCCAACCCGGCATCGCCTCCAGCATGTAGGCGACGTGCGCGAACCCATCCGCGCCCACGGCCACGGACGCCTTCGCTCTTGCGTCCACCTCGGAGAATTCCCATGTGAATAGTCCGCCGCCCGGTTGCGCCGCCTTCTCCGCCGCGTCCCCGGTCGCTGCTAGCGAAGCCGAACTGACCGGCGGAGCCGTCGGCCTAGTGTCCTCGCCGCCGCAGCCTGCCACCAACGCCCCCATTGCCACCCTGCCGCTGCGATCAGAATCGTCCGGCACGTGTATCGAGTATGTTTCATCCGGTCCACCTTCGGAGTGGCACGTCCGATCAAGTCCGCCCCTGTACTCGCGGCGGACCTCTCTCCCATCTGCCATCGGACTATGCCCTCACCATCCCCGACGGTTGGTGAGATACGCGACCATTCCACCCGCCGGCGCCTCCCTCGGAATCCCTGTCCCTGGGGGGTGTTATGCCCTGGGGCCGAATCTACCCTGACCGGGTGGCTTCTACTCCTCGGCCTCGCTCGAGAACTTCATCGCTCCGGCGAATATCCATTGGAAGTCCGGCACGGCGGAAAGCTCCACATATTCCACTTTCCCCACCAGCAACTCCGCCGCCACCCGATGCTCCATCGATAGCATCATCATCCGGGCCCCCAGTCCAGCGGCGTTGCCCACCGCTTTGATCCGCTCCACCGGGATCGGCGGCACCATGCCGATCGCCCGCAGCGCTCCCGGATCGAGATAGGTTCCGAACGCCCCGGCGAGCAGCACCTCGGATAGCTCCTCCGGCCGCAACCCTGCCCGATCCAGCAGCACGTCCACGCCCGCCCGGATAGACGCTTTGGCGAGCTGTAGCTGGCGGATGTCCTGCGCGTGCAGCGACACTGCCCCCGAGCCGCCCGGCGCCTGCCCCGCCAGCAGAAACTCTCCCCCTTCATCGTCCGGGCTCACCCGGTTCCGCAGCGCCGGCGGGATGTTCAGCGGCAGCTCGTCCGGAGGCAGCAGCCGTCCCGCCTCGTTCACCAATCCCACCCGCACCAATTCGGCCACCGCGTCCACCAGGCCCGATCCGCAGATACCTGTCGGGGCCACATCGCCGATAACGCTCAAGTCCGGGCCGTTGTCCGTCAGCGTGACCCGTTCGATCGCCCCACCCACTGCGCGCATCCCCTGCCTTATCTCAGCCCCCTCGAACGCCGGACCCGCCGGCGCCGCTGTGCTGAGTATCTCCCCCCCGGTGGCGAGCGCGATCTCGCCGTTGGTGCCGACATCGATCACCAGCACGTTGTCTTCCCGTTGCTCCAGGACCGTGCTAACCATCACCCCCACCAGGTCCGCGCCTACGTAACCGGCGATGGACGGCGACAGGTACACTCCCGCCGCCGGCTCCAGGTTCAGTTGGAGATCGGCCGCTGTCATCGTCATCGGCTCCGCCGACACGCCAACGAACGGGCTCACCCCGATCCCGCCCGGGTCCAGCCCGGCCAGCAGGTGCATCATCACCGTGTTGCCCACGAATACGCACTCATAAACGTGGCGGCGGCTGACCC
>CAZBZS010000002.1:56485-121008 GCA_964496475.1 uncultured Chloroflexota bacterium | reverse complement strand
TCCGGGATCACTACCAATTCGCCTGCGGCCGAATCCAGCGTACCGGTGAGGAGGTGAGGTCCGGTGGCGAGCCGATGGACGCCGAGCGGTATCCAGAATGGCGTCGATGGGGCCGGGCTGGAACTGAGATCGAGCGGCTGTCCGTCTACGGCGAGGTCACCCGAGGGAAAGCGGGTCCTATCGGGGGATCGCAGCCAGATTCGGTACTCGGCGGTTTCGTCGACGGTGAACTCTACCGGGAGGCCGCTCCGCGGTACTGGGTGGCGATGGCGGGCCGGTATGAGGTCGAGCGCCAATTCTTCGGGCCCGCTGGCGAAGAACAGAATATCCCTGAGCAGGGGCGAGTCCAAAGCCCGGGACAGGCCCTCGGGAGTTTGCTGATCCGAGAACAGAATCGCCGGGGTGGAGAGCAGGTCCATCCCGACCATCGTCGGCAGGGCCTCTACGCCACCGGCGACAATGGACAGCCCCGGGGCCAGATAGAACTCGGGCAAAGGGTCATCAACGGCGTAGACCTCCCAGGCGCCGAATGTCGCGACCGGCTCGATGCCGAGCTGCTTCTCCAGCCGGAGCCGAACCCAGTCGGCGGAGTCGACATCGCCAGCGTACAGCCAGTATTTGATGCCGGTCTCGTGGTTCAAGTAGCGGACGCTCATCAACCGGAGGATTTCGTCGGCGCGTCGTGTGGATGCCCGGTAGAGGGCCTCGTAGGCGATGTCGTTCAGCATCCCGTTCGTGGCCGACACCAGGGAGCCGTGGACGGTCTGGAAAGGGTAGACGATTGCTGCTGTGCCAATCTGGGTCAGTACCGGAGAAAAGCTGACGAAGCCGCTCTGGTCGGCCCAGACGGTGGTCTCGGGCAGGGCCGCGACCCGCCCGTCGCCCACGTTCTCGTCAAACCACGAGGAGGCGTCGGCGATGTAGTCGGGGATCCGCATCTGGTTGGGAGGAAGGGTCTCTGCCGCCGGGAACATCTGGCCGGTGGTCACCGGGTAGGCATAGATGAGGTTGATGGCGACGGCACCGATCACAACAATGGCGGTGGTTCTACTGCCAACTTGCCGGCCGACTCGGGATCCGCGGGAGACCTGGCGCAGCCAGCCGGCAAGGTTCGCCGCGCCAAGTCCGCCGAGAACGGCGAATCCGAGGCTGGTGACCAGGGCGAATTTGAACCAGGGGCTGCGGATGATCCAGAAGAGGGGTGCGTTCCCAACCAGCCACAGATAGATTCGGTCCATCGGCGGGTGGGTGCCCATGCTGAGGAGCAGGGCGAGGGCGGTGATGACGCCGAAGAAGAGGCGGAGCCGTCGCTTCGGTCCCGCCAAGCCGATTATGACCAGGGCCGGGGCCACCCAGGAGAGCATCGCCAGGCCGGTGGAGTCCTCATAGGAGCTGGCATAGGGACGGTAGGGCTCGTTCCAACCCTGGTACCAGGTCCAGTCGCCCTGAAATCGCAGCACCTTGGTGAAGGACGCATTGGCGGAGATGCCGCCGAGCCAGTTGGACGCCAACTCGCTTGAGGTGGTCAGTTCGCCGGTCGTGGTCGCCTGGATCTGGCCGACGAAAGGGATAATCCAGAACGCGTTGGTCAGGATCGACACGGCGCTCAGAATTCCCACCGTGCGCAGCACCGGGAACAGGCGGGCGGACAAACGGCCGCTGTGGGAAAACATCAGGTAGGCCAGAGGGAAGGCGACTATCGTGGCGACAAAGATCAGCATCAGCGGCGGGTTTACGCCAACGCCCGAGGACCACAGCGCGACGGGAACGGTGTAGAGGGCCAGGCGGGTAGCGGATATACGGCCCTTGAACCCAAGGTAGAGCAGGGTCAGCAGCAGCGGCAGGGTGGTCTGGGCCGTGAGGACGCCGATGTTGAACCCGCGCCAGGCGTGCTCGATGTAGAGATTGAACATGTAGAAGCTTGCCGCGACGGCGGCGGCGGTCTGCCATTGACTGCGGGACAGTCGGGACGCGAACAGTGCTCGGACCAGTACGTACATGCCCAGGCCGGACAACGTCATCCACACGATCATGATCAGGCGTTGGGTGACGGCCGGGCTGAGCCCGACCTCCTGTAACCCGGCTTGCTGGGCAAAGGTGAGGATGGCGGTATGGGCGACGTTGTAAGGGGTGCCGGTGTTGAGGATCGGGTTCCAGGAATGGAGAGTGAGGAAGAACTGCTGGGGTGTGCGAGGAAGGGCGAGGTCCTCGGATATGAGAACGACGTCCCAAGGGGCCCAGATGGCAGGCATGAATCCGAGCGCGATGATCAGGATCGGGACCGCGAGACCGGAGCGCCCTGGTGAATTCAGGAGTTTCTGGAGTCGAGAAAGAAGAATCACGGCGGAGCTATTCCGAAGACCGAACCGAGCCGCCTATGCCGAGGATCAGAGCTAGGCCAAACAGGATCTCGGCTAGAGCGCCCGTCGCGTTTCCTACACCGTCCAATCCGAGCAGGGCAAATCCGACTGAGAACGCCAGGGCGGCCATGGTGACAGCAACCAGCGGCTGCCACAGATTCGCAGGGCGCAGCCGCGCTCGCCATGTGGGGTCGGGGGAAGGGCGCCGCTGCGCCCACATGACGAGCAGCCAGGCGGCGACGATTGAAACGCTGAGAAGCCAAGAATAGGCAAGGCCGGTGTTCCAGTAGGCTTCTGTCAGGGCCAAACGATAGTCCCTCCCGAATTCCTCGGTGAAGTTGGCAGTTGCTGCGGCCAGGATCAGGGCCACCGCGATAGGGAGGAGAACGATAAACGGGAGGGCGCGGGTGGAGGCTCCGCTCACGCACCGGAGGGCGAGTCGGCCGAATGCGATCCCGGTAGCGCTCAAGACGGCGATCGCCAGCAAGTACAGTGCCGAGCGCGTGGCGTTGAAACCGAACGTCCCCTTGACCAGCGACCAGGTGCTCACGGATATTATCGGTGAAACGAGCGCTCTTAGGTTGGGTAACGTTTGGGCACCGTTGATGGTTAGCTGGCGCGGTGGGATCTCATCGAGATCGATGCTGCCAAGGATGACGAGGCCTCCAGGAGAATCGGCGGCAACCTCTATCTCGAATTCAAAGGACCTTCCGTCGCTGGAAGGGATCGGCGGCAGAGGAATCGCGGCCAGTCTCTGATGGTTAGGGCTGTTGGTGAGCTGATTTGACTGTCGAACGATTGGGCGGTCGGCCCCCGGCCGCCGAATTCGCATGTTTACTGACGCTGGCCGCCGAGAATCAGAAGGTCGCACGAGGGCTACAAAACCGGCTACATCCCCAATTTGCGTGTCGATACGCTGGCTCACGCTGCCGCTGGGCTCCAGGTACACCACTTCTTGATAGGGCTGATCGATCTCCCAAAGTTGTACGTTGCGACGAATGGTGAGTTGACTCGCAACTGCGATTGCGGCGAGAAGAGCTACACCGGCCCAAGCTGCCAGGGTGAATACCCAACGGCGCCCGGTCAAGACGCGGTGTCTTCTGGGGGACGGGTCTTACGGGCCATCCGGTCGCGTGCAAGACTCATTAGTAATAGCGATGCGAGGGCGGCGATGCAAGCGGCGGAGAGATTTCTGGTGGCGTCAGCGAGAGGCTGTAGGCGGAATTTGAACTCGATTTCGTACTCTCCAACTTGGTTGACAAAGAAGCCGTTGGCAAACCCATTCACTCGCAAATGGGGGCCAACTGGGACCCCATTGACAGTGGCTTCCCAACGGCTGTCGAACAGTTCGTTGAGCACGAGCATGATCGGATCCTCGGTTCGCACGGACGCGCGGACATGGCTGGGGGAAATGGATTCATGCCGGATGACCAGGCCCTGATCGTCGTTGACTTCCGGCCGGACGGGAACCAGTGTCACGGGAATGGATGCACCCATTTTCTGGTCGATGATTATCGTGTGCATCCCGGCCGAGAGATTTATGGTGGTCGTGGCGATCCGATACTGATCGTCACTGGCGAGGACGGGGAGCAAGTCGTGTCCGTCGATAGTCAGACCGTTCAGCAGAGCGTTAGGGCCCTGGCCGGTAGACGTCTGGTACGTCAGATGGACCCCAAGACGATAGTTGCCGCCCTGTACAACGTTGAAGGATCGCTCACGTTTGATCGTCCCGATCACGATCGGCATTTCGTATTCGAAACTGGCAAAGCTCCCGTCCGGCAGAAGCGAGTCTCCCTCAGGGGAGTAGAGATTCACATAGGTTGTCCCAGGTTCAACGTCGATTGAGAGGACCAATACTTCCCGAGGTACCGACGGCTGAAGGAGGAAGATCGAATGAAAGGAACCTCCCACGTTAATCCAAAGAGACCTAGGAATGGTCCCAATCGGGGTCGGCCGAAGAACCATGGCGATTGTTTGTACAGACCCTGATAGGTTGGAAATCTCCAGGTGGGGTGCGGATTTCTGAACTGCTCGAAGGCGCCGCGTGCTTAGTCCCTCTACTCCGATCTCGGGCTCGTCCCAGTTATCTTTGATCGCGATCTTTACCTGCATCTCGACCGGGAGATCGACAATATCTTTGGGAGTGACACGGCCGAAAAGGTACATGTGACCTGGGAATCGTCGTCCAGGGAGGAGACCGAGCTCAGCGCCGTCAGGAAACTGAAAAGAAGATTCGTTGTCCAATAGCATCTTATTGTCCAGGCCGATCCGGTCGGCTGAGCGCACAAGGACGAGCCGAAGCCCGTCAGGAGCCGGCGATGGGAATCCTAATTTGAGTGTGCTGCTACCCCGAACCCCTTCAAAACTACCCCAGTAGACCCAAGAATCGGGAAGCTCGAATACGTCGGCGAACGGGTAGAGGGTTAGCGGTTTGCCGTCGATGGACGGAGCCCTGGGGCCTTTGGGGGTGGGAAACACATCATGCCGCAGGAGTTCACGGTTGACAAAGTCGAACCCGGGAAGCGCGGAGGAGGTCGTCCTCCCGACTAGCTCCCAAATCTCGTACGTTCCGTCAACCGGTATCTCCATGTCCACGGACTTGGACCCCGGCGAAATAGTCAGGCTGCTCTCATGGGTCTTGAACGCAAGAAACTCGTTGAAACCATTCCCAAGGCGCAGGATGCTCGTATGAGGTATATCTTTGGCAAACTGTGCGGTAACGGAATCTGCCCCGGAAGGGTCGATCATGACGATGGCAGGGTCAGGGTCAGTCAGGCTGTTCGTGAGCGGACTGAGAGACGCGAGCCCGGTCAGCGTGAGGACTGTAAGCGGCGAACCCCAGACGAGGTCTCGAACATCGGGGACAGCGTAAAAAACCAGCGAACCAAAACGGGCCACCTCATCGATCCCTTGCCATTCCAGGACCGTATCAATGTAATCGTCGAAATAGTCCGGGAACTCGGGTCGGACGACATCGCGCTGGTGAAGGAAATAACCGATGCCAGATCTCCCGGCGACCCGGGCAACGGGACCATTCCGGGAGCCCAGCGTCTGGGCATACAGGTAGGCTTGCATCTCAGACGGTTCGACCAGATTGATGAAGGGCTCGGTAGTTAGCTCGCCGATCGGTGGGATGTAGCCGGTATAGCCCCAATCGGTCGTAAGCCGCAGCGCAGGGGGGAACGAGAGCACGCGGTAATCGCCCGGATGCTCATTCATCCAGTTCGCTGCCTCGACGAGGTAGTCCGGAATAGCGACTTGAAGGGTGCCCAGCGGTGAGTCCAGCGGGCGCTGGATCATGAAGTGCCCCCGGACGATGGGCATTGCGTACAGGAGATAGATCACCGCCAAGAGACAAGGGAAGCTCGCTGACAGGGTCCGGGCGGTCCGCCCGTAGCGGAGACCGAAACGCGAGCTGGCCAGGAATTGGCCTATGGATGCCGTGGTCGCGGCGACGAAGAGGCCGGCCAATGGCGCAAAGCCAAGGATTGTCAGTGAGGTGGCCTTGTACCAGGGGCTCCGCAGGACCCAGAAAAGAGGCACATTTTTCCACAGCAAAGCGAAGATCGGACCGAACGGACCGTTGGTGCCACTGCCCAGGACTAGCCCGAGGAATGCCACGAAGCCAAAATACAGAAATTTGCGATCTCTCCGGAGGGCGAAACCGCCAAGGGCAGCCACTGGAAGCAGAAAACTCCCGATGATAAGTAGCGGATTCTTGAAGTACCCCTCCGCGTAGGGAACATACGGGATGCCTTCGAAGCCGCCGTACCAGACCCAGGCGCCCTGCAGCCGCCAGACATTGAGCGGAGTGGTGAAGCTGGAGAGGTGAGTGAGTTGGGAAAGTCCAACGTCCTTCGTGCGGCCGATAAAATTTTGTCCCGGTCCGCCGGTAATGAGTCCGACGGACTGCGGTACGAGCCAGTAGGCGTTGACTGCCACGATAAGAACCAGGGCGATTGACGCCATCATGAGCATTCGGCGTGCTTGCAGGGCCCGGCCGGTCGCGAATCGGTGGATCATGTACATGATCATGTAAAGCGGGACGGGGATCATCGCAATCAGTGCCATGGGCGGGTTGGCTCCGACACCAGATCCGACCACGGTAATCAAAGCTATAAGGGCCGCACTGGTCAGCAATCGATCATTCCGGGTGAATGAAATGGTCACTGCCAGAGCAAGTGGTAGCGCGATTAATGCGCTGAGGTTGGCAATGTTGACGCCCTGCCAGACTGGTTCCTGATAGAAATTGAACATGTAAACGAGGCTGGCGGCAGCCCACGCTATTCGGGAACTGGTGAGGTATCGCATGAGCACGTACATGGAGAGCCCCATAGCCGAGAACCAAAGTACGAACTGGAGCCGCTGGGCAAGCTCGATGGATGCACCGACGGCACGGAACAGGGCGGGCCAGAAGAGAAAGAACACCGCAGGCAGACGATCATCGGGGCTCGAACCGAAACCGACGCGGGTTTGCCAGGTGCTGAAGAACTCGTACCATTGCTCCAGGGTCATGGGAAGGATGAAATCTTCGGCTTTTGCGACATAGCCGAATTTCACCCAGAAGAACGGGGCGAACCCAGCGAGCAGAACGACCGCCAGGGCCGGGCACGGCACGAATCGCCTGCCGAATGCGATCCAGCGGCGTTGGGGTACCACCGCTGGCCTAGCCCTCTCGATTCTTCGAGATCATGTACGGGCCCAGGGACAGATTCCGCAGCCCTGACTCTACGAACGTTTTCACGGCGTCCTTGGCGTTGCAGACGACCGGCTCTCCGTGCAGATTGAATGATGTGTTCAGAACTGCACCGATGCCGGTAATGTCTTCAAAGGAACGAATCAGCGCGTGGTATGCGGGGTTGTCGGTCTGCCGCAGAATCTGAGGTCGCATAGTTTTATCAAACGGATGGATCGCCGCGGCTAAATCCGCCTGAGCGTCGGGAAGGGTATCGAAGGCCGTCATCATGTGAGGGGACGGCAAGTTGGTCAGATTTTTGATATATCGGTGTTGACTCTCGTCAAGCAGCGTTCCGGCGAAGGGCATCCAGAAATCGCGTTGCTTTATCTGATGGTTGATGATCGGGACGACATCGGGGTTGGAGGGATTGGCGAGGATGGAGCGATTGCCCAGCGCACGGGCGCCGAATTCCATGCGACCCTGGCAGCGGGCAACGATCTGATCATCGGACAACATTCTGGCGGTTTCCAGATCGACATCATCCGGTCGGCGCACTTCGCAGGAGTTGGCGAGGCCGAATTCGCGGATGGCGTCATCGATTTCGTCGGGGACGAGGTCGGGGCCGAGATACAGATCGGAGAGGGGGAGGGGTTTTTTTCCGGTGAGTAATTGGTAACCGTGGTAAGCGGCACCGATGGGGGTGGACTCATCACCGGCGCTGGGACAGACGCCGAAATATTGCAATCCGGGCAAGTCTTTAAGAATCATGTTCGCTTTCACGTTCATGAAGACGCCTCCGGCAGCGAGTAGGTTCACAGCGTCGGTGGCCTGCAGAGCGTTCTGCGCAAATTCTCGCATCAGGTTTTCGCAGTGCTCCTGGGCGGCGCCGGCGATCCAGTCGAACCGCTGTCGGTGGAAGGCCTTCTCCAAACGGTGCCCGGCAGCGCGAGTGGAGGTCGGTCCGTGAAATCTGAGCCCATCGACGTGGAGGAGATCCTGGAGGATCGGGAGAACGCGCGCTACCCCATCCCGATCGGCGTAGGGAGCAAGGCCCATCACCTTGTACTCGTGTTCGCCGGCCTTCATTCCCAGAGCACGGGTGACCAGAGTGTAGAGAATTCCCAGGGAGTAAAGATTTGGTGTCTGAACTAGTCGTCTAAGGGCGCCGTCTTCCGCCACGGACACCGTGGCGCAGCCTTCGTCCCCAGCACCGTCCAGCGTAAGAACTACCGTCCGGCCCTCGGGCACCGGGCCGAAGTAATGGGCAGACACGGCGTGGCAGAGGTGATGGTCCGCCGAGTGAATCTTCGATTCAGGAATCCCGAGTTCCGTGGCCAGGTCCCGATACTGAATTCGTCGCAATCGCGGCCACACAGCGGGAGTGTATACGCGATCGTAGATATTTTTTTCGAGGAAATCGAGGAGTCCCGAGGCGACGCGATTGGACGATCCCATCCCGTACACGAATTGGGCGCTGCGATGGACCACCTTTCGCAGCGAAGTGACCCGGCGCGCACCCGTCTCCATGGCCTGCTCGCGGGGATCGACGTGGTCGATGGCAACACCGAAATGAGGGTAGGGATTGTTATAGGTCAGCACGACCAGATCGACCTGATCGGATCGGATGCCCGCGTGCGAAAGCACGTATTCAACTGCCTGTCTCGGGTAACCGGTATCGTTCTTGAAACGAGTGAACCGTTCCTCGCTCGCGACCGCGATAATCTCACCGTCGCGGAGCAGGGCAGCCGTGCAGTTGTGGGCCTCGCTGATGCCCAGAACATAGGTCGGGTCTTTACCGTTTTCAACCGATTTTCCGATTTGAGCCAATTTTTCCCCTTGTCGAACTGGAAAGGCTGAGCTCCGAACCCTGGGCGCGCCGCCGGGTGAACTCTGTTGCTGGTGACAGTTTAACGGCGGCCTGGTCGCGCGGAGGACTGTGCAAGACATCGCAAACGGATGGGGCCCGGTATTGGCGACGGTGCGATGAGCCTATCTGGTCGGGTGTCTGCTCGGGGATCGTTCGCCACCAACAAGATCGGCCTAGACTTCGGATGGACGCGCGATGTTGTGGTCCGTCGGAATGGAAAGTCGAGGGCCTCGCGTAATTGCGGGATATCTGCGCGGCCTGGACAGAGCAGATTCAGGATCTGATAGTGACGATGGACATCGGTGTACCTAGTTACGAATATTTCACCACGTTCTTAGCCGGGCTGGCCGCGCCGATGGCCGGCGTTCAGATCGTGCGTTGGATTCTTCCGAGAGAGCGGCGGCTGTTGGTAGTCCTAGGCATTGGTGGGTCGCTGGGAATCGGCCTGGTTACGTTTGCGCTGACTGCACTGGTGGCGTTTCTGCCTCTGTACATAGTCGTCAGAGTCGTACAAATCACGACGATCGCCCTGGCGATCCTGGCGGCAGACAAGATTCGCAAAGGCGATTTGCAGATTGAATTCGACAGCTGGGCACTGCGGGCGTTGGCGGCTTTTCTTCTTCTGGCACTGTTCGTGACAGCGGTCGGGTACGTATCGAGTGTCTGGTACGGAAACAGCCATGAGAATCTGCTGATTCAACTGGCCTTGTCTTCCCACCTGGCGGCCGGAAACTGGCCGCCGGTGAATCCATGGGAACCGGATTATGTGCAGGCTTACAGGTTTGGAGGGCAGCTCTGGACGGCGGCGATCGCCGTGACTGCGCGGGCGAACATCTTTGCAGCCGGTCTGTCTGCCACGCTCGTGGCCACGGCCTTCCTGTTGCTGGGCGTGTACGCCGTGATCAGCCTGCTCGCAGGTCGGGCTGCTGCAATTGTGGGGGCTGTGTTTGTGACGGTGGGCGCCCCGCAGAATTTCCTCTCACTGCTGGTAGCCAGCTACCCCGACTACTCGCCGTCGGTCGCATACACCCTGGCGGAACATCTGAATCGATTTAAGCAAGGCTACGTTCTCGGGACTGCGTTTGAACAGCTGGCGTCGTTTAATTTCACGGTGCTGGTGGGAGTCGCAGGGGCGTTGGGACTGGGTGGGTTAAGCGTGGTAACAGCCCGGGAACGAACTATCCGGCCGGTTGCGGTACTGGCGGCCGCCGCTGCGTTCGGAGGGGCGAGCCTGACCACGGAACATCTGTTTCCGGTGCTTGCGGGGACGATCGGAATCGTGACGATGGCGCTACTTGTGCGGAAGAGGCTGGCTGCGGCTGCCAGCCTCACCGCGATCGTGGTCCTGGGCGCATTGGCAAGCGTAGTTCCGACGGGTCCAATAAACGCGGCGACTATCGGTGTGGCGGAAGTGTCTTCAAGTTACCTACAGCTGACCGCGGCTGATATTTTTACGCTCCCGACGAGGGAAATCCTCTCTCCGGGAAGCACCTCAATATTCTTTCCGACCGAGCCGGTGGAGCGAGCCCAATTGCTTGGGCCGCTGATGTGGTACCAGTTCGGCTGGCTGCTGGTGGGCATCGGGGGAGCCTTCGTCATTGCGGTCTGGAAGCGACGACCTGAGTTCGCGGTCCCGGCGCTGGCGGCAGTTATCACGCTGATGATCCCGGGAATTCTGCGCGACTCGTTGAATCCTCATAACACGGGACGCTTCTTGGTCACGGCGATGGTGCTGGCGGCCATGTCCATGGGAATAGTGGTGGTCGCTCTCTGGCGCCAGTCGGGCCGGCGCAAATTGGTCGGAAGAGTTATTGCTTCGGGTCTGGCGGTGTTGGTGGGTGGGACCTGGTTGCTGACGCTGCCGCTGCTGCCCATGGAATTTCAGGAATATGAGAGCCCGGTACTTGCGGACGAACTGGAAGCGGCGCGGTTCGCTGCCGCACTGCCATATCCGCAACGGGCGCTGCTTCTTCCAGGGCCGCGCACGTTCGCCGAGTTGAATAGTGACTTTGGCGACGGGATGCACAAGTACGCGGTGACGTTTGGCCGGCTACGGGTGCCGATGGGCTTCGACAATCTCGGACACCGGGCCGATTACGAGGAGACGTATGCCGAAGCCCAGGAGACTCTCGCTCCGGAGCGGTTACAGGAGCTGGGGATTGATTTGATTTACGTCGCGGTGGATCAGATCTCCGCCGATCAGGGTCGACTTCTTGAGGCTGCCGTCCAGGGCGGCTACCTGCGGGAGGCGTTCACGAGCTCTGGCAACGTGAGGCGAATTTTAGAGGTAGTGACTGGGGGCCCCAATGCTCCATCGTGAGGTGGGGTTGGTTATGTTGGGATTGGCGGTCTGGCTCGCAATCGCGCTGGTACCGGTGTCGTGGCCCCTATCGGACCCAGGCCGCTCGCCTTTTCGGATGGGTCCAATTTCGGCGGATGTCCCCGCCGGGCAGACTTTTCGGTCGGCGGAGCCATTTGACGAGATCAGCGTACCGGTGCGGGTCGGAGGGCCGTTCGGGAAAACAAATCTGCTAAGTATCCGGATCGAATACGAAGGACAGAATGGCTTGCAAAGGATTCGCTCGGGGACCGTAAACATTAAGTCGACCGCGAAGGAGACGGAGCAGGTCACTTTCGATTTTGAGAAGCCGATAGCTGTTGCGGGGCCGTTGTACTTCGAAATTGAAGTTTCGCCTACAGCGGAGTGGCCGACCTATACGCTCGCGACGCATGCGGATCAAATCCCCGAGGGGCGGCTGTACATGGAAAGAGCGCCCGGATTCACCGACCAAGATCTAGTGTTTCAGCTCCTGCGCCGACAGTCGTTGGTGGAGAGGCTGATCACATGGTGGTCCCTGTATCCAGCAATGCTCGTGAGCGGAGCTTTTCTACTGGTCTTGCTCCATATGACAGTCTTCACGATATTCATGGCGATGGCGGAGGCTGGGAGCCGCAGGCTGCGGAGCGTCCGGCCCTCGGTCGCGACGCTATTAACGGTGGCCGTATCGCTGGGGACGATATTTGTAATCGCGTTTTTCAGGTAGTCGAAAGCCGTTCAGATGGGATCCCGGTCACTGGTTTGGCTAGGCGTTTCGGCGGGCTCGCAGCACTCGGTCGTCGCCGACCCGTCTTGTCACGCCGGTCGAGTCCAGGTGCTCGAGCAGCGCGAGGCAGTATTTCCTACTGCTGCCGAACTGATCACGTAGTCCGGCAACATCGATCCGGCCGCGTTCGTCGATAAGAGTCTTGACCTGCTCCACAAGGCTGTTGAAGGCGGCGCGTTCATAACCGATGTTGGGGGTCACCCGAATCAGCCGCCCGTCATCCTCCAGGGCCTGCAGCACTTCGTCCCCGATTCCTAGACTGGCCGCAATGTCTCGCAGTGGGGGCACCTCCAGGCCGGAACCGGAGAGTTGGCCGAGTAAATATCGGACGTTGGCCTCTATTTCGGGAGTGAGCGCAGGTGTGTGTTCTGGGAGGGCGATGAAGGTGTCTCCTCCGCTGGCGATACCTTCATCGATAAATCGTTGCATAACGCCGACGAAATTGTCGGTGGAAAGCCCAAGCTGGTTTCTCAGCTCTTCCCGCGGTATGCCTGGGCGTAACGGGTTGGCGGCGTGAAATTGTTTAAGGGTTGAGAGCAGTTTCTCGCTAAGGCGATGCACTTCCTCGACAGCAAAAAGTGTTGAGTCGACTTCGACGATCCGCTTCTCGGCGAGCGCCGAATCCAGTGCGTCGGAGAACTCCGACTCCGATAGATCCGCTCGCCGGGCGAGATCGTCGCGGTCGAGTTTGCCGTGGGGATCGAGCGTGGCCAGCAACAAATCAACGGTGCTGCCCCCGGTGAGCCGCTCAAGCAGTTGGATGGCTCGTTGATCATGGCGGCGAATCCGGGCGGCGCGGGGCGCCACCACGACTCCTCCGCCCAGAGTGATGGCCGGAGATAACTGCCGGACGATGAAGTGATCGCCGGGGCACACAACCAGCGGAGCCCTAGCGCGCATTTGCGCCCAGCCGGTCTGGCCCGCGTAAAGGACATCGCTCTCCAGGAGGCGAACGGCCGCTAGTACTTCAGACGTTCCCGTGTGGAAAGCTATGTCCCTGCCGCTGTGCAAGGAGAACGGTGCGTGAGGCGACATTTGGAATTGGACATCCATGAGACGGGTGGGGGTCATAGTTCCGGGAAGGGCGAGAACCGTTCCCCGAGGAAGATCGAGTGCGGATACACCGGCAAGATTAACGGCGGTGCGGGCGCCAGGTTCGGCGCGCTCCACACTTTGACCGTGCATTTGGATACCTCTCACTCTAGTTCGGCCACCGGCGGGCAGAATTTCTAGTTCGGCTCCGACTTCAAGGAACCCATCCTGCAGAGTGCCGGTGACTACGGTGCCAAAACCAGGGATGGAGAAGGAGCGATCCACCGGTAGTCGAGGGACCCCTGAGAGATTGGGGCGGTCGATCCCGGCCAAGGCGGAATCCAGTTCGGTAAGTAGCTTGTCCAGACCCCGGCGGCGGACGGCGGAGACCGGGACTACGGTGGAGTTTCGAAGCGACGTGTGGTCCAGCAGCTCAAGGATGTCGGCGGTTACCAGCTCGATCCAGTCTTCGTCGTCGATGAGATCGGCTTTTGTAAGTGCGACCACCCCGCGATCAATACCCATCAAATCGATGATGTCCAGATGTTCGCGGGTTTGGGGCATTACGCCTTCGTCTGCCGCCACAACCAGAAGGGCGGCGTCGATGCCGCCAACGCCGGCGACCATGTTGCGGACGAAGCGCTCGTGCCCGGGTACGTCCACAATCCCGATCAAATCGCCCCGAGGCAAGGTCAATGAGGCGAAGCCGAGGTCGATGGTCATGCCGCGCTGCTTTTCCTCAGGCAGGCGATCCGGATGGACGCCGGTGAGGGCCTCTACGAGCGAGGATTTGCCGTGGTCGATGTGCCCAGCGGTACCTATCGTGAACAAGGGTGGGTGTCCCGTCGAAGCTGGAAACTGAAATGAAGATATTAGTGCCCCGGGGATGGCGCCAACGGATTGAAGCGTCGCTGACGGCCGGTAAAGATGGTGGCAGGGATGGTGGACAGGAAGATCGGAGGGGTGATCGGCTTGTAGTAGGCTCGGCGCGTCTTACCGATCGGGCGAGAAGCGGTTCCCCCGTATACCGTCTCCAAGGAGTACGCGGATTGGGTTTGAAACGGGAATCGGGCCAGCATTTTCTCGAGCGTCATGGCGAGGGTCTACTAGTCGTGGCGCTGATTGTGTACGCAACGGCGAACGCATTCATCTGGTCGGTTGTTCGGCCCCCGATCTTCGGGGGACCAGACGAAGAAAATCACTTTCGCCTGATCCAGGAAATGGTGAACACGGGAGGCTGGCCGCTCTTTACGGGCTATGCGGAGGGTGCGTTCGCCGGACTGCCGATCAGGGCTCAGGTTGCGTATGAACTTACGCCCAACCTGTCGGCGGTCCCGGCGGCGCTCTTGCTCGGTGCGCTCGGATCGGGTGAGGTGGCTTTTGACAACCACCTGGCCCGACTGGTGAATGTGGCTTTATTTCCAATCACGCTGACATTGGCCTACCTGACACTGCGCTGCCTGTTTCCTGCTAGCGCCTTGATGCGGGTGTGGCCGCTGGCGGTGATGGCGACTACCCCGCAGTTCACTCTTGTCTTCAGCTACGTGACCAATGATTCGCCGGCGATCGCGGCATCGACCTTTGGCGTCTATGCGCTGGTACGGGCGTATCAGGCGGATTTCGGAACTCGAGAATCGGTGCTCCTGGGTGTGGCGCTGGGACTGGTGGCGCTTCACAAATTCACCGGATTCATGATCTTCCCAGTGGCGGGCCTGACGGTCGTTTGGGCGTTGCGCCGATATCCGCGTCGGATTCTGAGAGTGGTCGGGATCGTGGCCGTTATTGGCCTGGCGATTTCGCTGTGGTGGTACGTGAGGATGATCATCGTTTACGGTGACCCGCTCGGAGTGGCGACGACGCAGGCGGCGGTGGACGCGTCGGGCGGGGCTCCGATTTCGCACCGAGAGCGCGGATATAGCCTCTGGAGCTTCCTGACGGAAACCGATTGGGTGAGCGAGAACTTTGCAACGTTCTGGGGTGGATACGGGATGGTAAAGCTTAAGCTTCCGGCGGCGGCGTATGTCCTGCTCGCGGGGCTCGCGGCACTGGGTTTGGCAGGGTTGCTGGCGAGGTTGGTCGGGTGGGTTCGCGATCGCCGATCAAGAGCCGACTCCGACTGGTTGCCTGCCGCGATGGCGATGCTGTTCTTCGGACTACTGGCGCTGAGCCTATGGAGCAGCCATTCGGTGGACATGGCGCTGCACGGTCGGTACCTCTTTCCAGAATTCCTGCCCTTCGTGGCGCTGCTGGCTATAGGACTGTCGGCGTTCGCGCCGTTGACCCCGCGAGCCGGCCCGGTAGTGGCAGCGACGATTCCGCTGATGGTTGCGGGCAACCTGGTCTACCTTCTCCTTGTCTTAATTCCGGATGTCGTTGCTTTTGGCTAGAGGGGCCGGTCGCGTATTCGGAGGCGACGTGCTTCGAGTGAGCGTTAGCCTGATGATGGTGGTGACGAGCATGGTGGTGATCGCATATTTCGCGTTGCGGCCGGTCTTTATCCCGGTGGCGGAGTTCTCTCGCGAAATACTCCTCCTCCAGACGCAGACGTTGACCGGGGTAAAGGGCCAAACCATGCTCAATCCCGGCGATGGGCTGGCCCGGATCGATCTGAGACTGACTACGGATGTTGCTCCGCAGGGCTGGATCCGGGTGAAATTCGAGTTGAAACCGGACCCAGACGCCTCCGATACCTACGCATCGGGAATCGTCGTGTTTCGAGATAGTCGGGACGATTGGCAGGCCAGTCTGAGGTTTCAGCCGGATGTGGTCCCCGCCGGCAAGCCGTTTTATTTACGGACCGAGGCGATCTTGAGCTCATCTAGCGATAGGCTGTTTTTCCGGTATGTACGGACCGATGAGTACCCGTTCGGTAACCACTACGATCTGGACGAAGAGATTCACGGCCAAGATCTTTATTTCAAGCAGTTCCGAGTGACCAGCGCGCCCCGACCCTTTGCCTGGGTGGAGGCGATCTGGGATCGGCTGGCAACCGCAGCCCAGGCGGCACAATCCGAGGCAAGGGCGGTGCTGGCCATCGCTCTGGCCATTCTGATGGTATCCGGGATGGCGGTGCTGGCCGGCGGCGCGTTCCTAGCAGCCCGGAAGCTGAGATTGCCGGTCAGGGCCACTGATGTGGTGGCGATCACTCTGGCGCTCGTTGCGGTGAGTCTGGTGGTGTTGTTGCCGGGCGAATTGCCGATGGCAAGCCTTGAAATAGGCCTTCGGTAGCCTCCGACTAACTAGCGATCCCGGAGTGTGAAAACGTATGGGATCGAGGGGGTCCAGATGAGGCGGACGATCTGATCCGAGAACTGGTATTCGAAAAGCGACAGGCGACGGTCGGTTTCCTGACCGTGGGCGAAGACAAGGTCGAATTTACGGCGGCCGTCCGCCGGAGCCTCCCGGGCGACTCCGATTTTCTCATACGCGCCGTCCACGGTTTCGTTCAGGCGACGCTCGGGAACAGAATATAGAAGCTCGATTTGATGGCTCGACGCCGGCAGGGTCACGGCGCTTACCCAGAATCCGCGAGAAATATCTTCACGGTAACTGACACCTACGTTGCGTCCTTTGTCGTCGGGCTGGATGAACGTTAGCCGGGCTTCTATAGTGCCCCCGAGTGAGAACGCTTGAACCCAAACGATCGCGCGGGAATCGGTGGTGACGCTAGCGGGAACGCCCAGGGCGGGCTCCAGGGACCGAGCGACGATCGGAATTACTGAGTTAGATTCGGCCGGGTCAAGGGTGAACGTCGAACCGGTCGTAATCGGGTCGGTGATGATCCAGTTAAGGCCGGGTTCGAGGCGAAGTGAGGTGCGGGGGCCGCCGGAGGCGATCTGAACGGTGACCGGAACGGTGGATACATTTGCGATTCCTAACTGGACCTGGCGGAGGACGGACGGGTCGGCGGAGCCGGTTTCGGGGGAACCCGGGAAGAGGCCGTCGGATGCGATTCTGATGGTCAGTGGACGGCCGGAAATGAGAGGCCCTCGACCGCCGGCCGCCGCGATCAATTCTTCACCGGAAAGAATATTCGGACCGGGGACGCGATAGAGGCCGACGACAGCGCCGGGAGTCAGGTTCTCCGCCTGAACAAGTCCGTGCAGACGCGGATCTTCGTCCTGGCCCAGCACGAGAAAATCGGGGTTTTCAGGGATGAGTTCCGGATTGGTGGCGAAGGCGGTGGTTCCGGCGGGCAGAAAGACATCGCGGCCGGGGAGTTCTGTGGCAAGTAAGGCCCAGAGCCGGCGGGACCAGCGTTCGACGGCGTTATTTTCGTAATGGAAAGCGAGCGTGATCGGCCGGAACTTGATGGACTCGCGAGCTAGCGGGTATTCCGCGTCGGGGGAAACGGCGACGTTGGCGCCCGCGGGAATGAGATCGGCCACTCTCTGCACGTCAGCGACAACGCTGTGCGGCATGTTCCATGAAAATCCGAGCCAGTACCAGCGGAAGGTGTGCAGACTATTGCGCAGCGTAAGCGTCAACAGGGCCGCCAGAGTGAGAGCTACGGCCGTCCGCAAGAGCACATTTGACCATCGACGCCAGGTGGCGGTCGGGACGAGGTCGGCGAAGCGCTGGCGTGCGGTAACCCAGAGAGTCGCGAGACCGGCGGCGATGAGCGTGTCAACGAAAAAGGATACGTAGGACAAGTTCTTGAAGTGACCATATTGATAGGCAGCTATACGCAGCACCCAGAACATGAAGAGGGCAAAACCGACGGCCAACAGGGTGGCTGCGAGTCGATTACCGGACATTCTCAGGAGTGCGAACCCGGCCAAGAGCAAGAGGGCGATCCACACGGGTTGCTCAAGGGCAATCAGGAATCCCCACAGGGAGCTCGGTATCGCGGCCATGATCCCCGATCTGTCGAAGACCATGTGGTAAGTCTGTAGCCCCGGCGCAAGTTGGAAGGGGGGAAATGACAGATCACCCCAGGCGTTGCCAAAGGATGCATCCAGATCGGATGCGACGGTATGTAGTCTGGGTATTACCCAGCGAAGCAACCAGAAGAAGCCGACCGATCCGGCGGCGAGCGCGACGATGCTGAAAGCGAAAAGCCTGCGGACTCTCAAGATGCGGTGGGGTTGGAAAACGATGAGACCGAACGTCAGGAACGTTGCGGACACGAGGAATACGGCGCTAATCGCCCAGAAATACGAAACGAGAAGGACGGCGCCGACAAGCCCGGCGAAGAGGATTGGACCGGTCCGGCCGTGATTCAGGGCGACAGTCAACGCGGCCAGGGCTAGCGGCAATAGAGCGAAGGCGACCATGTGAGGACCGAAGCCCATACCGCTGAACCACAGCGGCAATCCATTGGTGGTATATAACGCGGTTGCCAAGAGTGAAGTACGTCCGCCGAGGTTCAGGCCCACGCGGGCGAAGAGGAATGTGGAGATGACACTGAGGGCGAGCAGCGTGTATACGAGAGGCATGTAGGCGAGGAACGTGGTTGTACCGGAAACGATGCTTGCGAGGGAGAGGAGGTAAGGGAAGCCCTGCCCCCGGGAGCGGAAGTCGGCCGCGACAAAGAGATCACCGAAGGGGGAGTGCGCGGCGCCTTCCATGGTGGAAGGGAAATATTTCACGTGCTCGGCATATGGCCAGTACAGTTCCTCGTCCACATTGAGCGCGAGAAGGCCTAGGCTGGAGTCGTTGGCGTGGGGGATCAGGGCCACTAGGAAAAGGCCGAGACCTAATCCGGCGGCCAGCAGTACACGGCGATCCTGAGGGACGGCCGCGATTCGCTCGCGCCACCGGAACGCGACTACATTGCCGATGACGCCCACTCCTACGAGAATCCAAAAGATAGGGTTCATACCCAGTAGATTCGCGTTGAGCAGGTACGAAATCGGCACCACGATGATCCAGCCGACAACGGGTGCGCTCACCAGCCGATAAGGGGCCCAGGGGCCGTTCAGCATGAGGCGGGCCGGACCGTAGCCGACGAAGCTCAGGAACGCGAGTAGGGCAACGGCCACCTTGATTGCGCCGGCAATGATTTCCGGGTACATACGGTCCAGTCAGAGGTGGAACGCGAGGGGTCACAAAGAAGACCGTACAGTCTAATCGGCCGAGTGGAGACCAGAGACCGCCGACATTCGGACCGCTCGTTAGAAACTGGAACGGCCTTTTGGCCTTCGGCGTTGTTTGAGCCGTACCGAACAATGCACATATTAGCGAAAGCGCCGAGTGTGCAGCTTAAGCTGGGATTGCCCGGGAGCGAGCCCGACAATTGTCAGGTCGCCAGAAGGTTAGACGTCGGCCTCGGCCTGGTCGAGCGGAAAGCGGTTCTCCAGGTTGACCGGCAATGGCCGTCGCACTATGGAGAGATGCCGATTCCGAGCATAGTAGGACCGTGCAAATTCAGCAGTTATTTCGCGAGACGGAATCACGTAGCTATCGTCCCGGATCGCTTGCCGGAGACGCTTGATCAACGGGGCTTTGCTTTCCTTCGCAACGGCCCTTGGTGCCACTGGATGCCTCTGTTTGGTCGAGAAATCTGAGCCGGTCAGCATCCTTGCCAAACCGTTGAGCCAGAGCCTGTCCCTACACGTCACCGCGCACTCTGACTCGTCAGAATTTCTTCTACGGTCCAAAATTTGGCAAAAGGATCATCGAGGGAGAGTCTGTTGACAATCATGTTCTTGCAGCGTCGGTTAAAGATCAGCTCGCCGCCGGCAATCTCCTGGAGGTCAGAGCAATGATGCGGTGCCTTCTGATTGGAGCCGGAGGCATAGGTGGGGCGTGGATTCGCCGGTTCGTGGCGGTGCATCGAGATCGTCTCCAAATCTCGGCGATCGTCGACATCGTGCCGGAGGTGCTGCGGGAGGCCGGTGATTTTCTCAATCTGCCAGAAAGCGAGCGCTACAGCACCATGGACGATGCGTTCGCTGACGCGGCCGTTGATTTCTGCGTGGTCGCAGTTCCTCCATGGCATCACCGAGAAGCCATCCTGAAGGCGGTGGAGCGAGGGTTGCCGGTCCTTTCGGAAAAACCGATTTCCGACAAGCTATCGGAGGTGACGGAGATCGTGCAGGCGGTTAAAAAGGCCAGCGTAAAAATGGCGATCATACAGAATTACAGGTTTACACCGCGCATGCTGGGATTTCGTGACGTGCTGAGATCGGAACGGTTGGGACGATTGCAGTACCTCATAGCGCGGTTTCAGGCCGACTATCGGGTGTTCGGATCGTGGGGATCGAAGTTAGGTCTGAGTGACTTCCGTCATGAGATGGACGATCCGCTCGTGATCGACGCCTCGATTCACCACTTCGACATGATCAGGAACCTTGCCGGGGGAGACTGTCGGACGATCGGTGGTCTTGGCTGGAATCCGTCGTGGGGCAGCTTTGCGGGCTTATCCGGCGGGCTCTATCTGTGTTCCATGGACAACGATACGCGGGCGCTGTACGAAGGCAATCTGTCCGGCGCGGGACACCAGAATACCTGGCACCAGGAGCACTATCGGGCCGAGTGTGAGTCGGGAGCCTTGAGTATTGACAACGATGACGTCATGCGGCTGCACCGGGTAGGCGAGCCTGACGAGATCGTGCCCATTCCCGAAACCCGCCTGTACGGTCACCAGCAGATCATCGGCGACTTCCTGGACTGGCTGGAAGGGGGCGATCCTCCGGAGACGGTGCTGGACGACAATGTGAAAAGTATGGCGATGGTGTTTGCTGCGGCGGAGGCCGGGAAGAAGGGCCAGACGGTAGAGGTTGCAGACTTCCTACCTGGCTGAGACCGGCGACTAGAGCAGGGCGTAGAAGTAATAGGTTACAACCGTGACTGGGAGCGGAAGAAGGGCCAGCGGCCACTGCAGAACGCGGCGCCGGCGCCCGACAACGAGTCCCAGACCTGCCGAAATCGCCGCGATGAGAAGGAGGAGAGCCAAGTATCCTAGGAGAGTCGCACGATGCTGCGACCAGATCACCGGAATTCGCGAAGCAAGATTCTGACGGCGGAGTAGCTGGTGGAATATGTCCTGGTCCGGCCAGCCGGCCTGCCCTCGAAGGAATAGCTGTCCCGGGAACTCAACCAAGTCCGACTTGCTGCCGCCGATTAATATCGGCCACTGTGTTTCGAACGGAATTTCGAATTCCAGGTAGGCCCAGCGAGAGGTCGGCAAGGGGTTGTCGAGCTCGAATACGACAAGGTCGAATCCGGCGGGAATGGAGACGGCGGCCGCGGCGGTGGCGGCGAGTTCATCGCCCCCAGGCTCTGTGAGGACGAGCAGACGGACCGGCACGCTGGAACCAAATGGCCCGCCCACGCGGATAGGTACTGCGACTTTGTCGACCGGCTCGGTAGGCAAGATGGTCTGGCTAGGGATCACGTAGGACGAAACAGGCCCGATGTTGATGAGGCTGCCGGCGGCGGGTACGGACGACACCGACCAATCCACGGGCACTAGTAGGAACGCGATCCAGAGAACGGCGGCGGCGATCGCGGAACCGGCAATAGAAAGGCGATCAGTCACGGTCGCCTCCAGAATATGAGTAGACGGCCCGGACGCCGCCAGAGCTCATGAATTCCAGCACCAAACGATCTTCTTCCCTGGCCCGGGTCAGCATTTCGACCTGAGGGGCGCTGATTAGCTGAGGGGCGACAACTACGGTGTCTATGCCCAGCGCCTGCATGGCGTCGGAATCGAGAGTTTCGTAGGCGTGAAGGTAGTGGGCGCCGTACCACCCGCCTTCGCTGTAAGCGTCGAGTCCGAGCGGTATCGAGGTGGCGCCGAAAGCGACGACGAATTTATGTTGACCTTCCCAGTCGTCGGTAATGACGTCAGCGAGGGTGGTTGGACCTGGCAGAACCAGCGCCCGGCGACCGTAGGGGCCCTCCCTCAAAAAGGCAGCGACTTCGAGATCTTCGGTTAACGAGGCGTTGGCGGTGTCGTAAAGACGGGCTGGCCAGAGAGGGACGCTGGCGACCCACGACCCCATTACGAGGATCATCAGAGTCACGCCAACGGCACGGTAGGCGGCCCGATATCGCCCTGATCGGGTCCAGAGTTCGGCGGCGACGAGCCCGGCGAACAGACCCGCCAGATAGACGCCGACGGAGGTGAAGCGGGCGATGTTAATCGGGTAAACGCGATCGGTAAACAGCCCCGGGATGAGGAAGGCGGTCAGCGCCATGCCGAGGAATGGCACGAGATAGAGCCGTCGTGCGCGAAAGACGAAATATGCGCCCAACCCGAACGCCAGAAAGACCCAGGGTAGTTCCTTAAGCACGATCGGATTGAAGAACCCAACGCGCACTTGCCCGGCGGGGACGGAGAAGAACGGGGATGTCCGGGCGGAATACAGCATGGCGTCGGTCGGCAGTGTAAAGAAATTTTCCGGTGTAAAGCCAAAGCTTGCCCGTGATCCGACCTCCGAACCGAAGGCGATCGCCGAGAGCGAACCCTGGGGAACCAGAGCGAGGACCACACCGGTCACTGCGATTAGCGCCACGGTAAGAGCGGCTCGCCAGTCGCCCCTGACCGCGTAACCGGGGGCGAGCATCATCAGGATCGCCAGCGCGATGGGGAGGGTCTGCTCGGCGGCGGCGGCCATCGCCCCAAAACACACGGCAGCCAGAGCCGCGAGCAGGATACGGGTCGAGGCACCGCGGAGTAATTGAACGGTCAGGAAAGCGCCGCCGAACCCGGCGGCGATAGCGACGACGTTGGTGAAGTCATTACCCGGCAGTAGGGCGAAACCGTGGCTTCCGGTAAAGCCCTGGACTAATTCACGATCGAGCCCGGCCAGAATCTCGCCGCGAGATACGCTGTATTCGCCAAACGGGGCCTTCCAGAGACCGAGAAAACTGGCATGGGCGGCGGTAACAAATCCTGCGGCGGCGAACAGGCCGAACAAGTAATTGCGGAGCGATGCCACGGTCGCGAATATCGCGCCGAAGATCGCCACAACTGAAGTGATGGTAATGGCCAAAACAGCCTCGAATAAGCCCACCCCACCGATGCGCATGACGGACGCGCCCCAGGCCTGCGCGGTGTAACGATAAAGGCGCTCGACTCCCGGCGCGTAGGGGTCGGCCGGGGGCCAATCACCGGAGGCCATGTGCGCGGTCATCGCCATGCGCACGGCGAGATTCTCGTGGGTCGCGCCATTCCAGACCCCGGAAGCGAAATTCATGGTGGCGCCAACTACCACCACTCCCAGGAAGCCAAACACGAGGACGCTCCAGCCGCTTGAGATGTCCCAGCGCAGGCGGCGGCGGCGTAACTCGGTGGTGGCCCAAATGGCCAGCGCAACGGAAAGTATGAAGACTCCTCGGACCACAACCTCCACCGGCAAAAGACGCAGCGACGTCATCAGGGCCAGGAGGAAGGCGCCTATACCGACGCCACCCCCCGCCCCGAGCAGGATGGGCAGGCGTGACTCACCGGGCACCAGCCACACGACAAGTCGAAGACCAGCGAGCCAAGGGAGTCCCGCGAGGACGAAGGCGAGGATCAGTTCAAAGAGACTCACGATTTAGATCCTGTTGGCCGACCTTGCGTTGGAGACAAATGATTCAAAGAAATAGCCATACCAGGAGCGCGAGCAAGGCGAGGCCGGGGAGAGCCACAGCCGACCCAGTGATTGTGATCCAGCCGTAGTTTCGCAGGACAAGCAGCGATAGGCCGGCTGACATTCCGAGCACGGCCACGAGGGGAGGGATGATGGCCCAGGCCATCTCCGGGCGCACAGAAGCTGTATATATGAAACGTTGGACTCCGGTCTGACGCCGGAAAAACTGGTAGGCGATGTCCTGATCCGACCAGCCGGGTTTGCGTTCGAGATATAGACGATCGCCGGCGCGCTGGGGATCGTTGCGGGTACCGCCCACGAATATTGGCCACGGATTGTCGGGCGGGATTTCGAGTTCCAGATAAAAACGCTGGTTGCCGTCGATTGGAACGTCCAGGTCAAAGCGGACAACCGCCAGCCCTGCCGGGACCGAGACCGGCTCGGCCGCGGATCGCGCGACGAGCGACGTGCGGTCGACATCCTCGTAAACGGCCATACCCACCGGGGTGGAAGCGCCGAACGGTCCGCCGACGCGAATCAAAATGTCGATAGCGGAGATTTCTTCCGGGGTGCCAAACGACTGCCCGGGCACGACGAAGTCCGAGACGGGACCAATGGGGAACAGGGCGGACCGGGCGGGCATGCTGGACACCGGCCAGGCCAAAGGTAGCAAAAGGGCTGTGGCCCAGCTCAGGACACCGAGAAACCAGACCCCGGCTAGGGCAAGCGCGTGGAACTTAGCGGAACTGGTATTCATAAATCCGTCGATTGCCGGCGGAGGATTCGAACAACAACTTCGCCCGCCCTTCGGCGACGGCGTTCTCCAGCATTCGTTCCTGGTCGTCGGTGAGAAGATGGGGCACGACATAGATGGTGTCGATCCGTAATTGCGCCATGGCGGCCTCATCTAGCGAGTTGTAGGCCGGCAGGTAGTAGGGCTGATACAGGTGGGCTGCTCCCCAGCGATCCAGACCCATCGGTATGGCAGTCGCGCCAAAGGAGACGACAAACCGGTGCATCCCTTCCCAGCCGTCCGAGTTCACCTCCTCCTTGTTGGTGGGACCGGGGAGGATCAGGGCTCGACGTCCGTAATCGAGGGAGCGCAGGTAGTCAGTGGACTCAAGATCTTCCCCGAGATGGGGATAGGGCTGCTCGAAAAGCTTGGCCGGCCAGAAAGGCACGGCAAGCATCCAGGTGGCGCTGGCGAAGACAATGAGCCCACCGGCCAGGACGCTTGCGCCCACACGGGCAAGTCCGGCCTTACGCTTTGCCAGCAGTTCGGCCGCGGCGACGCCGGCGGCCAGCCCACCCAACGAAATTCCAAGCACCGTAAATCTGGCGATATTGATTTCATAGAGCCGGTCCGACACAAGACCGGGAATTAGCAAAGCTATCGCCGGCGCTACGGCGAACGCCAATATCGAGGCAGAATATCGTCTCCGGGAGAGGAGGACCAAGGACGCTAGGGCCACGTAAATCCAACCAATTTCTTTGATCGCGATGGGTTCGAATAGCCAGATCCGAAAGGTTTCGGGAGGGACGGCGAAGAAATTCGACTCGGAGCCGGCGAAGAAGAGATATTCGGTAGGCAGGCGGAGAAAGTACTCGGGCGTAAACGCGAACCCCGCGCGCTGGCCGATCTCACTCCCGAACGCGAGGGCTGCGTAAGTTCCCTCGGGGACAACTACGAGGACGGAGGCAAGAAGACCCAGAACAGCGAACGACAAGGCCTCTGCCAGGCGGCGGCGAACGGCGAGAACGGCAGCCACGGCAAGCAACGTGGCGACGGCGACCGGCAGTATCTGTTCCGTGGCGGCGCCGGCGACCGCAAGGGCCATTGCCGCGACCAGGATGCCGGTACGGCGTCGCGTGGTCGGGTCAACCAGCGTTGAGGCCAGAAATACCGCGCCGGACCCGGCACCCAGGCCAACCATCAGCGTGAAGTCGTTGCCCGGCGCGAGCGCTAGGCCGTGGCCCAGCACGTACCCCTGGGCGAGTTCCCTTTTGACGGTGGCAAGGCCGTAGGCTTTGGAGGTGCTCAGGGAGCCAAACGGGGTTTTCCAAACACCAAGGAAATTCGCGGGGGTGGCGGTGAGGAAAAGGGCAGCGCCGAGAAAGCCGGCCAGGTGTGAGCGTAGCCGGGCGACTGCGGCGAACAGTCCGCCAGCGATCGCTAAGACGGACGCCACTACTGTAACGACGGTCGCGGGATAGAGGCCGGCTCCGGAGACGCGCATGAGGGCAGCCGTCCAGACCTGGGCGGCGTGGCGATAGAGCCGCTGATGATCGGGCGAATATGGGTCCATGACCGGCCACGGGCTCTCGGCGGCGTGGGCGGCCATGGCCATCCGGACAACCAAATTCTCGTGAGTGGAGCCATTCCAAACGCTGGCGGCCAGGTCCACCGCTGCCCCAAATGAAATCAGCGCGAGGATCGAGAGGGCGAGCACGGTCCATCCGAGGGAGATACCCCAGACGTAAGGCCGCCTGCGCAGGTTCAGGATCGCGAACGTGGCGGGTGGTAAAGCAATCAGGAATACGAGGGGGACAGCGAGTCCAATTGGCGCCAAACGCAGGAGAGCCATGAGGATGAAAATCGAGAGGGCGTGTCCTACGGCCAACCCGCCGCCCAGGAGAATGGGCAGCCGGCGTTCTTGCCGCAGCAGCCAAGCGACGATGCCGACACCCGCGAGCAAAGCAAGGAGTTCGACCAGCGAGAGGCGGAGGATCTCAGCGAATTCTAACAACGGACCTCACCATCACGAGTATTTGATCGGGTGGCCCATTCGAATCCCTCGGAAGCGGCCAGCTAGTCTACTTCGAAGATTACCTCGCCTTCGACCGGTATTCCGGATGGCAGGCTCGACATTCCGACGGCGGATCGGGCATGCCGGCCGCTCTCTCCGAAAATCTCCACAAACAAGTCGGAAGCGCCATTTATTACCTGCGGCTGACTCTCAAAATCTGGAGTGCAGTGGACCATTCCCAGGACCTTTTCGACCCGCGTGATTCGATCCAGGTCACCAAGTACGGCCCTAGCCTGCGCAAGCAAACCGAGAGCGCACCAACGGGCCGCCGCGTAGCCCTCTTCGGTCGAATACTCCCGGCAAACCTTGCCTTTCCAGATTTTCTCCGGATCGCCGTCAGCCCCGCGCCCAGAACAATCGAGAAGGTTATCGACTTTGACTCCGGGGATCAGAGCCAGCCGCGTGTTCGCGGTGATTTCGGGGAGCTGAACTCCCATTTCTTCAATCTTTTTCTCTATCAGCACCGGGCCAGCCCTCCGACCGTAAGCAGAGCGTGGCAGATGGTCAGCCGTACGCAGGCCGGCTTGCCGGCGCTCCGCTCTTGGATTCTCGTTCCACAAGTTCCAAGTCGGCGTCGACCATCATTTCGATGAGTTCGCGGAAGCCTACCTGCGGCTCCCAGCCGAATGCCTCCCTGGCTTTGGACGGATCGCCTACCAGGTGGTCGACCTCGGCCGGTCGCAACATGGCCTCGTCGGAAATCACATGGTCGCGATAATCGAGGCCAACGTGGTCGAAGGCTATCTCAACCATTTCCCGCACGGAATGGGTGGCGCCGGTGGCGATTATGTAGTCGTCAGGAGCGTCCTGCTGGAGCATTTTCCACATGGCTTCGACGTAATCGCCGGCGAAACCCCAGTCGCGGGATGGGTCCAGGTTGCCCAGGCCAAGGCTTTCTTGCAGCCCTTGCTTTATGCGCGCAACGTTGTAGCTGACCTTGCGAGTCACGAACTCGAGCCCGCGTCGGGGCGACTCGTGGTTGAACAATATTCCGGAGCAGGCGAACAGATCGTAACTCTCTCGGTAATTGACGGTAATCCAATGGCCGTAGGCCTTGGCCACTCCGTAAGGACTACGGGGGTGGAGCGGCGTGGTTTCGGTTTGTGGAACCTCCCGCACCTTGCCGAATATTTCGCTGCTGGAAGCCTGGTAGAACTTGAGGTCAGGTCTGAACGTGCGGATCGCTTCCAACATCCGGGTGACCCCGAGAGCGGTGACTTCGGCGGTAAGAACGGGTTGATTCCATGAGGTAGGAACATAGGACTGGGCGCCAAGGTTGTAGACCTCATCGGGCTGGTAAGTTCGTAACAGGTCTATGAGCGACCACTGGTCGTGGAGATCGCCGGGGACGATTTCGACGTCCTCGAGTACGTGGGCGATGCGTTCCAGCGGGTCCGAGCTGGTGCGACGGACCATGCCGACGACATGATAGCCTTTTTTGAGTAGAAATTCGGCCAGGTAAGAGCCATCCTGGCCGGTGATGCCGGTAATTACGGCTGTCGGCACTATCTCTCCTGTTGCACTGTGAGGGTGAGGTTGAATGTCGCGTTCACTAACATTAACTCAACAATGTCGGCGCCGTTACCCGGTGCGATCAAGCCGGAGGGGAAGGGGTTGGCGGGCGACGAGAATTGGTGGCATTTGGTACAGCCTATAAACTCTCGGTGTTTGTCCGCAGTTCGGCGGCATGCCGCATCCGGCGCCCACGATCAGGTTTGGCGATGAAGATTACCGTGGTGGTCCCTGCCAAGAATGAAGCCGAAACCATCGGCTCGGTTCTGGGCGCCGTCAAACAGTACGCTGATGAATTGATCGTGGTGGACGGTCACTCGGAAGATGGTACGACGGAGATCGCGAAGGAGTTTGGAGCGCGGGTCGTCTACGACGGCGGTATGGGTAAGGGCGATGCGGTGAGGACGGCGATCAGAGAGGCCACCGGGGACGTTTTGGTTTTTGTCGATGCCGACGGTTCGCATGTACCAAAGGACATACCGAAGCTGCTTGCGCCATTACTGAGCGATGAAGCCGATCTTGTGGTGGGATCCCGTCCTCGGGGTGGCAGCGACGAGATGACGGGCGACATGGACCGCTTCGTGCGGTGGCTTGGCCAGCAGATCATCATGCTGGGCATAAACTACCGGTTCAATGTTCGTCTGACCGATTCCCAGAACGGATTTCGGGCGATACGCCGGGACGTCGCGATCGATTTGGGCCTGAGGGAGAACCTTCCCACCATCGAGCAGGAAATGGTGATGAAGGTGTTGAAGATGGGCTATCGAGCAGGGGAGGTGCCAAGCCACGAATTCGAGCGCGGCGCCGGCCACTCGAAGATATCACTGCGGCGCACATGGATACGTTACGTGTACTGCTGGCTTCGAGATTTATTTTTTTAGATCGGGGCAGCCGGATTAGATCGGCCTTGAAACTTTGAGCCCCCGAGCAGTGCCGCCTTCCCCCGGGAGTGCGCGGCTGCGCGGGGCGGCGCGGCAATCGATCGTGTTCCTGGCTCTGGCGATGACGGCTAACGCGCTGTCGTATGTGTACCAGTTGGCGATGGCCAGATTGATGGAACCAAGTGAGTATCCAGTCGTGCTGGCGATTGTGTCGTTCATAGCGATCATCCTGTTCCCGGCCAACTCATTTCAGGCGGCGGTCGCTGTGGGAACCGGCCACGTGGTTGGACGTGGCGGTTCACAACAAACATGGCCGTTCGCGCTCCGAGCAGCGCTAACGGCCGGGCTGGTTGGACTGGTCCTGGTCGCGGCCTTTGGGATCTTCGCAGGTCCGCTGAAGAACGTGTTTCATTTCAGCCAGAACAGTGTCCTTGTTTGGCTGGCTATCACATTCCTCCTATCGCTCGTACTGTCGGCGTTCCGGGGCGCGTTCCAGGGGGCCCACCGATTCGGTTCGCTTGGCCTGGTGATGCTTATCGAGGCGGCCTCACGGGTTGTGTTGGCGATTGTGTTTGTGGCGATCGGATTTGGTGTGTCGGGTGCGACGTCTGGGTTCGCATTTGGTTATCTGGTTTCGACACTGCTAGCAATCTGGCTCCTGTTCCCAAAGGGAGGGAAATTCGGAGACCGGCGTAGCACGGTTTCGGAGAGCCTCTGGCACACGCTGCGCATTCAGCTTAGGTCGGTGCCGGCAACGTTCGCCATATTCGGCGTGCAGGCGATAGATGTCGTGATCGCCAACTACCGGATTTCCGGGGAAGCCATGGAGTCGTTTTCGGCGGCGGCTCTGGCGGGGCGAGTGATCTTTTATGCAGGCTTCGTGCTGGGGTTGCTAATCCTGCCGCGATTTCGCGATATGTTCACGTCACGTCGCCTTCGCTGGCCCTTGATCCGCAACAGCGTAAGTGTGATGGCGGCGATCGCTATCCCGACAATAATCGCGGGGTTCGCCGTTCCGGGCTTCCTGCACAACGTACTGGTGGGAGATCGCTACGCCGCCGACGCGGGGCTCATGCAGGTATATCTGCTGGGGACTGCGTTACTGACGACATCGTTGTTCCTCACGTACATTCTTATTGCCGCCGGTTGGAATTGGATATGGGTCGGACTGGTTCCGATCGCAGCAGCCCAGGCCGGAGCATATCTGTACTGGGCTGAGTCGACAATCGAATTCGCGCAGGTGCTTCTGGCGAGTGGAGCGGTGATGGCGGCGTTTCTAGCGGTCGCGACGGCGGTGCTGTTTCGACAGATCTACCTTCACCATTTACAGGTCAGCAAAGAAGACATTGAGGCCGGAGAATTGGATAGTCCGCCGTTAGGCGGTCTGCAGTAGCCCACATCCGCAATCGGGTGCGCTGACTCAGGGAGCCGCATTGTTCGTGGCGTCACCGGGTATGTTCGGGAGCCACTGTCACCTCGCCCCGCCTGCCAGGCGTTCCGGACCGGTGGGAAATAGTTCGCGCTATCGACCTCTATTTGGACTCCACCTTGACCAAACTCCTCACGCCCTCTGGAAGTGGGGCTGTGGACCCACCTGCTGTATATAGCTCGACCGGCAAATCAGCCACACCCGTGTCAGCCTCTTGCAGTGACCCGTTGGCAGATTCCGTCTCTACCTGGCTTTTCCGGAAATCGAGCAGATGGCCCACGAGATATTTGGAGCCACGCACCACATAGTAACGAAAATGGTCTCTGCTACGGGTGGCCCGGCGGACCGTTCTAGCCATGTATCGCGGACTCAGAAAGCTCGTGTACAGGCTCTGAACTAGACCCATAATTTCGCCTCTAGATATTGGGGATTTCAGCACCGGTTCTCGCATGTCATAGCGGGCCCAGTTCTCCGGGCCGTCGAACCGCAGCCAGTCGCGTTCTCGCGCCTGGGCGTAAAGCTGGGTTCCGGGATAGGGGATCACGATCGTGCCCTGCAAGGTATTTATCCAGCCCCGCTCAAAAGTTTCCCGTGTGTAATCCACGGTACGACGGGCTTCTTCAAGGCTCTCCCAGGGGTATCCGACCATGCAGGTGGCGTGCGGTTCTAGACCGGCCTCGCTAGCCCAGCGGACAGAGTCCCACTGCTGTTGAACCAGGGTTCCCTTGTTCAAAATGTCGAGCGTCCGCTGATTTGCGGACTCGATGCCGTAAAGGATGAACCGGAAATTGGAGTCGGCGAGCATCTCGTACTCTTGGCGGGTGAGAGCGTCGGCCCGCATGTTGCAGCCGAACATCAGGACCTTGTCGAGACGGCGCTCTTTGACTCCCTGGCAGAACCGTCGCAACCAGGATCCGGTTGGGAAGGTACCGGTATCGTCGAACACTTCCTGGACGCCTAGTTCGGCCATTTTTTCGAGTTCGTCCAGATAATCGTCTACGGGTCGGACGGAAAATTCCGGAAGCATGCTGGTCCAGGAGCAAAATGTGCAGCCACCTCCACCACGCTTCGGCCCGCCTGGCACACGGCGACGCCACCAGCAGTCAGCGGCAGTTGTGCCTGTAGCCCAACCATATGTGCCCTTCTTGAGGAAGTTGCCGTTTCGGAACGCGTAGAGCTCCCACTTGACGAGTTCGCGGTCGATGTGGGGCCGCAACGCAACCGGCACGGGCGGAGCCGGCTCCGGGCCGGAGTTCAAGATCTGATCGCCGTCTTGCCAGAAAACACCTCCGCCCAGCTCCTCCCCCCGATCCAGGTGGTTGGCGAGATTGAGGGTGGCAAAATCAAATTGCCCGCCCCGAATGGTGAAATCCACATCGCAGAAGAGAAATGCCTCTTCCGGCAGTGCGGTGACGTGATCGCCGAGCAGCGCGATTTTCGTCTCCGGGAAGCGCAGCTTTAGTTCGCTGATTGAGTCGTAAATCTCAGGAGCGCTGGGGGTCTTCGTCTCGATCACGATCAATTCAGGACGGGCAAGCTCTATTTGCCGGCA
Organism: uncultured Chloroflexota bacterium; assembly: GCA_964496475.1. Lineage (GTDB taxonomy): Bacteria > Chloroflexota > UBA11872 > UBA11872 > VXNJ01 > JASLPR01. Next base: position 89,260 of record CAZBZS010000002.1, on the reverse strand, counting down.
ATATTCTTCCCAAGTCCAGCCTTCAGCTATCCCGTCCATCCAAATGGCTTCGTGGCCATTCTGCTTTAGCAATGTCGCCGCCAGGGCCGGTAAAACCGGGAAAATAATAGTCGCGTTGTCGCCTACGAATTTGTTCATGAGCCGCACCACACCCGACCCACCGCTATCGCGGGTCGAGAACACCTGGTACTGCCGGTTTTGGGACAGAAGTGGAATCCCTTTGTCGCTCTTAAAAGGGGGGAAACTTATCGCGACTTTCAAGCTGGCTGCTCCTGGGTATTGGACTCGAGATGGAATGTGGCTGGCGGTAACGTCTCCGCCGATTTCGCGACCAGCGGATTTCGGAGGAGGTGGATCTTCGGACTGAATCGGTTCCGACATCCGCCCCGGGTGAGAGAGTCGCCTCGACAACAGTACGAGGACAACTCAAATCTACGAAATAATAAATGCCTCGACCAACCCGCCGAGTCCCGGTCGAAAATTCCCAATCCAAGGCTGGTCATGCGCTTGTGCCAGCGTGCATTCGATACCAGTCCACGGTAGCGCCGAGCCCATCTTCAACCGTGACTCGCGGCTCCCAATCGAGCAATTCGCGAGCCCGGCCGATGTCGGGACGGCGGCGAACAGGATCATCTGGCGGTAGGGGAGCGAACTCAAGTGCGGACCCAGCGCCGGCCATCTTGATCACCATCTCGGCGATTTGAAGAACCGTCATTTCATCGGGGTTACCGAGATTGATCGGGAACGTCGGTTCGACATCGCAGGTCATAGCCCGGTGGATTCCCCGGGCCATATCCGTCACGTAACACCAGCTTCTGGTTTGGGAACCGTCGCCGAAGATGACTAGCGGCTCACCTCGTAGCGCCCGACCTATGAAATCGACAACGGCACGTCCGTCATCGACCCTCATCCTCGGCCCGTAAGTATTGAAAATTCGCACGATACGGGTGTCGACTCCATACCGGGTCGCGGCCAGATAGGTCAGTGTCTCGGCGAAGCGTTTGCTCTCGTCATAAGGCGCGCGGGGCCCGATGGTGTTGACATTGCCGAAGTAGGTCTCGCGCTGCGGATGCTCCAAAGGATTGCCGTAAACCTCGGAGGTCGACGCCAGTAGGAACCGAGCGTTGTGCTGCCGGGCATGCTGCAACAGCTGCCAGGTGCCGACCGAGTTGACCATGGCAATCTCCTCGGCCAGAGATTCGAAGAAGACCGGGCTGGCTGGACTCGCCAGATGGTAGATTTCATCGAGCTTGCCGGTGTCTGGAAGTGGCGCAAGGACATCGTGCTCTAAAAACGTAAACCCCGGCCGGTTCACCAGAGGGGCGACATTGTCGCGGGAAGACGAGAGGAAATTGTCCAAGCCGACCACCTCATAGCCCCGTTCGAGAAGCCGCTCGCAAAGATGCGAACCGATTAGACCGGCACCGCCGGCAACCAGCGCTCTTTTCAATAAACTCTCTCGTTTACTCCAAGACGGGCTTCGAATCAGACTGTCGGAAGGGGGCGTCGCACCGACCCGATTAGAACAAGATTAACTTGATCCGAGCCAGCCTTCATCGGGTGGTGTAAATTGCGGTGGCATTCGGCCGCTGGCAGGGCAAGGCCGAGGGTTTGAAGACTGGCAGAGTTTCCGAGTGCTCGCCCGATCGATAGATCTCAATCCCCAATTCCTGAGAGCGAAATCGTCCTACAGAAATTAAATTCAAGCCTCTCGATTGTTGTACCGGCCTTTGGGCAGGAGCAAACCATCGCTGCCGATCTCAAGAGAATGCGATCGACGCTGTCACGTTTCGCCAACGATTTCGAGATTGTTCTGGTAGTGGACGGCCAGATGGATGAGACGGCGGCGGTCGCTTCCGAACTCAATTTTGAGGAATTGACAGTACACCTTATCGAGAATAATCGAGGGAAAGGCAATGCGCTGCGCGCGGGATTTCAAATGGTTTCGGGCGACATCGTGGGATACCTCGACGCGGGTATGGACATCGACCCGGCGGCGGTCGCGGTCGCATCCAATCTGGTGGAAAATGGCGAGGCCGATATTGCGATCGGTTCGAAGCGTCATGTTGACTCTGAGGTGAACTATCCCCTTCGGCGGCGACTTTATAGCTTTGGTTACCAGACGCTCGTCAAAATGATGTTTGATCTGGAGGCTCACGACACGCAAGTTGGCTTGAAATTTATGCGCCGTGAGCTCGCCCAGAGTCTATTCACCGATCTGAAGGTGGATGGGTTTTCCATTGACATCGAGCTGCTCGCCCTGGCGGTGCGGCGAGGCTTTGATCGAATTGTTGAGTGCCCAGTAGGAATCAATTTGGACTTCCAGAGTTCGGTGAGGGCGAGCACCGTCGGACATATGCTCATAGACACGATGCGAGTGTTCTGGCAGATGAGGGTGCTGGACCTGTATCCGGGGCACCCGACCAGAGGAGACCTGTGGGGTTGAGTGACCAGCGGGACGCGCCACTGGTTACCATCATCGTGCCCTGTAAGGGGCCGGGTCCTCTTCTATACGAATGCCTGGCCGCGATCGAGGATTTGGACTACCCCCGGATCGAAACGATCGTCCTCCCGGATGAGCCGATTCCGAACGGGCTAGACGGGGTGAGCGTCCTGCCTACGGCAGCGGTGGGCCCTGCTCTCAAGCGTGACCAGGGGAGCAGGGCCGCCGCCGGGGAAATCCTGGCGTTTATTGACGACGACGCCTACCCGAGATCGGACTGGCTGGACCGGGCAGTGGCGATTTTTGAAGATCCCGATGTAGTCGCGGTGGGCGGGCCGGGCGTCACCCCGCCTGCAGACGGGATTCTCGCGCAAGCCTCGGGATTGGTGTACGGGTCGTGGCTTGGTGGCGGGAATTATCGCTATCGAGTTCAGCCCGAGGAGGCTCGCTGGGTCGATGACTTTCCATCTATGAACTTCCTGGTCCGGCGTGAAGCTTTCGCCGAGGCGGGCGGGTTTGACACTCACTTCTACCCGGGTGAGGACACCAAATTGTGCCTCGATCTGCTGGAAAATGGAGGGAAGATCAGGTACGACCCGAACGTGCTGGTCTATCACCATCGCCGTCCGCTATTCGGACCGCACCTTCGCCAGATAGTGCAGTACGGGGTACATAGGGGGCATTTCGCCAGGAAGTACCCAAGGACGTCGCTGCGCATTTCGTATTTACTACCGGCGATCTGGGTTCTCGGTGTAGTCGCCGGCCCGCTTCTTTTCCACGGTGTTGCGCCATTGTGGTTGTTGTACCGGGTTGCAGTCGCAGTCTATGGCGTCGCCCTTTTCGCAACATTCCTTGGTATCGTCGGCCGCACGAAGCAACCGATTCTTGGGGCAGTTTCGGTGGCGGGCATAATGGTGACCCACGCAGTTTATGGTTTGGGCTTCATGCGCGGCCTCTGGGCGCGATCTCTGGAGCGGTAGGTTTGATGGCACCGTCAGTCTCGGTAGTAATTCCCGCGTATAACGAGGCGGGGGCGGTCGGCACGGTCGTAACAGAATACGAGGTGATGCTACAGACGTTGCCGAGCGATTTCGAGATTATTGTGGTGGACGATGGATCGACGGACGGCACGCGGGTGATAGCCGAGGAGGCCGGAGCACAGGTGATTGGTCCGCCGTCGAACATGGGTTATGGGCACTCGCTACGGCGCGGGATTCAGGCGGCGCGTCACAAATGGATACTGATAACTGACGCTGACAATACGTATCCGGCGGACACGGCGGCACGGCTCTTAGAGATCGCCGAGCACTACGACATGGTGGTGGCGGCCAGGACCGGACCACACTTCCATGGAGGGCCGTTGCGGCGGATGGCACGCTGGCTTCTGGTGCTGATGGCTTCGTTTGTGACGGGTCGCCACATCCCGGATGTGAATTCAGGATTGCGCGTTTTCCGGCGGGATTTGGTGTTGCGGTACTTCGACATCCTGAGCACGGGTTTTTCATTCAGCACGGGCTTGACGCTGGCGATGATGGGAGATGGGTTGGGTGTGCACTTCGTTCGAAGTGAGTACCGATCTCGGTCCGGCCAGTCAAAGATCAGGCCGTTGAGGGATGCGCTGAGAATGATGCAGGTGATCGTTCAGGCAGCAGTCCGCCACAATCCCATCAAAATCTTTTCATTGTTGGCGGCATTCGCCTGGCTGCTGGCACTCGCGCTGATCGTGACATGGGCGGCTACCGGCGGCGGCAGTCTCCTGATCGTCGGCCTGCTGGGGCTCTTCTTCGGACTGCTGATCTTCGGTCAGGGGCTGATCGCCGAGGCTTCGCGGGGGCGAAGAAGCTAGGCCGGCTCCATCCAGTTTTCCCACCAGAGCTGAAACATTAGAAGCGTCCAGAGCATCTTGTGATTGTTTCGACGTCGTTCCAGATGTTCGGAAAGGATTCTGGAGACAGCCGCGGGGTTGAAGATACCCTGGCGATCGAGCCGAACGGGGCTCAGGTAATCCTGTGTCATCTGGCGGAGGTCGCGGGACAGCCAACGGGCGACAGGGATGCCGAACCCCTTTTTTGGCCGCCTGATGATTTCGTCTGGAAGTTGACCGGCCATAGCCTCCCGCAGAAGCCATTTTCGTGTGAAGCCACGCAGTTTCAATGAGAGCGGGGTGTCGGCCATGAACTCCATGACATCCCGGTTGAGCAATGGAACTCGCGTTTCCAGCGAGACGGCCATGCTGGCACGATCGACTTTGGGGAGGACCCCCCCCTCGAGATACAGCTTCATATCCTGGTACAGGATCCGGTTGAGCTGTTTGCCGGCCAGGCAGGGTTGAACGGTGCGCCGGACTAGTTCGCCGCCCGGAGCGGCGGCGATTCGCTCGACGAAATCGCGAGACAGAATTTGCAACTTTTGACTTCCGAAGAACGATCCCAACCACATCTGATGTTGCAGGGCGGGAAGCTCGCCTGAACCCCGGATGAACCGATTCGCCTTGAAGTCCAGAGAAAAGTCGGCGTGGGAGACGGGTAGCGACCTGACCAACGGCTCGACGACGCGGTGTCGGAATGGGGCGGGAAGGCGGTTGTAGAAGGTGGCGGCGCGGTGGGCCTGCAAAGTGGAATAGCCGGCGAGCATTTCGTCGCCGCCATCGCCGCCAAGCGCGACCTTTACATGTTCCCTGGCGAATTTCGAGACGAGATAGGTGGGCATCACGGAGGGGTCGGCGAAGGGCTCGTCGATATGGGCGGCCAGACGGGGCAACAGATCCAGAAGCATTTTCGGGGTTAGCACCATCTCGTGGTGCTTGGTTTGCAGGTGGCGGGAGACCCGCCGGGCATGGGAGCTCTCATCGAACGAACCTTCGGCGAAACCCACTGAGAAACTCTTGATTGGACTATCGGCCACCTTCGCCATCATGGCGGCAACGGCGCTGGAATCCAGGCCCCCGCTGAGCAGAACGCCCACCGGAACATCGCTTACCATTTCCGCAGCCACCGAGTCTTGAAGAACCCGGGCGAATTTCTGCGCATGAAGGTGCGGCTCGTCAACATGGATGGACTCGCTGCGTTGAATCTCAAAATCCCAGTAGCGGACCTCGTTGATCGACTCTCGTTCGGCGATGAGGTAGTGGCCGGGCCTGACCTTCCGAACTCCGCGAAAGATGGCGTGGGGGGTGGGGACGTATTCGAATGACAGGTAGTGACCGAGAGACTCGGCGTCGAGATCGCGTTCAACCAGCGGGTGCACGAGGAGGGCCTTGAGTTCGGAGCCGAACACAAGGGTTGCTCCAATCCGGGAGTAGTACAGGGGCTTGATGCCGGCGCGATCGCGAGCCAACATCAACCGGCGGCGTCGAACGTCCCACAGCGCAAATGCGAACATCCCGTTGAGCTTATCGAGAAATGCGTCGCCCCATTGCTCGTAGGCGTGCACCAGCACTTCTGTGTCCGAACTGGAGCGAAATACATGGCCCATCGCCAAGAGGCGGTCTGTCAAGTCGCGGTAGTTGTAAATTTCTCCGTTGAGAACTACCTGAATTGAGCGGTCCTCGTTGGCGACCGGTTGTTGCCCGGCCTCAAGGTCGATGATGCTGAGACGGCGCATTCCAAGAGCTACGTGGTCATCCAGATAGCCGCCGTCGTCGTCTGGGCCCCGATGGACGAGCCTCGCCTTCATGGCCTCGAGAATCACGGGATCGGGAGGCTCGCCCCGGGACCCGGACAGGACTCCCACTATTCCACACAAACGTGTACCCGCCTCATTTTCATCCGTGGTGTGTGATTGTCGGGAATTGCCGACGGTTCGTACTCAGGCTCGTGGCGGGGATAGAATCTGCCGGTATCTCACCCACGGCCATCGGCAGCCAGGAGCCGCTCTTCATCGGGCACCCACTTGTCTCGATTCTGATCGTCAACTACAACACCCGATCGTTAATCCGGGATTGCCTGCAATCCCTGCGTGAGGTCGCCTACCCGAGCTTCGAAGTGCTCTGTGTGGATAACGGTTCGACCGATGGTTCCGCGACGATGATAGGCGAAGAGTTTTCCGAGGTGCGTCTATTCAAGCAGTCGGAGAATCTGGGGTTTGTAGGAGCCAACTTGTTGGCCTATCGAGAGGCGACCGGCGAATACATTCTGTTTCTGAATTCGGACACCACGGTTGAACCCAATTTTCTGTCAGAGCTAGTCGATTTCATGGAGGCCCACCCGAACGCGGGCGGATGCGAGCCAAAAATCCTCTGGATGAAGGACCCGTCGCGGTTGGATTCGATCGGAGATTATCTGACCTGGACGGGCATGTTGTACCACGATGGCTATCTGGCGCGCGACGAGAATCTTGATTCGCCGTTCCCAATATTCTCGGCGAAGGGTGCGTGCATGATGTTCCGGGCTTCGGTTTTGCGGGAAGTCGGCGTGTTTGACGAAAAATACTTCGCCTACTTTGAGGAGACTGATTTGTGTTGGCGAGTTTGGCTGTCGGGAAGAAAGATCTACTTCGTGCCCGACGCCCTTGTACATCATCTGCTGGCAGGGACTTCAAGGAACTCTGACTCTTACCTGATCAGTTACCACTCGTTCAAAAACCGCATTCATTCGATGCTGAAGAATTTCGGCCTTCTGGAGGCTCTAAAGGTCGTGCCGGTTCATGTGGGACTGTGTCTCGCGATTGCGACCGTGTACGCTCTGCGCGGCAACCCTTCGAAGGCCCGAGCAATTCTGAGCGGGATCTTCTGGAACTTCCGCACTCTGCCAGACACTATTGCGGCCCGGCGGCGTGTGCAGAGGGATATTCGCCGGGTATCCGATCGAGATCTCATGCAAATTGCGAAGGTGTCGGTGTCGTTGCGCTATTTCTGGGATCTGTATCGGGAGTACGAAGGCGTCTAGCAATCAGGTGAACATTGCGGCCAGCTGGCGCCTCTCGACGGTGGTTCGGGCAGCCGTTCGGCCAGGCATCTTCCGCGATAACTTGACCTTGTTCGGCCTATCGATGGTCGTCAACGTCCTGGGATTCGCTTTCCAGTTCGTAATGGCAAGGCTCCTTACGCCGGGGGCATGGGCAGAGATGATCGCCGCGATCTCGCTCCTAGCCCTGCTCAGCGTCCCGGGCGCGGCGCTCAATTCGCTCGTCATCAAAGTCTCCGGAGATCTGTTCGTGCAGGGTCGTGGTCACCAACTTTGGCGCTGGTTTGCGCAGACCGCGGCCCGCGTGGGCACCGCTGGATTGGTCATCGCTGTCGTACTCGGCGTATTGAGCGGCTGGATCGGCGACCTCCTGCAATTCGAGGGGGTCGCCAGCATCCTGGTTGTCGGATCGGCAATCGTTCTGTCGCTGATCTCGATTGTCGTCAAGGCGTCGCTGGCGGGCACAAGTTCATTCCTTTTTCTGGGCATCATCAGTGTGGCCGAAAGCGCTTCGCGCCTGGGCGCCGGCGCCGGAATGGTGTTGCTGGGTTGGGCGGCTGCTGGCGCCGTAGCCGGTTCCTCGGTCGGAGCCGCCGTGGCCGTGATGGGCGGAGCCGTCTTTCTCTTTCGCGTCACGCGTCGAGTACGCGGATCGGAACAGGTAGAAACTCGACCCGAATTGGGTGGTCGCGACCAGCTGCGCGTGGTGGGAATTGCATTCGCCCTGGCCATTGTGTTGAACGCGGACATTTTGTTTGTGAAGGCGTACTTCACTGAAACCCAAGCAGCCAACTATTCTGCTGTCGCCCTCATCGGGAGAACTCTCTTCTTCGCCACGTCACCCGTTTCCATCGTTCTAATGCCACACGTGATCCGGCGGTTTTCGTCCGGCAAGTCGATCGTACCCAGCCTGCTCGTAAGCGTTGGCCTGATCGGAGCCATCGTGACCGTTGTCGGCCTGACGGTGCTCATCTTCCCGACCTACGTCTTCGCGATCGCCTTCCCAGACCAGTACTATCTCGATACAACCCTGCTGTCGATCTACATAGTGGCCGGAACACTGCTTTCGCTGAGCTATGCCCTGGCACATCTGAACATCGGCGCCGGCAATCTGCGCCCGTGGAGTTTCATGTTGGTCGCCGTCGCAGCTATGCTGACCGCGATGTTCAATTGGCACGAAACCGTACAAGACTTAGCCACGATCCTCACCATCACGCTGGCCGTCACCGCCGGCTATCTCGCTGCCGAAACGTACCTACTGGTCCTCCGGCCCGCCGCAGGCCGCATGGAAGGGACTGCCTCCGAGTAGCCCGCCGCGGACGTTTCCCGCGCGGATTGGTACGGGAATTCGTCGCAGATCTCGTCGCCGGCGGTCGGTCTGATCTGGACATGAGTGCGGTTTTCGAATCGCACCGGGCCGGTCGATACCTCCGATCACACCAAAGGGTATGTGGCGAACGCCACCCAACCCAAGGTCAGCGTCAGAGCGCCACTAAAAAAGGCACCGGCAGTCAGATTCACCTTTAAGCCAAGGACTCTACCGACGCCACGTGACGCGGCTGCCAACGCGAAGGTCAGAAGTGATATCGCGGTTAACATGCCCAGCACGGTAAGTGAGTCCGCAGTAAAGATGCCCCGGATGAAAGTGAGCGGCCGAACCGTTTGATGAAGCCGGTAATTGCTGGACCAATCGACACTATGCTTACCCTCCTGGTCCCGGAAGGCCTCTCCTGAAAGCCCCGATCCAGTTCGCATTGGCAGGTATACGTCGCCTTCGGCGCCCTCCGCCGGCTGGATCTCAACTTCAAATGCCCGACCTTCCGAATCAGCAATCGGACCAAACGAGATCGCCTGGTCAGAGAGGCCCCCATGGTTCACTACCAGACGGGCCTCTGCAACCAGTTCGCTCCGACCGTCGCGGATTCTCATGTTCAGCGGGAAGCCGGCCGTGGCAATCCCCCGCGCATCGATTGTCACCGCCACCTGGCTTAGATACGGTGCCGGGGCAGTGAAGGTCTGCCCCACTCCACCAGCCAGCGGACCGTAGGGGAACGCATATTCCTCCTCGGCGAACGTCACCGGCAGCATCCGTTCCTGCCTCAGAAACAGCGAGCCCACGATGAGCATCGCCGCTAGGCTGGCGATAACCGGAAGTCTAGCAACGATTCGATCTACTACACTCACCTTCGGATTACGCTGGCGATGACGGTGGTGCGTTTCGAACTGAGGCTGGGCTAACATTTACCGCCCGATGAACACAGAAGCTCGCCCGAATGGCGGACCCATGCCGGTTCAGAATGTCTCGAACGCCAGCAGACGCAAGCCTTGATCTACCTGGTCGGCCTGACCTTGTCCGCCGCTTCTTTCCTTTTGCAAATTTGGCCCCGAATCGGCAATCGCTATTTCGGTGTTGACACCTGGCGGCATCTGGCGATGGCCGATTACTACCGTCGGAAACGCCACGATTCCACCGCGAGCTTCGATCGCTACCTGATTCCCGAACCATCCGACTACCCGCCGTTGATGCGCTGGCTACTGTCGCTCTTTCCGAAGAGATTACTAGAGAGATCACAGTGGTTGGTGAGTCCGATTGTCGATTTCGCGCATTCGTTCCTCGTATTTGTCGTGGCCTATTCGTTTACTGGCAACGTCTGGGCATCGTCGGCGGCCCAGGCAGGCTATATCCTGGCGCCGATTGTCGTGATGGCAAACTCAAGCCTGACGACAAGGCCACTCGCGTCCCTGATGTTTACCACGCTGATGCTCACGAACCTCGCGTTCACCGCATCGGCCGATTGGGTCTGGTTTCCGGCATCGCTGGTTGCGGGCACGGTATTGTTCCTCACCCACCGGATGGCCCTGCAGGCTCTCGCCGCAGCAACAATAGTGCTCGGCATTTTCTTCCTGACGCCTTATTACCCCCTCGTCTTCCTCGGCAGTTGGATGCTTGCGATAGTTGTCTCCGGCGGGCTCTACTGGCAGGTGTTCAAGGGGCACCTCGCCATGCTCAATTGGTGGCGAGGAAACATTCACAATCGCTTTGCCCACCAGGTGAGGGGCCTCACCCGGGAGGCTGAGCAGAGTGCCGACCCCGTTTTCAGGATCTATCGTTACCTCCGCAAGGCCCCGTTTCTGGCGGTCTTCAGCGCCAATGTGTTTGTCGTTCTTGCGATCCTGGCCGCAGTCAATGAGTTCTTCGACTTCGTGATCGCCGATGCGGTCACTTGGCAACGTGAATTCAACTTCTTCCTCGTGCTGTCATTGAGTCTTCTGGGCACCGGGATCCTTATCCGGCAGGTGAAGTCGTTGGAATTCATTGGCGAGGGTGAGCGGTACGGCGAGTACGGTGTCTTTCCGACCGCTCTGATCATCGCCGGTCTGGTGTCCACGGCCGATTCAGCGTGGGGAACCGCACTCGCGGTCGCCTTCATTGCCCTGGCGCTATTCGGCGGGCTCGCCCCGGCGTTGTTCCTGCAGTACCGGGTCGTGGCCCACGATGTCGACCGCTCGGTGACGCCGGATCTCTTGCGGATCATGCGGAAGCTCGATTCGCAAGCACATCCTGCAAAGCTCATGACCATTCCACTTTCGCTCGCGGATACGGCGTTGCATTTTTCCACGGCTAAAGTTCTTAGTACAGATAGTTCGTTCGGACACCTTCATCACTATGATGATTTCTTCCCGGTATTGCAGGTGCCGATAACCGACATATTCAGCAGATGGGACATCGATCACTTGCTGATAAATGAAAACTATGTGCGACCGGAAGAACTCGGTCTCGATAGGATTCAGGTGAAGCTGCGATCAGGCAATTTCTGCCTTCTCACAATCGTTCCGGACAAGGATAAACAGAATTGAAAATCCTGGTGACTGGCGGAGCCGGCTTCGTCGGCTCCTTCATCTGCGAATCTCACCTCGAGCGGGGCGATTCCGTAATAGCCCTGGATCTGTCCGATGGCGTCAAGATCGACCACCTCATGGACAACGCTGAATTCAGATTTCTCCAGGGATCGATCACCGATGAATTGCTCATGGATCGTGAAATCCGCGCTTGCGATGTGATTTACCATCTGGCGGCTATAGCAGATCCCCGAGTGTACGTGGAGGATCCTTTAAGGACGATGGAAATGGATCTGGTCGCTGGCTTGCAGGTGGTTGAAGCAGCATCTCGCTACGGCAAGAAGATCGTATTCACCTCCACATCAGAGGTTTATGGCAAAAATCCAAAGGTCCCGTGGCGAGAGGATGACGACCGGGTTCTCGGCCCAACAACAGTCAATCGTTGGTGTTACGCCACGTCCAAGGCTGCGATCGAGCATCTTATCCTTGCGCATCGACAGCGAAATGCTCTTGAATTCGTCATCTTCCGCCTGTTTAACATATACGGGCCTAGGCTCGACACGCTCGGGGCAGGACGAGTGATCCCGATCTTCCTTCACCGATTCTTGAACGGGTTGCCGGTCCAGGTCCACGGCGACGGTAGGCAGACACGCACGTTCTGCTATGTCGAAGACGCGGTGGAGGGGATGGTGCGGAGCGCCATGTCCCCGGCGGCAACGAACACAATTTTGAACATTGGCACCGATCGGGAGATCACGGTTCTAGAAATTGCCCATGCGCTCAAACGCCTTGGCGGATTTGAATCCGAAATCGAGTTTGTGAGCCACGAATCGGTATTCGGCACCAGCTATGAAGATATTCCGCGCCGGGTTCCGGACCTCAGCCGCATTCGAGATCTCGTTGGCTGGACAGCGACGACCTCTCTGGATGACGGCTTGTCGAAGACCATCAATTACTATCGGGCGGAGGCCAGCCGAAGTATGTACGGGTGAGCCCCTGAGTATCGCGGAAACCTGTAGGGCAATGGACGACTTGCTTTGGGCGGCGAGCCCACACACTGATGTCGCCACTCCTGAATATGTCAACGGTGCCTCCCTCCACGAGCCAGGCAGCGGTCCGGCAGTTGGATCGAAGCGGAAGTCCCATTGAGCACGACCAGGGCGGAGTCCCGCCGACCCGATATTGTGTACCGCTATTGGCGGCCCGGCGATGACGACCAGCTATGGCCAATGATCGATTCAGCCGGCTGGCTCAGTGAGTCCCGCTACGCCGGTAAATTTAATGACGCCGGCCTCCTAGAAGACTCCATCGTCGTAGCGGAAATCGGTGACGAGATCGTTGGCCATTGCCTGACCGCCGTTCGCAGATTGATCCACGGCGACGCGAGGCTCAAGATCGCAAATGTTGGTCAGGTCCTTGTAGAAGAGACATACCGTGGCCTGGGCATCGGGGCGGAACTATTTGCGCGAACCTTAAGATTCGCAGACGGCAACGACATCTGTGCAATATGGCTTGTGGCACATCCGGACCGCGGCCCGGCATACGAGATGTATCTTCGCCGTAGCTTCGAGATCGTACAGGGGCGAATGGCAGCGATCGTGGAAATACAAGGCTCCAGGAAAGGTCTGAACGTTCGCAAGGCCAATGCAAATGAAACAGGCCTCATATCCGATTTTCGAAGCAGATTTGCGACCACGACCGCCGGCGTTGAGGATCGCAACACCGACGTGTCGAACGGTACCGAGTGGTACGTTGTCCGCGATGAGGAGATGCCGGTCGCCACGGCCGCAGTCCGGTTGGTAGACGACCGGTGGACCCTGGCGTCTCTCCTGTACGACACGAAAAGCGATCCGCTGTATTACCCGGATGCCGTCGCGACGGAACTGAAAGTTAAGTCTATCCAGCTGCACGGTTCCCCGCATGGACACCTGGTCGGGGCGACGCCCCACTTTCGGTGGGAGAAACGCAGCGGAGAGAATTTGTTTTACACCGTATCCCTACGTCGGCTGCTTGGGCAGCTCGCGCCGTTTCTCCGGACTCGCGGTCACTCGCTGGGACTCAAAATGGCCCGGCTAACTATCGCCACGCCACGTGAGAGGGCGACGATTGAGTTCGCATCCGGCAACGTATCTATCGCGGATCCGTTGCCCGAAGACCCTAAGTTGACCTTCGATGACGGCGGCATAATCCCGGTCCTATTCGGCACGCTCGATCTCCAGGAAGAGGTTGCGGAAGGCCGGATCAAATTCGCAGCCGGGGACCTCAACCTTGAAACAGCGTTGGCTTGGCTGGCCCCGTTCGAGTATTGCGATTTTACTCAGTTGGCAGCTTGGTAGGCGGAAGCCGGGTTGAGGAGGTGAACTGTTGGGCCACATTGAACTTACCTGCCGCACGGTTTTTGAAATTTGTGCGCCACCCGCTCGGCGCGAGTTCAGCCACTACCGATCACTCAGGCCTGCGTTGGCATGAGCGCGGCGGCGAGCACATGCTTCTGCTCACCGACGTGAAACCGCTGGTTCCGCGTATCGGGCCGGAGCTTCTCATCGACTTCGATGCGGGAGCCGAGGGTGTCCAACTCCGAGTGCATTACGGGGACGGGGCTACTGAGCTCCCCGGCCAGGCGGGAAGGAACCAGCTTCGGCTGAGCTCGGTCGACGCGAATATCTGGTTCTCCGACGGGCGCTTTCTATCGCTGCTGACTGCCCCGTGGGTCGACGGAATGCACAGGGCGAAGGGGAAACTGAGTCCAAGTCTGATCAGCTCGATCTCCAACAGCTCAGTCGCTAGGTTATTCCCGTTTTACGCTATGAGCCGAGCCAGCTGGACGAGCGGTGCTGAGATCAGTTGTCCGATACAGCAGAGTGGGGACGGCGAGCGAACAGGACCACACAATCCCCTCGACCGAGAATGTCCATAATCTGGTCCAGAGCGAATACGGCGGCGCGGCCTATGGGGCTGGAGGTCCATGAAAGGCGGTTCGCCAGGGTGCCGACTGAAGCCTGACTTAGTTCAACCGACTCAAGACCAACCCTCGCGACGGCCCAGCGCAGGGTCTCGGGAGTGAAGTGGGTCAAATGCGCGGGAAGATCCCAGCCAGCCCAGCGGGCGCGGGTGAGGAGCCTGGCGAGGGAGTCGGCGTTGGGTACCTGCAGTATCGCCCACCCGCCCGGCTTCAGGAGCCGAGCTACCTCCTGCAGGGCGGCGTTGGCATCCTGCACGTGTTCTAGCACGCTCCACATGCGCACAATATCGAAATGTAAATCGACAAAGAGCCGATCCTGTAAGGATCCACGAAGGACTGTCAGCCCGAGCGCTCTGGCGTTGTTGACGGCCGTCTCGGAGGTCTCAAGGCCGTACACATTCCAGCCGGCCTTCTCGGCGTCGAGCAAGAATGTGCCGTCTCCGCAGCCCACGTCAAGGAGGTCGCCCGGACGGATACCTTTAGGCGCCCAGCCGAACCGCCGTCGAAACATAGCTGAAGCGACAGCGCCCAGAATCCCGGCCCCACCGACTGCGTAATGGTGGCGCACAACGAGTGCGCGGACATGCCTTCGCGCTCGTTCGATGAGCGGTAGATCGGCTGCTACGGGCCCGGAAGCCTCAATTGTGGAGTAGTAGTCACCAGATTCGTACACGTCGTGCAGTTGGTTCGGAGTGGGCCAAGGATCGGTTCGCAGCAGCCCGCATCTCCGGCAACTGACGACCCGAAACTCTAAGTCGGGAAGGTAAGGGGATCTGGGCACGATGCCGGTTGGAGCAGTCGCGGTCTCCTCACAGACGGGACAGGGCGGGCGCCCCTTGGAGTCCCTGCGCCCTTCAAGATTCTGCATGTCGGCGTCTCCGGCTGTGATCGCGATCAGGCACCGAGCCAGCCGCCGTCAACCGGGATGATTTGCCCGGTCACGTACGCGG
Source organism: uncultured Chloroflexota bacterium (assembly GCA_964496475.1). GTDB lineage: Bacteria > Chloroflexota > UBA11872 > UBA11872 > VXNJ01 > JASLPR01. Next base: position 74,161 of record CAZBZS010000002.1, on the reverse strand, counting down.
AGGCGGGTGACGCCAGGAACACAGCAGTCCCGGCGATATCCTGAGGAGTGCCCCAATCGCCCATTGGGATTCGGCTTCGCACCCACGAGTTGAATTCAGCTTTTTGGTACATGCGGTCGTTGATGTCGGTGTGAATAAAGCCGGGGGCGATGGCGTTGACGGTAATACCCGTGGGTGCAAACTCTGTCGCCACGGCCTTCGTCAGCTGCCCGACGCCGCCTTTGCTGGCGCCGTAGATAGCGTTCCCAGCCATTCCGATGTAACTCGTCAACGAGGCAATGTTGATGACCCGGCCGTAGCCACGCTCCAGCATGCTACGAATACCATGCTGCATAGCAAAACAAACGGAACGCAGATTGATGTCTTGAACGAAGTCCCACATCTCTGGAGTTATGTCCAGAAAGTCGCTACGACGTCCGACACCAGCGTTGTTAACGAGAATGTCGATGCCGTCAAACCTGCCGTGTGCTTCAGTGAAAAGGTTCGCCAGCGAGTTCAGGTCGCTAACGTCCGTCGGGACGATCAGCGCTTCTGTGCCGAGATCGACGATCTCGTTTTTTACTTTTTCCAGCTCGTCCTGGGATCGGGCAGCGAGCACTAGGCTGGCCCCGGCCTTCGCAAGCCCGAGGGCGATGCCCCGGCCGATTCCGCGACCGGCACCAGTCACTACAGCAACCTTGTCGCCGAGATCGAATGGATCGCTGTGGGAAACCATCCTGCTGTCCGTCATCACTGAATCGCGGAAAAATCGGTCGGCGTGAGAAACCGATTCTCCACGAATCTGACTATCTGCCCATCGGCCTCAGTTTCGGACTTGATTCTCAACCATTCGGGGTCGTTGATAAATTTTGCCCATTTCTCTTCGCGATCGGCCATGTCAATGAAGGCAATCAAATAAATAAGCCGGTCGTTGCGACCGACAGCTTCGATCCAGTAGCCAACGTTTGCGATGCCGAGGCGGTCGAAAATTTTCGTAGTGTGGTCCCGAAAGCGGGCGAGGATGTCTGGCATACGCCCGGGCACGACATAGTAGGATCGCAGTTCGTACAGCATCTGTAGATGTCTCACTTCGCGGAGGGATTCTGGATAGCTCAAGCAACCATGGCGGCTGTCGGAGCCAAGTGCAAGTTGCGGAGGTCTAGGTCAACCTGTCCCCAGGTTCGGAAGGAAGAGGGTGAATAAGTCGGTACCGGACAATCCGCACAGCCGACAAAAGGTTGAGCAAGCGATGCGGTTCATCGGTCTGGAGCTTGAGCCAGAGCCGGCGTTCAAAGGCGCGGTGATCACGGAAAGCGTAGCTCAGGGTGATGCCCGAGCGAGTTCGGACATCGATATGATCGTGCTTTTCGAGCCGCTTCGACTCGATGTCATTCCCGGGGATTTTCTCTGGTCGCCAGGAGATTCCGGGTTTCGGACGCGTCACGAAAAGGACAATCTGGACACGAGCGGCATGATCCACTTCGACACAAATCGGGTGAATCTAGCGGAGTACCGAAAGGGCCATTGTCCAGAATTCTGGCGATACCTACTGTCGATTGGCGTGCTGGTCTTCGACCGCGATGGGGACGTTGAGCCCGTGCTAGACGGGCTGGCCAAATACACCGATGACCGGCGTCAGGATCTGGTGGCACGGAATGTCTACAACGTGGACTATCACCTGAATGAGACCAAAGCGTTGAGCTGGCTAGAACGATCGGGAGCAATTGCCGCGCACGCCCATGTGAACGCGGGAATCAACTACCTGGTCGAGCTGCTATACGCGTACCACCGCACCTGGCTTACATGGCCCAACAAGCGGGTGCCGCTGTTGCTTCGATTTCCGGATCCGGCAGGGAACCTGGAGGCGACGCTAGAGGAGGGAATGGCAGTGCGGTCACATACTGTCGGGGATATCATTCGCAGGGTGCGGGTATTGCGTGGGTATTTCGATCGATTGATCGAAGTACTGCAGCGGGATGGACTCTTGCCCAGCAAGGCTCCGCTCGATTTTGCGTTCGGGTATGAGTGGCCGCAAATCGGGATGCGGCATAGCATGAAGGAGTGGCGAGAAGCGAATGCGCGTTATCGGGAATCACGCGAATAATCGAGGGACATACGGTTGAAGTAGATGGGGTTATCTTGACGACAACATCAGGTGGCGGAGAAGCTTTACAAAGCGACACAAACGGTGAAAGTCTGTACGTGATCCTGATCGGCTGCGGACGGGTTGGAGCGGAACTCGCAACCATGCTGTCTGAAGAGGGACACGCGGTCGTGATAGTCGATCGTGACGCCAATTCCTTCAATAGATTGGCGGCCGGATTTTCGGGATCAACGATTCACGGAAATGGGATTGACGAGGACGTTCTGCGCGGCGCGGGGATCGAACGCGCCGATGCGGTGGTGACCGCGACAAACGGCGACAATACCAACATCATGGCAGCTCAAATGGCCCAGGAAATGTATGGAGTGAAGCGGGTAGTTGCAAGATGTAACGACCCGGTACGGAGTAGCGCGTACGAGCTGTTGGGACTCAATACTATCTGCCCGACTACGGTTGGCGCCGAGCTTCTCCATGACGCCATTGTTCTGAAGGGTGGGGGGTAGATGTTCATCGTGCTGGTTGGTGGGGGCAAGGTTGGTTACCACATGACTACGGAGCTACTCGACATCGGCCACGAAGTGGTGCTGATGGAGAAAGACGCAGTCCACGCCCGATCGCTAAAAGCGGAACTCGGTAACCTGGTGATCGGCCATGATGGGTGCGAAGGGCGATGGTTACTGGAAGCTGGAGTAAAACGGGCCGATCTGGTCCTGGCGGTGACCGGCGAAGATGAGGACAACCTCATTATCTGTCAGCTAGCGAGCGCCCTGTCGAAGGGGAAAGCGCGCACAATCGCTCGGGTGAATAATCCGAAAAACGCCAGCGTATTCCGGCGTCTTGGCGTTGACGAAACGGTCAGCGCAACCGACCTCATTCTCTCGATGATCGAGCAGGACGTTGAGGAGACTGGCGCTGTAATTCATCTAATGAGGCTGGAAGAAAGTGACCTTGAACTGGTGGAGTTCAGGCTCGCCAAGGAATCACCAGCCGTGTCGAGCCGTCTGGGCGAGCTGGATCTGGCAAAGCGCGGATGCAACGTCTGTCTGCTGATTCGAGGCCGAGAGACGTTATTTCCCGAGCCTGACATCGAGCTGCAGTCGGGTGACATGATTGTGGCCCTGGTTCACATGGAGGATGAAGTTGAGGTGCGGAATTTTCTCACCGAGCCAGAAGTCCGGGTGGAGATGAGTTAGCGGGAAACCTTGGCGAGGGCCCAGGCGACGGTCTCGTCCAGACCTTGATCCATCGAGTAGCGAGGCATCCAGTCGAGATCTTGGCGGGCTCTGTTTGGGTCGAGCGCCATTCGCTGCACTTCCCCTGGTATTAGCGGCACCCGCTCCGGATCAAAAGACGATCCCAGGCGTTGTTGCAAAGAATGAAATATTGTCTCCACGTCCACCTCTTTGGCGGTGCCGACGTGATAAGCGCGGGGTCCGCCCAATTCGGCGGCAGCCAAAATTGCGGAGACGAGATCCTTCACGTAGACATAGTCGCGAGTGGCCTTGCCGAATCCACGGAGTTGTGGGGTTATTCCGGCAAGCATCTGCTCCAGGAATATGAGCACGACGCCTACTTCGGAGGCGGGATCCTGACGGGGTCCGTAGACGTTGGCCGGCCTCAGGATCGTGAAGTTCAATCCGTGGTCTCGGCGAATCAAATCCAGATAAAGCTCAGCACAGTATTTGGAAAGTCCGTAGGGAGAAGCCGGCGCGGGCAATCGATCCTCTGAGACAGGCAGGTCACCAGCATCCGGGCTTCCGTACATCGCCCCGCCGGTAGAAGTGAACACGATTTTGATCGCACCGGCGCGGGCCGCGGCCAGGGCCACGTTGATGGTTCCGCGGACGTTGATGGTGGCATCGAAGGCAGGTTCGCGATAAGCACGCTTGGGATCGGCCTGAGCGGCAAGGTGGAAGACGGTGTCTGGCATAAACTCATGAAGTGGGGCCTCGACCTCCGATTGATCAGCGACGTCCCCTTCCACAAATTCCGCCGCCCGGTTCAGATTATCGCGCTTGCCGGTGGAGAGATTGTCGACTACAAGTACATCCACACCACCGTCTATCAGCGCGTCGACGAGGTGCGATCCGATGAACCCGGCTCCGCCGGTCACGACCGCTCTGGTCAATAAAGACCCCTGTTCGACTGGTTGACTCGGGTGACCCGAGCCGGAAGTATTAGCCGCTTCTTCTCCAAGGCCGGACTATATTAGTCGAGATTGATTAGGAGCCATGGATGAATCTGATCGGCTGATGGAACTTCAAGAAGCACTGACAGGCCGGAGGACGGTGCGCCGTTTTCTGGACAAGCCGGTTCCTAGAGAGATAGTGGAGAATCTTGTTGACGCAGCCCGCTGGGCACCAAGTGCATGCAACCTCCAGCTGTGGGAATTTGTGGTGGTCGACGATCCCGAATTGCGGGCTGCCATCGCTGCAGAGACGAGATATATTCATCTGGCACCAGTAGCGATATTCGCGACCTACTCGCACGAATACACGCGTGAGAACTTCGCGTGGGTCCAAAGTGCAGCGGCGGCAATTCAGAACATGATGCTGATGGCGCACGGTCTCGGCCTGGGAGGGTGTTGGGTAGACACGCTGGGGAATGTGAACAATCTCAAGCGATTGCTGGGTCTTCCCCCTGAGCAGACAATCGTGGCTCTCACCCTATTCGGCTACTACGACGTAAATCTCAGGCCGCCGCGACGTCGCGGGGTGGATTCGATCCTCCATTGGAATCGGTACGAGGGAGAAGCGGCATGGCCGTTCAACGACGATCCCGATGATTGGAATATGGAGCAGATCGCTGCGTTCCAGATGGCAAAGATCAGGAACGGGGCCCACTACAACAAACCAATTCCTTCGGAATTCGAACGGGTGAAGGCGGCGGTGGCCAAGTCAGTTCCAACCGATCTTAGGCGGTGGCTTGACGTGCTTCCCTGCACGGGTCTGTATACAGAGAGTTTTGCCCGGGATTACCCGGAAGCCGAACTGACTATCGTTGAGATGACCGAACAGGTAAGGGAGTTCGTCCGTGGGCGGACAACCCGGGAAATCACCGAACTGGAGTACCCGGCGCTGTATGAAGACGATCCCGTGCCGTACGATCTGATCACTTGCATGTTCCGGCTCGAGTCCCTGCCCACGCCGGAGCGGGTCCGGCTGCTAGTGAGGTTGAGAGAACTCACGGCACCGGGGGGAAGGCTCATAGTCGCGTTTGTAAATGCCCGGTCCTACCACTCGGCGCTGCACCGAGTGCGCGGCATGATCGGCCACAAGGGGGTTGAGTATTCGCTGGCTCCTGACCCTCATCTGGGCCCGTTTGGCCCACTCACGAGGCGGCAGGCGTTGCGCCTTTTCAGGGAAAGCGGATGGGTGCCAGAGATGCAGAGCCACCTTTTCGCCATCCCGCCGGAAGACGAGATCATCTATCGGGCCGGTCGGAAGGGTCGATTTGTCACCGCACTAGGGCGGGGAGCAAAAATGGCATCGGCCTCCGTTCGCCCAATTGAACCGCTGTTGGCGCCGTTCGGACGGGTTCAGGTCTGGGAGCTCCGACCGGAGTAACTGAGAAGGTAGGGAGTCGTAATAGTGGAGTCAGACATCGATAATTTCATCTGCGGACGCGCTGAGCCGGGTTCCAGAACCGAAGAGCGCGCAGTACGGAGGGTATTGACAGATTCGCTAGATTTACGTCTTGCTCAAGCTCAGGATGCTGACTAGAGCTATTATTTTCAAGATTCCAAACGATTGGCAATGAACGAAAATGGGGGTCGAATGGCGACAATAGTGCCACTCACGGACGAGGATTTACCCGAAGACATTGACGTAGTTCGGCGGCTGCCGCGCAGCGACACAGAAGAATGGCTCATTGGGGTCGTGGATTTCAAAGGCCAGGCTTATGCCACCGCGCGCGTGTACTACCGCGACAAAGAAAATAACCTGAAGCCCTCGCGCCACGGCATCAACGTGCACGAGGAACTGTTGCCGGAGCTGCTGCGGGGATTGGCGGCGGCAGACGATCTACTGACCGACCGCGCCGGCGGCTAATCGCCTTCTTCAGGAGACTCGGATCGATCTGGTAGCGGACAGAATCTGGCTGCCCACGCAGCGTCGGAACATTGTCGGGAAGTCTTTTGCCAACTCTGAAAAGGCGGCACAGGCACATCCTGACTCCTAGCCTCAACGATCAGCCAAGCACCCGTGAGCGGATTTTCAACAACTGAGTGTTGGCGAATCGGCAAAGCAGGTAACATCCAATCTTGGACCCGATGATGTCCATGGGAACCGATCTCACCAGAGCCAGTAGATGACTATCCACGAGCCCTCTAGCGCAGTAAGACTTGCCGATACTGATTACGAGATTTATGCGATTCTTCAGGCTGAGGAAGGCCGGCAGGTCGACGGGTTGGAGATGATCGCATCTGAGAATTACACGAGCCAGGCCGTCCTGGAGGTGGTGGGCTCGATCTTGACCAATAAGTACGCCGAAGGGTATCCGGGAAGAAGGTATTACGGCGGATGTGTGAACGTGGACGAGGTGGAACGGCTGGCCCAATCGCGGGCGCTAGAGCTTTTTGGTGGTGACCACGTAAACGTTCAGCCTCATTCGGGCTCGGCCCCGAATATGGCCGTCTACATGGCGGTCTTAGAGCCCGGCGATACCATCATGGGGATGAGCCTGGAACATGGCGGTCATCTGACCCACGGGCATCCTCGGAGTTTTTCGGGGTCGCTTTACAACGTGGTTTCTTACGGGGTTGACCCCGATACCGAACTAATGGACTTTGACGAGATTCGGCGAATCGCGCGCGACACGCGGCCAAAAATGATCGTTTCGGGTTCGACGGCGTATCCGAGGATCATAGATTTCGCCCGGTTCGCGGAGATCGCTGACGAGGTGGGGGCGATGCATATGAGCGATATGGCTCATATCGCGGGACTGGTGGCGGGCAAAGCACACCCATCGCCAGTGCCCTACGCGGATTTTGTGACAAGCTCGACGCATAAATCGCTGCGGGGTCCCCGGGGTGGATTCGCGATTTGCCGCGAAGAATACGCTAAGGCTATCGACAGCATTGTGTTTCCGGGGACCCAGGGGGGGCCGTTCATGCACGTTATCGCGGGCAAGGCCGTGGCGTTCAAGGAGGCTCTGTCGGACGAGTTTGCCAACTACGCCGCTCGGGTTGTGGAAAATGCGAAAACACTGGCTGAGGCGTTGACCCGCGAAGGTCTCCGCCTGGTCAGCGGTGGAACTGAAAATCATCTGATGTTGATGGATCTCGGGTCTGACGGCCCGAGCGGGCGGGCCATGCAGAGCCGGCTGGAGAAGGCCGGGATAACTGCCAACAAGAACACGGTTCCGCGTGAGACGCGCAAGGCGACTGTCACTTCTGGAATCCGATTGGGGACCCCGGCCTTGACGACTCGTGGGATGGGGCCGGATGAGATGCGCCGGATAGCCGGGTGGATAAAGCGGGTGCATGATGCGGGCCGCGGCAACGAAGAAGAGTTCTCCCGAGTTAGGTCGGAGGTCGAGGACCTGGCACGGTCGTATTCGGTGCCGGGTATCAGTCGCAGCTAACGCCGCACCGACATGCCGTAAGGCTGGCAGCCATTGGGTGAGCTAGCCGCTCTTGCCGCAGCCCTGTGCTGGGCCGCCGGATTTGTCGCCCTCCGCGGAATCGCGGGATCGTTTCCCTCGCTTCAATTGAATGCCATTCGCCTCTGGGCGCCCGCCGTGATAATGCCCGTAGGCATGTTTGCGTTCGGCTTGCAAGGCGAGTTCCTGAAGCTCGGATGGCATAACTTCGCAGCGATGGCGGGATCGGTGGTGCTTGGTATTGGCCTGGGGGAGACGCTGCTGTTCGGGATCATGCGTCTAATTGGGGTGACCCGGTCGTACACAATCGCATCGACCGCGCCGATGTTCGGTCTCGTTTATGCGGTCGTAATAGCGATGATGTGGGGGCTAGATTTCACGTTATTGAAGACCGGGATTGGCGACCTGCCGCCTGTGGTGGCCAACAGTTTTCGAATGCCAGCCGCGGCGATAGCAATCGGGCTACTGGCCTGGAAGTCGGCGGGCCGGTTAGTGCCCATGACGATGACAAACCACGACCGCGCGATAGCAGTGCTCTCTGGGGCGATCGGACTGGGTGCCGGAAGCATATTTTTTCTAAGTGCGATCCAAACGCTTGGCGCAGGACGGGCCGGAGCGATCGGCGCGGGTTCACCAGTACTCGCGATGATGCTGGCAGTCGCATTTCTTAAGCAACGCCCGGGTTGGCTGACGGCGTCCGGAACCTTTTTGGCGGTGGCCGGCGTGGCTGTGCTCAGTCTCACGTAGGGGTCCCGGGCGAACCGCCCACGCGAGTGGGACCTCCGCTCCGACCGGGAGCCTACTTATCGCGAAGCCCCCGTATATCGTCGGTTTTCTTCGGCGGCGCATCCCGTCGAAACTCGGCCCAAATTTCGACGGGCATAGTCTCAGAGAGCGATGTGGATGACTGACGAATCTGTTCTGGGGAAGCCGCCCCCATGATCGTTGTGTGAATACGGTCGTCACGGGTAGAGAACTGGATAGCCGCGGCGACGGTTGAAACGCCATGCTGCTGGCAAATCTCATAAATTCGAGCAGCTCTGGCGAGCGCCCCGGGATCCGCCTCGCGGTAGATGTAGGTTGCCGACCGGTCGAGAGGCCGAGCCAGGAGTCCTGACGAGAACGGCGCGCCGTTGATTACGCCGAGTCCGAGTTCGGTAGCACGGGCGATCAATGAATCAGCAGGCTGGTCCAGCAACGTGTACCGGTTGTGGGTCAGGATGGAGTCGAACTCACCGGTTTCCACGTACTCGATCATCATAGCAATCGGTCCGGCCGCCACACCGACCATTCCGACCACCCCTTCCGCTTGAAGCCGGTGCAGCGCCTTTCTTGCCCCCTTCATGACAGTGGGTAAATCCGAGTGCTGTACGTCATGGATGTGAATCATGGGAAGATAATCTACTCCGAGAAGACGCAGGCTTTCCTCCACGCAGGCTAGCGTCTGTTCCTCGGACCCGTAATCGAACGGTTCCGGCCGGTACCCGACCTTGGTATTCAATACAAAATCCGTGGGGATCGCGTCTTTGCACTCGCGCAACGCCGCCCCGACCCGGCGCTCCGACTCACTGTTGCCGTAGAGCGGGGCGGTATCAAAGAAGTTGATGCCCGATTCAAGGGCGGCTCGCATTATGGCGACGGCATCATCAACGGTGGGTACCTTTTCGATGTCTCCGAGTGGTACACAGCCGAGGCCGATCGTCGAAATTTGTAGATCCGAATTTCCGAATTGGCGTCGATTCACGGAAGCCAGTTCCTGGTAAGTCCTGTCATATTGCGGTGGTCTCCAGCGCTAATCATCTGCGGCGCCATCCTTAGATGGCGCAAGACTCGTGCGGATACCGCCAATTTCCCGTAGACGTTTTGTTTGCTCGATCATCCGCTCGTAGTGGTAACTGCGCAGCTCCTCGGGATCGCCCTCCCAATCGTAAAACCCTTTGAGCGTGCGGAGGCCGTCGTCTCCCCGATCGGACATTTCTTGCAGCCGACGGACGGCAGTGTCGCCGTCTGAGTCGAGCTCGTGGTATAGGTAACTGGCCACTTTGGCATGGTTCTTGATACCGCCCAGATCGCGACTGGCGAGAGGGCCCAGTGAAAGGAACCGGGCGGCAAAACTGAATCGCACGGCATTGTCGATATCCTCTACGCTGGCCACTCCATCGACCGCCAATTCGATGGCCTGGCGGGTGAGAGAATGTTGCAGCCGATTGGCTACAAATCCGACGATATCGATGTTGACCAGAATGGGCACTTTTCCCATCGCCACCCAGGCTTCATATGTACGCGATACATGCTCTTCGTCGACGTGGGGATGCTTGATGACTTCCACCAGGGGCAGAATATGCGCCGGTAGATAGAAATGGCTACCGACGACCCGCTCAGGATGAACGCAGACCTCCGCCATGTGACGGATGGGAATGGTGGAAGTGTTGCTGGCGATGGTGACCTCGGGTGGACTAATCCGATCGAGTTCCCGATAAAGCTCCTGCTTGGTTTCGAGATTCTCAGAGATCGCCTCTAGCACAAACTCGGTACCGATGACAGCTTCATCCAACGTGGACGCTACCTGGATCCGTGCCAGTACATCATCTGGATTCCCGATCAGGAGATCGTGTCGGGCGATTTCGGCCACGTAGTCGCGCATGTTGTTGATGGCGCGTTGCGCGACTGCGGGATCCCGGTCGTACACTTGCAAGCGCTCGCTGCCCTGAGCCAAGACCACTGCGATCTGCGGACCAACCAGTCCGAGTCCCACCACCGTAGATGTCCTAAATACGCTCACTATCTGTCCTTCAGATTCACTTGGACAGATGAACTTGTGCGGTCAGAAATTGAGCTCCCCGGTGGAGAACTGATTCGTGGTGCCTGTCGAGGACGGCACCAACATAGCGGTTCTTGTCACGGTCCAGCGCTTCGTACCCATAACCGACCCGCGTAGGCGGCCGACGGTGGACGAATAGGGGGTATTCCATCTTCACCAGTGCTCGCTCCGAGCCGGACGATCCAAAACCTGAACATCGCCAAGTCCCGCAATGGCGAACCCATGGATGAATGCCTGCCTCACGTTTAATGAGATCCCTCCTTATACACTATCGCGACCTGCCTAAGACCAGTCGAGTATGACGCCATGGTAGGTCTCCTTGTCGTTCAACAGCCCTTCGTAGGCCTGCTTGATATCGGCGGGGTTTATTCGGTGGGAGATAAGTGCATCCACGTTGAGGAGGCCACGCTTGATAAGGTCATGGATTGTGTGGATGTTTTCGACGATTGAGTAGCTTGCGCTGGGTACTGGGAGAGTGGGAGTTAACCACTCGAGTGCGCCGCAAATTTCGATGTGGGCGAAATGGATGCGTTCGGTTAACGGCGTGAAATTACCTTCATAGGGGGCCCGCGGGCTGCCCAGGATGACAAGCTGGCCCCACGGCGCTGTCAGTTGTGCGGCCTGGTCGATGACTCCCGAGTGCCCGACGGCGTCCACGGTAATTCGCGCTCCGGGGCCGCGGATCATCCGGCGGACTGTACTCGATAGCCCAACCGAATCGACTTCGATCACCGGGTCGGAGCCGGTCAACTCGAGTATCTGCTCGGAAACCCTATCTGGTTCGTCGCCAAGTACGGTCTTGATTCCGACCCTGCGCGCGAGATTGCGCCGGGTGGCAACCGGATCGACGCCTATCACCCGGGCGCCGGCCAACTGGAAGAACTGGGAGCAGAAATTGCCGACGCAGCCAAGTCCGAAGACGGCTACCCAGTCGTTGAGTCGGACGGAACTTTGCACCAAGCCATTCATGGCCACAACAGCCATCCGGGCTGTAGCGGCGGTAGCCGAGTCGATGCCATCCGGAACCTTTACCAAGAGGTGATCGACATCGTTCTCACCGGCACCGGGTGCGAATGGACGTACGTGCAGGTGGGAAGCGTGGCGGCCGTAACAAAAAACGTGATCGCCAACTTCGAAGCCTTCGACTCCCTCACCTATGGCGATTATGTGACCGACATTGGAGTAGCCAGAGTCCCACGGATACGAGTTCCAGTTCCCAGGCTCCCAGACAGTGCTGCTGAGCGCAGTGTAGTTGGCCAGCTCGGTGCCGGCACTAATGAAGGTCGCGGCGGTTTTTATCAACACTGCGCCGGGCGCGGGCTCGTCCGGGACTTCGATGGTTTCCAGGAACACTTCATTTTTTGTCGGTACCAGTACCCGCTGTACTTCCATATTGCCTTCCTCCAGGCGATGCGCTTGCCAAATACCCTGCCAACCCCGACGGCGGTGGATGGCTAGGTCCAATCGAGAATGACGCCCCAGTAATGCTCTTTGTCGTTAAGCAGATTTTCGTACGCGGATTCGATTTCATCGGGGCGCATCCTGTGCGAGATCAGCTTGCCGAGGTTCAACTTTCCGCGCGCCATCAGCTCGAGATAAGTGCGGATGTTTGAGTAGATTGAATGGCGCTGTCCTCGAATCGGATAACGGGGGAACTGCCACTCGAGTGCGCCTTTGAATTGAACGAAGTCCCAGTGTACGGGTCGGATCAGGGAGGTTAGATTCCCGTCATGCTGCTCCCTGGGCGAGCCCAGGATGATGACCTCCCCTGCATGGGCCGCAACCTGGCCGGCCTGCTTGACCACCAGGGAATCGCCGACGGCGTCGATGGCGGTGTCCGCTCCGCGGCCCGCGGTCAGTTCGAGGATCGCCGCCAGTGTTTCTTCGGGAGAGCCGCCGACTACGTGCTCGACACCGACTTCTTGGGCGAGACAGCGCCTGGCCAGCATCGGATCGACACCGATCACATTGCAGCCCTGGATCGTGAAATACTGAGCCGCCAGATTGCCGACCATCCCGAGTCCGAATACAACGACCCAATCCCCGGCCTGAGCGGTGCTGACGCGGAGGGCGGTGATGGCGACGCCTGCCATGCGCGCGGCGGCGGCATCCTCGCTGCTTACGCCATCGGGGATCTTGACGACCATGTCGCTGGTCGCGCCGCGCTCATTTCCTTGAACTTGCGTCGCGATGGCGCTGGGATCGAGCAGGTTGGCGTAATGGCGAGACGCGTGCTTGCCGAAGGTGAAAACGCGGTCGCCCGCCTCCAACCCCTCGATCTCCTCGCCAATAGCCACTACCCGACCCGCGTTTGCGTACCCAGAAGGCCAAGGATATGAGTTCCAGGAACCAGGGGTCGAGACGGTTGGGTCGAGAGCTGTGTAATTCGCCAGCTCGGTACCAGCGCTGATGAAAGTCTTTTCCGTCTCGATGAGAACCTCGCCTAGTCGCGGCTGCTCTGGAATCTCGACCGTTTCCAAAACAACGTCGCGCTTGGCACGAACGAGTATCCGACGGATCTCCATGGCACCCTCCCTATGGGCTCAAAGCCAGCAGCGCGGTGACTGGTGGAGATTATAGGAATGGCCTAACGCACGCCTTCGATGTCCCCTTCTTGTTGAACCCGGAGTTCTACTAGTGAACGGGCCGACTTGCTGCTTGCGATCATCAAGTTCAGGGTGGCGGCGGAACGACGCACGGTTGGAAAGGCAGGGCGGGGAGAAGGCGGATCGGCATTGAGACAAGCGGTGGAGGCAGAACGTCGAAGGCAACGGGTCAGGGGGAAACGCCCGCGGGTGGAACAGGTGTGCATTCGGTAGGCTGATTTATCAGCGCCAGAAGCGGGGAGTCGGTGTCGTAGAGCCGGACCCTTTCGGCGCAGGCGGCCAGGGCGACGGCGATCTGTGGCCCCATGAAGCCCGCACCGATAACGGTGCAGGATCTGAATGCTGTCATCGAGTCACCTTTTCCATCTCGGATTTACACACAGCCGCGATTACGGTAGCCCGGCGGGCGCACGTACGATGAAATCATGATAGGCGTCGGAAATGTCGACGGGACCTGCCAAGATAGGGTCGTCTGTGGACTGAAGATATTGGTTCAGCCGCGCGTTTAGCCCCGCTTCGATATCAGCGGCCGACGGGTCTCCGGCAAGGTTGCGGCGCTCTTGCGGGTCGGATTCGAGGTCGTAGAGTTCCAACTCCGGCCGCTTCCAGTCGCGGAGCTGCCAGCGCATGTGCGGGATAATCGGTGAACGCCGGATGTCCGCGGCCACCTGAAGGCCGTCACGAACCTCGAAATTGTGGATCAACTTGTGGCGAGCGGTGCGAATAGCGCGCATGGGCTCGTAAAAGTCATGCCAGGTCATCTCAGCGAGCACGGTGTCGCGCTTGAGGCCGTCGCCCCCGGTCAGGGCGCCCCAGAAGCTGATTCCATCCAGATCGGCCGGGGTCCGGGTGCCGGCACCGACAGCCTCCATGATTGTAGGGAGCATATCGACGTTGCTCGTCAACTGTGAAAAGTGCGAGCCAGCGTCGATGCGTCCAGGGCAGCGGAGGATGGCGCCGATCCTTATGCCGGGGTCGTAAAGTGTGCCCTTCGCCAGCGGCATCGCGATTCCGTGGTCCGTGGTGAAGATGAGGATTGTGTCATCCCGAATGCCGTCCTCATCCAGGCAAGCGAGAATCTGGCCGACGCAACGATCTAACCGGCTCAGATCTCCGTAAAAGCGACTCATCTCCTCACGGGTTTCGGGGATGTCGGGCAGGTAAGGCGGAATCCGGAGGCCTGAAGCGTCTTGTAGGTCATCCCAGCGGTCGGTGTACTCCCTGTGTGGTTCGAAGAAACCGACGAGGAGGAACAACGGCGACGCGGAGTCCCGGTCACGTAAGAAATTAAGGGTGGTTGCGGTAGCCTCTTCGCAAATTGCGGTCTCATCCCACTCATCGATGCCGTGCGACTTCAGATCGGTGCTGATGTGCCAGGTGCCGAAACTTGCCGTTTGGTAACCGAGATCGCGCAACAGGGTGGCAAGGGTTGGGACGCTGGAATCCATATTCCAGACGCCCCGATTTTGAAGTCCCATCAGCCCGTGGCGATGCGGTGCAAGGCCGGTCATCATGCTGGCGCGCGACGGACTGCACTGCGGCGCGGAGGCAAAATGATTGTCGAGTACAGCACCTTGCGAAGCGAGCGTATCGAGCGCCGGCGTGATGGCGCTGTTTCCCGGGTAGCAGCCGAAGAAATCACCCAGGTCGTGGCAGTGAATCAAGACGATGTTGGGGAAGTCGTTCGTCATACGAGGCGCTCCGGGAGTCTGGAGATCACAGCCATTGTGACAAATCCAGTTGAGTTCTGCATCGGGCCCTGAAGGGGGCTCGCGTTGGACAGGCTTGCTAGAACTAGTGGCGGCGGGCGTCTACGCTTGATGGCGACGCAGCTCTGAGAAAGGAGATTAACCGTGCCGACCGGGGTAGATGCCACCCCTCGCGGCATCGTGGTTGATACACGAAATAGTCCGCACGTTCGGCTGCGACCGGTGGCGGTGGGTGCGGTCAACCTGCTGCCCGGCTTCTGGAACGATCGGTTATCCGTAAACGCGCAGGTGACCTTGGAGCACACGTTCGCGCAGCTCGAACGAGAGGGTATGTTCGAGCGTTTCAAGAAAGCGCATGACCCGGATGCGTTCGCGAACGAGGTCCGCTTCGCGGGCGAAGCCCGACTGTACAAGTGGATCGAAGCTGCCGTCACAACTCTGGTGAGCAAGCAGTCCCCCGAACTCGCCACGATGGTTGAGATCGCGATCGACCTGATCGAAAAGGCGCAATTTGACGACGGATATATCGGCCTTACGATACGACCCGATCGTCCTGAAAAACGATGGCAAGACCCGGTTATTAAGCACGAGTTGTTTGCGGCCGGACATCTGTTCCAGGCAGCGATAGCGCACCGCCGAGCGACCGGCAGCAAGCGGCTTTTCGAGGTGGCGCAACGTCTGGCCGACCAGGTGGCAACCGAATTTGGCCCTGGCCGAAACGAGGGCCGTCCCGGTCATCCGGAGATCGAAATGGCGCTCGTGGAAATGTATCGGGAAGCCGGCGAGCAACTCTACCTGGATACCGCTCGGTTCTTCGTGGATGCAGCCGGCGGCGCCGAGATGAGCGCGATCAGCGGGCATGCTGTCAAGGCGACTTTCTTCGCCGCCGGGATGGCCGACCTGTACGCGGAAACCGGGGAGGATCCCTATCGGGAGGCGCTTGAACGACTCTGGCGCAGCATGGTCGAATCCAAGATGTACGTCACAGGGGCGGTCGGCGGACGCATGCGAACGGAATCATTCGGGCGCAAGTTCGAACTGCCTCACGAGAACTCCTACGCGGAGACGTGCGCTGCAATCGGTTCGTTGATGTGGAATTGGAGGATGCTGGGATTCGAGGGCGACGGCAGATTCGCTGATTTGATGGAATTGTGTATGTACAACAGCGTGCTCGCGGGCGTCGGATTGAGCGGTGACAGCTTTTTTTATGACGTGCCACACGCTTGTTACGGCAGAAATACAGCGGGCCCCTGGGCGGAACAGGACCGACACACGACTCTTGGATCCCGGGTACGACAACCTTGGTTTTTCGAGCGGGTGGCCTGCTGCCCGCCAAATCTGGCCCGAACTCTGGCCCAATTACCCGGCTACTTCTACGGATCGAGTGAGGCGGGACTATGGGTTCATCAATATGCCGCAAATGAACTTAACTGGTATTTAGACGACGGCATGTCGGTCCGGCTGAAGGTCTCCACCCGGTATCCGTGGGACGGGAAAGTGAAAATCGAGGTGGAGCCTGAGCACCACCGGGAATTCTCGCTTTTCTTCCGGATTCCCGGGTGGTGCCAGAACCCGACAATGTCGGTTAATGGGCAAGACATAACTGTCACGCCACGCAAAGGTTACGCGGAACTGCGACGGCGCTGGTCTTCGAGCGACTCGGTAGAACTCGGTTTACGTATGCCACCGGAAGCGCTGGTGGCTAATCCCCGGGTTGTTGAGGCGAGGGAGTCGGTGGTGTTGAAGAGAGGTCCACTTGTCTACTGCCTCGAAAGTGTGGACAACCCGGGTGTGGCGGTCAGGGACGTGGGTCTGCGGGTCGGCGCGGGCGGTGCTTTCCTGCGTGAAGTCTCCTTCACAGGGCCTGTGAAGGACGCAGTGGCGCTGGTGGGTGAGGGAAGCGCTCCTACAGATCCATGGAATGATTTGTACAGCAGTATTGACGCGCCACGCCGGCGACGAAAGCAGGTACCGCTGACGGCAATCCCTTTTTTTGCCTGGGGCAACCGGGGCGAATCAGAAATGACATTATGGATCAGGAAACAGCGCGAGTCAGTCGATGCTGGTTGAGGACGGAGGCTGGCTGGGGGTACGGTTCGACTCAGCAGACTCCTCAAAGACGCTACCTCGGAGGTCTGGGTAAGCCATCGTAAATTTCTCGTCGGCATATCGCACTAGGATGCGAGAGGTCGATTGAAGACCGAGGCCGGCATCCTGTAGCTTGCCGGGATGGCGCCAAACCTCTTCATCTGGACCTTGTCGCGGGTGATCCACATACTTGCCGTGGCGTTTTGGCTGGGAGGATGGATTTTCCTGGCGGTAGCGCTGCCGCCGGTATTATGCGGGGCGCTCAGCCCAGAGCAGAGGGTCCTGCTCGTCGCTCAAGTGGGACGAAGATTTAGTCTAATCACCTGGATATTGATGGGATTGCTGGCCATCACCGGCTGGGCGAATATGTGGTCAATAGGGTTCCGACTTGAAGACTTCGCCAACTCCCGGGGAGTGATCGTAGTGGCCAAACTGATCCTCCTCGCTCTCATTGTCTCTGCTAAGCGCGGCGCACGACTTTCATTTGGGTCCGAAACTTGAGCGTTTGGCATCTGCTGGTCGGACGACAACGACAGAGTACCTCCGGGCTCGATCTCTCTCCATCTGGCTCGCGACGGTAAACGTGCCGTTGGGGGTGAGGGTTGTCGTGCTGATTCTTGTATTCCGGATTTCTTCGTAGAGGTGCTGTCCGGTTTCAAAATTCAGTAAGAACAAAAGGGGCTGCGGGGTGTCCGCCCCGCAGCCCCTTTGCATCGGGTCCTTAAATCTGAGTCGCTAATCCTCCGAGCCGCTAAGTGGCCCGGCTGG
>CAZBZS010000002.1:23624-56441 GCA_964496475.1 uncultured Chloroflexota bacterium | reverse complement strand
ACGGATTCCGGGTAACCCGACATCCCGTGTTCGGAGATGTCCAGACCGTCAAGCTCCTCGGACGGCTCCGCTCGCAGACCGATGGTGAACTTGATGCCGTAGAAGAGGATCAAACAGGTTAGGCCGACCCAAATGACACAGGCTAGGGATCCCAGAGCCTGGATACCAAGTTGCTCGAAACCACCGCCTAGGAATAGGCCGGTTGTACCACCTGCGAGGTCAGGAACAGCAAATAGACCAACTGCTAACGTCCCCCATATACCGCAGAAACCGTGAACTGAAATAGCCCCAACTGGATCATCCACTCGTATACGGTCAATGCCTATAACGGATAGTACTACGATTCCTCCACCCACGACTCCAATGACAACGGCTGCCCACGAGTCCACAAATGCACACGGGGCAGTAATGGCGACGAGACCGGCCAGTGCCCCATTACCTACCATGCCAACATCAGGTTTGCCCTGAATCCACCAAGATAGAGCCAGGGCCCCGACTGCGCCGGCAGCAGCAGCCAGATTGGTAGTCACGATTATGGCTGCAAAGTCGACGCCGACAGCGGCCATAGTGCTGCCAGCATTGAACCCGAACCATCCGAACCAGAGAATGAACACTCCGGCAACCGCCAGGGGAATGCTGTGACCGGGGATCACATTTATCCCGCCGTTGTATTTCCCTATTCGCGCTCCGACTACAAAGGCTCCGACCAAGGCTGCAACGCCTCCAACCGTGTGCACAACGGTGGAGCCGGCGAAGTCGAGGAAGCCCATTTCGGCCAGCCAGCCGCCTCCCCATACCCAGTGGCCGATTACCGGATAGATGACGGCGGTCAGAAACAGCGCATACACAAGGTAGCCGCGGAAGCGCGTGCGTTCCGCCATAGCGCCTGAAACGATTGTCGCCGCGGTCGCGGCGAATACGGCCTGGAAAAACCACTTGGTTGAAATCGACACACCGGTCCATTCCAGCGAGCTGTAACTCTCATCCGCGGAGGAGTCGAGCACCGAAAACGCCCATCCATCCAGACCGATGAATGCATTCCCTTCGCCGAACATGATGGGGAAGCCAACAAGCCAGTATGCAAGAAGCCCGATCGAAATATTCATGAGGTTCTTGGCAGCGATATTGGCGGCGTTCTTCATCCGGGTGAAGCCGACTTCGACCAGGGTGAAGCCGGTGTGCATCAAAAACACGAGTGCCCCCGCGACCACGACCCAGACCATATCGATGGCCAGCTGAAGATCTTCCAGATTCAAATGCTCTTGGGCAAGCGCCACCGCGGGAAGTACGAGCATTCCCGCCACGACACCAACCGAAACGGCGGCCATGCGGCCGGGCCTGAAGGCTCGCTTGGGGAAACCGAAGAGTCCGCGCTGCAAACTCAATATCGTGCGATTCAAAGTGCGTCTTTCCCTCTCTCACCTGTGCGGATGCGGACCGTTTCTTCGATCGGAATTACGAAAATCTTACCGTCGCCGACAGTTCCCGTGCGCGCGGAGTCGGAAATAATCCCGATTACCTCGTCGACCTGCTCGGCCTCGATAGCGATCTCAAGTTTGACTTTGGGCCGAAAGACGATAGTCGCCTTCGCACCGCGATAGCTTTCCGTATAGCCGCGCTGCGAACCGGCTCCACGAACCTCGCTAATAGTCAAGCCGTGAAAACCCGCCTTATCAAGTGCGTCCCGCACCTTTTCCAACAACTCGTGCCGGATAATGGCTTCCAACTTTTTCATGAGCGCCTCACCTCTCTTTCCACGGGGAGCATTCGCTCCCGATCTAAGGACATGACCACTGGAGGGAGAAAAAACAATGCAGTCAGGCTGCGCACGGCACGGCAAACTGCCTCACATCAGGTGGTGCCGGTCCAGCTGCAGGCGCGAAGTTATGTGCGCCGCTCGGTCTCGTATCGATTCCCCGGAATCGGCGGGGGAGTCTACTCATAATTTGTGAAATCGATCGATTTGAGATCGAAAATAAGTGATCTCGTCTTCCCAAACCAGCACCGGACGCCTAAAACTAGTTGAAGGCACTGGACAGAGTCAAATTGACTGTGGCCGGAGCACCTCTGGACAGTGGTGATTGATTTTCAGCCCGGCACATCGCCCGCGACGTCGCCAGGTCACTGAATCGCTGGACTGGCCGCTCCATCGACCGCGACCGTCGCAGCGCTGAATATTCCCTGGGATGCAAATAGGGATATCGTTATGCGGCGAACCGGGCCGGCTTTCATCGGGGAAATCTACTCGTCGTTATGGCCGTTTCCCTCCTCTTGGACGCTGTCAAAATCTCCCAAGATGCTTATCCGGAATGGCCTGATCGGGTTCCCCAATCACGGCACTGATCCCTCCACCTCGTCCTGAAAGTTCTCGATTTACGCTAGTGCAGCCTGGTATCCCTTTGCGTGGAATAGCGCCACCCGTCTCGGTTCGGCCAGTGTCTGGTCAGCAACCGACCGTTCCGATGGCGAACGGCCGATGATATACTTCCGGTAACAATTGAAGAGAGTGGTCACACCCGAAAAATTTCTTATCCAGAGTGGTGGAGGGACACGGCCCTTTGAAGCCCGGCAACCAGTCCCCCAGGGACCAGGTGCCAACTCCGGTGGGTGACCTGCCTGCAAGATAAGAGGACCACAATTGGCAGTAGTAATCTTTGTGGAACCCCTCCCGTGGGGTTTCTTCTCTTTACCCGGATATTCCGAAAATGCGTCCCGGGACCGGTGCCACGAGATCCGCCACGCTCGGCGGATCGGCCAGCATGTGACGCCGCGCGTTTGGCGCGGACTTCCGGCCGGACAGATTCCGGTCAACCACCGATCCATCAACTAGATCAAACGAGTTTGGGAGCATGACCAAAGTACTGGGATTGAAATGCAAAGAATGCGGCGAGGTATACGAAGCGGAAGGCATCCACGTGTGCGACCTCTGCTTCGGACCGCTGGAGGTCGCCCTCGACTACGACTATATCAAGTCGATCATCAGCCGCGAAAAAATTGAAAGCGGACCTATCAGCCTGTGGCGGTACGTGGATCTGCTGCCGGTGAATTCCGGGTGGGACGCCGACGTCCGCGTAGGATTCACACCCCTGCAGCACGCACCGCGACTGGGCGCGGCCATAGGGCTCAAAAATCTCTACGTGAAGAACGATTCGGTTAATCCGACTTACTCGTTCAAGGACAGGCCCGTCGCGATCGCCGTCACCAAGGCCCGCGAGCTTGGCCATACGGTCTTCGCGTGCGCCTCTACCGGCAACCTAGCCAGCGCCGTGGCCGCCGCCGGCATGAAGGCTGGGCTTGAGACCTACGTCTTTTTACCGGCGGATGTTGAAGCCGGCAAGATCACCAATGCCGCCGTCTACGGAGCGAACCTGATCGCCGTCAACGGCACCTACGACCAGCTCAACCGTCTCTGTTCCGAAATCGCCGACGAAGAGGATTGGGCGTTCTGCAACATCAACGTCCGTCCGTATTACGCTGAGGGTTCCAAGACCCTCGCCTACGAAACTGTCGAGCAGCTGGGCTGGCGTGCGCCAGAACACGTGGTCGTGCCTATCGCCTCCGGCGCGCTCTACACAAAAATTGCCCATGGCTTTCGGGAAATGGTGGATGTCGGCCTCATTTCCAGCCAGAGCGTCCGCATCTCCGGCGCCCAGGCCGAGGGCTGCGGTCCGGTGGCCGCGGCCTTCGCCGGCGGCGAGCAGTCCATCCGCATCGGCGCGGATGCAGTGGCGTGTGCGGCCTTCGCCGGCGGCGAGCAGTCGTTCGAACCCGTTCGGCAACCAGACACCATCGCCAAATCCCTGGCGATCGGCAATCCCGCCGACGGAAATTATTCTCTCGAAGTGGCCCGTCAGACTAACGGTGTGATCCAGTCGGTCACCGACGCGGAAACTGTCGAAGGCATCAAGCTGTTGGCCTGCACTGAAGGCATCTTCACTGAGGCCGCCGGTGGCGTCACCATCGCCACGTTACAAAAATTGGCTACATCCAGCGTAATCGGTGAAGATGAAGTAACGGTCGCCTATGTCACCGGCAATGGGCTCAAGACCCAAGAGGCAGTTGATGGACATGTCTCGGTTACGGTGACCATCGACCCAACGATCGGGTCGTTTGAAGACGCGATGGAAAGCAGGCAGCAGACGGATTTGGCCTGGTCGGCCTCACACGCATCTACCGGATAAAGGACGCCACATTGCCAACAATACGGATCCCCTCGCAACTGCGAAGTCTCGTGGACGGTCAGCGGAAAATGGAAGTGACCGGCTCGACAATTCGCGCCATCTTGGACGAGCTCGACGCCAAGCACCCTGGCATTAAGAACCGGGTTCTTGACGAAAAAGGCGAGCCCTCCGCGTTCGTCGGCGTCTATATCGACGGGGAAGACATTCGCTTCCTTGGCGGACTGGACGCCGAGGTGCCCGAAGGGGCCGAGGTCTCCATAGTGCCCGCGGCGGCAGGCGGCTAACCCTCAGCCGACCTCCCGGTCGATCTTCACCGCCGGCGGAGACCGAAACTACGCGGGCGGCCACTCGATTCCCAGGTCCCACTTCTCGATGTGCACGGCCACCGCGTCATAGGTCGTTCTCAATAGCGGAATCGTACCGTTGTCCAGATTCCGGGCGCGCGCCTCATACTCGGGTTCTCCCGGCACGATGATCCGTTCGATCCCAGGCGCCAGCTTGGACGCTCTCAAATGTCCAATCAGGGTCTCCATCCGCGCCTTGAAATCTTCAATCGGCATGAACATCGCCGGATCAATCGCCAGGAAAAAGTGGCCGAGGTCCGTGAGGGCGTCCGGGCCTTCAGGCTTGTCTCGCCAGTTGTGATCCGCTCCGAACATCGCTCCGGTTAGAACCCCCGACAAAATTTCCATCACCAGAGTTAGGCCGTAGCCCTTATGGGCTGCGATCGGCACGGCGCTGCCGGTCTTGAAATCCTCCGGATTCGTCGTCGGTCGACCGTCGGCATCGATCATCCAGCCCTCCGGCAGACCCTTGCCCTGGGCGATACTCAGGGCGATTTTCCCCACCGCCACCACGCTCATCGCGATGTCGAGCATCACCGGGTGGCTATCGCCGGTCGGTACAGCGACACCAAGCGGATTGTTTCCCAGCGTGTGGCTTGCCCCACCCCACGGCGCCATGCTCGATCCGGCGTTGGTCGTACAGAGCCCGATCAAATCGTGCTCCACGGCCATACTCGCAAAGTAGCCGGACGCGCCGTAGTGAAGGCTATTGCGGACCCCCACCGTCGCGATTCCCTGAGCCTTCGCCTTCTCGATGCACTTGCGCATTGCGACCACACCCGCGTACTGGCCCGGGGCCCGGTCCGCGTCGTACAGCGCATGCACCGGCGATTCGCGTTCAATCGTCATTTTCGGAGAGGCGTTGATGTAGCCACTGCGCACCTGGTCGGAGTACCGCGGAATATCACCGACGTTATGGGTTGCCTGACCCCGGATCGCCGCCTCCAGCTGCACCTCCGTGACTATTTCCGCCACCTCCACATCCAGACCCGCCGTTGTGAAAGCGCGTTGACCGAAATCACGCAGTATTTCAATCGAGACTTCGATTCGTTCGTCCACGCGGTTCTCATCTCCATATACGCACCAAACAAGTCGCCCGAAATTTTATCGACACTCGCCCGCGGGCGCCTTACTCCTACAATCACCCGCTACCATTTATCCTCTTGGAGCCGGCAACAACAAGGAGGCAGGATGTCTACCGACACCGACCAGCAACGGGTTGTGGAATTGCTCAGCGAACTGGTTGGCATCGACAGCGTAAATCCAGACATGCCCGGCGGCGAACGGGGCGAGCTCGAATACAGCAATCACCTCGCCGCCTACGGTCAAAACCTCGGACTCGATGTATCCCAGTACGAAGTGCTCCCTGACCGACCCAACGCCGTCCTCGAAATGCGCGTTCACGGCGCCGAGAGCCAGCTCGTGTTCGATATCCACCTGGACACCGTCCCCTTCGACGGCCTGATTTCCAACAACAGCCCCGAAGTGAGAGATGGCCGTTTGTACGGCCGTGGAGCCTGTGACACCAAAGGCTGCATGGTCGCCGCTCTGCTCGCTCTCGAAAACCTCGTCGCTGACCCGCCGGATCCAGCCTGCGACGTGGTCCTGCTCGCCACTGTGGATGAGGAATACCTGAAGCGCGGCGTCGACGCCGCCGTGAGCCTCGGCTTTCGGGCCGACGCCGCCATCGTAGGCGAACCCACCGGTTTGACACCCGTCATCGCCCACAAAGGTGTCGCTCGCTGGGAAGTAGCTACCCGGGGTCTCGCCGCGCACACGTCCAAGCCTGCCAACGGCGTCAACGCGATCTATCACATGAGCGCCGTCATCGACCGGCTGACGACTCGCCACGCCGTCACTCCGCCGGCGCTCCGTCACGCGCTTTGCGGCGATGGCACCCTCACCGTCGCCACCATCAGCGGAGGCGTGCAGGTGAATGTAGTCCCCGACGAATGTCGCATTCAAATCGACCGCCGCGTACTGCCCGACGAAGACCCCCGCTCAACCTGGCAGGCAGTGACCGATGACCTCCTCCGCCTTGAGGTTGAAATCTCCGGTATGCATTTGGAATCCCTGGAGCCATTTCTGCTTGAAGACGGTCTCGACACCCCACCCTCGGCCACCATCGTCCAGGCGGCATGTGAGGCAGGCCGCAGGCTGGGCCTGCCCGCCGAAGTCGCCGGCGTCCCCTTTGGCACCGACGGGTCAACTCTGAGCGGCGCCGGCATCCCCACCGTCGTTCTGGGTCCCGGCGACATCGATCAAGCCCACAGCCCCGAGGAATTCGTGGAGATCGCCCAGGTTGTTTCCTGCACCACCCTCTACGAAGCCATCGTCCGCCAATTCGCCCAAAATGCCGGCCGGCCCTAGCGGTTCCCTCGATCTGCGCCGGGCATCATCACTCCATCGCGGAGGATTGCCGGGGTGGCCCGTTACTATGTCCCGCCGGTGGATCGTCGAACCTCCATTTCCGGCCGGCCATCCAAGCATTCAGAATGAGTTTAGACAGCTATACCTGTCTTAATTTGGTCAGTGATTCAGGCAGATGCTAGATTCAGGTTACGCAGACGTAAAATGACGCTCAGGAAGCGCCGGCTTTTCCGGAGCCATCAAGGCGCCGCTCAATCCGTCATCGCTAAATCCACCCCCCCGGTCCGACTGCCCGAAAGAGAGAATCCACGCATGTCGAAATCGAAACCGCTCCTGAAGGTGAGCGGGCTCCATGTCCGTCGCGACGACAAGGAGATTCTCCACGGCATAGACCTCACGGTCGACCGGGGTGAAGTGCATACCATCATGGGGCCCAACGGCTCTGGCAAGAGCACGCTGGCCAACGCCTTGCTGGGCAACCCCACCTGCGAAGTGACCGCCGGCAAGATCGATTTAGACGGCTCCGACATCGTTGAAGAGGCCACCGATGTTCGCGCGCGGGCCGGCATGTTCATGGCTTTCCAGTACCCGGTTGAAGTACCCGGAGTGCCTCTGAGCATGTTCCTCCGCGAAGCTCTCAATTCTAGACGCCCCGAGGGAGATGAAGTCAGCGCCCGCGAATTTCGTAAGCTGATCGTCGGAAAGATGGAACTTCTGCAGATGGACCCATCCTTCATTTCTCGCTACCTCAACGAAGGATTTTCCGGTGGCGAGAAGAAACGATGCGAAATCTTGCAGATGGCTATCCTGAAACCGTCGCTCGCTGTGATGGACGAGACCGATTCCGGACTGGACATCGACGCACTCCGCATCGTCTCCAAAGGCGTCAACAGCCTCCGCGGTCCCGATTTGGGAATCCTGCTCATCACCCATTACCAGCGAATCCTGAACTACATCAAGCCAGATTTCGTCCACGTGTTGGTTGCCGGACGGATCGTCGATTCCGGCGGTCCTGAGCTCGCTCTCGAACTCGAAGAAGCCGGTTACGACCGCTATACCAAAGTCGCAGAAAGGGTTTAACCACAATGTCGCAAGATGTGATCGTCCCAACCGATACCGAACTCGAATTCAATTACAAGAAATACGGCTTTCATGATGAGGAAGAGTCAGCCGTAAAGGCGGGCAAGGGCATCAACGAGGACGTGGTGAGGCAGATTTCATCCATCAAGGACGAACCCGAATGGATGCTCGAAATGCGGCTAGAAGGCCTACGCTGCTATCGCGAGCGGCCGATGCCCGAGTGGGGTGCGGACCTCTCTGAAGTTGATTTCGAAGACATGCACTACTACGTCAGTCCCACCGAAGAAAAAGTCAAGCAGAATTGGGACGAGATCCCCGAATACATTAAGGAAACCTACGAGAAACTTGGCATTCCAGAGGCCGAGCAGAAGTTCCTGGCCGGCGTCGGCGCTCAGTACGATTCCGAGGTGGTGTATCACAACTACGAGAGCGCGCTGGAGGAACAGGGCGTCATATTCCTCAGTATGGATGAGGGTCTTGCCCAGTATCCCGAGATAGTGCGCAAGTATTTCTCCACCGTTATACCCATCAACGACAACAAGTTCGCCGCCTTGAATTCTGCGGTCTGGTCCGGCGGCTCGTTCATTTACGTCCCTAAAGGCGTGAAGGTGGACATGCCTCTGCAGGCGTACTTCCGCATCAACGCCGAGCAATTGGGACAGTTCGAGCGGACGCTGATCATCGCTGACGAAGGTGCCGACGTGCACTACATCGAGGGCTGCACTGCACCGGTGTACTCCACCGACTCACTCCACTCTGGCGTCATCGAACTGGTAGCTCTGGAAGGCGCGCACATCCGCTACACCACCATCCAAAATTGGGCCCACAATATGTACAACCTGGTGACCCAGCGTGCCGTGGCCCACAAGAATGCGGCGGTAGAGTGGATTGATGGCAACATCGGCAGCAAGGTCACCATGAAGTACCCCTGCGTATATCTGGTCGGTGAAGGCGCCCGCGGTGAGATTCTGTCCGTTGCCTATGCCACCAGCGGCCAGCACCAGGACGCCGGCGGCAAGATCATTCACGCCGCTCCCCGCACCACCTCGACCATAACCTCCAAGTCCATCAGCAATGGCACCGGCCGGGCCAGCTACCGCGGCCTACTGAAAGTCGAGCCTGACGCCGACGGATCAAAGTCCTTCGTCAACTGTGACGCCCTGCTTCTCACCCCTGAATCCCGGACCGACACCTACCCTTATATCGAGGTAGAGGATGACAACAGCCAGATTGGCCACGAGGCAACGGTCAGCAAGATCGGCGACGAGGAGATTTTCTACCTGATGAGTCGTGGCCTATCGGAACAGAAAGCGACCTCGGTCATCGTCACCGGCTTCTTCGAAGAATTTATCAAAGAATTGCCGATGGAATACTCAGTTGAAATGAACCGGCTCATCGAGATAGAAATGGAAGGTTCGGTTGGCTAGCAGGGTACCGACCTCACCCTCTGCCATCTCTCCGCAATCACCGTAGGAATAGGTGATGACAAGTCCGCTTGACGCTGCGGTTGGCGTAACCGACGAAGGTCTAGTCAACGCCCTCTCGGCCTCCCAATCCGAGCCCGACTGGCTTCTGGACCGTCGGCTCAAAGCCTGGGCTCGCTACGAATCGCTTCCCCTGCCACTCCTAACGGACGAAAAATGGCGTCGCACGGATCTGGACGGGCTTGACCCGACCGGCTTCACCGCCTTTGGCGAGAATGGTCATATCGACGGGTCTTCCCATGCGGCTCGCAGCGCGCTGGCAACCACCGAGTTGGCTGGCCAAAACCTGCAGGTCGACTGGTTTCATCAGTCCAATCGCCTCGATCCCGCTCTTGCTTCGAAGGGCGTTATTTTTTGTTCCATGGACGAAGCTGTCCGTGAGCATCCTGACCTCGTGCGTCAGTACTTGCCGGCGGAGTTTCCGGCGAGTTCCATGGCGAAATTCGACGCCCTCCAGGCCGCTTTCTGGCGCGGCGGCAACTTTGTCTTCGTGCCCGCCGGCCTGGAGCTTGAGATGCCGCTTCACAGCTTTCTGTGGATGACCCGCTCCGAAATCGGAACCTTCGGCCAGACAATTGTCGTTCTGGACCGTGGCGCCAACGTTCAGTTCGTGGATGAGCAGGCCTCCTCCACCACCGACGGATCCGGCCTTGCCGGCGGCAATATCGACATTTCCATTGGTGACAACGCACGACTGGATTACACCTTCCTCCAAGATTGGGGGCTGCACACATCCGCGTTCAAGACCGTGCGCGCCCGCCTGGGGCGGGATGCCGTCTTCAATTACGCCGAGTTTGCGCTAGGCGGCCGTCTGGCCAAATCACTCGTCGAGGGCACCATGCCGCAGCCCGGTGCGCGCTGCGAAATGTGGGGCCTTTCCCTGCTTGACGGCCACCGCCACATCGACCACGAAACCCACCAACACCACATCGCCGACCACACCTTCAGCAACCTGATGTACAAGGGAGTGCTTCGGGAGTACGGCCGCTCTGTCTTCTATGGCATGATTACCATTGAAGACACGGCTGGCCAGAGCAATTCGTATCAGGCTAACGACAACCTTTTGCTGAGCGACGAGGCTCGCGCCGATTCGATTCCCGGCATGGAAATCAAGACCTATGATGTGCGGTGCACCCACGGCGCAACCATCGGCCGGATCGACGAGGAAGAGGTATTCTATTTGCGCAGTCGCGGATTTACCCGCGAGCAGGCCGAATGGCTGGTGGTACGTGGCTACATCGGACCGGTCCTGGACCGAATCCCAAATAAGCGGATCCGCGAAAGCGTTGAGGCGGTTGTGTTGCGCCGGGCCGCCTCCGGAGAGTAGCGAGAAGCATCATCGAGCCAGGAAGATACGCGGTTTGCCCCATCGCCCAGCTGACAGAAGGGGAGAGCGTTCAGGCGCAGGTCGGTGACAGCCTGATCGCAATATTCAACGTCAAAGGTAAGCTCTTTGCCCTCACCGATCGATGCAGCCACGCCCAAGCCTCGCTGTCAGAAGGCCAGGTAAGCCTCGGAGCCGTGGCCTGTCCCCTACATGGCGCCCGGTTCGACCTGGAAACCGGCCAAGCCCTCTCTCTCCCTGCCACTAGACCGGTCGCCACCTTTCCCGTCGATATCGCGGACGGAGAAATCGTAGTGACCGTCACCTAACACGATCGATTTTCTGGAACCAACCTCAAGGAGCGATCCGCCAAAATGGCCCTGGCCAGCAAGACCACCCCCATCCCCTCCCGGGCGCCCGGCGCCAGCCTGCGGTCCGACTTCCCGATCCTACAGCGGCAGGTCAACGACCACCCGCTCGTATACCTGGACAACGCCGCCAGCTCCCAAAAACCGGAGTCGGTCATTAACGCCATGGACGATTACTACCGTCGTCACAACGCCAACGTCCACCGCGGCATTCACACGCTGAGCCAGGAAGCCACCGATCTCTATGAGGGCGCCCGTGAGAAGGTTGCCAGCTTCGTCAGTGCAGCCCACTCCCGCGAGATCATCTGGACACGAGGTACCACCGAATCCATCAATCTTGTAGCCCATTCGTGGGGACGAAAGTTTCTGCGGCCTGGCGATCAGATACTGGCCACCGAACTTGAACATCACAGCAACATCGTCCCCTGGCAGTTGCTGGCACAGGCCACCGGCGCCGAATTCAAGTACGTCCCGCTCCAAAATCACAGCGAACGGCTGGCCACGGACGATTTCGAGCGGATGATCACGCCGCGCACCAGGTTGATCGCCCTCACCCAGATGTCGAACGTCGTCGGCACTGTCCTCCCGGTGAGAGAGATAGCCGAAATTGGCCATCATCACGGGGCCGTTGTACTCGTTGATGGTGCGCAGTCGGTACCCCACATGCCCGTCAATGTCACCGATCTCGGCGTCGACTTTATGGCCTTCTCGGCGCACAAGATGCTGGGTCCGACCGGCGTCGGTGCACTCTACGGACGCTCTGAAGTTCTGGAGACCATGGATCCGTATCAGGGCGGCGGCGACATGATCTCGACTGTCTCCATGGAAAAGTCGACCTGGAATTCGCTCCCCTTCCGGTTCGAAGCCGGTACTCCAAACATCTCCGGACCCATCGGATTCGGCGCCGCAGTCGACTACCTCTCTGGCGTGGGCATGGACGCCATCCACCAGCACGAACAAGAGCTCACGCGCTATGCCCTGGGCAAGTTGGGACACATCTCAGGAATTACGCTGTACGGTCCCGAAGACCCGGCAACCCGCGGAGCCGTGGTCGCCTTCAATGTCGGCGATGTACATCCCCATGACATAGGTCAGGTGTTGGACAGTTACGGGATCGCCACCCGCGCCGGACACCACTGCGCCCAGCCGCTGATGCGTGTGCTCGGTGTCGGCTCAACCGTGCGCGCCAGTTTCTACCTCTACAATTCAGAGGATGATGTCGACGCCCTCGTTGACGCCGTAACCAAAGCAGTCTCCTATTTCTCCAGCTGATGCTTGACGATCTTTACAAAGAGATAATCCTCGACCACTACAAATCTCCCCGCAATCGCGGCCAGGCGGCCAATCACGACATCAAAGCCCGGGGGTTGAACCCTCTTTGCGGGGATGACATCGAGATCACCCTCACGGTCGAGGATGGCATCATCCGGGAGGCGCGCTTCGATGGGCACGGCTGCTCGATCAGCCAGGCTTCGGCATCCATGCTCACCGAAGAACTCCTAGGGCGCAGTGTCGAGGATGCGATCGGGCTGGCGGACACGGTTCGCGGCATGATGAAGGGCGAACTTGAGACCGACGGCGACGAACTCGGAGATATCGAGGCTCTCCGCGGCGTACAGAGGTTTCCGGTTCGCATCAAGTGCGCCACGCTCGCCTGGAACGCCTTGAAGATCGGCATCCAGGAACACCTTCGTGGCCCCGAAGCCGATCTGAATCGCACGGACGACGGCGCGGCTATATTTACTGACGAGTAGATCCGCCCCCCGATTTTCGTTCCTGCTTCGCCGCACACTGAAAGGGGTTTCATGCCACAGACCGTGGACTGGGACCTGCACGCGGTCTTCCTCGATCTGGACGATACGCTCTCCGACGAACTCCACCACATGCGCTCCGCCTACGCTGCGTCCCTTCGCCAGCCCACGAATCGGCTGACGCCATCACAGGCCGAGGAAACCCTTGACCGTTACATGGCGATCGCTACGGATTTGTACCGACGCAACGCGTGGGGTGAGATGACCCGGGAGCAGCGTCTCGAACTTGCCCTCAAACAGGCAAACGTGCCGCCGGAAGCTGAGCGTCCGGCGGCAATCGTTCGCGGCTATTTCGAGAGCTACCACGAGGGGATACGACTACTGCCATGCGCCGAGCGGTTGCTGAAGTCTGCCGCACGCTACCGCACCTGCCTGATATCAAACGGGCAGGCCGATCGCCAGCGCGAGAAATTGCGCCGGCTGTCGATTGACCGGTTCCTAGACCACGTCCTGATCAGTGAAGAATTCGGATTTCAAAAGCCGGATCCAACCATATTTCGCCGCGCGCTCGATCTTACAGATGCAGTTCCGCATCAGTCCGTCATGATCGGTGACAACGCTCTTGCCGACATCGCGGGCGCGGCGGCGCTCGGAATTCGCACTATCTGGGTGAATTTACACGGCTGGGAGCTCCCCCCGGAGGTCGCGATGCCAGACCACGAGGTCCGTGATGCCGGTGCTGCAGCGGACTTACTCGACCCGATCTCGGAGTAGCCCATTCCGCCGGGAGAGTGCCCGGATGCCTTCCCACCATGGAGTGTCCGATCAGGCTCAGTGCGTCCCGTGAGATTTCTCTCCTATATGTCTCTTTATGATTTTGGTAACAATAACGGGCGAATCCTACCGATAACGTATAGACCCGAGACTAGTCTCAGAAAACACCCTTAGGACGGGTCAAATACGTTCTGGGAAACAAGGAGAGGATTCCCCGAGCGGTGCTGATGCTCTACAGCTCCTTGTATCGATAACGTATCCAAGATTGTGAACTGTAGTCACTAACTACATGCTCCTATCGTCCCTTTCTACGATGCCCCGTCCGGTCCCGAGACCGATAATTCTTATGTAGCAACTGGGCACAGCCGGGGAAATCCCTCGACAGAAAGGAAGCTGCAGAAGTGAAAGCGATAAGGAAGATCAGTTAGATGGCAGCGGTGCTCGTAGGCTTCGCGCTAGCTGGAATCGGATGTGTCGCTCTGGGAATGGATGCGAAGGATAGCCTTCGCACGGCGATGGTCGCGGAGGAAATTTACACGAGCAAGGACGCGACGATTCCGAACCCGTTGTTTGCCGGTGTTGAGACGGCGGAAGCGCAAGAGGCGCTGCTCACGGAGCACACGTTTGGACGCTTCGGCCCTTACAGCTCGATGGATCGCGAGGACCGGAATCGGGACACCTACCTGACGGCTCTGGCGATGCGGAACGCGTTGAATCTGAGCGTGATGGGGTTCGGAGTTAGCGACCTGGCGATCGGAACCGGCGCGGTTGTAATCCTGCTGGGAGCGAGCACGACCCTGTTCATGGCCCTGGCGCTGTACTCCCTCAGACGGCCGACGGCCACCGCCTGAGCCCCCGGTTCGGCTACCGCCGGGGAGACAGCGGTAGCCGAACACTTTTGACCTCCGGGTAGCGTCGGAAGCAAGCTGGAGGCGAAGCGGGCACCCGGGTAATTGCTTACCGGGGTGCCGTTTGTTTTCGGGTGTTACTTCATCAGGGTGCTAACCATCATCGAATCCTGTCAGACGTTTCCACAGTGTCGAGTCGCGGTCCAGCCGAATGGGTCGCCCGGCGTTGTTGACCAGGGCGTGAGTCGTTTTGGCGGTTGCCACGACCGAATCATCGAGCCGCACCTCGTATCGAAAATCAAGGCGGACTCGGCTACGCCCGACGAGCCAGAGAGCGATCTCGATCTCGTCCTCGGAACATAATGACCGGCGAAAATCGGCGGAACAGGCGGTCACGGGAAGGTGAATTCCGGAGTCTTCGATGGTCAAGTAGCCGACGCCGATCGCCCTCAGAAGACCCAGTCTTGCCTCTTCCAGCCAGCGAAAGAAGTTGGAATGGTGCACGATTCCGCCGGCGTCGGTGTCGGAGAATCGGACCCGCAGCGGTTCGATATGGTCGGGCAACCGGGCCTTCAAGGCTTCCCGCTCAGGCGCCATACAAACTGCCTGCAAGTTTCCTTTTCATTCCGCCCGTCAAAGCTCGGGCCTGGACCCATTTCGAGATGACGGGGAACCGAGAAATCCGGCTGCTCAATCGCTGAAACCCAGATCGCGTGTAGTCGTTTCTGAAGAGTCGCATAATGGGGGTCCCCACATGTTGAGATCGGGTCGAAGGCGGTGAGATTCTAGCAGCGCAAGCGGCGGCCGCCGCCTACTGGTTTCGTTAGTCAGAAATGGCAAAGACAACCTCGACGGATACGCTGGCCGAGGAACCATCGCTCAAAATCGGCGGGCCGCCACCACCGCCGCTCTGAGCTCTCACGTCCGAACCGTCGAAGGAACTGGCGCTACCGCCAACCTCGGAGATGCTGATTATTTCGCCCAGGTGGAGCCCGGTCCCCCGAGCCAATTGCTCCGCGTGCCGGGGTGCGTTGGCGATGGCTTCAGCGAGAGCTTGAGCCTTCAACGCCTCCTCGTCCGCCACCGCGAAGATTATGTTTTGAACGTGGGTGGCGCCAGCATCCAGGGCAGCCTGCAGAACGTCGCCAACCCGATCTACATCACAGAAGATGGCTCGCACCTGCTTGGTGAGGTGATTTCGAGGCACCGGAGTGGCCGGTAAGGTCCGCTAGACCGTGCCAGTCAGCTAGAACGGCATGGAGCGGAGCGGGCCGCAGGAGAGTTTGGGACGCGGGATGCTGGCGTTGCGGGGACGGTGGGGCCGGAAGGGCACAGGAAATTAGAATCGGAGGTAAAACGTGGTGATGCGAGATACTTGGGGGAGCATTGAGCGGACTGACCGCAGCATGGAAAAGCTACAACCGGTTGATGGCAGATTGGATTGAGATTCTAGCGGCGGGGAGCGCTCGTCGGGCGAGACGACGGCGATGCTCGTCGGGCGGGCGGGGAAGAGGCGGGGGAATGCCGACGGCGGGGCGATGGTGAGGCTCGTTGGCCGGGTGCGGATGGGGCGGGGGACCATCTCCATAAGGACCGGCGGGGAGGGCCGCAGGCAGTCAAGAGGCAAGCGGGGGCGGCGGCTGCGACTGCATCGGCGATGGGCGTGATTTCGACGGCGGATATTGAAATCGGCCCGGATTTCCAGATGGCGCTGGATCACATCGAGCGGGAGGGTCAGTCAGCCTTCATCACGGGAGTGGCGGGCACGGGGAAGTCGATGCTTCTACAGTATTTCCAGGAGACGACCAAGCGAGCGGTGGTGGTGCTGGCGCCGACGGGGATAGCGGCGATAAACGTACACGGGCAGACGATTCACTCGTTCTTCCGCTTTCCGCCGAAGCTGATTGAACCGGGGGAGCTGAGTCGCGGTCGCAACTCCGGCGTGTATGAGCACGTGGAGACGCTGGTGATAGATGAGGTTTCGATGGTGCGGGCGGACCTGATGGACGGGATCGACCGGGCGATGAGGGTCAATCGCGGCCGCGAGGGAGAGCCGTTTGGCGGGGCGCAGGTGGTGATGTTCGGCGATCCGCATCAACTGCCGCCGGTGGTGGCGGACGGCGAACTGGCAGAGTACCTGCGGGACCTTTATGGAGGTATCTATTTCTTTCACGCGCCGGCGGTGAGGAACAATCGTCTCCGTCTAATCGAGCTGACGGAGAGATATCGACATCGGGATGCGCAATTCATATCGATTCTGGACGCGATTCGGAACAACGAGATAGAGGAGTTCATGCTGGACGAGCTCAATCAGCAGGTCACCGAAGCGATGAGGCCGGAGGACATGGAGAAATACGTGACGCTGACGCCGACGAACGCGGCGGCGAACAATATCAATGCGGCGGTGCTGGCGGAGCTGGGCGGGCGTGAGTATGAGTACGGGGCGACGGTGAGCGGCAGTTTTGGGGAGAGGGCGTTTCCGACGGATACGAGATTGAAACTGCGGGCGGGAGCGAGGGTGATGACGCTGAAGAATGACTCGCTGGGCCGGTGGGTGAATGGCACGCTGGCTACAGTGGCGCGGCTGACGGACAGGAAGGTGTGGATAACGACGGATGAGGGCGAGCACGAGCTGAAGCGGGCGGAATGGGAACAGACCAAGTACGAATACAACCCCACGACGCGACGAATCGAGCAGACCGTGACGGGGTCGTTTAAGCAGTATCCGATCCGGCTGGCGTGGGCGTTGACGATTCACAAGTCGCAGGGTCAGACGTTTGACAAGGTGTTCATCGATTTTGGGCGGGGGATGTTTGCGCACGGGCAGGCATATGTGGCGCTGAGTCGGTGCAGGACTCTTGAGGGGGTGAGGCTGGGTAGGGCGGTGAGGCCGGGCGATATTTTGCTGGATCGGGCGGCGTTGGAGTATCGGGAGGCGTTTTCTTAGGCCCGTTGGTGGGTTGGCAGTTTGGGCGGGAAGGTGCGAGGGGATTTGGTAGGCGGCGGGCGTGCGTTAGACGGGGGAGAGGTCGGCCCAGGTGGGTCCGGTGGCGAGGTCGATTTTGAGGGGGACGGAGAGCCGATAGGCGCCTTCCATGATTTCGCGGGCTAGTTCTGCGAGGGCAGGGACGTGGGATTCGGGCAGCTCGAATAGGAGCTCGTCGTGGACTTGCAGGATCATGCGGGCGGGGAGTCCGGAGTCGCGGAGGCGGGCGTCCATCTGAATCATGGCGATTTTCATGATGTCGGCGGCGGTGCCCTGAATGGGCATGTTGATGGCCATGCGCTCGCTGGCCTGGCGCTGGGTGTGGTTGCGGGCGCGAAGCTCGGGGAGGTAGCGGCGGCGGCCGAGGAGAGTGGAGACGTAACCGTGGGAATGGGCAGATTTGATGGTGTCGTCCATGTAGGTGCGGATGGAGGTGTACTTCTGGAAATAGGACTCGATGAGCTCTTTGGCTTCGGGGATGGAGAGATCGGTGCGGGCGGCGAGTCCGTGCTGGGTGATGCCGTAGATGATGCCGAAGTTGGTGGTCTTGGCGACGCGGCGCTGGTTGGAGGTGACGGAATCGGCGGCGACTTCGAACATCTGAGCAGCGGTGGCAGCGTGGATGTCTTCGTCGTTGAGGAAGGCGCGGATCATGAACTCGTCTTCGGAAATGTGGGCAAGGACGCGGAGCTCGATCTGGGAATAGTCGGCGGCAAGGAGGACGTGGCCTTCTTGCTCGGCGATGAAGGCTTTGCGGATAAGCTGGCCGCGCTCGGTGCGGACGGGGATGTTTTGCAGATTGGGATTGTTGGAGGAGAGACGGCCGGTGGCGGCGACGGTCTGGCTGAAGGTGGTGTGGAGGCGGCCAGTGCGAGGGTTGACGAGGGCGGGGAGGGCGTCGACGTAGGTGCCCTTGAGTTTGTCGAGCTCGCGATATTCGAGGACGCGGCCAATGACGGGGTGCGCGTCGAGACGATCTTCGAGGACCTGGCGGGAGGTGGAGAACTGGCCACCGGGAGTTTTGGGTCCGGGAGACAATTCAAGTTCTCCGAAGAGGATGGCGCCGAGTTGCTTGGGGGAGTTGATGCTGAATTCGCGGCCGGCGTCTTTGTGGATGGCGGTGCGGAGCGCTTCGAGCTCGGAGGCGAGCTCGGTGGAAGTGTTTTGGAGGAGGGCGGAGGCGAGCCTGACGCCGTGCGCGCCGACGCGCGCGAGGACGGCGATGAGGGGCATTTCAATGTCTTGGAGGAGATTGTCGAGGCCGCGGTCTGAGAGCTCGGCGCGGAGGTCCTTGGCGATGGGGATGAGGGTGGAGGCGCGATCGGCGGCGGCGGCGGCGAGGACGTCGGGCTCGAGACCGGGGAGGCCGAGTCCGCGGGGCCAGTCGGAGGCGGGGGGTTCGAGCTGGACCTGGAGGCGATTTAGGACGATGTCGTCGAGGGTGTTGAGGCGGGCGGAGCCGCCGAGTAGATAGCCGCCGATGCCGGCGTCGAATGCAATGCCGGCGGTGTCGAGCTCGAGGGGCTGGAGGGAGCGGAAGAGTTCCTTGGCCTGGTAGGTGATTTTGGCGGCGGCGGGGTCGGCCAGCCAGTCGCGGAAGAGGGTGAGCAGACCGGAATCGACGTCGCCGTCGGTGGTGAGGACGGGGAGGTACCACCGGGAATCGGGGTCGGGGGCGAGGCCGAGGCCAGCGAGGACGGGGCCTTCGGATGTGTCCTTGATGACAGGAAATACGCCAGCGCCAGTGGCGTCGAGGGCGCCGGACGTGTCAGCGGCGCCGGTGTCGCCAGTCGCACCGGTGGCCTGGAGGGCTTTGAGAAGGCGACGGGCGGATTTCTTATCGGTGACGGTTTGCACGGGGGCACGGTCGGAGAAGTTGGCGGCGAAGAGGCCGAGCTGACGGTCGCTGCCATTGGCAGACTTATCGGTGTCGAGGGCGAATGGTAAGCGTTTTTCAAGGCTGCGGAATTGGAGCTCGGTGAACAGCTCGCGGGTCCGTTCGAGATCGGGCTGCCAGACGCGGGCTTTTTCGAGGTCGAGTTCGAGGGGAAGGTCGGTGAGGATGGTGGCGAGTTTGCGACTGAGGCGGGCGAGCTCCTTGTTTTCGGCGGGCTCGAGGGCTTTGCGGGCGCGGCCGGTGAGGAAGTCGACGCTGGCAAGGATGGTGTCGAGATCGCCGTATTCGTTAAGGAGGGTGATGGCGGTCTTTTCGCCGATGCCGGGGACGCCGGGGATGTTGTCGGAGGAGTCGCCCTGGAGAGCTTTGAGATCGATGATCTGGGAGGGGAGGAGACCGGACCAGCGCTCGGCGACCTTCTCGATGTCGTATATGACGGGTTCGCCGGTGCGGGGGTTGGTGGTGATGACGCCGACGTTTTCGTTGATCAGTTGGAAGGCGTCGCGGTCGCCGGTGACGAGGAGGACGCGGAGGCCCTGTTCGACGCCGTCGCAAGCCATGAAGCCGAGGATGTCATCGGCTTCGTAGCCGGGGAGCTCGTAGCGCGGGAGACCGAAGGCGGTGACGACCTGCCGGACGCGATCGAACTGGGGAATGAGCTCGTCGGGGGGAGCTTCGCGATTGGCCTTGTACTCGGGGAAAACCTCTTTGCGGAAGGTGGGGGCGGGGGTGTCGAAGGCGACGATGATGTATTCGGGCTGGACCTGGGAGACGACACGGAGGAGGAGGTTGACGAAGCCGTAGACGGCGTTGGTGTGCTCGGTTTCGCCTTTCTGGTTGGTGATGGAGAAGTGGGCAGGGACAGCGTAAAAGGCGCGGAAGATCTGGGACATGGCGTCAATTACGACGAGGGTGGGGCG
Source organism: uncultured Chloroflexota bacterium (assembly GCA_964496475.1). Taxonomy (GTDB): domain Bacteria; phylum Chloroflexota; class UBA11872; order UBA11872; family VXNJ01; genus JASLPR01. The sequence continues at coordinate 36,114 of CAZBZS010000002.1, read as the reverse complement.
AGAGGCGTAACCGTCGGTCTTTGGCAAAGGGTCCTTCCAGGGCGAATGGCGGCTCGGTTGCGGGCCCGGATACGGGGCGGGCGGCGGGGCGGGAGACGCAATATTACAGCTTCATTACATAAGGTCGGTCTAGTCTAGATTGGCCTAGTCTAGATTGGCGCGGATGCCGCTCGTAGGATCGTATCGAAATTGAAAATGCGATATGAATCGCAGCGAGGGGACCACAATGAGGCCGATGATTCAGAGAGTCGGGGACGGGGACGGGGACGCCAAAGTCTGCCGCGCGGTTTGAGCGGGGTAGCGGTTGTTGAGCTGGATGGAGGAGGAAAAGGCGGAAAGAGGGCCAGGGAGGCCGGAGGTAGAGACCGTGCAGTTTGGGAAGGGCGAGCTGGTGTACACGGCGGACGACCGGGCGGCGGGAGTCTACGTGGTGGTGAGCGGTCGGGTGAAGATATTTCGGCTGTCGATGGATGGGCGAGAAAGTATCCTGTGGATCCTGGGAAAGGGAGATCTGTTCGGGGAGGACTGTCTGATGGCGGAACAGAGCTGTGAGAGTTTCGCGGAGGCGATTGCCAAGACGGAGTTGAGATTCATAGCCACGGGCCTAGTGATAAAACGGATGGGTCAGGACGTGGTGCTGGGGATGACGCTGTTTGAGATCGCCGGAACTCGGTTGCAGGGGACGCAAAAGCTGGCGGAGAGGCTGGCGTTTGACGCGGTGACGAGCCGGGTGGCGAATCTGCTGCTGGAGCTGACGGAAAATAAGGATTTGAGAGGCGGGGCGACGGTGACGCTAGAGTCCGGCCTGACGTACCAGCAGATGGCGGGAATGATCGGGACGACCCGGAAGACATTAAAGCATCGCCTGACGCCTAACTAGCCCCCCACTGACCCCGGAGCGGGCCGTCGCTCCGGAGCCTACTTTATATTTGGGGATGGGGTGGGGGTTGAGCAAGAGGTGATGGTTCAGTCGGGAGGGTCGGAGACGCTGGCAACGGATTCGCGCCAGGCGTCGATGCGAAGGGATTGGGCGCGGCCTCCGCGCCTGACGTTGACGACTTCGGCGACGGCGGCGAGGGCGATTTCCTCGACGGTTTCGGCGCCGAGATCGATGCCAAGAGGGGCGTAGACCTTGTGCAGGGCGTCGGGAGAGACGCCGGCGTCGATGAGGTTCTGGTGGACGATGAGGACGCGCCGACGGGAACCGATCATGCCGATGTAGCGGGCGTCGCTGGCGGCGATCTGCTGGAGGGCCTGTTCGTCAAAGGCGTGGGCGCGGGTGACAAGGATGATGTAGGTGGAGGCGTCTATGGTGAGGTCGGCGAGGGCGGAGGCGAAATCGGCGGCGATGACTTCGGCAGCTTCAGGGAAACGCTCGGCACTGGCGTAGTCGGAGCGATCGTCGATTACAGTGACCTCGAAGCCGAGGATGGATGCGATCCGGCAGATGGGGATGGCAATGTGGCCGGCGCCGACGATTATGAGGCGATCGACGGGAGCGAGGGGTTCGAAGTAGACGTGGAGAGAGCCGGTGGCGCGACGATCCACGGCTGAACCGTCGAGGGCGAACTGGTCGAGCCGGACGCGGCCGGCGGAGAGGGCCTGGCGGGCGGTGGCTCGGATGGAGTCGGCGAGGGGTCCGGCGGGAAGGTCGGGATCGGCGCGGCCGCCGGCGTGAACGACGGATTTGAGTCCGACGGGAAAATCGGCAAAATCGGAGGAGGAGGAGATGACGGTTACGAGGACGGCCGGGGTGCGGCTATCGAGGACATCGAGAATGTCAGCGGCGAGCTCGTCGGTCAATCGGGGTCGGGTTCGCTAGGACGCCAGAGGTCGACGAAGACATCGACGGTGCCGCCGCAGACGTCGCCTTCGCCCTTGAAATCGTCGACGAGATCGACGTCAAAAAAGCGAGGCTTGCCGTCGGCGAGGGCGTGAGCGGCTTCCCGCCACACATCGGCTTCGACGCAGCCACCGCCGACGCTGCCGAAGCCGGCGCCGTCTTCGAAGACGAGCATGTGAGCGCCGGGTTTGCGAGGAGTGGAACCGCGGGAGCCAACGATGGTGGCCATGGCGACGGTCTGGCCGAGCTGATTGCGTCTCTGGATTTCCTGGAGGAGTTCTTTCATCCGGGTCGCCGATCTGATAAGTGAGCGGGTGGGACGGGTGATAGAGCCGATTCTCGGGTGACCGTCCCACGGCTAGCCACCCGAGTACACAGATTCTACAATCCAGCGAGCAAGTCGTGGTGATCAAATCCACGGTTGGAGCGAGATCGCGACAACGCCGAAGTAGCGGCGGGAGGCAGAGTGCCGGAATTACCGGAGGTGGAGACGGTGGCGCGGTATCTGCGCGAGACCGTGGTCGGCAAGCGGGTGGTGGGGGTGGAAATCCTGGATGAGCGGTTCGCGGAGCTGGAGGAGCGGCACGAGCTGATGGGTCGGCGAATCGAGCGGGTGGACCGCCGGGGCAAGTATCTGTCGCTGGTGCTGGACGACGGGTGGGTGCTGCAGATTCACCTGATGATGGCGGGTCGGCTGCTGGTGCGACCGGAGGGTTGGGAGGAGGATCGGTATTTGAGGCTACTGGTGCGAGTAGAAGACGGGCTGGAGCTGCGGTTTTGCGATATGCGCAGATTCGGGAGGGCGGGCCTGATGGGCGCGGCGGCGAATCGCGAGTTCGGCCGGAGGCTGGGTCCGGAGCCGCTGTCGGAAGGGTTTACCGCGGCGCGGTTGCGGCAGGTGATAGAGGGGAGAAAGACGGCGTTGAAATCGGCGTTGCTGAATCAGAAATTGATCGCAGGGATCGGAAATATTTACGCGGATGAGGCGCTGTGGCAAGGTCGACTGCATCCGCTGAGAACGGCGGGAGGGTTGTCGGAACGGGATACGAAGCGGCTGCATCGGGGAATCAGGAAAGTGCTACGACAAGGGCTGGCGGCGGGGGGGACCACTTTCAGCCAGTATCGAAACGCGGAGGGCGGGGCGGGGAAGTATCAGGGTGAATTGAGGGTGTTTCAGCGGACGGGGGGGAAGTGCTTTCGCTGCCCGGGAGTGATTGAGCGAATTATGGTGGGGGGACGATCAACGCACTTTTGCCCGCGGTGTCAGCCGGAGTCGGATGAAGATTCGGGGTCGTGAGGGGGCACGCGGAGGGTGCGTTCGTGGCGATAGGTCACCTGGCCGGGGCCGGCGCCGCGGATGGGACGGACGTTTTTGCGGGCAGTGACGTCGACTTCGACGTTGCGGTCGGCGGCGGCACGGCTGTAAAAAGCGGCGATGCCGGCGGCGGCGGTGAGGATGGAGTCGGGGACGACCTTGCGGGCGAGACGCAGGATGACGTGGGCGCCGGGGAGCCCACGGGCATGTAGCCAGAGATCGTCGGGCCGGGCCTGGCGGAAGGTGATGGCGTGGTTCTGGGCGGCGTTGCGACCGACGAGCACGGGCCAGCCGTCGAGGTCGAATTCACGGGGGCCGGGTGGGGCGGGAGCGCGGAGGTGACGGCGAGATTTTCTTGCCGGAATAGTGTCGGGGGCGGTTTTGGCGAGGATTTCCTCGATGTCGCGGAGCTCTGGGTCGGTGGAGGCGAGGGCGAGGTCGAGCTCGGTCTGCTCGATGAGTTCCAGTTCGAGTTCGACTTTGCGGAGCCGGCGGGGGGTGAGTTCGGCGGCGGCGCGGGCGCTCTTGTAACGCTTGAAGTAGGCACCGGCGTTCTGAACGGGGGTGAGGCGGGGGTCGAGGACGATGGTGATGGAGTTGAGTTCGATTTCGGTGGAGGCGGGGGGGATTTCGGTCTGGTGGGCGAGGAGGAGTTCGCCGCTTTCTCGGAGGAGATCGGCCTCGCGGCCCTGGTCGGCGGAGCGGCGGAGGGCGACGAGTTTGGCCTCGGCACGCTGACGGACGTCGGCGATGCGTTGCCGCAGGGCGCGCCGGAGGTCGGAATCGACGACCAAGGTGGGAGCGCCGGATGCCGCGATGAAGTCGGTGATGGCGGCGGAGATGGAGGGGCAGGGTTCGCGATCATCGTAATGACTGGGCTCGTAGGGGGCGTAGGCAGCGGGGAGACCATCGACGAGGGCGAGCCAGGCTTCGGGAGGGCCGGATTCGACGGCGGCGACGATGTCCTGGAGGGCGGACAGGGGCGGATACCAGTCGTCGACTTCGGCGGCGGGGAGGAGGCGAGGGAGGCCGGCGCGATGGAGGCACTCGCTGGCGAGGAGGGGGCTGACTCCGGCGGCGGCGTCGAGGAGAATTCGCCAGGCAGGATCGTCAGGATGGGACGCGGCTATTGATTGGAGATCGGTCGGAGTGAGATTTGAAGGAGGCGGCCGCGGGATGGGCGGGGGGCTTACGTAGCCGAGATGGGGAACGATCCGGCGGTAGCGGCTCATGCCGGGTCCCACGCGGCGGTGGGAGTCCATGATGCGGCCGACGGAATCGATGAGGATGAGATTACTCTGGCGGCCGATGGTTTCGAGGATGAGGGTGACGGCGCCGGTCTCGTCAGAATCGGAGAGGTAGTAGGTGAACTCGAAGGTGAGGATGCGCTCCAAGGGAGGTTGGTGGATGTGGGTGAGGCGGCTGCCGCGGACGTATTTGCGCAAGAGAAGCAGGAGCGGGGAGGCGCCGTCGACGCCGCGTTTGAGTTTGGATTCGACTAGATGGGCGCGGGCGCGGCCGGGCTCGGCGCAGAGGAGGAGCTGGCGGGCAACGCCGTTGGCGTAGATTTCGAGTCCGAGGGAATGCCGGTCGGGGAGGACGGTTCGTTGTACGCGGCCGTCGAGGAGGGCGGAGGTGAGCTGGCGTCTCACGGCGGAGGCCGTCAGGGAGTCGAAGTTCATCGTTCCCGGGTTGGACCGGCCATTCGTGCACGGATGCGATCTTCACCGGCGGCGCCCTGGACTCCGGGACCTTCGACGATGAGGGAGCCGGCGGCGTTGGCGAAGCGGCAGGCGTCGACGGCGGAGCCGGTGCGGCGATATTCGACGAGGAAGGCGCCGCAGAAGCCGTCGCCGGCGCCGGTGGGATCGATTTCGCTGGCGGGATAGGTGGGGACGTGGGTGACGGAGCCGGCGGCGTGGATTTCAGCGCCCTGGTCGCCCCGGGTGACGATGGCGAGTTTGGCGGCGTCGAGGTAGCGCTGGCACTCTTCGTCGGAGCCGGGATCGTGCTCGCTGAAGATCAGGACGTCGGCGCGGTCGAGGACGGTCTGGTAATCGTCCCATTCCTTTGGCTGGATAAGGCCATCGGCAAGGCGACGGCGGAGCCAGCCCTGGGGGGTGACGCCGACGAGGGAATCGGAGCCGAGGTGATGGACGATATCGGGGGAGATTTCGCCGGTGAGGGGGCCGAGGTGGACGATTGGAGCGGCGAGCCAGGGCGGGGGGATGTCGTGGACGGTGAGGGGGTCGGCGAGGGCGAGGCAGTACTGGATGCGGCCTTCGGGCTTGTAGATGTTGTGGTAGATGGTGGATTCGGCGGACTCGACCCACCGAAAATCGGTGCCGGGGAGCTGTCGAGTGGCGAGGGTGCGTCCGTCGGCGTCGGCGGAGGAGACGACTCCGAGGGAAACATCGAGGGCGCGGACGACGGCGCCGGCGAACGAGACGGTGCCGCCGAGGAGATAGCCGTCGTCGACTTTGTCCCTGATGATGTGGCCGACAATTACATAGTCGGGCGTGGCGGGGTCGGCCATGGGATCGATGGGTTAGACGGCGGGACCGATGACGATACGGCGTTTGCGGCCTTCACCGATACTGTAGGTGCGGATGTCCTCGGACTCAGCGAGGGCCATGTGGATCATACGGCGCTCGTACGCGGGCATGGCCTCGAGGGTAATGGGTTCGTCGTTTTCGCGGACCTCTTCGGCAATGTCGAGGGCGAATTCGCGCAATTCTTCTTCCCGGCGCTGGCGGTAACCGTCCACGTCGATGATGACCCGGACGCTGCCGCCGGCCATGCGGCCGAGCATGGAGTTAACGAGGAAGCCGAAGGCACGGAGGGTCTCGCCGTTGGGGCCGATAAGAGGGTCGAGGGTTTCGGAATCGCCGGCGACGTTGAAGCAGATGAGGTCGCCGGCGGTGCGCTCGACGCTGGCGTCGAAGCCCATGCGATCGACGAGGCCCTGGATGATGTCGTGGGCGGCTTCGGCGATGTCTTCGACGTCGAGTACGGTCTCAGGCGGATCCTCAGTTGGATCGACGGCGGGACGGTCGGCCGCGGGCGCTGCTTCGCGAAGAGGGGTGGAGGGGCGGGATTCGGGAGGGGCGGGGAGCGGTGGGGATGGGGCGGTGGCCCGAGGTCGCGGCTGGCGGGGGGCAGGCGGGGGGGGGGGGGCGTCGTCTTCGTCGCCGGGGTAGGGGGAGTCGCGGCGGGTGACGCGGACCTGTGCCTCGCGGGCCCCGATTCCGAGCAGATGGCCCGGGGCGCCGGAATCGACGATCTTGATGTCAACTTCGTCGAGGGTGGCATTCAGCTCAAGCAGGGCGAGCTTTACAGCCTCTTCTACAGTTTTGCCAGTGGTCTCAGCTTCGTCTGCCACGCTTGCGCCTCCGTCTGCGTCTGCGTTTCCTGGTTTTAGGTCGATCCGGCGGGGGTTCGTCGATTTCGAATTCGTCGGGCTCCAGCTCGACGGTTCCGGACGGGGTGACTCCGGCGAAGCGGCCGGCACCGAGAGAGTTCAGGAACCGAACGGCGCCGGGTGAGAGTCGATCTTCGAGCTTGCCAAGACCGCTGAAAAAGAACTGCTGTACGACCTGGATGATGCCGGTCCAGACCCAGTAGAGGAGAAAGGCGGAGAAAAACATCCAACCGATGAACATGAAAAAGACTGGCATAAATTTCATGGCCGATTGCATGGAGGAGGCGAATCCGGGACCGCTAGCAGCGGCGGGTAGGGGCGTCATGTAGGTCTGGAGGAAGAAGACGGCGCCACTGAGGATGGCCATGATGGAGATGTAGCCGAAGGCGAACTCCTCGGGGAGGAAGGGGAGGTCGAAGGTGGCGTCGGGTTGGGCGAGATTAAACCAGAGGAAGTTCTCGTCGAGGAGAATATGGCCGCCGGGGTTCGCGGCGCAGTCGGCGATGGCGTTGGCGGAGGTACGGGTGACAGAGATCGCTTCGCCGCCCGGGATGATGCAATCGCCTAGGGTGAGAAGGGCGCCGTACATCGCGAGCCAGACGGGCATCTGCACAAGCAGGGGGAGACAACCGGCGAGGGGGTTGATGCCCTCCTTCTTGTAAAGCTCCATCATCATTTGCTGCTCGCGCTGCTTGTTGCCGCGGGCGCGTGCCTTGAGGTCCTTGAGCTTGGGCTGGACGGTCTGCATCTTGCGCTGGGCGCGCATGCCTTTCATGGTGAGGGGCAGGAGCAGCAGGCGGATGGCAAGGGTGACGAGGATGATGGCGAAGGCGTAGCCGCCGACGCCGCCCGCGATCGCAGTGACGAGGGCCGTAAGCGGATCGACGACAAATTCCTGCCAGCCGGGCATCAGGCGCTCTCTTCGTGGGTGTGTGCGTGCCGGTCAGCGGGGGGAGCGGGATCGTAACCGCCCGCATTGAAGGGGTGGCAGCGAGCGATACGGCGGAGGCCGAGCCAGACGCCGCGGAAGAAGCCGTGGGTCTCGATGGCTTCGTAGGTGTAGTGGGAGCAGGTAGGGTAAAAGCGGCAGGAGGAGCCGAGGAGAGGGGAGATGGCGGCCTGGTAGAAACGGATGGCGGCGACGGTGAGAGTTTTCAATTTGAGGATGGCGATCGGAGGGGCGCCTCGAGGACGCGACGGCAGTGCCGGAGCAGCACGGAAAAGGGGAGCTCGGCGGCGGCGGGACGGCCGATGGCGACGATGTCGAGGGGGGCGGGAGCGGCGTCGAGGCCAGCGGTGAAGGCGGCGCGGAGACGGCGGCGGATGCGATTGCGGCGGACGGCGTTGCCGGTACGAGTGGTGACGGAGATACCGAGGCGGGACTCGGGGGTGGCTGCGGCGCGGCGAAAGGCGAGCATGGACTTGAGGCTGAGGCGGTCGCGGGTGGAACGGACGCGCACGAAATCGGCGCGACGCCGTAATCGACCGAGTTTAGCCATTAATCCCCCCGAGGAAAATCGCCGCAGAACCGGCGCCATGGGCGCCCTACTAGACGGAGAGGCGGGTGCGGCCCTTCTGCCGGCGCCGTCGGATGATGGCGCGCCCGCCGCGGGTGCGCATCCGGCCGCGAAAGCCGTGGCGACGCTTTCGTCGCCTGACTTTTGGCTGATAGGTTCGCTTCATAGTCCGCCCAACAAGACTGAACGTGGGACACTGGTGTGCGTGATTCTGGTTCTAGAGCGGAAACTATATCACCGAGGAAACGGGCTGGTAAAGAGAGTGGGCGCGGCTAGAGAGGGAGGATTTCGCGGGACTCGGGGGAGACTTCGGCTTCGGGGTACATGCAGGCCATGGAAGCGAGGACGTTGTCGAGGATGGAGTGGGCGTGGGAAGTGTCGTTGGCGACGCAGGAGAGGCCGATGAGAGCGGACCGGTGGCGGTCGTTGTCGCCAACTTCGGCGATGGCAACGTTAAAGCGGTTGCGGACGCGGTCCAGCATGCCCTTCACCACCCGGCGTTTGCCCTTGAGGGAGCGGTTGCCGGGTAGCCGCAAGCGCACGGAGACAATGCCGACTATCACGATCCCAGTGTAAGCGGTGGGGCGGAGTTGCCGGAGGCGATGGGGGAGGCCGCCCGGGCGGAGAGATCTTCGTCGTGGTTGATAGGGTGGGGGCATTATGCGGGCACGGGAGACCTGGAAATGAGGCGGTTTCTGATGGCGGCATTGCTCGGGGCGGCGGCGATGACGCTGGCCGCCTGCGGCGGGAGCGAGGTCGAGATCGAGATCGAGGCAGTCTCGGCGACGGAGACAGCGATGGTCTCTGCATCGAGCCCGACGGCCGGCGGAGCTCCTGCGACCGATTCTGTGTCAACGGTTGACTCCGAAGAAGGCGAGGCGCGGTTGACGGCTCCAGCGGAGACCCCGGCTCCGGTCGCGGTGGTGGAGGGTGTGTCAGTTAGCGGGGATCCGCGTTCTTGCACCTTTAAGGTGACGATCTGCAGACCGCAAACCGGTTGCGAGCAGTACGCGGACTGATAGGAGGTGATATCGGCAGAGGGCGAGCTGGTTTACCGTCGTGTGCTGTTGCACCCCCATGTGGACGAGCCGCCGTTCACAAGGAGCGGGGGACCGGCACGGGCCGAAGCGGCGACGGCATTGATCGTGAGAGGGCACATGAGCACTGGCGGCTACGGGCAGGCGATGCGAGGCAGCCCGGCGACGGGATTCGCGCCCGCGGAGCTGCCGGAGGACTTCGCCCGATCGGTGGAGTCGGAACCGCCGCTGCCGGATGGGTGCCCCGGGTAGGGTGGCCGCGACCGGGGTCGGATGGGCCGTTCGCGGTCCGATTTACCCATGATTTGGGTCGGACCGATTGGCAGATGGTCTGGCAGGAATTCGGGAATTGGTTTTGTGGAGGTAAATTGCCAGAGCGGAAGCCGCTGGCGGAATCGGCGAACTCAGGAAGCGGGGGGGCGGAGTTGCCGCGGAGCAGGTGACATATGGGCGGCCACGGTGTATACATGCGATGCCCTCAGAGACAGGCGGGGAGGCAGCCGGGGGCGGGATTTGGGGTTGCGTCTGGATTCCGGGCAACAGACAGCATCGAATGGAACCTTTTTAGTTGCAAATAAGATCGCGCAGATGGTTGTCGGTGGGGATGGGGGTGAAGCGATACGTAGCGCTGGTATTTATAGGCACGGTGACGTTCGCGCTGGCGCTAGCGATGTTCCTGGCGTACGTGTACCGCACGTTCGACGTGCCGGAGTCGGCAGGATTGCTGGTGCATGTGGTGACGTTACAGTGGATTTCGCACCCATGGCGTGAAGTGGGGCTGGGAGTGGTGGGGGTGCTGGTGGCGGTGGGAGGGACGATTGCGCTGTTCAAGTCGGTGCTGGGGGTGGTGATCGGACCGAACGAGGACGTGGCAGAAATCATTTACCGGGGGCGAATACGGCAGCGGGGACCGGCGGTGGTGAGCATCGGCGGGGGCACGGGGCAGGGGGTGTTGCTGCGCGGGTTGAAAGAGAACACGAGCAACCTGACGGCGGTGGTGACAGTGGCGGACGATGGGGGCAGCTCGGGCAGGTTGCGGCGGGATTTTGGGCTGATGCCGCCGGGAGACATTCGCAATTGCCTGACGGCGCTGGCAGATTCGGAATCGTTGATGACGAAGCTGGTGCACTATCGATTTGAGCAGGGGGATGGGCTGAAGGGGCACAGCCTGGGGAATCTGCTGATCGCGGCGATGAGGGACATCGAAGGGGGAATGGACGAGGGGATTGAAAGCCTGAGCAAGGTGCTGCGAATTCAGGGAAATATCGCGCCGTCAGCGATGACGGACGTGCATCTGGCGGCGGAGCTGGAAGACGGGACGATAGTGGTAGGAGAGTCGGAGATCGGAGGGCGGGGGAGGATAAAGCGGGTGTTCCTGCGACCGCGACATGTGGCGGCGAATGAGGATGCGGTGTCGGCGATCCTGGCGGCGGACCTGATCGTGATCGGACCGGGGAGCGTGTATACGAGCATTCTGCCGAATCTGCTGGTGACGGGCATTCCGGCGGCGCTGAGGGCTTCGCGGGCGGTGAAGGTGTATGTGTGCAATGTGGCGACGGAGCCGGGCGAGACGGACGATTTTGGGCCGAGCGACCACGTGCGGGTACTGACGGAACATGTGGGGCCGGGGCTGTTTCATTACGTGGTGCTGAATAGCCGGACGGATGTTGAGCCGACTTCGACCAACGGCGCGGCTAAGCTATTGGCGGCTTCCGCCAAGGAGCAGACTGATTTGCAGCGGGGGGGTCTTGAGGTGGTGTCGGCTGACGTCATCGACCCGGAAACGCCCGAGCATCATGACCCGGAGCTGCTGGCGGAGACGATATTACAACTTTACGAGAGTGCATCGGCATCGCCAGGGGTGATAAGTTTTCCGGACGTGATTCCGGAGAACACCGGGAACTAACCGGCCGGATTGCCGGTCGAGCCCGATCGGCGGTAACGATTTGACCGGAGAAACTCTGGACCAGTACTGACGACGTTCAGACACGGAGGACTAACGTAGATGCGGGTGGCCATTAACGGGTTCGGCAGAATCGGGAGGCTGGCGTTCAGGACGCTGAGCGAGCGTCATCGGGAGATTGAAGTGGTGGCGGTGAATGACCTGACGGACGCGGCGACGAACGCGTATTTGCTGAAGTATGACTCGAATTACGGTTGCTTTGAGGGCACGATCGCCGTGGACGGCGACACACTGACGGTGAACGGGCAGAGCATCCGGGTGCTGGCGCAACGGCACTGGAAAAAGCTGCCATGGGGCGAGCTGGGGGTGGATGTAGCGCTGGAATGCACAGGGATTGGAACGGGTCGGGCGATGGCGGGTCAGCATGTGGAGGCGGGAGCGAAGAAGGTGCTGATATCAGCGCCGTCGAGCGACGCGGACGCCATGGTGGTGCTCGGGGTGAATGAGGACACGTATGACCCGGCGAAGCACGATTTGGTGTCGAACGCGTCGTGCACGACGAACGGGCTGGCGCCACCGGTGAGCGTGGTGCATAGGGAATTTGGGATCGTAAAAGGGCAGATGACGACGGTACACTCTTACACAGGCAGCCAGGCGATTCTGGACACGCAGAAAAGAGACTTGCGGGATGCGCGGGCGGGGGCGGTGAGCGTGGTGCCGTCGGCGACGGGGGCGGCGCGAGCGATAGGTAAGGTGATACCGGAATTGAACGGCAAGCTGGACGGGGCGGCTTATCGGGTGCCGACGCCGACGGTGTCGATCGTCGAGTTCGTGGTGCTGGTGGAGAAGGAGACGACGGCGGAAGAGGTGAACGCGAAGCTGCGGGAGGCGGCGGAGGGTCGGCTGAGTGGGATCATGGACTACTCGGAGGAACTGCTGGTGTCGATAGATTTGAAGGGGAATGAGCATTCGGCGATTGTGGATGCAGGGTCGACGATGGTGGTTGACGGTAATCTGGTGAAGGTGGCGGCGTGGTACGACAACGAGTGGGGGTATGCGTCGCGGCTGGCGGACATGGCGGCGTACTTGGGGGAGAGACTCCCGAAATAGGTGGCCGGAAGGTGAGGAGAGGCCGTTGAAGGATCTGCGATCGGCGGACCTGAAGGACAAGGTGGTAGCGGTGCGGGCGGACCTGAGCGTGCCTACGGACGACAGCGGCGGGGTGGCGGACGACGCCCGGATCCTGGCGACGCTGCCGACGCTGGAATATGTGGCGGCGGCGGGAGCGAAGGTGCTGCTGCTGGCGCATTTCAAACGACCGCGGGGCGCACCCGATCCGACTATGTCGCTGTGGACGCTAGTGGACGTGGTGTCGGACGCACTGGGAAGAAGGGTGGAGTTCGCGGAGGATTGCGTCGGGTCGCCGGTGCGGGAAGCGCTGGAACGAATCGATT
>CAZBZS010000002.1:17437-23614 GCA_964496475.1 uncultured Chloroflexota bacterium | reverse complement strand
TGTGCGCTTTCACCCGGGAGAAACGCAGAACGACCCGGAATTCGCAAGCGAGTTGGCGGCGGCGGCGGACATTTTTGTGAATGACGCTTTCGGCGTGGCGCATCGAGCGCACGCCTCGGTGGTGGGACTGGCGAAGCTGCTGCCAGCGTATCCGGGGTTCCTGTTGCGGAACGAGATCGAAACGCTGACGACGAAGCTGGACGACCCGAAACGGCCGCTGGTGGCGGTGGTGGGGGGAGCGAAAATCTCGACGAAGCTGGGGGTGTTGCGGAGTCTGCTGGACAAGGTGGATTCGTTGCTGCTGGGCGGGGGGATGGCGAACACGTTCCTGGCGGCGCAGGGGAACGACATGGGACGCTCGCTGGTGGAGGCCGATCTGGTGGGGGAAGCGGGGGAGATCATGGAGCGGGCGAAGGAGAAGGGGGTGCAGTTGGTGCTGCCGGCGGACGGGGTGATGGGGTCGGATCTGTCGGAGCACCCGCTGGTGGAAATCCACGGGGCGACGGAGGTTCCGCACGGCTGGTCGATGCTGGACGTCGGGCCGACGAGTGTGGTTTTCTTTTCGCAGTACCTGGCGATGGCGGGGACGATCGTGTGGAACGGACCGATGGGGATGGCGGAGCGGCCGGTGTTCGCAGAAGGAACGCGGGGGATCGCGCTGGCAGTGAGCAACTCGCCGGCATTTACGATCGTGGGGGGCGGGGACTCGGTGGCGGCGCTTAAGAAAGTGGGGCTGCTGGATCGGATCGACCATGTGTCGACGGGGGGAGGGGCGTCGCTGGAGGTACTGGAGGGGAAGACGCGGGGGGGGGGGGGGGGGGGGGCGGCGCGGGGGGGACTGGGGGGGAGGGCGCGGCCGGGGGTGGCGGCGCTGGATTAGGGGGGCGGCGGTGTCTAGTCGTCGCCGGCGATCCGGGCGACGAGGACTTCCAGCTGTTCGGCCGGGACGGGGCCGATGATGAGGTCAACGATCTCGCCATCGGCGTTGATGGCGGCGAACGAGGGATGGCCGGTGGCGCCGTTGGCTTTGCGGTAGTCGTCCAGGGTGCGGTCGTCGTAATCCATGATCAATATTTCAACCTGACCCAGGTACTCGTCCATCAGCCCGCGCACGGTGGGGCGCATCCGAGCGCAGTTGGGTCACCAGATGGCGTCGGTGACCCAGAGAACGGGGACTCCGGCGGCGAGGACGGAGTCCACGCGGGCGCGATCCCGCGCGTAGCGCGAGATGACGGAGTCTCGATCGCCGGGGTCGTATGGGAACGGACGGGCGGCGGCGAGGGGATCGTCCGGCGACGCAGCCGGCGACGAAGTCGCATCACTCGCCGAGGCGGCGGGTTGATTGGTAGGCGCGGCGGGGGAGCCGCAGGCGGCGACGATGGAGACGAGGGTGAGTCCGGCCGCGGACGCGAGAAGGCGTCGGCGATTTACGAGTCGTCGATGGTATGAGTTCGCGGACGGGTCGGACATTTGTGGTTACAGAATCTTTTGCAGAGAGTGGAAGTGTGAAAGTCAGGAAGGGCAATGCTAGCGAACCACCTCGCGGTGGACCCAATCGGGCTCGAACCGACGACCTCCTCAATGCCATTGAGGCGCTCTTCCAACTGAGCTATGGGCCCGCAATAGTTTAGCCAATGAAGTGGGGAGAGAGGTGATTATGGATACATCGCGACGGAGGGGTTCGAGGAAGGCGGAGCGACGTGGAGGAGAGCCGGAGGGGTGGGGGCCGGGTGGGGGTGGACTGGCGCCGGGAGGGGGCAGCGGTCATGATTGGGCAGGCGCCGACCGAAAGAATAGGAACGATGTTGATCGTCGATAGTCACCTCGATCTGGCGATGAACGCGCTGATCTGGAACAGGGATCTGACCCGAACGGTGGAGACGACGCGCGGGCTGGAGGCGGGGATGAAGCAAAAGGGGAGGGGCGCAGGGACGGTGGCGCTGACGGAGATGCGTCGGGGCGGGGTGGGGCTGTGCTTCGCGACGGTGATCGCGCGGGCATCGGAGAGGTGGAGAAAGGACGGCGGTCTGGACGCTAGCTCGCAAGATATCGCGTTCGGCCGGGCCGGGGGGCAACTGGCGTACTACCGGCTGTTGGAGCGAAAGGGGGAGATGCGCCAAATCCGGTCGGTAAACGATCTGGAAGCACACCTGAAGGGGTGGGAGGGGGGCGAGGAGGGGCTGCCGGTGGGATTCGTGCTGGCAATGGAAGGGGCGGACCCGATACCGGACCCGAGTTGGGTGGAGTGGTGGTGGTGGGAGGGGCTGAGGATGGTTTCGCTGTCGCACTACGGGGTGAGCAGCTATGCCCACGGGACGGGGACGGAAGGTGGGTTGCTGCCGCGAGCGGGGGAACTGCTGGATGCGATGAATGAGCTGGGGATGGCGGTGGACCTGACTCACCTGGCGGATGAGTCTTTCTGGGAAGTTTTGGATGGATTCGAGGGCTGGGTGCTGGCGAGTCACCAGAACTGCCGGCAACTGGTGCCGGGGGACCGGCAGATGAGCGACGAGCAGCTACGGGCGATCATCGAGCGGGACGGGGTGATCGGAGCGTCGATGGATTCGTGGATGCTATATCCAGGATGGGTCATCGGGGAGACGGACCCGGCGGTGGTGGGCCTAGAGGACGTGGCGAATCACATAGATCACGTTTGCGAACTGGCGGGGGACACGCGGCACGCGGCGCTGGGGACCGATCTGGACGGTGGATTCGGCAAGGAACAGACTCCGCGCGATCTGGAGACGATCGCGGACCTGGGGAAGGTGGGGGAAATCCTATCGGGGCGGGGTTACGGGGACGAGGAGGTGGAAGGGATATTGTGCGGGAACTGGATAGGGTTTTTGCGGAAGATATTGCCGGTGGAATAGGGAGCTATCAGCGGGTGGGGTCTTCGCGGCGGATGTCGCCGGAGGACGTCGATCTCCCAGGCGGTGAGCATGCCGTCGATTTCGGAGCGGACGGTGAAGACGAGGACGTAATCGTCGCGCCAGAGTGGGTCGATGGTGGATTCCTCATTCCGGGGGCCGAAGCGATCGATGAGGCGAGGCTGGATCAACTGGGAGGGAGGATCACCGATCAAATAGATTTTGATGGTGGGCAGGGCGGGAGTGTCGAGCCCGGCGGTGAGATAGTCGGATTGGGGCGACCAGGCGAAGGTGTTGACAGAGCCCTCAAAGAGAAAGCCGAGGACGAAGGCGCGGCGGGTGGGGACGTGGACGACGCCGAGGAGATCGGATGCTCCTTCGCGACAGAACGGTAAGAACTACTAACCATGTTAGGGGGCCGGGCGCCGGGGCAGATCGGAAGGTGGCTTGCGTGGGGCGGGCCGATGGCGGATGCTGGAGGCCCGGCGGGAAATCGAGGAGCGCCGGCTGATGAGAACTCGTCGCTAAAACACGGGGAATTAATCCGAAGGAGGACTGAGATGGGGAGCTTCAACGGGCTGGGGATGAATCTGGGGAATCTGTCGCGGCTGTCCAGCGCGGTGACGCGGTCGATCAGCGCGGAGAATCCGTCCGGGGCGAAGGGCGAGGGAGGGAAGGCGACGGAAGGGTTCGGGGCGAATTCGGCACGGGACCTGGGACAGAAGTGGAAGGTGGCGCCGGCGGTGTGGATAGAGCCGGGAGAGGTGTTGATGGTGGCGGAGATCGAGGGGCCGGGGGCGATTCAGAGCATATGGCTGGCGGGGCGCACGATCAGGCGGGAGTGCATTTTGCGAATGTACTGGGACGGTCAGGAGCAGCCGTCGGTGGAATGCCCGCTGAGTGACTTTTTCGCGGTGGGCTGGGGCGTTTTCGCGCAGGTGAATTCGATCCCGGTGTCGGTGAATCCGAATAACGGAGTGAATTGCTACTGGGAGATGCCGTTTCAGAAGAGCTGCCGGATCACGGTGGAGAATCGATCCCCGGAACGGGCGCCCTGCTATTACCAGGTGAATTACACGCTAACAGAGGTACCGGAGGACGCGGCGTACTTTCATGTGCAGTTCCGGCGGAATAATCCGCTGCCGTACATGGAGGATCACACGATCGTGGAGGGGATCAAGGGGAAGGGGCATTTCGTGGGCACGGCGATGGCGTGGGGGGTGAACAACAACAACTGGTGGGGGGAGGGGGAGATCAAGTTCTTCATGGACGGGGACGGCGAGTTTCCGACGATCTGTGGGACGGGGACGGAGGACTACTTTGGCGGGGCGTATGACTGGGACGTGGAGGGGAAGTACACGACGTATTCGACGCCGTACCTAGGAATGCACCAGGTGATCTGGGGCGGGGAGACGTATCGGGGTAATCAAAGGTTCAGCATGTACCGCTGGCATGTGATGGACCCGATCCGGTTCGAGGATGATCTGCGGGTGACGATTCAGGCGCTGGGCTGGCGCAATGACCCGGACCGGCGCTATCTGCCGCTGCAGGACGACATTTCGTCGGTGGCATACTGGTACCAGACGCTGCCGACGGCTCCGTTCCCGGAGCTGCCGGATCGGGATTATCTGGAGATTATCTAGCCCCATAATGGGGCGTTTTTCGCCGCCGATGAATTCAATGCGCCTTCCGTGCAGGCAGCATGGCGGCTAGGAGAAGGAGCCCGGCTGATGGGCGAGACGGAAGATAGGCGGAGACTGGAGGGGTATGTCGAGGCGGCGTCGCGGACGCTGGACTGGGCGGCGGGACTGCTGGCGGAGGACGGCGGCTTCCGGGGGGCGGAGAGGGAGGTGGACGCTTACTACTTCGCGCCGCTGGCTTTTTTGCTGGGAGGACGGGTGCGGGAGGGCGGGATGGTGGCGAGGTACATTGAGAGGGAATTCTTCCGCGACGGTGACGTGAATGACCCGGCTGATGAGGGCCTTCGGCCGGCGGTGAATTTCCGGAACGCGTGGCTGTGCGTGGGGACTCACCGTCTGGGCGAGTACGGGCTTTCGTATCCGGCGGCGGACTTCTTGGAACGCTGTCAACATCCAGAGTTGGGCGGGATGGCGGTATGGCGGACGGACGATCCGGGGGAGCGGATCATGGACATGGGGACGGCGGCGGCGGCGACGGTGGCGTTCCTGGCGGCGGGCCGATTGGAGCCGGCGAGGCGAGCGGGCGATTTTTTGGCGGGGACGCTGGTGGAACAGCAGCCGGAGCCCGGGCGACGGATTCTGTTGCGGACGGACCCGGAGGGGCGGTGGATTACGGAATTTGAGGAAGCGGAGGCCGCGAGGCATGAGATTCGAGTGGGGGAGCCGGCGCAAGTGTACTGGTTCCTGGGAAACGCGATGGCGGCACTGGGTCAGTTGTATCTGGCGAGCGGGGAGGAGCGCTACCTGAAGGCGGGGCGGACGGTGTTCGGTTGGGCGGAAGCATGCGCGCCCGGGTCGTTTGAGGACTTGACGGCGGCAAAGGTGGGGTGGGGAGCGTCGGTGCTGTATGCGGCTACGGGGGAGAGGGTGTTCGCGGAGGCGGCGGCGCGGGCGGGAGACATGCTGGTGCGGACGCAGCTACCGGAGGGAGTGTGGCTGCGGCGGCCTTCGGTGAGCCAACTGGCGGGGCAGCCCGCGGCGGTGTTGCTGGGGACGAGTCTGGAACGGGTGTGCTGGCTGATAGAGATGGCGCGGAATCTGGCGGGCCAGGAATAGCTAGTCGGCGAAGGCGGGGCGGACCTTGTCGGCGAGGAGTTGGAGGGAATTGACGGCGCGGGAACGATCGGCCCAGTCGTGGGCGATGGCCAGGAGGGTGCCGAATTTACCTTGCTGGTCGCGGAGGCGCTCAATCTTCTCGGCAACGGTTTCGGGACTGCCGACGAGCCAGACGTTGTTGGCCAGGTATTCGAGGGTGACATCGCTGTCGGGCATGTCGGGGTCGTCCTTGTAGGTAAGGAGGCCGCCGGGAATATTGCGCTTGCTGGGAGGGAGCATGTAGCGGGTGAACGTCTGTCCCATGGGCCCGTTGACAGCGTAGTCGAGGGCTTCACGATCCGTGTCGGCGACGAAGACTTCACGGGCCACGCGCCAGCCTGAGGCATCCACGGGGTGGCCACCAGCCTCCAGGCCTTCGCAGTATTTGACGTGGTGGGTGCCGAGGATGCGGTTGGCGGCGAGGTTGGTGGAGAGGGCCCACCAGCCGCGTTTGCCGGCCTCGAACATAGAACGGGAATCGGGGCTGAAGCCGGGGATGCCGATGGGGGGATGGG
>CAZBZS010000002.1:0-17427 GCA_964496475.1 uncultured Chloroflexota bacterium | reverse complement strand
CGGGTTCGATGGGCGGCAAGAGACGACCCCGGTGGCCGCGAACGGGGAGGGGGAACGGGGGCGGAGGCCGGGGGTGCCGATGGGGGGAGGGGGGAGGGTGTAGGGGCGGAGGGGGTAACCCATGTCGAGCTCTTTCCATTCGTCGGAAAGCTCGACGGTCCAGTACTTACCTTCGTATTTCCAGGGAGGTTCGGCTTCCCAGAGCTGGAGGATGATGTCGAGGGATTCGCGAAAGCGGCCGACCATCTCCTCAGCTTCGGGGGGGACGCCTTTGAAGGGACGGTCGCTGGGTACGCTGCCCACACCCACGCCAAAGTTGTAGCGGCCGCGGGAGAGGTGATCGAGGAATGCGGCGCGGGTGGCAATGTCGGCGGGGTGGTGGACGGAAAGCAGGTAGACGCCGGTGCCGATTCGCATGTTTTTGGTGATGCCGAAACCCCGGGAGATGAAGAGATCAGGGGCGACGATGTTTTCCCATTTGGCGGTCATGTGCTCGCCGATCCAGGCTTCGGTGAAGCCAAGCTCGTCGGCGACGGAGAGGAGTTCGAGGTCTTCAGCGTAGGAGTCGGCGGGTAATTTTTCGGGCGGATGCAACGGCATGATGAAAAGGCCGAGATTCACGCTGCCCTCCCCCGGGTTTGCTGACGACGCGCCATCTGGTGAGGTGCGTCAAGGGGCATTGTGGCAGGAAGGACGAGTAGGGACAATGTCGGGGTTCTCGAAGGGGTCGAATTGGCTCTGTCGGGAGGAGGTGTGAATAATGTGAGGGTGGTAGAGAGTCAGATTATGAAGGGCCGGGTCGGATGAGGCGGACTATCGGAGTCGGTTCGATCGGGGTGGGGGGAGAGGGGCAGAACATCGCCCGGGCGTGCAGGCAAGTGCCGCTCTGGTTTCCCGAGGCCAACCTGGAGCCGCGGCTCGTGACCTGCGCGGATTCGGTGACGCTGCTGGCGGAAGAGGTGAAAGACCGGCTGGGTTTTGAGAAGTGTTCGGATCGCTGGATGGACGTGATCGAGGACCCGGCGGTGGAGGTAGTGATAGTGGCGACGCCGAATGACGCACACTTGGAGGTGGCGCGGGCGGTGGCGGCGGCAGGTAAGCACCTATTTTGCGAGAAGCCGGTGGGACGCAGCCCGGATGAGACGGTGGCGATGGCGGAGGCGGTCCGGGAGGCGGGGATAGTGTTCATGGTGGGCTACAACTTCCGGTTCGTGCCGGTGGTGGAGCACGCCCGCGATCTGATTAGCGAGGGCAGGCTGGGGGAGTTGACCCATTACCGGGGACGTTACTTTGTCAATTACGACGGCGATTCCGAACAACCGCTGAGCTGGAGGTACCGGGAGGAGCAGTCCGGGTATGGAGCGCTGGCGGATCTGATGTCGCATGCAATCGACATGGCGATGTCGCTGGCGGGACCGATCGAGCGGGTGGTGGCGAACAGGAAGACGTTCGTCACGGAGAGGCGGTTGGAGGCTGGCGAAATGGGAGAGGTGGGGCCGGTGGACAACGATGATTATGTGGGCGCGCTGGTGGAGTTCAGCAACGGGGCGACGGGGACGCTGGAGGTCTGCCGGACAATTCAGGGTCCGACGAACGAGCACGGATTCGAGGTCAATGGAACCGAAGGATCGGTGAAATGGAACCTGGAGCGGTTTAATGAATTGCAGGTGGACCTGAAGGGAAGCGAGGAGACGGGGTACACGCAGGTGTTCTCGGCGCCGGGTCATGGCGACCACGGGGCGTTCAACGCGGGCGCGGGGCTGGGGCCAGGGCTGCGGGATCTGAAAACGATCGAGTTGCATCGCTTTTTCCGGGCGGTGCTGGGGGAGGCGGAGCCGGTGCCGGGGATAGCAGAGGCGCTGGCGGTGGCGACGGTGCAGCGGGCGATGGCGCGGTCGTGGGAGTCGGATGGGTGGGAGGGGGTGGAGGGGGGATAGTAGCTAGCGGATGGTGTAGCGGGTGATGAGGTCGGGGTTGAGCTGGACGCCGAGGCCGGGGGCGTCGGGGACGCGGACGTAGCCGTCGTCGTCGATCAGGAGCGGTTCGGTGACAATTCCGTGGAGCTGTTGGTAGGACTCGACGGTGCGGTGGGGAGGGTCGAGGATGTATTCGACGTAGGGTGAGTTGGGGAGGGTGGCGCAGAGCTGAAGGTGGGCGGCGAGGGCGATGCCGTTGGCGCCGTGGTGGGGGATGAATTCGCGGTCGTGGAGCTCGGCGACAGCGGCGATCTTGCGGAGCTGGGAGAGCCCCTCGGAGGTGGTGGCGTCGGGTTGGAGGATGTCGTAAACCTTATCCCGGAGCATCCAGTAAAACTCGTGCAGACCGGAGTTGCCTTCGCCGCCCGCGATCTTGATGTCGACGGCTTCGCAGAGCTGGGTGAGATTTTCGAACTGATAGCGCGGCAGGGGCTCTTCGAGCCAGATGACGTCGAGGTCCTGGTAGGCGCGGGCGGTGGCGAGGGCACGGTTGAAGTCCCAACGGACGAGGTCGGTGGGGTGGGAGACGGGCCCGGAGGCGGCGCCGGCCTGGTTGGCGTCGACCATGATCTCCATACGATCGCCGACGGCCTGACGGACGACTTCGACGACGCGGATGTCTTCGGTGATGGTCTCGTGATGGGCGCGGAGCTTGATGGCGCGGAATCCCTGTTCGAGGAAGCGGAGGGCGTCGTCGGCGCGTTGCTCCGGGGGCGCGGCGGTGACAACGCTGACGTAGGCCTTGATGCGGTGCTGGTAGGTTCCCCAGAGCTGGTGGAGGGGCAGACCGGCGGCTTTGCCGATGATGTCGCAGAGGGCCATGTCGATGATCCAAGCGCCGTGGGCGTGGCGGATAACGCCGGAGTGAAGCTCGGTGTCGAAGGGGTCTTGGTCGATGAGCATGGGCGCGGCGATGTCGTTGATGCGGGCGACCTGATCGTTGCCGGAAGCACCGATGCCGACGATGCCGGCGTCGGTGGAGACCTGGACAAGGGTGATGATGCGGGAGGTTTCGACGACATCGGATCGCCAGGCGGCGCGGAAGGGAACGGGATAGGGATTGTCGAGCAGGGTGGCCTGGATGGCGGTGATTTTCATGGGGATGTCGCTCCGGGGTGGAGGGCGGATGCGCCGACGGGGATCATTCTGTCATGAGCGGGGGGTGGAGGTTCTTATGGGGATGAGGCGAAGCGCGGGTCCCAGTCGAGTCTGAGGACGGTGGCGGGTTCGATGGCGAACCCTGTGGCCGGGCGGATTCCCTCGTCGGAGAGGCCGATGTCGGTCCAGCCGAGGAGCCGAGATTCGTGGTTCCAGGGGGTGGGAGCGTGGCGGACGTGCCAGAGGGTGATCATGGGTCCCACCAGGGAAGATCGATGGCGAAGTTGCTCGCCGACGACGCCGGTGTCGGGTCCGGTCCATTGAGCGGCGACGCCCCGATGGAGGCAGGCGCTGACGGCGGCGGAGCGGGCGAGATGGAGGATTCGATCGTCGGTCAGGTCGCTGTCAAGAAGATTGGCGATCCAAAGAGTGAGGCAATCGGCGATGACCAGGGCGCCGGCAGGTTCGGTGGAAAGGGCTCGGTTCAGGTCGATGGGTTCTTCGACGGTCGTTCAGCCGGACGGGCGCTCGGCCCGATGGGCGGCGATGCGGGTGGCCATTTCGGCGTTGCCGGGCTCGGCGGTGGCGATGAAGGTGACCGGGCAGGATTAGGCGGCAGCTAGCCGGACGGCGAGGCGGCTCTTGCCGGAGCGAGCGCCGCCGATGAGCAGGTGGAACATTTAGAAATCTATGCCGCGCAAGGCGAGCAGGCCGCGGTCGTAGGGGTGGCAAATATTGACCATCTCGGTGACGGTGTCGGCGAGGTCCATAAGAGGTTGGGGGGCTTCGCGGCCGGTGGCGACGACGTTGACGTGGGTGGGCCGGCGGTCCAGGGCGGCTACTACCTCATCGGTGTCGATCCAGTCCCAGTTCAAGGGGTAGGTAATCTCGTCGAGGACGAGCAGGCCGTGGTCGCCGGCATCGAGGAGGCGGCGGGCGAGGTCCCAAGCGTCGCGAGCGAGTTCGGCGGATCGTTCCAGGTCGTCTGCATCCCAGGAGAAGCCATCGCCTAGGGCGTGCCAATAGACGCCGAGGCGGCGGGCTATGGTCTCTTCGCCGGATTTCCAGTCGCCGGATTTGATGAACTGGACGACAGCAACATCCCAGCCGCGAGCGAGGGCGCGGAGCATGGTGCCGAAGGCAGCGGTGCTCTTACCTTTGCCGTCGCCGGTGTTCACCAGGAGCAGCGAGGTCGGGGTGGAAGGCTCGGAAGGAAGCGAGTGTTCGGTGGGGGGAGAAGCGTCGGTCATGTTGCCTCCAACAAGGAATGGATGAATTGAGTGCCGCAGTGTTGCTCGATGGCGTCGGCCAGACGGTCAAAGGTCTGGTCGAGGGTATGGTCGGGCTCACGTCCGATCAATGCTTTTATCACGGCTGGAGATTCTAGGAGACAGTGTCCGGTGAGTCCGAGGATGGGGACGTTTTGGAAATAGCCGGGAGCGGAGGAGGGATCAGACGGGGAGATTACGCGGCCGTGGCGGTTTTCGTAGGTGTCGACGGTGTGGTCGTTCAAGAGTTCCCAGGGTGGTTCGAGCTGCTTCATAGTGAGCGTAGATCGGGTGACGGTTTTGGCGGGATTGAATTCGGTGGTGACAGGGAGGAGGCCGAGGCCGGGGACGGAGCCGACGCGGTCGTCGAGGCGCTTGCTGCGCATCTGGAGTCCGCTGCAGATGCCGAGGAAGGGATGGCCGGCGTCGATGCGGCGGCGGATGGCGGTGGCCAGGCCGGAATCCTGGAGCCAGCGCAGGTCGGCAGGTGCGTCCTTGGAGCCGGGAAGGACGACAAGGTCGGCGGCGTCGAGATCGTCGGCGTGGCGGGCCCAGCAGATTTGGGCGACCCCGGCGAGGAGGCAGGATTCGTCGAAATTGGAGATGGTGGGGTAGTGGACGACGGCGACGGTGGGAGCGTTTTTGGAGAGTGCGGGTTGGACGCCGGCGGAGGAGGAAGCGCCCTGCACCATGAGGGTGGCGCACCTTCCAGGCGTTCTAGCGGGGGGGCGGGTGGGTCGCGGTCACGGAGTGGAGGTTTGAGGTTCAATTCAGGCGCTCGCGATCACTCGAAGAGGTCCGGGTGAAGATAGCGGGCGAGGGCCTCGAGGCCGCCGGCGATGCGAGGTCCGGGACGGGAAAACTGATTGCCGAGATCGGTGGAGAGCTCCAGGAGGCGGTCGTTGACCACGGCGTCCAGGCCATCCCACCCGGGACGGGATTTCACGGACTCGGCGGTGGTGCCGAAGGGAGCATTGGCGAGGATGATGACTTCGGGATCGCGAGCGATAACATCCTCGAGACCGACCTGAGGCCAGGCGCTGGCGGCATCGGCGAAGATGTTTTCGCCGCCGGCGAGGGTGATGAGGTCGTTGACGAAGTTGCCGGGTCCGACCGTGAAGGGCCGGCCGGGGGTGGAGGCGTCAAGCTCGTGGAAAACGCGAAGTCGAGGAATGCCGTCGAGAGTGGCAACGACGGCGTCGATGCGAGCTTCAATCTCGGCGGCGAGTCGATTGGCGGCGTCGGTTTCTCCGATGGCGATTCCGGCGAGCCGGATTGAGTCGGCGACACCGTGAACATCGGGACTGTCGAGGATGACAACCGGAATGCCGAGATCTTCAAGGGAGTTGATCACGTCGACGGAGGTTATGCCGGCGGCGATGACGAGGTCGGCTTCGAGGGCGACGATTAGTTCGAGGTCGGGAGGGAAGGCGCCGATCTGCTCGATCTCGACGGCGGCAGGCGGAAAGTCGCTGTAATTATCGACGCCGACGAGGCGGTCGCCAGCGCCGATGGCGAAGAGGATTTCGGTGGTGCCCGGCGTTAACGAGATGAGGCGCTCGGGGGGACGGGCGGGGAGCTGGACGGTGCGGCCGGCGCTGTCGGTGAGGGTAATAAGGGGCGGGGTAGTGGGGGTGGAGGTCGGTGCAGCGGTGCGGGTGGGCGCCGGGGTTGGAGGGATGGTTGGGATGCTGGTGGGAGAGGGGGTGGGGAGGGGAGTCGAGGCGAGGGTTGCCGGAGCGGGACTTTGAGCGCAGGCCGCGAGAGTGGCAAGCAAAACTACGGCAAGGAGGGACGGGAGTAAGGCCCGAAAAACGGCGAGGGGATGGGATGTGGCTTGGGACGGCAGGACGGGCGCGGCGGCGCCGTGGTTGTTAAGTCGAGACACAAGAACACCTCCTGGAGCCCGGTTGGACATCAGGTGCTGTGCCTGTTTGAACAGGAAAAGTTACGGACGCCTGACGCGGGCGGACTGCCGATGGGGTCCCGGGCAGGTCTCCTGACTTACGGCTCGGGCGCCGGCGGTCCCTTCCCACCCGCGAGGGGCAGTGGTTTGACCGATGGCTCGCCGATCACAGTGGCGCGACCGTGGCGGAATTGCACCGCCTTCCCTATTTGGCGCGAGGGATTACCCTCGCAGGCCGGGGACGATTTGAGCTGTAAAGGTACCGACAGGATGGTAGGGCCGGGCGGGGCGGGGAGTCAACCGGAGTTGGCGCCGACGGCGGGGGCCGAATCATGGCGAGGCGGGGCGGACGCCGGGAACGGCTGGCCAGGCAGAATTGCCGACTGGAAGTTTTAGGAGAGACTGAAGGGCGGGCAGCGGTCGGTGACCATCAAGATGGCGTAGCCGGTGACGCGGCTGCTCCACGTTTGCAGCCCGACGACGAAGTCGAAGAAGGGTCTCGGGTAGCTGCCCGTAATCGCAATGGCAAACCAAGAAACGATGACGGGGACCAGCAGGACGATGTAGTGGGGAATGGCGAGCAACCATTTGATGAGTGGAAGCCAGCGGTCGAGATCGACGCGCATAGGTGCGCGGGCGGAGCCGATGCCGACGGAGGCAGGTCCGGGGGGTGTTTCCGGGGCAGGTGATTGGGTGGCGGCGTTCAGCGGATGGCCTCCGTCGAGGAGTTCGCCGGTACGTCGAGATTGGTGAGTTTGGCGGCGATCTGTTGGGCCTGGTGGATGCAGTCGGGAATGCCGATTCCGCGATAGGGACTGCCGCAGACGTACAGGCCAGGGGGGAGGGCGGCCTGGATGGCGTCGACGAGGTCGGTATGGCCGACGTCGTACTGGGGGTAGCCGTCGGTCCAACAGTGGACGATGGTGAAAAGGGGCTCGGCGGTGATGCCGAGGAGCCGTTGGATTTCGTCGCGTATGCGTTGCAGGAGCAGGTCGTCGGGCAGATCGAGAGCGGCGGCAGTTTTGGGTCCCCCGAAGAACGCGCGCATCAGCACATAATCGGCGGGCGCGCGGCCGGGCCATTTGCTGCTGGACCAGGAGAGGCCGTCGAGGACGGCGGATTCTCCGCGGGGCATGACGATTCCGTAGCCATCAAGCTTGCGGGCGATTTCGGATCGGCGGTACGCGAGGGAGGCGACGCCGCTGCCGGCGACGCGGAGCCTCTGGAGCAAGGCGGCGGCGGTGGGATTGGGCCCTTCAAGCAGCCGAGCGGCGGCAGCAGCGGGGAGGGCGAGGACGACGGTGGAGGCATCGAAGCTGGAGCCGTCGTGGAGGCGGAGTCGCCAGCCGGAGGTGAGAGGTTCGAGCGAGGCGACCAGGGAGTCGAGTCGGAGGCCGACGTCGAGTTGATCGACGAGGGCATGGACGAGTTCGCCCATGCCGCCTTCGAGGCTGAGAAATGGAGACGGGGCATGCCGGGAGGACCCGGCGGCGCGGCGGGCTTTACGCATGGCGCGGATGAGACTGCGATGCTCGGTCTCCATGCGGCGCAGGGCGGGGAAGGTGGCTAGGATGCTGAGGCGCTCGGCGTCGGCATTGTAGATGCCGGCGAGCATGGGCTCGGCGAGGCGGTCGACGAGCTGGTTGCCGAAGCGGCGGCGGAAGAAGGCGGCGAGGGATTCATCGGCGGGATCCTTGCGGGCGGGGATAAAGAATTCGGCGAGGATACGGAGCTTTGCCTTGAGGGAAAAGAGAGAGGAACCGGCGACGGCGCGCCAGCCGGCGGGGGCGACCATCATCATGCCGGGGGGAACGGGATGAAGGTCGGGTCCGATGGCGACGAGGGTGCCGGTGGGCTGGCTGACGGCGTCGATGAGGCGATCGCCGAGGCCGAGTTCGCGGATGAGGTCGGCAGCCCAGGGTTTGCGGCGCAGGACGGAATCGGGTCCGTGTTCGATGATGAACTGACCGCCGCCCGGAGCGGGCTCGGCGGAGGTGAGAATCTTGCCTCCCCAGCGAGAGGAAGACTCGAGGACAGTGCAGCTGAGGGGGGAGTGTGCGGTGGTGAGGTACCAGGCGGTGGCGAGTCCGGTGATGCCGCCACCGACGATGGCGACGTGCGCGGAGACTGGAGCGTCATCAGTCATTGGGGACGGGCACGGCCGAGTGTTCGTGGACGAAATCGACGAGCCGGGCGACGCTGTCTTCGGTGGCGTTGGGGGGGACGCCGTGGCCGAGATTGAAGATGTGACCGGGGCGGCCGGCGACGTTATCGAGAAGGGATTTCGCGCGGGCGAGCATCTGGTCGGTAGGGGCCAAGAGAGCGGCGGGGTCGAGATTGCCCTGGACGGCGTACTCAGGGCCGACGAGCTTCCAGGCGCGGAGGAGATCGATGCGCCAATCGACGCCGACGACATCGACGCCGGCGGTGCTCATGAGATCGAGAATGCCGGCGGTGTCGGTACCGAATTGAATGAGGGGCAGGCCTGCGGCGGAGGCTATTTTGAGAGCGCGTTTGGTGTGGGGGAGTACGAGCTCGGCATAGTCGGCGGGAGAGAGGATGCCGGCCCAGCTATCGAATAGCTGAAGGGCGTCGGCGCCGGCCGCGGCCTGGGCGAGGAGGGAGTTGCCGACGAGTTCGGAAAGCACGGTCATGAGGCCGTGCCAGATGTCGGGTTCGCTCATCATGAGGCGCTTGACCTTCAGCTGATCGCGGCTGGAACCGCCTTCTACGGCGTAGGAGGCGAGGGTGAAAGGCCCGCCGGCGAAACCGATGAGGGGCAGGTTGCGGTTGTGCAATTCTCGGGAGGCGAGACGGATGGCGTCGAGGGAGTAGGGGGTGATGGAGTCTGGCTCGGGGACGTGCAGGTTGTCGATGTCGCCACGGGACTCGATGGGCCGGGCGAGCACGGGACCCTTTTTATCTATGTACTCAAGGGGGAGGCCCATGTCCTGGAGGGGGGTGAGGATGTCGGCGAAGATGATGCCGGCGTCGAGGCCGTAGCGATCGACGGGCTGGAGGGTGATTTCGCAGGCGAGCTCCGGGGTGGCGAGGAGGTGGATGAAGGAGTGCTGTTCGCGCAGGCGCTGGTAGGCGGCCATGTGACGGCCGGCCTGGCGCATCAGCCAGATGGGAGTGGCGGTGGCGGGGATACGGCGGCAGGCGCGCAGGAAGTTGCTTTCGGATACAGCGGAAGGCGATCCGTCGACGCCTCCGGCGGGGGTCATCAGGGCTTGTCGTTGCCGGAGGGAAGCTTGGCGTCGTGGAGTTCGCGGAGATACCAAGGGTACTGGGGGTCTTCATCGTTGACGACGTGCTCGCGCAGGACGACGGTGGGTTCATGGAGCACTTTCTGGACGATGCTGTGGACCATGCGCTCCATGACGAGACGTTCGCGACCGTCGAGATCGCCGAGGCGACTGACGGCTTTTTCGAGTTCGCCCCGTCCGATGTCCTCGACGCGGCGGCGCATGCGGGAAATCATCGGCGCGGCCTGACGGACGCGTAGCCAAGCTTCGAATCCGGCCATCTCTTCGCTGACGATGCGCTCGACTTCGGGTACCTGAGACTGGCGATGGGCGATGGTGCCGTCGACGACATCCTGGAGGGCGTCGATGTCGAGGAGGGAAACGCCGGGGAGCTCGCGGACTCGCGGGTCTACATCGCGGGGAAGGGCGATGTCCATGCAGAGGAGGGGGCGGTCGGGGCGCTCGGTCATGGCGGCGGACACGAGAGCCTGGCTGATGACAGGATCGGGGGCGCTGGTGGCGGTGACGAGGATGTCGGCGCCGGCGATGGCCGTTTCAAGTTGGTCCCAGAGCCTTGCCTCGGCGCCGAATCGGGCGGCGAGGTCGGTGGCTCGCTGGAAGGTGCGACTGAGCACGGTGATGCGGGAGAGGCCGCGGACGTGGAGGGCATGGACGGCAGCGGCGGCCATTTCGCCGGCACCGACGACGACGGCGTCGAGATTTTCAAAGTCGCCGAGATGCTGGTTGGCAAGCAGGGCGCCGGCATGGGCAATGGAGACGGTGTGACCGCCGATCTCGGTCTCGCGGCGGGCGCGTTTGCCGGTGTGCAGGGCGCTGTCGAAGAGACGAGAGAGGATGGTGCGGGCGGCTCCGACGGAGCGGGCGGCAGCGACGGCGTTGGACACCTGGCCGAGGATGTGAGGTTCGCCGAGAACCATGGAGTCGAGCCCGCAGGCGACGCGCTGGAGATGGCGGACGGCGTAGCGCTCGATGCTGAGGCAGATGGCGTCGCGGATGGGGGCGGGATCGATGCCGCGCATACGGGAGATGAGGGCGGTGACGCGGTCGGCCAGGAGTCCGGGGTCGGCGGCGACGGCGTATAGCTCAAGCCGGTTGCAGGTGGAGACGAGAACGGCCTCGTGGGCATCTTCGGCGGTGAGTGCGCTAAGGAGAGTCTCCTGCTCGTGGGCGAGGAGGGCGAGCTTTTCGCGGAGTTCGATCGGGGCGGTGCGATGGCTGATGCCAATGAGGATGATGGACAAAGGCTCGCCGGGGCCTACGCGCAATGGGGAGCTCATCAGGGCCGGGCCACGGGTACGCAGCAGGTGTCGGCACAGATGTCGGCAGCCGGCCCCATGATCCCGAGAGAACGGCGCGAAGTTTCCGGCGATTGGCGCTCGATCACGAGTTCACAGATCATTTTAATGAAATCGGGGTGGGTGCCGACGGTGCCGGCACGGACGAGGTTGAGTTCAAGTTCGCTCTCGAGGGCGCGAGCCTCAGTGTCCAGGTCGAAGAGGACCTCCATATGATTGGAAAGAAATCCGATGGGGGAGAGGATCACGTCGCGAACGCCGGTGGCGGCAAGGGCGCGGAGATGATCGTTGATGTCGGGTTCGAGCCAAGGCTGGGAGGGAGGGCCGCTGCGACTCTGGTAGACGAGGTCCCAGGCATCGATACCCACTCCGGCGGAGACGAGAGAGGAGGTTTCGCGAAGCTGGGATTCGTATGGACTGGAAGCGGCCATGCCGAGGGGAATGCTGTGGGCGGTGAATACCAGGCGGGCATCAGAGCGGCGGTCCGACGGAATGGCGTCGAAGGCTTCGCGCACCAGCTCGATGTTGGGTCCGATAAAGCCCGGATGATTGAAGAAGGCGCGGAGTC
Source organism: uncultured Chloroflexota bacterium (assembly GCA_964496475.1). GTDB lineage: Bacteria > Chloroflexota > UBA11872 > UBA11872 > VXNJ01 > JASLPR01. The sequence goes on along the minus strand of CAZBZS010000002.1, from coordinate 6,047 downwards.
GGTGGACTTCAGGTGCGTTGGGGCCTGCCTGCTGGCGGGCGGCTTCGATGTTCTCCAGGTACTGGCGGCAACCGGAGTAGGAGCCGTAGGCGGAGGTGAAGAAGGCGAGAGCGCAGCGGATTCCGTCGGAGGCCATCTGCGCGAGGGTGTCGGGGAGGGTGGGATGCCAGTTGCGGTTGCCCCAGTAGATGGGAAGGTCGAGGTCGAAATCGCGCAGGTCGTCACGGAGGGCGGAGATGAGGGCGCGATTGTGTCCGTTGATCGGACTGACGCCACCGAACTGCTCGTAGTGCGCGGCGACCTCGCGCACCCGCTCAGAAGGGACGTTGCGGCCGCGAAGGACATTGCGCAGAAAAGGTTCGACGTCGGCCATGCCCTCGGGTCCGCCGAAGGAGACGATGAGGAGAGCGTCGTAGTGGATGCCGGTCACGGCGGCGGTGGGGGCGGGGTGGGTAGCGGCGGAGCTCATCGGGCGGCTCTGACAAGAGCGCGGGGGGCGGGGTGGGAGGCGACGTGGATGACATCGTCGCTGATTTCGATGGGGTAGATCTCGACGGGAGCAGAGGCGATGCCCTTGACGACTTCGCCGGTGGAGAGGTCGAAAATGGCGTGATGCCAGGGGCAGGCCAGGGTGCAACGGTCGCCGTCGATGTTGAGATCGCCTTCGCCCAGAGGACCGCGGGCGTGCGAGCAACGGTTGGAAATGCCGAAAAACTCACCGGCGGCGTTGACGACGACGACCTGGCGGTTGTTGGCGACGACGACACGGCGGCAGCCGGGGGCCAAATCCGCGACGGAGCAAACTTCAATCCATTCATTGCCTTCGGCCCGGGACTCGTACTCGTGTGCGATGGGAGGGCCGGCGAGGGTGTCGAGAGCCTCGGCCAATCCCATGCTGGTGGCGGTGTAGAGGGGGGTGTCACTGAGAGTGAAGCTGCTGGTCTCGGTTTCGCGCAACTCCTGGACGAGATCGAGGAAATCGGAGGGCTCGTCGGTCTCGAAAGCGACGATGAACTCGTAGTCGTCGAGGCCGAAGCAGTAGGTGGTGTTGAGCCTGATGCTGGGGTACTTGCGGCCGACGCGGATGTGCTCGTTCATGAGGGTCTGGCGTTCGTCGTGCGGGAGGCGGTACCAGTTTCGGGTTTTTACGAAGGGATAAACGAAGAGGTAGCGGGCTTCGGAGGGCTCGACGACCAACTGCTCGTCGGCCTGGTCCTGAAGGGGACCGATGTCGTAGACGGAGCGCTTGGTCTGGGAGAAGAGGGACTGGACAAGGGTGAGATAGGAGCCCATCCTGGTGGAGGCGACGGTGGTGGCGACGTCCTGGAAGGCGTCGGGGCTCTCGGCGATCTGCCAGAGGAGGAACTCGGTGTCGGCGCGGGTGCCGATGAGGCTGTAGGGTCGGACGATCATGCGGCGCTGGATGGAACTGATCGCGGTGACGAGGGCGCGTTTCTGGTCGGCGCGCTCGTCGGGGTCGAGTCGCCGCCAGGGGGAATCCAGCTTGTAGAAGGCGAAGCGGACGTACTGCCGACCGACGGCGGGCAATTCAGGAATCTTTAAGTTATTGGTCGACATTTGCATGTAAATGGATAGATTTTGCGCCGCTCGGCCCTCATTCTACGGCGGAGAGCGGTATTCGGGCGGGTAGATTTGTACAGTATTACCGCCATGGGGTGCAAGCCGGCTGTACCGCTCCATACGTCAGGGGGAGGAAAGTGGTGAAAAAGAGGTGGACGGCGGGGTGGGGAAGGCGGGGGGCTAAATTTCCAGCATGTCCGCGTATACGAGCCGTCGCACCGTCTTGTTCTCGGTGGCACGGTCGGTTTCCATCAACAAATGCTGCCGCTACTCGGGTGGGAACTGCGTCACCAATAGCGCGACAATTACGGGCCGGAGAGCAGAGTAAATTCCGATCGATTAAGGACGGCTCGGTGCTACATTGGCGGCGGAGGGTTCAAAGATGCCAACAATCGGACGGCGGTTCGAGCAGGACACGGAGCTGCGCTGCTCCCGGTGCGCACATCTGTACATCGTGCCGGGGGGCGAGATGGTCAAGCCCTGCAGCGTCTGCATGCACATCGAATTTGAAGAGCTGCATGCGACCCCACCCGTCGTAGAGGACGCGATCGAGATCGGGCTCAGCCGAGAAGAAATTGAGGCCAACCTTCGCGCCGTATTGAAGGCTCGGGAAGGAATGGACGGGCCGCAAATCGACGCTGTCACGGAAGCGGTTGGTCGTGCCGTCCATGCGAATAATCGTCGCCTTCAGGCCGATATCGAGGCGGCGTTCAAGAACCTCGAGGACTAGCCTCGCCTACCATCCGAGCGTGCCGGCGATAGCTTCAACCTGCGCCTGAACCTCGATTCTGGGTTTCGACTGGGTCAGCGCGCGGTCGGGATCTTTCAAGCCGGACCCCGTCAACACGCAAACGATCGAACTTCCACTCTTCACCAATCCTCGCCGCGCCCGCTCCAGCAGTCCCGCCACTGCCGCCCCGGAAGCGGGCTCGCAGAATATTCCTTCTAGCGCGAGCTCACGGTAAGCCTCCAGGATCTGCTCGTCGGACACGGATTCTATGCTGCCCCCGGACTCGTCGCGGGCACCCGTGGCCTTCGACCAGTTTTCAGGATTTCCGATCTCCAGCGCAGACGCAACCGTTCTCGGGTCGGCGATCGCATGCCCTTGCACAATGGCCGCGGCGCCCTCTGCTTGAAAGCCTCGCATGGCCGGCTTCCTCTTTGCCCGTCCGATGTCCACGTAGGCTCTGAATCCAGTCCAGTAAGCGAATATATTCCCGGCGTTTCCCACCGGGATGTACAGCTCATCCGGTGCGTCGCCAAGAACGTCGCAAACTTCAAACGCCGCCGTCTTCTGGCCTTCCAGCCGATAGGGGTTCACCGAGTTGACATGCACGATTCCAGACGACATCGCGGCCAGGTCCTTAGCGAGCTGAAGCCGCTCGTCGAAATTGGCTTCCAGCACGACCACATCAGCCCCGTACATCTGGGCCTGGGCCATCTTCCCGGCCGCGATCTGCTCCGACACGAGCACGACGCAACGTATACCCGCACGGGCAGAGTACGCCGCCGCCGCAGCTGATGTATTGCCTGTCGACGCACAAATTGCCGTGTGCGCCCCTTCCTCAAGTGACTTCGCGACAGCCATAACCATTCCCCGGTCTTTGAACGAGCCGGTAGGGTTGGCGCCCTCGTATTTCAGCCACACCTCGTCAGCGCCCGTCCTTTTTTGGAGCGACGGCGAACGGACCAACGGGGTATCGCCTTCCCCGAGCGAAATCAGCGGTGTGTCCGCAGTTACGGGCAGAAGCTCGGCATAGCGGCGCAATACGCCCACCCGGGCCGGGGAACTGGCAGCCTCAGCCCTCACTCCTCGTCCTCGAGATCTTCAACTCGCAGGAACGCCTCGATGCGGTTCACAACATCGATCGACTTCATCTGGAGGAGGGCGTCCTGCATGTTCGCCTCCACAGCCTCGTGAGTGAGAATGACAAGTTCCGCCGCCCCATGACTTGCATCGACTTCCTTTTGATCCAAACCGGCGATGCTGATACCGGTGTCGCCGAATATTCGACCGATTTGCGCCAGCACTCCAGGCTGGTCGGCGACCCAGAGTCTCAGGTAGTAACGGCTCCGTATATCACCCATCGGCATGACCGGAAGACCGCTGTCGAATCGTATCGGTACCCGCGCGTGAACCCCGGCATTCAGGTTGTGGGCAAGGTCGATGAGATCGGCCACAATCGCACTCGCCGTCGGTTTCGGACCAGCTCCCCGTCCCGCGAACACCGCATGGCCGAGCAGGTCCCCTCGAATCCGTACCGCGTTCTCGACGCCACTGACCTGGCTGAGGATGAAATCGCGGGTCACCAACGTTGGGTGGACACGCACCTCGACCCCATCCGGCCCGGCCTTGCCAATCGCCAGTAGCTTGATGGCGTATCCCAGGTTACGAGCGTGCACGAAATCAATGGCGCCAAGCTCGCCAATTCCCTGCCGGTAAATGTCGTCCGGATGGACCTGCACACCAAAAGCCAGGCTGGCCAGGATTCCAAGCTTGTAAGCGGCGTCGTGCCCTTCCACGTCGTTGGCCGGATCGGGTTCGGCGTAACCGAGCTCCTGCGCCTCCCGCAAAGCGGTTTCGTATGGGGTGCCATCCTGATCCATGCGTGTAAGGATGTAGTTGGTGGTGCCGTTGATGATCGCGTGGATCTCGGTGATTTCGTTGGCCGCCAGGTCCTGCCGAAACGGTCCGATAAGCGGTATCCCGCCGCCTACGCTCGCCTCGAAGAACAGATCCAGATTCATCGCGCCCGCCAAGCCTAGCAACGCTACTCCGTGATTGGCCATCACGTCCTTGTTAGCCGTCACCAGGTGCTTGCCGTTACGCAGCGCCGACTCCATGTACTCCCGGGCTGGCTCGATGCCCCCGATCAGCTCGACAACGACATCAATATCAGTGGCCTCGAGCACGTCTGCCGCGTCAGTTGTCAGAACGCTGGCGTCGACTTCCACCGATCGCCGCTTTTCCAAGTCCCGTACCAACACTCGCCGTACAACGATCTCGCGTCCGAGCCGCTTCTTCAGCCGCACGGATTGTTCAGCCAGCGTCGTCATCACCCCGGAACCTATCGTCCCCAGCCCCAGAAGCCCTACCCCTATCGTCGATCTGTCAGAGGTCCCCGGCATTGGATATTTCTCACTCGTAATTCGATAAACGTCTTCACCTGCGCGAGCCGCCTCGGCAGGAGCGCAAGTGTAGCGTCCGACCTCCGCCAATCCGATCTTTACACAATCAGTGCCCGGCAACGACCGTCAACGGCTGCGACTTCCATTTCGATCGGCGCCGTCCGACTCTGGCGGGGAATCTGCTTCGTCATCATCTACTTCCTCCCACTCCCACTCGTCGTCATCCTTGGGTAGCGGTTTCTCATCGCCGGCTTCGACCCACTCCCAGCCAGACTCATCCGCCTCGGCGACAACGTCTTCGCCCTCCGTCTCGTCCTCGTCCTCCTCTTCTTCCCACTCCCACTCGTCGTCGTGATCCGGTAGCGGTTCACCGTCCTCTAGCTCAACCACTTCCCAACCGTCATCATCCACTACCCCGGCATCGCCATCGCTAACCCCATCGTCGTCATCTGGCAGAACGTCATCGGATAGTTCAATCTTGCCTTCCTGGTACAACCATTCGATCGTCTCATCGAGGCCCTCCTCTAGGGCTGTGAACTCCAGCCCGAATTCGCTCTCAGCCTTGGCGGAATCGTAACGCGCTCCGTGCAGCGCGCTCTCTACCGCACTGCGCGTTAGAAGTGGCGCCCGCTTTCCAAATCGTCCGCGGAACGCTTCAAGCCAGAGAAAGAACTTGAGCTGCCAGGGAGCCGCGACCCGCAACGCTGGATCGACCCCCGCGATCGCCGCCGCCGTGCGCAAGAACTCGATCCGGGTCGTATTTGTGCCGCTCAGCAAATAGCGCTCTCCCGGACGGCCGATCTCGTCTGCGGCCAGTATCCCCCTGATCAGGTCGTCCACGAAGACGTAGGCCGCCGGTGCATCCACGCTGGCCGTTATAACGCCGTTCAAGAGTCCCGTCAGACGGCCACCGTTGTGTTCGCTGTCGCCCGGGCCGTAAACGAGACTCGGGTTTACGATCACCGCCGGCACCCCTTTTGCCACGAATTCGGCCACGAACTGCTCGGCCTCCCATTTGGAGCGCTCATACGGTGACATGAAATAGCCACGATGTTCGGTTTCTTCGGTTCCTGTCTCGCCCCGGCCCTCGCCAATGGTGCTCGCACTACTGACCACGACGACTTTCTCTACGCTGTGGTCCAACGCCGCCTGCATTATGTTGACGGTACCACCGACATTCACGTCGAAGAACACGCTCTCGCTCTCGGCCGTGTCCTTAAATAAACCGGCGAGGTGAAACACGCGTTCACACCCCCTCACGGCCTCCTCCACATCGGCTCGATCGGTCACGTCACCATCCATAATGTCCATGTCAACGTTAGGCAAGACCTCCACAT
>CAZBZS010000001.1:123627-126660 GCA_964496475.1 uncultured Chloroflexota bacterium | reverse complement strand
GTCCAGGTAATGGGACTCGAATTTGTGGGTGTCGCGGGCGAGAGCACCGGCGTCACTGACACCGAAGTGGCTGGCTCCAGCATGGAATAAATCGGTGAAAGTCAGGGCACAGAGGGTGGTCCAACCGCCGGCGCTGCCGCCGCTGATGGCCAGTCGGTTCCCGTCCACGTCGCCGCGTTCGACGAGGTAGCGGGCGGCGTTGGCGCAGTCCTCGACATCTGTGATTCCCCAGGTTCCGTTCAGGCGATCGCGGTACTCGCGGCCGTGGCCAGTGCTGCCGCCGTAATTTACGTCGACAACCGCGATGCCGCGGCTGGTCCAGAACTGGACGCTCAGGCTCAGAGTGTGGCTGGCGGCGCCGGTGGGACCGCCGTGGCTGTGGACAATGAGCGGCGGCAGCTTGTTCGGCGGGGGCGCATAGTCCGGGTTGGTAGGGGCGTAATAGAAGGCGTGGGCCTCCTGGCCGTTCTCGGTGGGGAAGGTGATGGGTTCGGCGATTGAGACGAAGTCCGGGTCGAGCTCGGTCTCGCTGGATCGCTTTAGCTCGGTGACCTGGCCGGATTCGAGGTTCAAGCGTACGACGGCCGATCGGTGAGTCGCCGACGAGCCTAGGAAGACGATGTCATTGCCCGCTGTGCGGATGGAGGAGAAGGAAGAATACGGGGAGTCGATCTCCGTCAACTTGCCGGATTCAGGGTCCAGGGTCGCCAGGGTCGCCAGGGTCGAGCGTCCGTCTCGCGCGAAGGCGCAGGCAATTTGGCCGGAGGCGAGGAAGGCGTATGTGGACATGCGAAAGACCCACTGCGGCAGTCCGAACTCGGTATCCATCGGAAGTAGGGGCTGGACTTCGCCGTCGCGCTCGCGATAGAGGTTCCACCAGCCGGTGCGATCGGACACGAAATACAACTCGCCGTCGGGCGACCACTCTGGCTGGAACAGCGACACACTGTTTCCTCCGGATACAAGTCTGTTCCCGGACAATCCACCGTCGGCGGCGATGTCTGCGACCCACAACTCGGTGCCGTCCCAGGGCATATTCGGGTGGTCCCAGGAGAGCCACGCGAGTCGGCGGCCGTCGGCGCTCAAGCGGGGATTCGAGTAGAAGTCGGCGCCCTCAACGAGTGTCTGCGGCTCTGGCGGCACAGCCGGCGACACGGTCGCTTTATTCAACCGGATTGAGACTATGCGATTCGTGGCTTCCTGGCCTTCGGAGGTGTGATCTTCGGAGGCGGCGATGAGGAGGTTACGGGTGGTATCCAGGTCGAAGTCGGCGAAGCGCAGGGCGGACTCGGGCGTGAGTGACGCCGGGTCGGCTCCCGGCTCCTGTCGGTAAATCCGCTGGTCGGAGAGGTTGGCGAAGAAGCAGACGCCGTCGAACATGCGAAACGAGCCGCCGCCGTACTCATGCACGAGCGTCCGCGCGCTGAAGCCCGCAGGCGTGATGTCCGTGGAGGGATCGCCGGCGTGACTGACGACGTAGCGCGCGGCGTCGGCGGGGCGCATCTCCAGCCAGTAGACGTCGTCCCTGTCGGTTTCAACGTCCAGCAGCCGGATACCGCCGCTAGCGATGATCTCGGCGGTGATCGGTGAGTCCCAAGCTCCGTAGGGGGCGATCTGTTTACCGGTCATGAGTGGGCGCTGCTTCCATTCATGAGGGGGCGTTCAAGACGAGCTGGATGGACACATCGGTCAGGAGACGGAGCTGGTCGTGCGGCATGAACTCGGTCACCGCGTGGGCATCGCGGTAGCCGGCCCCGAGGCAGGCGGTGGTCATGCCTTTGGCGTTGAATTCGTGGGCGTCGCTGCCGCCGCCGGTGGGGACGTGATTGGGCTCGATTCCGGCGGCGCGAATCGCCCGGTCGGCCAGTGCCAGCGCCGGGTTTCCCGATTCCAGCCGGTAGGCTCGCACGAAGGGGACGATCTCGTATTCGACGTGGCCGCCGAAGTGATTGGCGGCGTCGTCCATTGCCCGGCACATAGTATCGATCTGCTCGTCGAGGCGTTCTTCGCTCAGGCTGCGGGCCTGGGCTTCCATTGTCGCGTGCGGGGCCACGATGTTGGCTGCCTGGCCTCCGGACACGGTGCCGATGTTGGCGACGGTCCCGGCGTCGATGCGCCCCAGCGGCATGTTGTCGATGGCCCGCGACATGATCGAGATGGCGCTCACTCCGGCCTCGGGCTCGATGCCGGCGTGGGCGGCCCGTCCGTGGAACTCGGCATAGATGCGGCGGGTGCCCGGGGCTTCTGCGACCACGTTGCCCACGGGCGATCCGGCGTCGAGGACGAATCCCACCGTCGACTCAATCGAGGCCGGGTCGAAAGCCTTGGATCCGATGTGTCCGACGTCCTCGCCGACGGTGAAGACCAGGTCTACCGGGCCATGGGCGACGCCGGAGGATTCGATGGTCAGAATGGCCTCCACGATGGCGGCGACGCCGGCCTTGTCGTCGGCTCCCAGGATGGTGCTGCCGTCGGTGCCCACGCCCTTGTTGTCCACCACGGTTTGCAGGCCGGCGGTTGACTGTACGGTGTCCAGGTGAGCGTTGAGCATGATGGGTTCGCTGTCGCTGTTTCGGGCTGGCCAAGGGCCGATCAGATTGCCGATCTCGTCTCGCTTGAAGGCGATCCCGGCCGACTCCAGCAGTTCGCGCACGATGACGACGGCGCGGTGCTCGTCGCCGTGATAGGTGTCGACGTTAAGGAGCGCCAGGAAGGTGTTTAGAAGGCGGTCGGTGGCCGATTCTGGACTGGACATAACACTCACCGCTTCCGGCGGATGATTCGGCGTGGCGCATTATGACCCAAACGTCAAAACCCGTTCCCCCTCATAATGGCCTGTTGGAGCCACGCGACAGCGCTAGCGAAAGATCCGAAAGACTGAATCTTGTTCTAGTCATCATCGATTCGCTCCGCCGCGACCACGTCGGGGCCTACGGCAACGACTGGATCAGCACCCCTTCCCTCGACTCCCTGGCGGTTGAGTCGGCTCGCTTTGCCAACATCTACCCCGAGGCTCTTCCCACGCTCCAGGTC
>CAZBZS010000001.1:104851-123617 GCA_964496475.1 uncultured Chloroflexota bacterium | reverse complement strand
GTCCACCTATACCGGCAACCGGCTCTTTCCCTTTAACAGCCACGCCTCGAAAAAGGGCGATTTCGTCCGATGGCCCGGCTGGCATCAGGTGGACGAACGGCAGGTCACGCTGGCGGAGATCATGGCCCACGCCGGCTACCGCACCGGCCTGGTGACCGACACCTACCACCAGTTCAAGCCCTCCATGAACTTCCACCGCGGCTTTCAGCAGTTCACCTGGATTCGGGGACAGGAGGCCGACGGGTACGGATCGTCGTCGGTGATGGCAAACGTCGATCTCTCCGATGTCATCCATCCAGCCTTCCCCGGCACGCCGCGTGAATGGGCGTTACGGCGCTATCTCGCCAACACCCGTGACCGTCATTATGAAGAGGATTATTTCGCCCCCCAGGTCTTCAGGGCCGCGATGACTTTCGTGGAAGACAACCACCGGGACGACTTCCTTCTGGTCGTCGATTCTTTCGATCCGCACGAGCCCTGGGACCCGCCGCCGTGGTACGCGGAAATGTACGATCCGGGCTACGAGGGCCGGAATCTCATCTGGCCCACCTACGGTGATACGGACATGCTCTCGGCGGCCGAGTTGGACCATATCCGCGCTAACTTTGCCGGCGAGGTCACCATGGTCGACCGATGGCTCGGGCGTTTCGTGGACAAACTTCGTGATCTCAACGTCCTCGACGACACGCTCCTCGTAGTCCTATCCGACCACGGGATGTCGCTCAACGAGCGTGGGGTCATCGGCAAGTACGAAGAACATGTCTACCCCGAACTCACCGACATCATCATGCTGATCCGCGATCCGTCCGGCACCGGAGCCGGGCAGGTCATTGACGAATACGCCTATGACCACGATGTCCTGCCTACTGTCCTGGCCCGCCTCGGCCTCGAGTCGCCGCTACCGGTCGACGGCATCGACCTCGCCCCGGCCATCGCCGGCGGATCGACCGGACGGGACTACGTGACCTGTTGCTTTGGCCAGTACCTCCAGTACCAGGCCCCGGATTGGTGGTACATCACCCGGCGCGACGGCTCTGAGCCGCGCCTCTACGACCGCGCCGCTGACCCCGATCTGCGTACCAACATCGCCGCTTCAGAGCCCGAGTGTTGCGCCGAGATCTACGCCAGGCTCGAAGCCGACGCCGGGGGCGAATTCAGCGAAATCACTCCTTCCCAACTTCGGCGCGAAGGGGAGTGGTACCACCAGGCCTGACGCCTGATTCCGCGCCTTTCGCTAGCTGGAAGCTGCCTCTTCAACCCCAACATCGGGGGCTGGCCCATCGGGGTCCGGTTCCGAATCGGATTCAATCAGAACAAGGAACTCGCGCACGTCGGCCTCAAACGCGTCTACCTCTTTCGGTGAGGCATTCAAAGGTGGGTTGCGGACGAGATTGCCAATCAGCCGCGCCAGAATAGAAAGTTGACTGATCTTTCCTCTGAGTTCCTTTGACAGCGATTCGAGCTTAGGGTCGTGCCTCCCATCGAGCATCTGTGAGAGATTGCCCGGTACCGATCCCCTTGCCAGCCGATTGAATGCGTACAGCAGGACACTGCTAGTCAGGACATCTATGACCATGGCTACGCTCGTGATGTCGCCGGCCAGGAGCTGGTCCTTCCAGTTCAGGGAGCCCGCGGGAGCGCAGGACATGCCGTCGAGGCAGTTGTCGTGATCTCAGTGCAGAATCCTGAGAGCCATTTTGTCGCCGAGGGCGTCGGTCCAAATGCGGATCGCGGCGACTTCATGCCATACGCGGACGCGATCGATCTCCTAGTGCTGGTCCACGTGCAGGCGCCGGAATGGCTACTTCGGCACCAGACACCCGGACGGGCCTGTCAACATCATCACAGCGTTCGAAACCCCGCCTGTCAGCTCCCGGACTTCCATCCCGGGCTCGTCTTTGATGAGACCATGCTCAATGGCGTAACCCAGGGCGTTGTCAGCGGGCAGTTCAAACAACGGAACATCCCGATTGGCTACGATCGCGGCGAGTGATTGTACATCCCCGGTAGGGAGTAGGAGGTGGGCGTCGAGAGGCGTTAGATGAAGTCGGCGTGGCCCAAGAACAAGGCATTAAAGGCAACGAATGTTGCGAGGGCCGCACTCGCAACATTTGTGGTGGCTGGTTTGAATTTGCCAATTCCCTAGTATTGGGCTGCCGTACTCGCAGGTTACTTAAGAAGAGCATCCGGGAGGGACTAAATATGCCAAGACTCAAAGTCGTGGGGGCGGGTACACCAACCCGCAGCCCGAATCGCTGGGGCACGTGCTTCCTGCTGGAGATCGGAGGGGAGTGGTTGATGATCGATTGCGGCCCTGGCACTACGTACAAGATGTACCAGATGGGGGTATCGCCCACCGAAATCGAGCACCTCTTCTTCACCCACCTCCATTCCGATCACATCGCCGACTATCCCTGCTTCCTGATGACCCGTTTCGATCAGTCCATCGGCGTCGAACCCGATCTGCAGATCTACGGCCCGCCGCCAATTAAAGATGTCACCGAGCGGCTGTGGAGCAAGGAGCGTGGGGTGTTCTGGTACGACGTGGTCGCGCGGACGAATCACCCGATGAGTGTGCATGCGTATCACAGTCGCGGGGGGAAGGATGACCGGCCGGAACCGGTACTCCATCTACACGAATACGGCGAGGGCAAGGTGGCGAGCGGGAAGACCTGGGAGTGCCACGCGCTGGAGGTCAAGCACGCGCAGCCTTACATAAATTGCTACGGGTTTCGCTTCGAGACCGAAGAGGGAGTGATCGCCTTCAGCGGGGATACGGCACCGACCGAGTCGGTGGTGGAGCTGGCTCGCGACGCGGACCTGTTCGTGCAGGAGATCGTGCATCGCGAGTCGACAATCGAGAAACTTCCCAGCCGTATCTCGGAGACGGGCAGCACGGGCGCGGCCCGCATGGCAGTGGAAGCGGGCGCGAAGCGCCTGCTGATCAATCACCAGGGTGCAGGGATCGAACCACTGGACGAAATGGCGCTGGCGATCAAGGACGTGAAGGACGTTTATAAGGGGCCGCTCTACTGGGCGCAGGACTTTACTGAGATCGAGTGGTAGGGGACGCGGGCTAATCGAGATGTATGTCGGGGTGTAGTGCTGGGAACGGATATGGAGGAGCACTACGGTGAGGTGCTGTCTGCCTGCGACGAGGGAGCGGGATTGCTTCTTGACGTCGGCTGCGGAAATGGTGCCTTCCTGCGATTCGCCACCGGGGGGAATTCGAAGTTGCAACTGTCGGTGGGGATCAAAAATAGAGCGGCGGTTCTTGCACCACCGCCTGATGGTGGTTCAGGTTCGTTAATGGTGGCTGGCGATGGCGAGCAGCTCTCGTTCCCGGACGACTGCTTTGAGGTCGCGGTGTCCGTCGATGCGCTGGAATGGACGCCGGACCTGGTCGCCTTTCTACGGTAGTCGGCCCGCGTGTGCAAACCGGATGGCCGGGCGGTTGCGGTGCATACCGACTGGAGACGGTGGTGTGCTCGGCTTCCAACGAGGCGCTTTCGCGGCGGGTGCTGCAGTCGTTTTGCGATTAGGTGCCGGCTGGCTGGATGGGTCTCCGGTTGCCGGCGCTGTTTCGGGCGGCCGGCTGCGAAGACGGGCGGTGGAGCGTGATCATGATTGCCAACGATCGCTTTGTAAGGGGCAGGGACGGGCATTACCTGGCAGGAGTAATTGCTGATTGGGCGGCCAAGCACGTCATCCCGAGTTCTGTGGACATCAAGCGCTGGCGCGCCGATCTGGCAGAACTCGACTCCCGGGGCGAATACGTCTTCAGTGTCAACCGCTATATCTGCAGGGCCGCGCCGGCGAATTAATGACAGGGGGGTTAGCCGGCGACGAGGGAGTCGAAGTCGGCGAGGGTCATTCCTGGGGTGATCCGGTCGTCGTATAGAAGTTTCATGACCTCGAGATCGAGGGGGCGGAATCGCTCGAACTTGCCGGTGAGAAACGGGAAGTAGACGCTGTCGGAATCGCCGTCGGCGTGCAGCATGCCGAAGGCGTGGGCGATCTCGTGGATGACCAGGTTGTTGCGCTCCCAGCCGCTTCGGGTGAAATCGACGACGATCGTGCTCTGGGTCATGCGGAAATTGGTCCACCACCGCCGGGCGAGGCCGACGGTAATGTCGGTATAGACAGCTCCGGGCAGCCAGAGTCTGAAGTCTCGCTGGAGTCCGAAGAGGACCTGCACGTTGCTGGCTTCGCCTTCCCCGGCCACCCGGATGGGATGGCCGGTGGCGGCCGTGATGTCCTGCAAATTGGCGTGGACGGTGGTGATGTCGTCGCTTGTCGGGCTGCCGCCGATCGATACGACCACGGGCGAATCCCAGCGTAGCAACCCGTACTCCTTGCCGGAGCTGGTGAAGGCCGCATCTCTGAATAGCGATATCGCGGCGGAGGAGTAATTGTCGCGCAGGGAAGTGGCCGGTGTTGGTGTGACCGTGGCCACAGGAGTGGCGGTTGGGGTGTGCGTAGCAGTGGGGCCGGGGTCGGGCGTGGCCGGGACAACGGTTCCGGGCGGATCGATGTCGGAACCGGTCCAGTAGACCAATCCCTCGGCGGTCCAGGCCCAGTGGCTCCAACCGTCGGTAAAGGTGGCGGTATTGGTGGAGAGCCGGTAGAAGGACAACCCGGTGGATGTCTGCTGGAGGATGTCGCCGTTATCGGGATTGGCGTGGATGCACTCGAGGGGATCGCCCATGGTGTCGCCGAGAAGCGACTTGAGTTGGGCGAAACCGAAGGTGAAGGAGGGCTCGGTGCCTTGAGCGCAGTATGGAGCGGCGGCGATGGCGGCGGTCGGTAGTGCTAAGGCCAGAATGGTAAGCAATGCCGCCAGCCGGTGCATGGACACTCCTTGCCGATTCAAAACGCCGCCGGAGTGTAGTTTGACATCGGTGGCAGGGAGAAACCGAAGATGAACTCGATCCGGGGAAGATCCCCGACCGGCGGGAGGTTGAGGGTGGCAGGGGCGGCTAGATGCCGGGAAATATAATTGGTTGTGCAAAAACAAGCAGCCAACAGCCGCCGGTCCGTACGGAGGGAGCCGTCACCTGAGGCCACGCACATAAGCGTGCGGGGTGCGCGGGTGCACAATCTGCGCAATGTCGATGTGGACATTCCGCGCAATCGCTTTGTGGTTATCACAGGTGTATCCGGCTCCGGGAAATCCAGCCTAGCCTTCGACACGCTGTTCGCGGAAGGCCAGCGTCGCTACGTGGAATCGCTTTCGACCTACGCACGCCAGTTCCTGGGTCAGCTGGAGAAGCCGGAAGCGGACCACATCGAGGGACTGTCGCCGGCGATTTCGATCGACCAGCGTGGGGTATCGCGGAATCCGCGCTCGACGGTCGGCACGGTCACCGAGGTGTACGACTATCTGCGGCTGCTGTTCGCGAGGGCCGGGGAGCCGCATTGCCCGAGGTGCAGGCGGCCGGTGCGGAGTCACACGGTTCAGGAGATGGTGGACCGAATAATGCAGCAGCAGGAGGGCGCCCGGCTGCTGTTGCTGGCGCCGGTCGCGGTGGGATCGGACGGGCAAGTCGGGGTCTTCGCCGACGCTCTTCGCGCCGGGTTTGTGCGCGCCCGGGTTGACGGCGAGGTTGTGGACTTGCAGCCGACGCCGCGGCTGGACGGCGAGAGCGATCCACAGGTTGAGATTGTGGTGGATCGCGTCGTTGTTCGTCGTGACGTGCAGACGAGGCTGGCGGACTCGCTGGAGACGGCGTTGCGCCTGGGGGGTGGGGTGGTGCTTATCCAGATCCTGGACGGACCCGAGTTGCTGATGGCGGATCACCTCTATTGCCCGCATTGCAACCTGGGTTTTCCGGAACTGGAACCGCGATCCTTCTCGTTCAACAGTCCCCACGGTGCGTGTACAAACTGCGGCGGGCTGGGGGCGATCATGGAGTTCGACCCGGACCTGGTCATTCCGGACGCGAGCGTGTCTATCGCCGACGGAGCGCTGGCGCCGGTGGAGGGACTGACCAACAGCCGCAAGACTTCGGCGCAGCTAATGCAGGCGCTTTCGCGAAAGTTTCGCTTCAGCCTCAAGAAGCCGGTTGGGGCGCTGAAAAAAGAGCATCGGGAAATGCTGCTGCACGGGCAGGATGGCGAGCCGGTGGCGGTGCGGCTGAAGGAAGCGGGAGGCGATCGAAGAACGCTGGAATTCGAGTTTGAAGGGCTGATCCCGTACCTGCGGCGACGCCTGCAGGCGACGGAATCGGCGTATGTACGGCAGAAGATCGAGAAGTTCATGACCAGTCTCACCTGTAGCGAATGCGGTGGGTCGGGGCTACGAGCGGAGAGCCTGGCGGTGCAGTTCGCCGGGCGCGGGATCGCCGACTATGCCGGGATGAACATCGCGGACGCGGCGGAAGCGCTGGCCGGGGTGCGGCTAGAAGACAGCCGGGAAGCGATTGCGCGTCCGATTCTCACGGAGCTTAGGGCGCGGCTGGGCTTCATGGTAGATGTGGGGCTGGATTATCTGACGTTGGATCGGCGGGCGTCCACGCTCTCGGGTGGGGAGGCCCAGCGGATCCGCCTAGCGACTCAGATCGGATCGGCGCTGGTGGGGGTTATGTACATCCTGGACGAGCCCAGTATTGGCCTGCACCAGCGGGACAACGCCCGGCTGCTACGGACGCTGATGGGGCTGCGCAACTCGGGCAATTCGTTGATCGTGGTAGAGCATGACGAGGAGACGATTCGGGCGTCGGACTGGATCGTGGATATGGGACCAGGTGCGGGGGCGCACGGTGGGGAGGTGGTGTTCGAGGGCGTGCTGGCGGAGTTGGAGGTGGGCGACTCCCTGACTGGCAAGTACCTAAGTCGGAGACTGACGATCCCGACGCCGGCCGAGCGGCGGCCCGGCAACGGGCAGGCGCTCGTTATCGAAGGGGCCCGCGAGAATAATTTGAAATCCGTAGAGGTGCGATTTCCGCTGGGGATGCTGGTGGGCGTAACCGGGGTCTCGGGCTCGGGCAAGAGCACGCTGGTGTTGGGCCTCCTGCACCGGGCAGCGGCCCGGCGGCTGCATGGCTCGCTGGAACAGCCGGGCGAGCACGACCGGGTGCTGGGATTGGCGCGGATCGACAAGGTGATCGCGATAGACCAGGCGCCGATCGGCCGGACGCCCCGGTCGAACCCGGCCACGTACACGGGCGTGTTCGGTCCGATCCGGGATCTCTTCGCAGCGGTGCCGGAGGCTCGGGCCCGGGGCTACAAGCCGGGCCGTTTCTCGTTCAATGTGAAGGGCGGCCGCTGCGAGGCCTGCCAGGGGGCCGGCGTGTCGCGGATCGAGATGCAGTTCTTGCCGGACGTATACGTGACGTGCGAAGTCTGCGCCGGGCGCCGCTACAACCGCGAGGCGCTGGAGATTCGGTATCGCGGCTACAACGTAGCGGACGTGCTGGAGATGAGCGTGGAAACGGCTTTAGAGGTATTCGCCAGCATCCCCCGAATAGTGCGACCGCTACAGACTCTGCACGATGTCGGGCTGGGGTACCTGACGCTGGGTCAGCAGGCCAATACGCTCTCGGGAGGGGAGGCTCAGCGGGTGAAACTGGCTTCCGAGCTGGCGAAATGTGCCACCGGCAAGAGTCTATATATCCTTGATGAGCCGACTACTGGACTGCACTTCGACGATGTGCGCCGCTTGATCGAAGTGCTGCAACGGCTGGTGGATCGCGGCAATACGGTGGTGGTGATCGAGCACAACCTGGACGTGATCAAGAATGTGGATCGGGTGATCGACCTAGGGCCGGAAGGTGGCGCGGCGGGCGGGGAAGTGGTGGCCGAGGGCACGCCGGAGGAAGTGGCTGCCAGCGGGACGTATACGGGGGAGTATTTGAATAGGGTGCTGGAGATGGAAACGCGGAAGTAGGGGGATTGGTCCGGCGGGGGATCAGCTATCCGATATGGGCTTGGAATGGCCAGATCACAACTACTGCGCTTAGAGTGACCGAGTGAAGCTGACGGGAGATCGCCATGACGGGAGGTGACCACGGAATACGCAATTAAGGGAGCGGTGATGCCGCAGGTGGAGGGGGGCCTCACGGAGGGGGAGTCGGTATACACCGAAAGTGGCGGGACGGCATGGATGGATGAGGGGATTGAGATGGACGCGAATGCGCGAGGCGGATTCGGTGGAGTGATGAAGAGGATGTTCTCGCAGGAATCGATCTTCGTGACCTCATACCGCTGCACCACGGCGGCCGCGAACGTCTCGTTCACCTCGAGTACGCCGGGAGTGATCGTGCCGGTTGCATTGGGCGGGGGCGAGGAGATCGTTGCGCAGAAGGGAGCCTTTCTAGCGGCGGCCGATTCTGTGGAACTTCCGATTCACTTTCAGAAGCGAATACGAGTGGTCTTTTTTGATGGGAGGGCCTGGTGTCGCAGAAGTTGACGGGATCCGGTCTGGCGCTCTTCGAGATTGGCGGCGAGGTGGTTGAGTACGCGCTGGAGGAGGGGCAGACGATGAAGGTCGATCCCGGGCACACCGCTCTTTTCGAGCCTTCGGTTGATTTCAGCCTGGAGCGCATCAATGGCATCAAGAATATTCTGACGAGTGGCGAAGGGCTGTTCCTGGCCACGTTGACCGGACCCGGCCGAATCTGGCTGCAGACGATGCTGCTGTCGGCGATGGTTGGGGCTATAGCTCAGTTACTGCCCAAGCAGCGATAGTGCGGGTGGTGGGCGGACGCGGAGGATGGTGCAGCGGGAGAGCGCGAGTTCTGGATAAACCGACTTAGCGCCCCGGCGGGCGGAACATATCGTCGGAGGAGGGGTCAGGGGATTCGGCGCGGGCTTCGCCGGCCTCCGCGGCTTCGCTGGCCGATTCCGTTGCGCCGGGCTCGCGGGTCTCTGGTCCTTCGCCGTCTTCGTCCCCGTGCAGACCGTGGTCGAATTCGATGTGCTGCACGAGATCGGGGAGATCGAAGTCGAGCGGCCCTTCGGCATGGGTCAAGCGGCCGTCCTCCATGAGCATGGTGTCGTCGGTGAACTGGCTAAGGGCCGGGTCGTGAGTGGACATGACTATAGAGATGTGGTCCTCGTCGGTGATGCGGCGAAAGAGCATCATGATTTCGAGGCCGGTAACGCTGTCGAGGGCGCCGGTGGGTTCGTCGGCGATCAGCAGGGAAGGTTGGTTAGCGAGGGCGCGGGCGATGGCGACGCGCTGCTGTTCGCCTCCGCTCAGCTCGAATGGGCGGTGGCGCATGCGTTCCCCTAGGCCAACCATGGCCAGCAGATCTCCCGCCCGGTCACGGCGCGCGCGGACGCCGACGCCGGCGATGCGCATGCTGAGCTCGACGTTCGCGAAGGCGGAGAGCACGGGGAGGAGGGAGAAGGTCTGGAAGATGAAGCCCATCTCGTGACGGCGCAGCTCAGTGAGTTGTCTATCGCCCATGCCAGTCATGTCGCGGCCCTCGAAGAACAGGCGGCCTTCGGTAGGCTGATCCAGCCCGCCGATGAGGTTCAGCAGGGTGGTCTTGCCGGAGCCGGAGCGGCCCCGGAGCGCCAGGAACCGGCCGCGGGGGACGGTCCAGGTGACGCGGTCGACGGCGTGGACTTCGTTTGGCTCGCCGACGTAGTAGTAGCGGCTGGCGTTTTCGATCCGGACTAATTCGTCGCCGACTTTGCCGTAAGAAGGAGCGGATGGTTCGGTGGTGGTGGCCATCAGTCGGATTTTCGCCCGAACAGGCCGCGTCGCGCCGGGGAGTCGGATTCGGACTCGGAGTCTTGTTTGACCGACTTCACGGTGACCCGGCCGTCCTCGACATCGACGACGGCCCGGCCCTCGATGCCGAGCTGCTGGAGATACTCGCGGGGAATCTGGAGGCGTCCGGCCGGGTCGACGATGACGAATTCCTCGTGGGAGTGCTCTTCATCCTCGGCGCCGACGCGACGCACGGTCTCGGTGCTGGTGCGGCCGTCGCGGATGGCGACGACGCGATCGACGCGCTGGGCGATGTTGCGGTCGTGGGAGACGATGATGACGGTGAGATCGCGCTCGTCGCTGAGGGTGCGGAGGATTTCGTAGATATGGGAAGCGGTTTCGTTGTCTACTTCGCCAGTGGGTTCGTCGGCCAGGATGAGCTCGGGCTGGTTGGCGAGAGAGATGGCGATGGCGACACGTTGCTGCTGGCCGCCGGAAAGTTCGCCTAGGTGGTGGTGCATGCGATCGGTGAGGCCGACGGCTTCGAGAAGTTCGGCGGCATAATCCTTGCGATTGCGGGCGGAGATGTTGGCGAAGAGCATGGGGGCCTGGACGTTTTCAAAGGCGGTGAGGTAGGGAATGAGATTCCTGCCAGCCTGCTGCCAGACGAACCCAACCTTGAAGCGCTTGTAATAGACGAGCTCGCTCTCGGGCGCCTTGACCAGATCGATGCCGCCCACGACACAGCCACCGGCGCTGGGACGGTCGAGTCCGCCAAGGATGTTCATAAGGGTGGACTTGCCGGAACCGCTGTTGCCGATGATGGCCATCAACTCGCCTTTGCGGACGGTGAGGTCAAGACCCTGCAAGGCCACGACTTCCAGGTCGGCGACCTTGAAAATCTTGACTAGGTTGTCGCAGACGATGTAAGGGGTGGCCCCGTTGGCGGTCTGATCACTCAACCGGCTTCATCTCCAAATTTCATGGCTTCGTGAATTCTAATACGACGCAGCATCCATACGGACGCGGGGAAAGCGACGGCCAGGACGATCGCGAACAACACGAATATCCGGGCGATGTCGCCCCAGGCGGTTTCGACGATGAAGGCAGGGGTGTTGGCGAGCTGGTCTGCGCTGAGCTGCAGGAAGGGAATGAACATGGCGCCGGTGAGGATGCCGAGGAGGGTGCCGACCACGGTACCCAGCAGGATGAGAAATCCATTCTCAAATATGAACAGGGTGATCATCTGCCGCACGGAGAGCCCCATGGCCCGGAGGATGCCGAACTCCTGCAGGCGTTGGCGGAAGGAGATGAAGGCGTAGGTGAGGAAGCCGAGTAGGGTCAGGACAGTGGAGACGAGAAATCCGATTGAAAGGATGCCGAAGGTACCGGTCTGAGTGGCGTCGGTGCGGGTTTCAAGAATTTCAGCGGTGGCATCGGTGGCGTCGACGATGTTGATATCAAGATCGCGCAGCCGGTTGCCGATATCGGCAGCGGTCTGGCCGGGGTTCAGAGTGGCGATGATGTCCCAGGGGCTTTCGCCGAAGTTGCGATGGATAAAGTCGACGTTGGTGACGACGAAGGGCCCGTCGTCGGGGTAGTGGGTGGGAAAGATGTCGATCCAGCCGGCGATGAAAAACTCGATTTCGTTCTGGGCGATATTGAAGCGGACCGGGTCGCCTATGCGAAGGAGGAGCTCGTCCTGGAAGAAGGAGCGATCGGCGAGGAGGGCTCTTTCATCAAGGGCCAGGGAATTCATGAGGGCGTTGAGCGCGAAGGTCGAGAAATCGTCGCGCCACCAGACGGTGTTGGCAAAGGGGATGGGATCGACACCGTAGACGGTGATCTTATCGGAGCCGCCGCGGCCGGGAATCTGGTAGGAGGCTTCGGATTGCCACAGGCGGGCGAGCTGCTCGATGGCAGGTTCGCCGTCTTCGGTGAGGAGCTCGTAATGGCGATCGGCCGGGGAAATCAGCCAGAGCTGGCCGTCCTCATCCCAGATGCCGGATTCGTTGAAATAGGCGTCGCCGCCGACCTTGAAGAAGATGCGGTCGTTGATGTTGCGATCGATGGTGGCGGCCATAGAAGCGCTGAAGGTTCCCAGGGCGAAGGTCAGGATGAGCAGCAGAACGAGGCGGATGAACTGGCCGGGACTGCGGCTGATCTGACGGAGCCCGAGATGAATTCCCACGCCGTAGAAGCGGGAGCCGAGAAAGGCGATCCCGGCGACGATGAAGGGAAAGAAACGGAGAAAGACGAGCGCAACGGCGAAGATGAATACAACCGGGGCGACGAGCAGGAGAGGATCGGAGAAGAGCTGCCCTTCGGGTCCCAGGGATAGAAGCGAATCGCGGCTGCGCAGGCTGACAAAGCCGTAAATGGCGACGGCGAGCAGCAACAGATCGAGCAAATAGCGCTGATAGACGGGAGGGCGGGTGACGCGGGAGACGTCCTGCTTGTAGGTGACGATGGACTGGCGAGCGGCGTTGATGGCGGGACCGAGAGTGGCGACGATGGAAAGGGCCACGGCGCTGGCGGCGAATAGGTAGTGTTGTCGGTTGAGGGCAATGGGCAGGTCTTCGCGGTTGGTGAAGACGAGGAAGGTGTAAGTCTTACCAATGATCTGGGCGACGTAGGTGGCCAGGATGGGACCGATGATCATGGCTACGGCACCGACGAGAACGCCTTCGAGAATGTAGACGCCCACAATTTGCCAGGTGCCGACGCCCCGGGACTTGAGGATCGCGATTTCGTTGCGCTGGCGATCGACGACCATGCCGGCGGAGAGGCTGATGTAGTAAAGGACGATCGCGATGATGGGGGCGCTGAGGATGAACAGCAGGAGCTTCAGGAAGAAGAGTTTCTGGTCGAATTGGTAGAACGTCTCTTCGGGCGACACTTCGAGCTTGGTGCCGGGAAGGATGACGTTGGTGCTGGCCCGCAGGGTGTAGAGGCCGCCGGTGATCTGCTCGAAGTTGGTGGCCTTGATCGCGTTGGCGTCGAAGTTTGAGAACCAGGTCGCCTCGTGGAATATGCCCGGGTAATTCTCGACCAGTTCGGCCAGGTAGACCTCGCGGTCGATGTACATGGCGCCGTTGTCGAAGGCGGTCTCGGCGTTGTAGAGCCAGTAGACGGATTTGGGATCCGTAGCGATGAAGCGGCCTACCACCTTGGCGCCGAGCAAAAACTCCTCGCCGGTGACGGGGTCTTCGAACACGACTTTCACCTGCTCCCCGAGGAGGAGACCGAAGTTGTCGAGGGCATCGCTGATCATCATGATTTCAAGCATTGGCATCTGGCCGCCGGCGCCGTCGGGGACCATCGTGACTTCGGGATTGGGGGCGCGGCCTTCGATGATTTCGATGTTGTCCATGATGCCGGTCATGCTGAAGAAGAAGCCGTAGCTGAGATCGCGGCGAAGCAGGCCGGTGCGGGTTTTGTCGCCGTAGGCGAGGAGAGGCATGACGTCGGTTTGCAGGTAACTTACTTGGTGCAATTCGGGCAGGCCGATGAGATCGTCGAGGTAGGAACCAAAGAAGACATCGGCATCTTCGTAAACCTCGCGAGAGGTGGGAATCTCGCCGGCGGCGTTGCGGTCGAAGTGCCGCAGGAGAACGCTGCTACGGGGCTGGATACGCCTAGGATCGGGCTTGGCGAGCTCGAGCTTGAGGAGGAATTCGCTGATGCCTTCGGAATAGAGCGGGATGGCGGTGACGAGGGTGACGGTGACGAGGAGGCCAAAGGCGGTGCTCAGGACAAGGACCCCGTTGTTCACGAGCCGCTTGGTCACGAACGCCAGGATGGAATAGATCATGGCGAGGATGCTACCGGCGCCGAGGGCGGATCGTCAGAGGATGCGCCCGGGCGGCTAGGGAGAGGAGAAAATTTGCTGTCCTGCTTCGAGACCATCAAGAATCTCTATCTCGGTATCACTCTGAATCCCGACGGTGACTGGCAGACTTCGCCGCTGACCGTCGATGATCGTTTCCACGAAGTGCCGGTTATTTACTGTGCGGACGGCGGTGAGCGGGACTTTGAGGACGTCTTCCTTGACCTGGACAATTACCTTTAGGCGGGTGAGCATCCCGATTCCCATACCCTCGCGGCTGAATTCGCCGTCGATGATCGTCTCTGGAATTTTTACGGTCTGGCCGGTGGTGCTAATGATGTTACGGGGGAGAACGGCGACGCTGCCTTCAAACACGATTCCGGGGAAGGCGTCGATGGTGATTTCGGTGAGCTGGCCGATGGACAGGCTGGGCTGATCGACTTCGGGGATCACGGCTTCGATGATGAGGCGTTCCGGATCGGCGAGGCCGATGATCTCCTGGTAGGCGGCGACCTGGTCGCCGGGCCGCCCACGCACGAAGGTCACTTCGCCGTCGAAGGGCGCCAGGACCTGGTTTTCGAACGTCTGCTCCTGCAACCGTTCCAGCTTGATGCGGGTCTGCTCGACGTTGTTGCGCAGGATTACGAGATCGAAATCTTTGGAAGATTCGCCGGCGTCATACTGAACCAGGGTGGACCGGGCGTCTTCGAGGTTGTTGCGCAGGATCGCCAGGTCGAAGTCCTGGGGGGACTCGCCGGCGTCGAATTCAGCGAGGGTGGCCAACGCGTTGTCTCGCTTGATCTCCACGATATCCAGGGCGCTGCGGGCGGACTGGATATCGGCGTCGGAGGGGTTAAGAATGGCGTCCAAGGATGACTGCGCTTTCGCCAGGTTCGCCGCGGCGGCGGAGGTTGAGGCACGGGCGCGCTCCTGATCGGTGGTGCCCAGGCCGGCTTCCACGCGCTGCAGCTCGTACTGAGCTTGGGCGAGGTTGGTCTGGGCCCGAGCGAGAGCACTCTCGGCAGTGGCGAGCTCCTCGGAATAGCCGTTCTGGAATTCGGCGGCCAGGGCGTCGATGGCCTGGTCTCTGGTGCCGGAGCCGATGATCTGGGCGAGCTCCTGCTCCAGTACCAGGAGGGCGGCGCGGGCGTTGGTGACATTGGCGCGCGCGGCGACTATCTCAGCGTCGGTGGCGGGCAGGAGCGCGTCGTTGTAGGCCCGGATCGCCTCCTGCCACACGATCTCGGCCTTCAGCTTCGCTTCATCGGTGCCGTTGCCGCTGACGGCGGCGTCGTGGTCAAGGCGCGCCTTCTCGAAAGTGTTTTCGGCGTCCAGCCGCTCGGCCGGGGTGGGCTTGTTAAGGACGTCATTGAGATCCGATTCGGATTGGTAGAAGGCGGAGCGGGAAGTGTCGATGTCCGTTTCGAGTATTTCTAGGCGGCGCTCGCCATCAGCCTGCGCCTGGGCGGTGGTCGGAACCCCGCGTGTTTGCACGTTGGCCAAGTTCTGGGTGGCGATGTCGACGGCCGCCTGGCGGGTTGCGACCTCGGCGCGGACGGCAGCGGGGGTTTGAGAGCTGGATGATTCAAGCACCTGCAGATTGGTGCTGGAACTCACATATGAGGAGTTGGCGGATGCGACAGCGGCCTGGGCCGACGCCACCTGTTCGGGGGTGCCGCCGGCGATCAGGACGTCGAGCGCTTCCTGTTTGGCGGCGACATCGTTCTCGGCGGTCAGGAGCGCCGAACGGGCGTTAGCGTGGCTGAGGGCGATGGCCTGCTCCCTGGCGGCTACGTCGTTCTCGGCCTTCAGTACAGCGTTGCGGGCGCTGGCCTGCTCCCCGGCCAGGGAGGCCTCGGCTGAAAAGACTCGCAGCTCCGCGGTTTCAAAGTTCTTTTCGGCGTCGGCGACCTGTGACTCCAGACCGCCGGTTTCGAGTTCGGCCAGGACCTGACCCTCGGTGACCCGATCGCCCTGGCGGACGGAGACGTTCTTGATGCGGCCCGGAGCCCGGAAAAATAGGTCCTTACGCTCTTCGGCCTCGACCCGGCCGGTGACGTTAATGGCTTCTTCCAGGACGCCGACTTCGACGGCTACCATCGGACGTTGCTGGCTGGAACCGGCCGTTATAAGAGTCGGGGTGGGAGCGACCGTCTGCACTAGGAATTCGCAGCCGGACAGGACGGCCGCGAGACTGAGCCCGGCCACCGTCAGAGCAAGTCGAGGTTTCAGGTGGTGACTCCAGTGTTGATAATCAGTGAGGTGCCGCTTACGTCGACGGATCGCGGGACCGGCTCCGGCTCAGGGACTCATTATGGGAGAGGCCAGGCTGGGAAAACCTGGCACACGTGATGCTGCTAACCGAACCCAACCCGGGAATTGTTGCAAGCAACTCAAATCGGGATGGTATCGGTCGGCTTGTAGGGGTGTCAATGAATTGTAAGAACGGTGTGAAGCCCTTGGGCGCCAGCGGTTGAGCGGCGAAATTGTGTGAGAATCATTCCGGTTGAATCCGATAATGGATTGCTAGACTCTCCGTCGGGCTGGAACGATCTCTCTCTAGGGTTGATTCGGCCTGTGACCCGGGAAAATGAGCCTGGGACGGTGGAGATTTCCACTAGAATTGATCAAGACGGTGAGATTCAACTCCGAACGGGAGCGCGATTAATTGACTTCACTTGCCAGGGCCGGGCTGCGGGACCAAGTCTTGCATGTGAACTCCGGCATCCCGGAGAGTGGGTTGTATGGAGCGGCGAAACCGGTGGGGGATGGGTCCAGGGTGCCGTGGCGGCTGTCGCCGGAACCGGTCACCATCTCGTCGGCGGACGCGCGGACGTTCGAGGCGTTGGGTCAGCACCTTTACCGATTCACCGAGGCTACTAATCGGTTATACCTCGACAGCGTCCGCGGGAATCAGCCCGGGTGGATAGCGAGTCTGCTGGATCAGGGCAAATCGGAGCAGGCGATCGAGATCGGGCGGCTGAACCGGCTGCGGTCACGTCTGCCGGTGGTGATCCGACCGGACCTGATGGCGATGGACGATGGGGAATTCGTGGCGACGGAGCTGGACTCCGTTCCGGGCGGCGTCGGGCTGCTGGACGCGCTGACGGTGCGATATCGCGACATCGGGCACGAAATTCTTGGAAATGAATGCGGGCTGGTGCCGGAGCTGGCCAGGGCGTTAGTGGCGGAGAGCGGGCAGGACGATCCGTTCGTGGCGGTGGTGGTGTCCGATGAATCCGAGACCTACCGGGCGGAGATGAATTGGGTGGGCGAGAGGCTAAATCAGTTCGGAGTGCGAGCGGTGACGGTGCATCCGCGACAAATTGATCTGCAGGACGGGTCCATCGTAGCCAGGCTGGACAACCAGGTGGAAAAGGTGGACGTTATCTACCGATTCTTCGAGCTGCACGATCTAAGGAATATTCCGAACGTGGACCTGATGCTGCACGCGATGAAGCGCAAGCGGGTGGTGATGACGCCGCCGCCGAAGCCGCAGCTGGAAGAGAAGATGATAATGGCGTTTTTCCATCACCCGGAACTGGCGGATTTCTGGGTCAGGGAGTTGGGAGATGAGTCGCTGGCGGTGCTTCGGCGGACGTTGCCACCGACGTGGATAGTGGACCCGACCAAAATGCCGGCGTTCGCGGCAATCTCGCCGGAATTTCGGAGCGCGGATCGGACGGTCAGGCGCTGGGACGATCTGCTGGACATGACACAGAAACAACGTCGGCTGGTCTTAAAGCCATCGGGATTCTCGGAACTGGCATGGGGGGCGCGGGGGGTGACGATCGGTCACGACCTGAAGATTGAAGAATGGAACGGGGCCGTCCAGGCGGCGCTGTCTGGATTCGAGGCCGGGCCGTACATCGTGCAGCACTATCACGCCAGCCAGGCTATGCCGGCGAGGTACTACGATTTTGACGACGAAGAGGTGAAGGAATTCAGGGCGCGGGCTCGATTTTCGCCCTACTATTTTGTGCAGAATGGCGAAGCCCGCTTGGCGGGCGTGCTGGCGACGGCCTGCCCAGACTCGAGCAAAGTGCTGCATGGAATGCCGCACGCGGTCATGGCTCCGGTCCGGGTGGGTAGAAGCTGAAGCGGGTACTTTCGGCGGAGAGGGCTTGGCGCGGCCCCGCCGGGGACCGAGAATCGCAGGTGACGATTTTCAATACCATTACTGTTGTCGGTAGCGGCACCGGGCTGGAGGCAAAACCGAATTGAGCGAGACTCCGGAGTGGAAAGATTTGATGCGGGACAGCCTGCGTCGCGGGTCGGATGTGGCGGAGTTGAGCCCGGAGGAGCAGGCGGATGTTGACGAGGTGCGGAAGCTGTATCCATTCTTCTCCAACGCCTACTACACGGGCCTGATCGAGGAAAAAGACGACCCCATTTGGAAGCAGGTGATTCCCTCGGCGCGGGAACTGGCGGACCCGGACCTGTACACGGATGACGCGCTGGAGGAGGACGGCGCGGACTCGCCGGTGAAGCACCTCACGCACAGGTATCCAGATCGGGTGCTGTTTACGGTGACGTACACCTGCGCCATCTACTGTCGATTCTGCACCCGGAAGCGAAAAGTAGGGAAGAATCCCGTGCCGCCGTGGCATGAGATGGAGGCGGTGTTCGACTACTTGCGAGAGCACAGGGAGGTGCGGGATGTGCTGCTCTCGGGAGGCGATCCGCTGCTGCTTTCGGACGATCAGCTGGATCGAATATTGACGGAGCTGCGGTCGATTCCACACATCGAAATCCTGCGGATCGGCACGAAGCTGCCGTGCGTGCTGCCGCAGCGGATTACGCCGGAACTGGTGGCGATGCTCAAGAAGCACCATCCACTTTACATAAATACACACTTCAACCATCCT
Source organism: uncultured Chloroflexota bacterium (assembly GCA_964496475.1). Taxonomy (GTDB): domain Bacteria; phylum Chloroflexota; class UBA11872; order UBA11872; family VXNJ01; genus JASLPR01. Next base: position 105,259 of record CAZBZS010000001.1, on the reverse strand, counting down.
CGGGAATTGACGCCGGAAGCCGAGAAGGCTTGCGCGCTACTGGCGGACGCAGGCATTCCGCTGGGCTGCCAGACAGTGCTGATGAAGGGGATCAACGACGACGTGGAGGTCATGAAGGAGCTGATGCTGGGCCTGTTGCGGATGCGCGTGAAACCCTATTATCTGTACCAGGCTGACTTGGTGACGGGGACGAGTCATTTCCGCACGGACGTGCAGGTGGGCCTGGACATAATGGAAGGGCTTCAGGGGCACATTACAGGGTTCGCGGTGCCGACCTACATCATCGACGCTCCGGGCGGTGGTGGGACGCTCCCGGAAGGGGTCCGCGCACCGGACACCATCCTCGGCCAGCGCAATTTGATGGACAGCCTGCGGCTGTACTTGCGTGGGGTGCTCGGGTGCTGCGGC
>CAZBZS010000001.1:14269-104841 GCA_964496475.1 uncultured Chloroflexota bacterium | reverse complement strand
GAATCGCTTGGTCGAGCTGAATGAGGATGACGCGGTGATGCACAACTACGAGGGGAAGACGTTCCGCTACCCGGCCCGCGCCGGCTCCGGCGTCCCGGCAGGCACTCTGATCCAGGACTACGTCTAACCCCAAGGGTCATTTTTTCTGTCGAACCGGCTCGGGTTGCTTCGTCTTGCGGACGGCACTTTTGTAGGTTGGCCGGACTGTTTTCGCTCTGCGGGCGGTGCGTTTGTTTCTGGGGCGTGGCAGGATTGCCTTGCGTCGGGTGAGCAACCGGAGGTCAGAGCGTGGCCGGAATCCTTGATGAGAAGATTGCGTTCATCACTGGCGGCGGCTCGGGAATCGGCGCGGCGACGGCGAAGATATCCGCCCGCGAGGGCGCCAGGGTGGTCGTTGCGGATATGGATGATGAGGGCGGTCAGCGGACCGTCTCCGAGATCGGGAATGCCGGTGGGGAGGCACTTTTCATCCACGTTGACGTTACCGATGAGGACGGTGTCCGCTCAGCCATCCAGCAGACCGTCGAGCATTTCGGACGGCTGGATTGCGCCGTAAACAATGCCGGGATCGGGGGGGAGTCTAGGCTGCTAGTGGACTATTCGCGGGAAGCGTGGGACCGGGTGCTGGCCATCAATCTCACTGGCGTCTGGCTGTGCTTGCAGGCGGAAATCCGCCAGATGCTTGCCACCGGCGGTGGGTCGATAGTGAACATGTCATCGGGAGCGGGATTGAGCGGGCACCCGTACAACCCGCCCTACTCCGCTTCGAAGCACGGCGTGATCGGCATTACGAAATCCGCCGCCATTCAATATGGCTCCTCCGGAATTCGGATCAACGCCGTTTGCCCGGGCGTCATCGAAACGCCCATGGCGGCGCCGATGATCGGCGACCCAGAGAAGTCAGAGTCACTGCTGGGACGGCATGCCTTGGGCCGCTTCGGCAAGCCGGAAGAAGTTGGCGAGGCGGTCGCCTGGCTGTGCAGCGACGCGGCGTCGTATGTCACCGGGATCGCGATGCCGGTCGACGCTGGATACCTGGCGTAAATTTTTTTGGCACATAATGCCAACCCGAAATCGCGATTGCGCCCCCGAATAAAGGACGCGGATGTGGCTTAGGGCATTGCCCCGATGGACTGGAGGTATTCGGTGCCGAGATTGCCGCGTACGACGCCAAAGGGCCCGCCGAGCTCGGGTCGGTATTCGAGTCGGGCGCGCTGGAAGTACTGCACAGTGGCGCCGTTCTCCAATATCTCCTGTGATATCGGGTAGCCAAACGTGTACAGGCCGCCCTGGGACTCCCAGTACTTCTTGAACGAGTAGTGGATGGATTGCCCAGTTTCGGAGAAATAGCGATGTTGAGCAGCGGTGGGGAAGACGACGTCGTTGGGATAGTCGAAGCCAACGGTGACGATGTCGCCGAGCAGGCCGAGCTGGATTACGTACGGGGTGCCGGCGAGCTCGGGATGGTACTCAAACTTGGCCCGCTGGAAGTACTGGACGGTGATGCCGCCTTCGGTGAATTCCTCGGTCAACGGTAGGCCGAAGGCTTCGACTCCGCCGCGGGATTCGAAGAATTCCTTGAAACCGAAGATAACGTTGTGGCTGGTCTCGGGAAAGTATCGTGATTGGCCGCCGGGGAGGTCGATCGCGGCTACGGGCTGCACCCAGGGGAACTGGATCTGCATGTTGAAGCGGGTGCTGAGGATGAGGCCGAGTTCCGATGGGGTGCGTTTGTTGAACACGGCCTGAAAGAAGCTGGCGCTCAGGCGACGGACATTCTCGGAACCGGACACGACGACGGTGCGCAGGCGGCCGCTGGGGGAGCGGTCGGAGAAGTCGATGGACTGGAGTGCGCCGACGTGGGTTGAGGATTTCTTATTGAGCATATCTTCCAACACCCGCATCGGGAACTCGGCGGTGGACCAGGTGGTATCGGGGGCGTCGGCGTCGAAAGCCCGCCCGGCGGCGTCGATGTCCTGAAAGCCGCGCAGATATGGGAGGGTCTCGGAGAAGACGTCCTCGACGTTTTCGGTGAAACCGCTGCTGCTGGAGAAGTAATAGGCCCGGATGGGCTGGCCGTTGTAGGTGATGACCTGGTTACGGGTGGCGTCGATGGCCAGGTTCGTGGTGGCGTCCTCGCGGTTGGCGCCTTCGTAGACCTGGTAAAAGGTAGTGTCGTCCATATCCCACCAGGGGTTGGCGGGATTGAGGCTGGTGAGGGCGTAGGTGCGGGCCGCGAGCGCCTGGGCCACCTGCGCCTCGTAGGGCCAGTGGGATGGCATCTCGGCCGGTACGACGCCGCGGATGTAGTCCTCAAGATTGATCTCGTTCACCGTGTCCAGAAAGCCTTCGGCGTTCTGGCGAATCCAGATGTCGCCGCGATAGGTGTCGTAGAAGAGGGTGTTGTTTGAGCCGGGCACGGAGCGGGTGAACTTGTGGTAGACCTGAATGCGGGTCTGGTGGTTGAGGGCGATGATCTTCATGGCGCCGGGGAAGGCGAAGGTGAGCATGTGGTTGCCGGCGGGATCGAATAGCTGGACCTGAAAGCCGCTGCGGTCGGGGTTGGTGAGCATGGTCAGCCGGGTGCCCGGTTCCAGGGGGCCGGTGACGCCTTCGATGGCCCACTGGCCGTCCCATCCCCAGATGTTGGAGGGGAGCTTGTTTGAAGAAGGGAAGGAGCCGTCGACCGCCGGGGGCAGATAATCCTCGTCCACCAGCACCCGTACGCGCACGCTGTCGGTGCCGTAAGGGCTGATTGCGGTGTCCTGATAGTAGGACTGCACGATCTGGATTCCGGATTGGCTCTGCTCGGCGCGGCCCCGGGCGCCGTACTGAGACATGCCAACGCCGTGGCCGTTGCCGGATCCGCTGAAGCTGATTACCTGATCGGGCTGGTATAGAAGAGCGGCGGCGCGGGCGGTCGGGGCGGAGGGAATGGCCGAGGCCAAGAGGGCGATGATGGTCACGACAGACCAGAGCCAGCGACGCAGGCGGCGTCGCCGACCAAAGAGTGCGCGGATGAAACCGGCACCCGGGCACCGCCTCCCTGCCCGGGAACCCGGCAATTGGCCGGTCAGATTGAGCAAATTTCAGTTGTGGGGGGCGGCGAAAAAACTTCGCTCAGTGTCTCTCGTGGATCGGGGGATTATAAGGGTGGTATTTCCGTGGCGGCAATAAAATTGCCTAGCCCGTCAGCCGCCCATCCGCCGATACCCACGGTAATCCAGGGGAAATTCGATAAGCGAAGGTCCGGGGAAGGCCAGGCATTCGGTCACTTTGACGGCGAGATCGGTCTCCGAGACGGCGCGTACGGCGTTCATCCCGACTCCGGTGGCGATGGCTACGAAATCGGGCGCGCCGAAGTCGTTGGAGCCTGCGCCAAGGTTGTCTCCTTCGGCCTTTAGTCGAATGAGGGCGAGGGTGGTATCCACGGCGACGAGCACGACTACCCGGCGGCCGGCGCGGGCGAGGGTGTCCAGTTCGCCGAGGCACATCAGCAAGCCGCCGTCACCGACCAGCGCCACGACCGGCTGGTCGCCGACGTGGTAGGAGGCGCCGATGGCTCCGGGCAGTCCGTAAGCCATGGTGGAAAGGCCGTTGGACACGAGGAATGTGTTGGGTTCAAACACGTCCCAGTACTGGCAGAGGGCTAGCTTGAGCATGCCCACGTCGCTGACCAGGACGGTGTTGCGGCCGACGGCGCCGCGAATGGCCCCGATGGCGGCGTGCGGTTGAATACCGCCTCGGCCTTGAGGAGGCGGAGGCAGGTCCGGTTCGGGCCGGCCCTCAATGTTGTCCCGTGCCGACTGGCGGCACTCGGCCGCGCGGGCGGCGCCGTTGCCGCCCGGGGCGCCGTCCACGGCGGCGTCGCGGAGCGTCGCCGCTACATCTGCGATCAATGTCTCCGCGGGAAACGAAGGGTCGTGGCGCTCGCGATCGGTGAGGTTCAGCACCTCACCATAGCGCCAGGGACGGATGAAATCGGTTCCGTCGAGGCCAACGCCGACGATCAGGTCGGCTTCCGTTAGCAGGCTTTGCAGCGCCGCCGAGCCGTAGGAGGCGTAGACGCCGGCCAGCTGCGGATGCTCGGAGGTGATCCAGCCCTTGGCCTTGGGCGTGATGACGATGGGGATGTCCCAAGCGGTTGCGAGCTCGTCAGTGGCCCGGCTGATGTCCGGGTCGCGGGCGCCGATGCCCACGATCATGGCGGGCGACTCGGCCTTTGATAGGCGTTCGCGGAGAACATCGCCCTGTGGTGCAGGCGCGGCCTGCGTTTCTTCGGCCGGCTGACTCGTGGACCAGTTTGTCTCTTCCAATTCCGCCTGCGCGTCGCTGGACGAGAGGGCGATACACACGGGGCCGGGCAACGGAGCGGTGGCTGTATCCCAGGCGCGTTCCAGGAGGTCCCGACAGTTCACGGCGTACATGCGCTCGGCCAGCTTGGAGACCGGCCGGAAGAGCTCGAGCAGGTCGACGTTCATGTGGGTCCACTCGGCCCGGCCGGCATCGTTGAACTCGCCTATCAAGGCCAGTACCGGGGTGCGATCCAGGAACGAATTGGCGATGCCGTTGACGATGTTGGTCGCCCCGGGTCCGACGGTAGACAAGCACACGGCGGGCCGGCCGGCGAGCTGCGCTTCGGCATCGGCCATGTGGGCAGCGAAGGTCTCGTGGTGGGTGAGGACGAACTCGATCCCTTCGAGTTCCAGGGCGTCGATCAGGTGGGTGACCTCGCCTCCGGGAATGCCGTAGACGCGCTTGATGCCGCGGCTGGCGAGGAATCGGGCGGTCTCGCGCGCAACGGTCGATTTCAGAGCCATTTCCCTCCTTTGGGGAATCGGGACCCGGTGTCCCTTTCACTAAGTAGACGAACGGGATCGGCGGATATGGATATCCGGGCCACGCCCGGTTCTATTTGGTCGCCAACGGGCCAGTTCAGAGGCCGGTCGGCGAACGGTCAGATTTTAAGCACCCGGCCGTTACGGGCAACCTCCAGGAGACCGCCCCAGCGTTCGCCGGTTTCGGGATCGACGGCGTCGATGGGTGAGTACTGGACGACGTAGGCGCGGCGAGGTTTGTCGGTGGTATTTGGTCCGCTGCGATGCAGGCACATGGACGAGAAGATGGCCGCTTCGCCTTTCTTTACCTCTACCGGGATGCCCTCCTCGGGGCCGCGATAGCCGACTTTGTCGCCGGTGTCCGGGTCGATGACGTGCTCTTGCAGGCCCCATTTCTGGGAGCCTGGAATGACGTAAATGGCGCCATTTACGATGGTTGAATCTTCGAGGGGAACCCAGACGGTGAGGTATTCGAGGGGATCAATGAGGTGATATCCGCTGTCCTGGTGCCAGGAAAAGGATGCTCCGCTACGGGGAGCCTTGGTCACGGCCTGGTTCCAGTAAAGCCGGATGTCCGGTCCGATCAGGGCGATGGCGAGTTCGACGAGTTCGGCGCTGAGGCAGAGCCGCCGGCCGGCTTTGCTTTTCTCGTCGATATGGGGGATGAAGTTGCGTCCTTCCATGCTGATGCCGCGGCGTTCACCGGCGGTGCGAACGCTGGCGTCCTCTTCGGCGCGAAGGCGTTCGAAATCGATGGCGATCTCGTCGAGCAGCTCGTGGTCGAGCAGCTGTCCGCTGAGGAAAAATCCGTCGTCGCGAAATTGGTCTATTTGCGCCGCGCTCGGGTTCATTCTTACCATTTCGGGGCAACCACCCCTTAAACATGCGCGGATGCTAGCACGGTCCCATGCCGGTTATTCTTTGCTCACCCGGAACGAAGGGGAGGTCGCCAGTCGGCGGAGTGCCGGGATGTTTTGAGGTCTGGCCGGCGATCGCGAGATCGGGCGGACCGGCAGCATTCAGAGAGAGGATTCGGCCGACGTTGAGGGACGGGCATGTGTTCGCGGGTAATCCGTTGGATCGGGGCGAACGCGAGCGCCGGGATGACGGCTGGCTGGAGGAGCGGGCGAAAGACCCGGAAAGCCGGTTCTTGCCGCTGTGGCAGCTGAACGTACCGATCTCGGACGGCGCCGAACCGGCGCTGGGCTGGGTGCGGGCGGAGGTGCTGAACGGAGTCGCGGTGAAGGCCGCCCCAATTTTTCTGGGTTTGCTGGATAGCGTGGCCCACTTTGCGATTGACGTGAGCGATCTGGACGATCCGACCATGGGCCTGCAGTTGGACGGCGGATTGAAATTCGAAGAGGCCCGGATCGCCGCCACGCTGCTGGCCCCGGACGAAGCAGGCATTCTGGCGCAGGCGCGATCCCAGGTCGACTGGCATGCCCGCCATCGATATTGCGGTGTCTGCGGTGCACTATCGCGGCAGGAGCGCGGCGGTCAAATGCGAAGATGCCTCGACTGCGACGCCCCGCACTTCCCGCGCACCGATCCGGTGGTGATTGTGGTGGTCTCCAGCGGCGATCGGTGCATCCTGGGTCAGTCTCGTGGGCGACTCTCCCAGATGAAGATGTATTCGGCGCTGGCAGGCTTTGTGGACCAGGGCGAGTCCATCGAGGAGGCGGTCCGCCGTGAGGTTATGGAAGAAGCTGGGATCGAAGTCGGCGACGTTCGTTACCATTCGTCGCAGCCGTGGCCGTTTCCTTCGTCCCTCATGATCGGCTGCCACGCCGGGGCGCTCTCCACCGAAATTCGTCACGACGATGTCGAGATGGCGGACGTTCGCTGGTTCGATCGGCGGGAGGTACTCCACGCCCTGGCCGGCGAAAATGAGGAACTGAACGTACCCGGCGAGATCGCCATCGCGCATCACCTCATCAAGGCGTGGGCAACCGGCGAGGCATAGAAGACTCAGGAGGCTCAGCCTCTTTCTGCCTACTGCTGCCGGCAAGTCGGCATCGTCTGACTAGTCGCCAGTGTCCGGTCGGCGCACCCGGACAACCAGGGCCGGTGGAAACAGGCGAAAGTGATCCGTCAAGTCGTAACTCCCGCCTTCGGGGGACAATTCCTTCGGGAAGACCGGTTCCTCCAGCGCGTCCATCACCAGGCCGACTTCGAAGGATTGGCCCAGCAAATCTTGTAGCGTACGGTCGAAGTAGATTTAGGGCACCGGCTGGCCGGCAATCGCGTGCCCCGGTTCCGGGGCGCGGTCCAAGCATTCCGTGATCTTGATCGATAGCATCTCGCGCGATTCCCCATCGACATCGATCTGTTCCCGAAGCAGGGTGTGGACCGTTCCAAGAAGCGGATGGCTCACGGAGAATACGAATCGACCGCCAGGGCGCAGACTTTCGGCCAGGAAATCCAGCAGCGGGGCGATGTCCGAGATGTCCATAAGCGCCATGTTGGCCACGGCGGCGTCGAAGGGCTCTCCGCTCAGCGTGGCTGGCTCTTCGGGACTTGTCACCTCGAGAAGGGCGTAGGCGATTTCGCCTCGGTCAACTTCGGGATAGGACCGCGCCCGCTCGATCATCGCTTCGGCGAAATCGATCCCGACCACCCGCGCCCCCCGGGCGGCGAGCCGACGGGAAAAATTGCCGTTGCCGCAGGCCACGTCAAGGACCCGCTCGCCATGCCGAATGTCCAACATCCGTTCGGTCGGCTCCCAGACCAGCAGGCGTTGGAAGTCGTTGCCCTCGTCCCCCATCCACTGATCCCAGAAGGCGGCGTTGCGGTTCCAGGCGGAGCGTGCCTGCTCATTGAGTCCTTCAGTGCCTTCCTGCTCCCGTTCCGTCAAACCGTCCGTCCTTCCTTATCCTCGCCCGGCAGAATGGCGGAGGCCCCGGTCGGGAAAGCTCGCATCCGCCGGTATAATTGGCTGATGTTTTTGCGGTGATGGCCGTGATGGGATTTGGTTGGGCTGGAGGGCGAGCGCGGCCAAATTTCCGTCCAGTAAAGTCGACTGTGGCGGCGGGCGGGTGCCTTGCCGAACGGGCCGGCGGTGCGAATTGGAGACGATGCGCTTGCGGCTGCCGGTGGTGACAATGGACGGTCCGGCGGGATCGGGCAAGACGACGGTTTCGCGAATCCTGGCATCGAAGCTTGGGCTGGTTGTGGTGGATACAGGCCTTTTTTACCGGGCGGTCGCCTGGGTGATGTCCGGCCTGGGCCTGGACGCCGGCGACGAGATGCTGGCCACGACGGCAGCGCAGGCTCTCCGATTGGAGATCCAGGCGGACGCCGAAAGTGCGAGCGGGCAGCGGGTGTTGGTCAACGGTGAGGAGGTCAACGGAGACCTGTACACGCAGGCGGTGGAGAAGATCGTCTCGGATGTGGCTCGCCACCCGGACGTACGTCGGGTTCTGCTGCCGAAACAGCGCGAAACGCTGCGGACTGGGGGGGTGGTGGTGGCCGGGCGTGACACGGGCACGGTGGTCTGGCCGCAGGCTGAGATGAAGGTTTACCTGGACGCCTCGGTGGAGGTGCGGGCGCGCCGCAAACACTTGGAGAAACAGACCGGCGACGGCGAATCGGACTATGAGCGGGTGCTAGCCTTGATGGAAACTCGTGATCGCATCGACAGCAGACGTGAGACCGCCCCACTGCGGGTGCCCGACGGTGCACTGGTTATTGATACGGACGATCTCACCGCGGAAGAGGTCGCGGAGCAAATCGTGGACGCCTATCGACGGCTGCCAGCAGCGGATGTTGACGCCGCAGCCGACGCGATGTGATGAGCGGGGCCGACTGGCCGCTCTACCGGCGCGCCTTCTACAATCTGTTCCTGGGCGTGATGGGTCGCTACGTGGAAATGTTCACCGACGAGCAGACCGTGGAGGGACTTGAAAACGTTTCCGCGCGTGGCCCTTATCTGATTGTCAGCAACCATCTCAACTTCACCGATCCCGAATTCATCGCCCGCGCCTACCCGGGCCACATCAACTTCATGGTTAAAAGAGAGCTTTTCGCCTATCCCGTGATCGGCTTCGGCCTGCGGTTTCTGGGAGCGTTCCCGGTGGATCGCCGGGGCAACGATATCGGCGCGGTGCGCCGGGCGCTCCAGCTGCTGAAGCGTGGGAATTCGGTGATGATATTCCCCGAGGGCACGCGCAGCCCTACGCATGCGTTGGTCGAGCCCTTGCCGGGAGTCGGCTATCTGGCGCTGAAGGCCGGGGTGTCGGTGTTGCCGGTGGGATTGTTCGGGAGTGAACACGTCAGCATCACGCGATTACCGACGGGTCCGGCCAAACGCATCTGCCTGAAATTTGGGAAGCCTTTCAGGCTGGACCCTTCCGAAGAGATGAGCCGTCAGCAGGCTGCCGAATGGGCCGCGTGGGAAATGCTTTCGCGAATCGCCCGCCTGCTGCCGGAGCGCTATTTGGGAGTGCTTGCCGGAGAGGCTGGAAACCCCATGGACGCGCGTCCGGTGGTGGAGTGATGGCCGGATCCAGTCGGCCTGACGCCCGGCGGACATGGGAATGAATGTGGATCTGCCGATTGTGGCGCTGGTGGGCAAACCGAACGTCGGCAAATCGAGCCTGTTCAACCGCATCGTAGGCCGGCGCCAGGTCATCGTGGAGGACATGCCGGGCACGACCCGCGACCGCTCGTATGAGACGGTGAACTGGGGTGGGAAGGAGTTCTTACTGATGGACACGGCCGGGCTTAATACCCGGGGGTTGGACGAGCTGGCGGAGGCGGCCGAGGACCAGGCCCGGGCGGCGCTGTCGGAGGCCGATCTGCTACTGGTGGTCGTGGATGTGCTGGTTGGTATCACCGACCGGGACGAAGCGGTGGCGGCGGTAGTGAGGCGCGGCGCAAAACCGGCCCTGCTGTTGGTCAACAAATGCGACACCCCGGCCCGCGGGCAGCAGGCGCCGGACTTCTATCGTCTGGGGTTGGGCGACCCCTATTCGGTGTCGGCCCAGCATGGGTTGGGAGTGGCGGACCTGCTGGACGTGGTGGCTGACCGTTTACCGGAGATGGAGTCGACAGCTCCGGACCCGTCGACCCCTCCACGGCTGGCAATCGTGGGACGTCCGAATGTTGGGAAGTCCTCGCTGCTGAACCGGTTGGCCGGTGAGGAGCGGGCGTTGGTGAGCGAGATCGCCGGGACAACCCGAGACACGGTGGATACGACGATAGAGGTGGACGGGCGGGAGGTGCTGTTGGTGGACACCGCCGGTCTTCGGCGACGGGGACGGGTGATCCCCGGGGTCGAGCGCTATGCAGTGCTGCGGGCGTTGAGCTCGGTGCGGCGGGCGGACGTGTGCCTGCTGATGCTGGACGCGACCGAAGGGGCCACGGATCAGGACGCGCACATCGGCGGTTACGTGGTGGACAACTTCCGGGGGCTGGTGATTTTGGCGAATAAGTGGGACCTGGTAGAAGGGGACGAGTACGCGGAGCGGATCGCCGAGGAAAGCATGAAATACCGCTTTGGCTTTGTGGGGCACGTGCCGGTGCTGCGAATTTCGGCTCTGGCTGGAACAAATGTGGGACGAATCGTGCCGGCCGGGCTGAAGGTGGCGGACGCTATGAAATTCACGATTACGACCGGCCGGTTAAATCAGTTTCTGAATCGGTGGATCGGGCGACGCCCACCTCCGAGTCGTGGAGGTCGACCAGCCCAGTTCCGGTATGCGACGCAGACGGGGACTCGGCCACCCACGTTCACGCTGTTCTTCAGCGATCCGCGCCGGATTCAGTATAATTTCGTGCGATACATAGAAAACGGCTTCAGGGAGGAATTCGGCCTCCACGGATCTCCGGTTAGGCTGGTAATCCGAGGGAGCCGGGGGGAGTAATCGAGCTATGGAGTCGCAGAAAGGGCTGGGCGGGTGACCGTAGGCGAAATATTGTTGGCGGTGGCTTTGGTCGCGTCGGCATATCTGATTGGCGCCATTCCTTTCGGGCTGGTGGTCGGCAAATTCGCGTTCGGCGTCAACCTCTTCGAGAGCGGTAGCAGGAGCATGGGGGCCACAAACGCCTTCAGGGTACTGGGCTGGAAGGCCGGTCTGATGGTGTTCGCGGCTGACTTTTTGAAGGGGATGCTGGCTACGCTAGTCGCCGGGCTCGTGTTGCCGGACGCTCCCTGGGTGCAGGCTGCGGTCGCAGTTGTCGCCGTGGTTGGCCATAGCTGGTCGGTGTTCGCAGGATTTCGGGGTGGACGGGGAGTGGCGACGGCGTTCGGAGCGGTGTTGATCATCTATCCGGTGGCGGGGCTGGTGGGGGGAACGATCGCGATATCCATCGTAATCGCGTTGCGGTATGTGTCACTGGGATCGCTGGCGGGAACGCTGGCGGCGGTCGCGGTGGGCACAATCCTCTATGTAACCGGCGCCTGGCGCTCACCTTGGGGGCTGGTATTCATAATTCCGACATCCGCGCTGATCATCTGGCAGCACCGACCCAATCTGCGCCGTCTGGCAGCGGGCACAGAGTTGCAGATGGCCGAGTGGCCGACTTACTTTGCCAGCTCGAAGGATCGGGGCTCCGGTGGGGGATCAGGGGAGTAGTCGGGCTCAGGAGAGGGTCGGCGGGCGATGAGCGAGGATCACCGGCATGCCCTGACGCCCGGTCAGGCCGACCACGAGCATCCGCCGGCCGGCGATGATGGCGAGCAAATGAGCGTCTGCTCTCACTGCACGGTCGACACAATGCTCGTCTGTATTCGCTGCAAACGGTCGTACTGTGTCGACTGTCTGGAGAGGCGGGACGCGGGCAACATCTGCTTTGAGTGCCTGGGACTGCCTCCGCCAGAGATTCAGCGCCGGGCGCGCGCCGCCGGCCAGGTGTTGAAAGTGACCGGGATCGCTACCGCGCTGAGTCTGGTGCAGGTCTACGTAAGCCTCGACCGGCCATTCTCCACCTGGGGGATGATTCTGGGGGTGGCGGTGGGGTTCCTGGTCGCCACGCGACTGGGCGGAATCGAGCGAGAGCGGGGTATGAGCGGCGCGATCACATTCGGGGCGATGTCGATTCTGCAAGGGCTCTTGATAGCAACAGTTTTGATCACGGTGCTGCGGTTCGGCGGTGTGATTGAGCCGCTAACCGGCCGTGCGCCCGCTGGAACACTGCCCGTACAGATAATTGACCTTCTGATCAGGTCGCTCTTCTACTACATGGTCAGCGTGGCGACGGTGGGGGCGGTGCTGTGGCAGAAGTCGCGCTTCTAGCGTGCCGGAGATAGAGGGTCACTTCTTCAAAGGGGTCCGGCGGGGTTGGGTGCGGGTGGAATTCACGAACGGAGAGAGACTGGAACTGAGGCGGGAGGTCTTTGCGGATTTCGGCTTTGGAAATACCTCCATGGTGGATGAAGAAGAACTGGACGCCGCCGTAAAGGAGAGCGACCGGCGGCACGGCAGAGCGGTGGCGCTGCGCTTTCTTCGGGAAAGACCCCGGAGCGAGCAGGAAATTCGATTGCGACTGCGGCGGGAGAATCTGGAGCCGGACACGATCGACGGCCTGGTGACCGATTTCACGATCCAGGGCCTGTTGAACGATGAGGATTTTGCCCGGGCGTGGGTCGGATCACGCATCAGTCTGCGGCCCAAGGGCGTCTGTTTGATTAGGCGAGAACTTCGAGAAAAAGGCTTGTGCGACGATCACATCGACTCCGCGCTGGCTCAGGATTATCCAGGCGAACTGGAGGTGGCGCGGCCCCTGGCGGAGGCTCGAGCCATCGTGCTAGCCGGTGAAGACTGGGCCAGCTTCCGACAGAAGCTGGGCGTCTACCTGAAGCGGCGCGGCTTCGCCAACGACACGATCGAACGCTTGGTTGACGAAGGCTGGGAAACACGCGGCGGAGAGTGACCGGGTTTAGGTGGTCAGGTCGTCGAGGATGGCGGGGATAAACCTGGGCAAATCCTCGGCGATGGCGCCGGCGGCGCCGATTTCTTTGGCCGCCGCCATGCCCGCCCGGTTGTGAATCAAAACCCCGGCTGAGGCGGCCGGAAACGAATCCACACCCTGAGCCAGAAGCGAGCCGATGATCCCAGCGAGAACGTCTCCCGACCCGGCGGTGGCCAGCGCCGGGGCGATTTGGGGGGCGATGGCGTATTCGCCGCCGGGAGTCCCGATTACGGTGCCGCCTCCCTTAAGGAGGAGGATACTGCCGCTGCGACTCGCCCCTTCGCGGGCTGAGGCGAGGCGGTCGGCGTTGACGGTCGCGGTGTCGCTGTCGAGCAGGCGTCCCAGTTCGCCCGGATGGGGCGTGAGAATGCATTCCGCTCCCGAGTTGGAGATCGAGCCGTCTAGCGGCGCGAGCGCGTTGAGGGCATCGGCGTCGATGACGAGGTGGCTGCCGGCGGTGGCTCCGGCGAGAATTTCGCGAACGAGTCCGTTCGTGCCATCGGTCCGGTCGAGGCCGGGCCCCAGAACGGTGGCGGCGGCCGCGTTTGCGAATTCGGCCAGATTTGGGGCCGCATCCGCGGAGATGACGCCCTGTTTTTCTGGTAAGGGCTCAAAAGTGACGCTGGGCGTAAGCGCCGCCGTGGCGGCCACGACCGATTCGATGGCGGCCAGAGTCACGTGGCCGGCGCCGGATCGCAGCGCGCCGGCGCAGGGCAGCATGGCAGCCCCGCGGAAGCGGGCGCTGCCTGCAATCACCAGCACCCGGCCGTAGGTTCCTTTGTGAGCATCCAGCGATCGCGTGGGGAGGGTCGAAGAAGTTGCTGCGGAGGTGATCATACGGCCGGGGAGGGCGTCAAGTGCGCTGGCCGGGATGCCGATATCGGTGGCGACGATGCAGCCACTCACGGCGCGGGCCGGGTAGGTCAGGCAGCCGAGCTTGGCCGGCCCGGCGGCGACGGTCAGATCGGCTGAAAAAGCCTCGGTGTCAGCCACCCCGGTATCGGCGTCGATGCCGGTGGGCACGTCACACGCCACACGGAAAGCCCGGACTCTGGCGGTTTGCTGAAGCATCTCCAACAGAACTCCCCGAAGCGGCGGGCGGCTGCTGATGCCCAGCAGGCAGTCGACGATTATGTCCGCGTTCCGGGCAATGAGGGGCAGGCGGATTTCAGCGAAGTCATGGACTCGGACCCACGCCGCCAGGGCCAGATCGAGGTTGCGGTCGTCGGAGCGGGACTGGGCGAGAACGATGTCCACAGATGCGCCGGCGTGAGCAAGGTGTCGCGCGATCACCAGGCCGTCGCCGCCGTTGTTGCCGGGTCCGACCAGAATCAGGATCTTCTGACCGGGAAGGGGAGCAGTGGCGCGGATGATCTCGGTGGCGATGGCCGCCCCGGCGTCGTCCATGAGTTGGGCCTCGGTGATCCCGGCCTTGGCGGCGGCGCGCTCGAGGCCACGCATCTCGGAGACGGCAGCGACGTGGTGAAGATTCATGCCCGATTATCCCCGGACGGGCCTACCCCTGCGGGGCCGACGGCGGCTCGCAGCATCAGTCCGGATCGGAGATGATGCCGACCACGCTGGCGATGGCGAAGTCCTGGCTGTGGGTGAGGCTGACGCCCAGGTCCTGGATTCCCAGTTCCTCGGCGCGGCGCAGGGCGTTGTCGTGGAGGACCACCAGGGGCTTGCCGCGGGGGTCGGAAACGATCTCCATCTCGCGCCAGTAGACTCCGCGGATGCCGGTGCCGAGGGCCTTGGAAATGGCCTCTTTGGCCGCGAAACGGGCAGCGAGTTCGGAGTGTTGACCACCGGTCGTGCCGTCGACGACGAGCTGGATCGCCTTGTGCAGGAAGCGGTCGCCGTGTCGGTCGAGGACGCCGCGGATGCGGTGGATTTCGATGGCGTCGATTCCGTTTGTCACCCGGAGGGGGATAGGTCTAGCGTCCTTCCAGGACGACTTCGATCACAGTGGAGTCAAAGTCCCACCCCGAGCCGAGGGCCTCGATACGGCGGATGAAAACCGGCGTCGGGTTGAGCACCTGGAGGAGGTTGGGGTTGTCGTAGGCCACCCACTCGCCAGCCGGCACTTCGGTGCCCCCCGAGATGGAGAAGCCATCGTCGTTCTGGGCGTAGAACCCTTGATACCAGATCTGATCCTGCCCGTGGCTGTCGATGTAGAAAAGCTTGAGCATGATCGGGTACTCGGTGCCGAGGGAGCCGCCTCCGGAGAGACCCTGGTAGTCCACACGGACCCGAGCGCGGATGTGGAGTTCGGCGAGATCGCGGATGTCTCGATTGATGATCTGGGTGACCCCGGCTTCACCGTGGCGGTTGATCTCCTCGGTGCTGGACATTCGGCGGAAGCGGTAGCCGAAGTCGCGGTTGAGTCCGGGCACGTCTCCGGGCGTCGCGTTGACCGCGATTTCGATGACGCGGCCGCTGGGCCCGGACTCAGTTTCGATAAAGGCCCGCCAGGGGCTGGAATTGAGGGGGCGGGCGAGGCGCGAATCGAGGACGAGCGGACTCAAGGTGGGCAGGTCTCCACGGGGAGTCATGCCGGGTCCGTAGCCGCCGCGACCGCCCGCACCGACTTCGGCTATATCGTCGCCAGAAAAGAACGTGGCCTTGCCTCGGCGGACGAGGATCTCGACGCGATCGTCAGGAAAGGTCTCGATGACGTAGCTGCCCTCATGCAGGAGCATGCGACCGGTGGGGGTGGCGATTTCCAGATGACGAGATTGCTCGCTGGTGGAATGCGCCACTCCCACGGCCAGACGGCCGCGGTTGAGGGTGAGGACGACCTTCTGATTGGCCTCGTCGAAGCGGCCGCGCTGGCTCTCGTTGTGAACCAGTTCGGTGTTGTTGTAAAGCTGGACGGTGGTCCCGTTGAAGAGCTCCAGGAAGGCCCGCGAGCGGCTATCGGTGCTAAAGCGGGTACCCGGCCCGGCCTCGGCCGGTTCGCGAAGTTGCTTCCACGCAGTGTCGAACGGGCCTTTGAGCAGGACGGTGCCTTCGATGGGCTCGGCCTGCAGGGGGGTGTCGACGGTGAGCCTGCCGACGGCGGCGACGATACGACCGGGAAGGAAGATCACCGCCAGCACGAAGACGGCGAAGGAGAAGAGGAGGACGACCCAGGCCAGGAATTGGGCCCGCCCACCCGAGCCGGGAGCCCGGATGAAGACTTCAGCCGCCTCGCTGGTGCTGGAAGGACTATCCATCATGCGGTGGCGCGAAACTCAACATAATTGCCGGTGGCGTCCATCCACCGGACATCCAACTCCGTTACGGAACCCAGGTGCGGTCCCGATTGTACCGCCTGCTCCAGCGCTTCCAAGGCGGATTTGGTCCCTTCGGCGCGAACTTCGACCCGCCCATCGGGAGTGTTGCGCACGAATCCGCTGATTCCAAGTTCGGCGGCGCGGTGGGTAACGAAGTAACGAAAGCCGACGCCCTGCACGCGGCCGGAGGCGTAGATGTGGACCCCGGCGAGGTTATTCTGCCCGGCGTCGGTCACAGACACGACCTAAAAGAGCGCGGGCTGGCCACGGTCCGCGGCCGGGGGCTCAAGGCCCAGGTGCTCGTAGGCAAGCCGGGTGGCGACGCGCCCCCTAGGGGTGCGGGCGATGAACCCGAGCTGCAGCAGGTAGGGCTCGTGATAGTCCTCAAGGGTGGTGGGATCCTCGGATAATGAGGCCCCGAGGGTAGAGAGCCCGACAGGGCCGCCGTCGAACTTGGAAACGATGGTGTCAAGTATCCGGCGATCCATATCGTCCAGTCCCCGGGCGTCGACGGCCAGGGTGGCCAGGGCGGTGTGGGCTATGGCGCCGGTGATGACGCCGTCGCCTTCGACCTGGGCATAGTCGCGGACCCGGCGCAGGAGCCGATTGCACACGCGGGCGGTGCCGCGGGCGCGACGGGCGATATCCAGGCAACCCTCTTCATCCATCTCGACATCCAGAAGGCCGGCAGAGCGGCGCACGATGCGGGTGCACTCTTCCTCATTGTAAAAATCGAGGCGATAGATAACGCCGAAGCGGTCTCGCAGGGGAGCGGAGAGAAGCCCCAGGCGGGTGGTGGCACCGACGAGGGTGAACGGAGGGAGGCCGATGCGGTAGGTACGCACACCGCCTGAGCCCTGCCCCACGACCAGATCAAGCTGACCGTCCTCCATGGCGGGGTACAAAATTTCCTCGACCGGCTTGCCGAGACGATGGATTTCATCGATGAACAGAACGTCACCACGGGCGAGGCTGTTCAGGGTAGCGGCCAGGTCGCCGGGACGCTCGATCGCAGGTCCGCTGGTAACGCGAATTTTGGCGTTCATCTCCCGGGCGATGATGTAGGCGAGGGTGGTCTTGCCCAGCCCGGGCGGCCCGGAGATCAGGACATGGTCCACGGCCTCTCCGCGCTGCCGGGCGGCCTGGATGAGGATGCGCAGGCCCTCCTTGGTCTGCGCCTGACCGATGAAATCGCCGTCATCAAAAGTCCGCGGCCGCAGGGCGGCGTCCTGTTGCAGCTCGCGCCCGGATGCCTCGGGGGTGGTGATGCGGTCAGTCATGTCGCGAACGGTGAATCATCAGCGACTGGCCAGCGCTCTAAGGGCTGCCGATATCTGGTTCTCCACCGACATGTCGGGTTCGACGGCCTGAGAAATCCCCTCAAGCGCTTCGGTCCTTGAGTAGCCGAGCACCAGGAGCGCCTCCAGTGCCTCCTCCGATCCGGCCGGCTGACTCGCGGCAACTCCGGATTCCACGAGTTTTCCTTTTAGCTCCAATACGAGGCGACCGGCGGTGCGCGCGCCCACTCCAGAGACCGATTGCAGGATTTTGACACTCTCGTCGTTAATGGCCGCGATCAGGCGGTCGGGGCTTAGAGCCGAGAGAACGCGGATGCCCAGCCGCGGACCCACGCCCGAGACCCGGATCAGTGCCCGGAAGACCTCAAGCTCGTGAGACGATTTGAATCCGAAGAGGCCGGGCCCGTCGTCGGACGCGTGCAGGTGGGTGTGCAGGGTGATGGCTTGGCCGCCGGCGGCGTAGCGGCCGGCGGTGCTCTCGACCACGCTGGCGCGCAAGACGAGTCCTACGCCTTCGGGGCGAATTTCGAGCCAGTCGGTTCCCGCGGCCACTACCTCACCTTGGATGCGGGCGATCATGGGCGTCGTCGTTCCGGGTGATGGGTCGTGGGGTCGGTGGTGAAAAAGCCGCCGTCTGGCGGGAATCGACGGCGATCGCGGCGGTAGGGCGCCGGTCTCAGCATCTAGGCGGTGGCGTAGGCTTCAACGATTTCTTCGCCAAGATTGAGATTGGTGTCCACCTTGCGCACGTCGTCGAGGTCTTCCAGCTTCTCGACCAGCCGCAACACCTGCACCGCCTGGCGTTCTTCGAGATCGAGGGGGGAGGTGGCGAGCCGACCCAGTTCCGCTTTCTCAACCTCGATACCCGCGCCAGCGAGCTCCTGTCTCACCGCGTCGAGCCGGTCCGGGCGGGTCCACACGAACACGGTGCCTTCTTCCTCTTCGACGTCCTCGGCGC
Organism: uncultured Chloroflexota bacterium; assembly: GCA_964496475.1. Taxonomy (GTDB): domain Bacteria; phylum Chloroflexota; class UBA11872; order UBA11872; family VXNJ01; genus JASLPR01. The sequence goes on along the minus strand of CAZBZS010000001.1, from coordinate 86,558 downwards.
CGGCGTCGACAGCGGCCATGAAGATGTCGTCGAAATCGAGGTCGCCCAGCGGGAGGCTGATCTCCCCACGAGGCTCGAACAGCCAGGCGACGCTGCCGCTGTCGGCGAGGTGGCCGCCGGAGGTGTCCAGCACGTTGCGGACCTGGGCTACGGAACGGTTGCGGTTGTCGGTGATGACATCAATGAAAATCGCCACTCCGCCGGGGCCGTAGCCTTCGTAGGTGAGTTCGAATAGATCGTTCTCGTTCGTGCCGCCGGCGCCGCGCTGGATGGCACGGTCGATGTTGGAGGCGGGCATGTTGGCGGCGCGTGCGCGCTGCACGCTCATCTTGAGCCGGTAATTGGATTCGAGGTCAGGCCCGCCCATCCGCGCGGCGACGGCGATTTCGCCGCCCAGCTTGGAAAACAACTGGCCTCGCTTGGCGTCGGTGGAGGCCTTGGCCCGCTTGATCGTGGACCATTTGGAGTGTCCGGACATACGGCGCTCCTGGCGACTGCGATCAGAGGGCTGCTCAGGTTATTCTCTATTCGGATTCTACTGTACCGCGTCGCGTGGGTGGCTGCGGAACGCCGTGCAGATCACGAAAGGTCAAGTATGCCGAGCGAGAGAATTCCTTCGCTCATCTTGCTGGTCGTGGCACTGTTTGCGGTGGCGATGATGTTCAATCGTGTATGGGCACCGTTTAATCGCCGCCCTCCAGGCCAACAGGTACACGATACGCGGCTTACTTATATGCAAAAGCTGCTGGTTCACAGCAGGTACGTGATGATCGCGCTGGGCATCAGCAATCTGTTCCTGGTCGGACGTATTATCGGCTCCGAGACGCTCGCCAATCTTCGCCTCACCGAAGATGGCCTCGGCGAGATGTTCATTCTCGTGGGCATCGTGGTGGTGGTGGTGATGCCGACAAGGTATGTCTTTACCACCGAGGGCTTCGCGCTTGAAAACGGGCGGCTCTATCAGTGGGACGAATTCGCGCGGTACGGACTGGGGCCGGGGAGGATTCGGTTCGAAGGCAAGGGCGACCGGCCCATCAAGGTCGATCTCTTCATGAATCACATCCAGCAGGCTGCCTTCAAGCCGACTCTGAAGCGGTATTTTGGCAAAACTCCGGTGGCGCAGACGAGGGCCAGACCGCCGCGCTGAAGAGCCCGATGGGCCGCGGTTGTCTGGGCCTTGATCAGGGGGGCGGGTCGCCCGTTTCCCGGTCGTCGGGCGGATCGCGGTAACGCTCACCCCACCACTCCCGCAGCCGACGGGCGCCGTCGACCTCGGCCCCGGTACCAGACGGCCGATAGAAGCGGCGCTGCCGCTCCGATTCCGGCAAGTGTTCCTGCTCCACGAAATGGCCGGGGAAGTCGTGGGCGTATTTGTAGCCCCGGCCGTGGCCCAGCTCCGCTGCGGCAGAGAAGGCTTCGTTGCGCAGATGCAGGGGAACGGTGACATCAGCACCGCCCTTAATCGCCTGGCGGGCGACGGACAGGGCGGTTCCGGCGGAATTGCTCTTGGGAGCGCTGGCCAGGTACAGGGTGGCCTGCGCTAGCGGGAAGGTCGCCTCCGGCAGCCCCAAGCGCTCCACCGCCTGATAGGCTGCCAGCGCCAGCGGCAGCGCCTGCGGGTCGGCGTTGCCCACATCTTCGGAAGCCGAGATGAGCAGCCGGCGGGCGATGAATTCGGGGGCCTCGCCGGCCTCCACCATCTTGGCCAGCCAGAAGATAGCCCCGTCCGGATCGGAACCGCGGATGCTCTTGATGAAGGCCGAAATCGTGTCGTAGTGGTGATCGGCGTCGCGGTCGTACTGGATCTGTCGTTGGAGCATCGCCCGCTCGATCGACTCGACGGAGATCTCGCTGAATCCCTCGATCTGCGCCAGTTCCGCCACCGCCTCCAGCCAGTTCAACGCTACGCGGGAGTCACCGTTGCAGCGCTCGACGATGAAGTCGAAGGCGTCTTCCGCCAGCGCGAGGTTGAGGAATCCCAGACCTGCTTCCGCGTCGGTCAGAGCGTTCCCCAGGATCAGCCGCAGTTCGTCGATGCCCAAAGGCTCTAGTTGCAGGACTCGCACTCGACTCAAGAGCGGAGCGATCACGTCGAAGTACGGGTTCTCCGTGGTCGCTCCCCAGAGAATTACGGTGCCGTCCTCGACGTGCGGTAACAGCGCATCTTGCTGGGCCTTGTTGAAGCGATGCACCTCGTCTATAAAGAGCAGGGTGCGGCGCTGGTAGAGGCGCTGCTCCTCACGGGCGGCGGCGACGGCCTGGCGGATGTCCTTCACGCCAGCGGTCACGGCGCTGATGGCGATGAAACGGCTTGCCGTCATGGTGGCGGCGATGGTGGCGAGGGTGGTCTTGCCGGTGCCGGGTGGCCCCCAGAGGATCACCGACCAGAGGCGATCATGGCGCAGCGCGGCACCGAGCGGGGCGTTCTCGCCGACGATGTGCTCCTGGCCGAGAAACCGGTCCAGCGAGAGCGGGCGCATCCGGGCGGCGAGCGGCGCCTGCGCTGCTCGGCGATCCGCGGCGGCGTGGTCAAACAGATCCTGCATGGTCCGATTGTTGCAGAGATCGCACGACCCGGTCGCCGCTGTCGCGGGCGCGCTGGACGCCGTCATGGCCGACCGCGGCGTTTGAGTAGCGGGCCCGGACGAAAATGCCGGTGATGGCACGGAGACTGAGGCGGGTCTCCCCGAGATGCGGTTCGAGAGCATAGCGGAATTCGTCGGCGGTCTGATCGGGAAGGCGCTCGTGGCCGGCGGCGGCGGCGGCCTGGAGAACGGCCCGATAGCTACGCCAGACCCGGTCTCGATTGGTAAGCGGCTCGGGCTCGACGGCTTTTCCACGGGAGACGAGCGGTCGGCGCAGGCGGGATAACCCGGCGCGGGTGGCACCGGCGGCCTCCACCACGGCCTCTCCGGCCAGACTGAGGAAGCCGCGGATCGCGGCGAGCAGCAGTCCCGGTAGGAGGAAAATCGCGGCCAGCGCCACGAGGACCGGCTCCAGCACCGGCACCGGCGCCCGCCGGTTGCGGAGGCGACGAATGATCAAATACATCATGAGCGCCAGCACGAACCAGAGGGCGGCCGATTGGAAGAACGGCAACCAGTCGCTTTCGCTTCCCGACGTAAGAGGCACGGTCGGTCTGGGCGCGATCGGAGTTTCGCTGCCCTCTCCGTCCCCTCGGAATAATGAGAAGAAAAGTTTCAATAAGTACGCAAAAGCGACAAAAGGCAATATAAGGATTCCGAGCACGACCTGGCCAATGATGACAAATGGCCTGACTCCGTCGCTCAGGTCGGGCGCGGGGAATCTGGGGAGAAAGGCGACGAGAAGGAGGCCCACTCCAAGGATCAACGTCGTGGAACGCAGCCAGTTGGAGGCGATACCGGGTGATTGCGGAGCGTGGTCCAAATCCCAGTTGGTTTGGCGACGAACGAAGCTGGCGTAACTATGCAGTAACAAAATTGTTACAAAATAGAACAACAGGGCGACAAGCACGATACCGGCCGGGATAGCGGCCGGTACCCCGACGTATGGCGGAGCGGCAACAAGGATGCCGGAAAAGACGATAAGAATGCCCGCACCGCCGGCTCCGACGCGGTCCAGCCACATCATGGCCACGGCCCGGTTCTGGCGTTCCAATCCGGTTGAGGCATCCCCATCGAGATCTGATCGATCTGAAGCGCGGGCGTCGATTGAGCGGGGATGAAGGGCGTCAACCTGCTCGGCGACCAGAGCGCCGGTCATCCAGGTGCCGATCATGAGGAGGAGAAGGATGAAGGTCGGCATGTCCAGAATGATCACGTGCAGGGAGGAATACCAGTTTTCGTACTCCTCGGCGGTGCCTTCGTCGACGATACCGGTGAGTCGCACGATCAGGATGGCCGGGAGGGCGAAAACGAACCAGTCTCGCCAGGAAATCTGGTCAGATGGGCGCTTTGGCCGCACGCAACCCAGGTAGGTGCGGATTGCGAAGCTGGAAACGAGGGCCGCGAAACTGGCTGCTGAGCGCATGGCGGGAAGGCCGAACTGGTGACTCAGAAATACCACGCCGAGTGCGACCAGGGCATAGCCGAAGGTAACGATCAGAAAGAGGGTAAGTCGGCTACGAGACTGTGGCGATACCGGGCGCGACATCTATTTGCTCTCTATCGGTGATCGAGCGGGCGGCGATTCCGGCGGCGCGGGCGGCGGCGACCGAGTTTCGGGACTCGTCGGTATCGGTGAAAACGGCCAGCACGTTGTGTCCGGCTCGCCGGCGGCCCTGCAGGGTGGCCAACAGGGTGGGATCGGATTTACCTGTAACTACCACCAGGGTTGATCCCCAGGGCAACCGGGCGGCCTCGTGGTGCAGCAGACGTTGCATGTCGGCTCCGGTCAACAGGCCCACCCGCGCCAGCAGTTCCAGGATCAGCATCAGGTGGCGCCTGCCCCTTCCCACGGCCACGAAGGGCGAGCGCTCCGCCCGAAATAGGTCCACCAGCGCCGGGGAAAGCATCTGCCCGCCCGTGGCGACCTGGTCGATACCGTTGACGGCGAGGCCAACGGACTGGCGTTTTTCGATCAGATGGGCGGCGAATGAGGCCGCGACGGTGACCGACAGTTCGCTGGAATAATTGATCCATCGCTGCGAGTAGCCGGCCGGACTAAGATCCAGCAGGATCAACACCTCGTGGCTCACCGCCGGTTCGACCTGCCTGACGAACAGCTCTCCCCGCGCGGCCGAGACCTTCCAGTTGATCATGCGGGGGCTGTCGGAGGGCTGATACTCGCGGGCGCCAATCACCCGGGAAGGGTCCTGGTAGAGGATGCGCGACGATTTTTCGGTGCCCAGCGGGGTTGTGGAGGGCAATCCTAGGCGGGAGATGGGAACGACCGTGGGGTACACGATGACCATGGTCGGCTCCTCGTGCCAAAGATACTCCTGGCGAAATCCGAAAACATCCCCGTATTGCAGGTCGATCGGGCCCACCGGGTAGTACCCGCGACGGCGGGCCGTCAGCTCGTATTCCACGGCGGTCTCGGATCGCGGCGCCAGCGAAGTGACCCGTTTCAATACGCCCTGGCTGGAGAGTTCGCGGGGCAGCGATTCCCAGAGGCTGATCCACGGAACCGGTAGCAGCGACCGGTTGTGAACCCTTACCGTGACCGGAATCGTCTCGCCGATGAACACCCGGTCCAGAAGGTTGCGCTCGACAGATAAACCGCGGCGAATCGTGCGAATCCAAAACCAGCCCAGCAGATGGATTCCCAGCACAAGGTAGAAGAGCAGGTAGAACACGCCGATGCCGGTAAGAAAGGCGGTCACCAGGAGCAGCCCTCCGACCGCGAACAGGCTAGCCACGGGCCTCGCCCGTCCAATTGAAGACCGAGACGGCTGCCAAGCGGAGGCTTCCTAATCCATCAAGGGCCGGGACGGTCGCCGTCATCGTTATCAGGGGCCAGCGGCACGTCCTTGCTGCTCAGGATCGAATTGACCACGCTCGTCGCCGTGACGCCCCGGATCACGCTGTCGGGCTGGATCATGATCCGGTGGGGCAGGACGTATGTTGCCATTTCCTTGATGTCGTCGGGGATCACGAAATCCCGCCCGCGGAGGGTGGCGATGGCCTGACCGGCTTTGAAGAGGGCGAGCGCTCCCCGGGTGCTGGCGCCAATGGCCACGTTGGGATGGTCCCGCAAGGCCCGAACGAGCGAGAGGACGTAATCGGCCACCGACTCCTCCACGTGCACCTGGCCGAGTTCCCGTTGCAGTTCGAGGAGCCCGTCAATCTCTAGGACCGCGTCGAGGTCGTCTATGGGGTGGCCTTCGCGCTGGTCGTAGAGCACGCGGCGTTCCTCGTCATGGCTCGGGTAGCCAAGTTGGAGACGCAGGAAGAAGCGGTCGAGCTGGGCCTCGGGCAGCGGGAACGTGCCTTCGTATTCCACCGGATTCTGAGTAGCCAGCACGAGGAACGGGTCCGGAAGCGGATACGTCTGGCCGTCGAGCGAGATTTGCTGCTCTCCCATGCATTCCAGCATGGCCGACTGGGTCCGCGGCGTGGCCCGGTTGATCTCGTCGGCCAGCAGGACGTTTACGAATACGGGGCCCGAGCGAAATTCAAAGTCGGTGGTCTGCGGATTGAAGATCGATACCCCGGTAACGTCGTTGGGCAGGAGATCGGGAGTGAACTGAATGCGCTTGAAGGTTCCGCCGAGCGACACGGCGATGGCCCGGGCCAGCATGGTCTTGCCGGTGCCGGGAACGTCCTCCAGCAAGATGTGGCCGCGACAGAGCAGGGCCACCATGACTTTCTCAAGCTCGGCGGATTTGCCGATGATGACCCGCTCGACGTTGATGCGCAAGGATTCGTAGAAAGCTGCGAACCGGCCTGCGTCCATGGTGCCTCCCGGGAGCGAGCGCTGGTGTTAGCCGGGTCGGGTGCCGAGAACCACCGTGGTCGTCTATGGCCCGGCCTCGTCCCCGCGGACTTATATTCCTCCCCCCGCTGACCCCCTTTTCTTCCGTGAGAGGGTCCGACTCCGTTCTCCCTGATCGTCAATTGAGTCGCCGGCCAGCCCGATGATCATGTCTCCGGGGCGGAGTCCGCCAGCCTCGGCCGCGCTCCCGGGGGAGATTCGATCGATGAATACCCCGGCGCTGGCCGGAAGCTCGAAACGGCGGGCTATGCCGCGGGTCACGGTCGCGCTGACGACGCTCAGGAATCCGCGTTCGATGCGTCCGTTGGCGATCAGTTCGTCAATGATTGCCCGGGTGCCATCGATGCTGATGGCGAAGCCGATATTTTCGATGCCCTGGATGTCGGCGGAGTTGATGCCGACGACTCGACCACAGGCGTCGAGGACCGGTCCTCCGCTATTGCCGGGGTTGATGGACGCGTCGGTCTGAATGAGATCGCTCAGGGTCGCGCCGCCGGGGCCGACGTTGGTCAGGGTGCGGTCGAGGGCGCTGACGACGCCGACGGTCACGGTGGGGCCGCCGGGGAGGTCTAGCGCGTGACCGATGGCCACGACGGTTTCGCCAACCTGCAAATCGGCGGATCGGCCAAGGGGGGCGACCGTAAGATCGGTGAGACCGATCCTCAAGACTGCCAGGTCGGAGATCGGGTCGCTGCCAATCAACTCGGCCTCGGCATCACGGCCGTCGGTGAGAGTCACCCGGATGGAGGCTGCCCCGCTGATCACATGATCGTTTGTGACGACCAGGCCGATGGCGTCGATGATAAATCTGGTCCCTACCCCGCCGGCGGGCACCGGCCGGCCGCTGGCGTTCACGGTGACTTCTTTGGTGGAGATGTGGACGACGGCAGGCGAGATGCGACGTACCAGCTCGGGAATAGTGAGAGGGCAGTCGGGTTCGAACTCAAGCTGGACAGCCTGCTCGATAACAGGTAATTCGGTATGGGCCTGATCTGAATCGGGGATGCTACTCGGCGGCGGGGATGTGGCTACGCCGGCAGGCGACGATCCGGGAGAACATGCGGCGAACATCGCGAATACCACGACGAAGGTGATGCCCGCGAGAGCCTGAGCTCTAAGTGACAAACGATCGTTCCTTGACGACGATCCGGGCGGTTGGTGGCACACACGGGAGGACGCTTACCGGTGGGCATCCCCGGGAAAACACGGATTTTACTAAGCGATATCGGCCAGCCGGGTGGGAACGCCCACTTTTGCCGGAGCATCTTGTCGCCGCGACGGTGTTGCAATAGCCTTGGCGCGCCTTGTCTGGACGACGAAGAGCGTGTGAGGATTTTAGACGGTGATGACCCCAGAAAATCTCCGCATTCCCGGCCCCACCCCCCTGCCAGATGACATCCGCATCGCGGCGGCGGGTCAGATGATCAATCACCGGGGCGAGGAATTCGCCGATCTTTTGCGGGAGGTGCGGGGTGGCGTAATGAAGGTGCTGGACACGGAAGGCGATGTGATCCTCCTGACCAGCTCCGGCACCGGCGCGATGGAAGCGGCTGCCTCCAATTTCTTCTCCGCCGGAGATCGGGTGCTGGTGGTTCGTGGAGGAGTGTTCGCGAACCGGGCTGTCTCGCTCACGAACGCCTTTGGCCTTGATGTTGAAGTGTTGGACGTGGAATGGGGGACGGGAGTCGATCCAGCGGAGATCATCGGCCGGCTGGACGCCGGCGGTCATCGCGGTCTCTTTGTCACCCACAACGAAACCTCCACCGGAGTCACCGAAGACCTGGCGGCGATTGGCGTGGCCATTGGCGATCGCGATGTCCTCGTTGTTGTGGACGCGGTGAGCTCCGCCGCGGCGATTCCCCTCCGCACCGATGAGTGGCGAATAGACGTGGTCTATAGCGCCTCCCAGAAAGCGTGGATGGCGCCGCCAGGGCTGGCTATGATCGCGGTAAGTGCGCGCGCTTGGCGATTTCAGCAGTCGGCCAGACTTCCACGCTTTTACTTCGATCTGGGGGCGCTGAACGACGCCGCCAACCGGGGGCAATATCCCTGGACCCCCGCTTTGCCGGTGTTCTACGCAATGCGGCTGGCACTGAGCCAGTTTGAGTCTGAAGGTATGGAATCCGTCTACGCCCGGCACCATGAGACCGCCGAGCGTGTGCGCGAGCGGGTCAGGGCCATGGGACTGGCGCTCTTCCCGAATGCAGCAGTTGCATCCGATACGGTTACGGCGGTAAGACTCCCACCGCAGGTGGACGCGGTGGCATTCCGCGACATCGCGCGCCGTGAGCACAACACCGTGTTTGGCGGCGGGCTGGCTCATCTCAAAAATTCGGTGTTTCGGATCGGCCATCTGGGATGGCTGGATAGCGCGGACATCGACCGATCGCTGGATGTGGCGGAGACGGTGCTGGCGCAGCTCGGTCACGGGGCGTCGGGATAGCACCTTGTTAAACCAAGGGCTCTAGTGGCCAAAACGCTTGATTTCGTGATAGTGGGCAGCGGCATCGCCGGGCTGCAAACGGCGCTGCTGGCGGTGGTGCATGGGCGGGTGATGGTGCTCACGAAGTCCGACCTGATGGAGACCAACACCTACTATGCCCAGGGCGGAATCGCGGTGGCTTCAGGGGTGGACGACGACCCGGATTTGCACTTCCGGGACACGATCGCCGCCGGGGCCGGGCTTTGCGACGAAGATGTGGTGCGGGTGCTGGTGGACGAAGGTCCGGCGGCGGTCAGAAGGCTGATCGAGACCGGGGTCAGATTCGACGTTGCCGACGGCGGGTTCTTGCGGGGCATGGAAGGGGCGCACTCGGTTGCCCGGGTGCTGCACGCGGCCGGGGCCGAGACCGGCGCCGAGATTCAGTCGGCGTTGACCCAGGCCGCGCGAGAGGCGGATGTCGAACTCGTGGAGCAGGCGCTGGTGGTAGACCTCATCATGGAGGAGGGTCGCTGCCGGGGAGTGCTCGCGCTGCTGGAGGGCGAGACCACGCTTCGGGAAATACGGGCCGAGCGGGTGGTGCTGACTACCGGTGGTGCCGGGATGCTTTATAGAAGGACAACCAACCCGGCGATCGCGACGGCGGACGGAGTGGCGGCGGCTATCCGCGCTGGCGCCCTGGTCAGTGGTCTGGAATTCGTCCAGTTCCACCCCACGGCCCTTGACGTGCCAGGTGAGCCCCCGCTGTTGCTCTCGGAGGCGCTACGAGGGGCCGGAGCCAAGATAGTGGACCGCTTCGGACGCCGGTTCCTGCTGACCGCCGACGACCGCGGCGAGCTGGCTCCCCGCGATGTCGTGTCCCGATCGATTTTGTGGCGGCTGGAGGAATCCGGCCCCGGTTCCGTGTTTCTGGATGCGTCCGCGCTTGATGAGGGCGTCGCCAGCGAGCGTTATCCCGGACTGGCGCGTTCTTTGCGAGGTCATGGGCTCGATCTGGACCGGGATAGAGTGCCGGTGGCGCCAGCGGCGCATTACCTGATCGGCGGAGTTGCGACCGATGTGTGGGGACGGACGTCGGTACCCGGGCTTTATGCCTGCGGAGAGGTGGCCCATAGCGGGGTCCACGGCGCGAATCGACTGGCTAGCAACTCGCTCCTCGAAGCGGTGGTGTTCGCGTCCCGGGTGGTGGAGGTCGCGATGGGGCCTGAGGCGGCGTGGCCGGACCCGATGCCGGCGACGAAGTTGGGTCCCCCGCAAAATCTGGAAGCCGGCCGGATTACGAGGGAGGAGATAGGCGAGCTGATGTGGGAGGATGTGGGCATGCTGCGGGATCACGAGCGATTAAGGGAGGCGGCGACCCTGCTCGGGGAGGGCATGGGCACGCTTGCCGGTTTGAACCGAGGCGCGGTGGAAGACGCGAACCTCAACCTCGTCGCGCTTTTCGCCGCTCACGCCGCCCTCGGCCGGCCGGAGAGTCGAGGCGCTCATTACCGGATGGACTTCACGAAGCTCGATCCAGAATTGGCGTGCTCGACCTTTTGCCAGATTAATGAGCCGGCGCCGCTGACGGTGGAGGCGCCATGATGGGCCAGAGTGTCGACGAACTGGATGCGGAGATGATCGACCGGGTGCTGGCGATGGCCTTCGCCGAGGATGTGGGTGACGGCGATCTGACCACGTCTGCCTGCATCGATGACGCGACAAGAATCTCGGCCAGGGTGGTGGCGAGGGAACACGGAACGGTGGCCGGCCTGAAGGTTTTCGCGGCAGCACTTCGGTTTGACGGCGGCAATGTGGAAGTGGAATTGAAGATTTCCGACGGTGGGGTGGTGAGTCCAGGAGACGTGATGGCTGGCGTGCGTGGTCGGGCCGCGTCCATCCTGACCGCGGAGCGTGTGGCCCTCAATTTCCTCCAGAGGATGTCGGGTATCGCGACCGCCACGGCGGAGTTCGTGAAGGCGGTCGAGGGGACATCAGCCCGAATTCTCGACACGCGCAAAACGGTCCCCGGCCTGCGGGCGCTGGACAAATACGCCGTAAGGCTGGGTGGCGGCGTCAACCATCGCTTCGGTCTCTTTGACGCGGTGCTCATCAAGGACAACCACATCCGCGCGGCGGGATCGTTGAGGGCGGCGGTGGAACGGGCCCGCAGCGCGGTCCCGGCCGGTGGGGTCCGCATTCAGGTGGAGTGCGACACGCTGGAACAGTTGGACGAATGCCTGGCGATGGGAGTGGAGTGGTCGCTGCTGGATAACATGTCGCGGGCGGAACTCCGCGAGGCGGTAGCGCGTTGTGGGGGTCGGGCGAAATTGGAGGCCTCGGGCGGCGTGACCCTGGATAATGTTGCTGAGATCGCCAGAACCGGAATCGACTTTATTTCGATCGGGTCGCTGACCCATTCGGTGAGAGCGCTCGATATCGGCCTGGATTTTGACTGAGGAGCGACCTTGAATACGGCCAATGTGAATTTCCTGCGACAGTATCGAACTTCAAGTTCCGAGGGCTTCCTGGTGCGACTGGATGGAAAGCCGATCGGAAGGCTGGACCTTCATTATGGAGCCGAGTCGTCATACGCAACGTTGATGATGGTTGAAGATTTCGCTGAAAGCGATGTGCTTGATCTGGTCTGCGAAATTGACGAGCAGCTGGTGATTTCGGCGGAGACCAGCCGGGAAGAATTTTATGTAACGGTATTTCGAGGTGAAGAAACCGGCTTCTATTCGGACGAACATATCGACGAGCACCGCTCGCAGCGTCGGGCCGGTGGGAACGGGGCCGAGTAGCGGCCCCGCCGGGTTCCCTGTCGGTCGTCTTCGCCCGGCCTCTGGCTGAATTACCGCGGGCTTGCCCCGATTAGCGCTGACGCCTCGGAATTCAACAGCTTCCGCTTCAGATCCAGCCCGCCGGCGTAGCCTGTGAGCGAGCCGTCCTGCCCGATGACCCGGTGGCAGGGGACGATGACCCGGAGTGGATTCGCTCCCACGGCGCGACCGACTGCGCGGGCGTGCCCGGCTGAGAGGCCGAGGCCGGCGGCGATATCGCCATAGGTCGTGGTGGCTCCCCGCGGCACGCGTCCGAGAGCACGCCAGATGTCAATTTCGAACGTCGTGCCTCTCAGATCGAGTTCAGGGGTTTCGGCACTCTTGCCGCCGAGCGCGGCCTCGAGAAATAACAGTCCGCTGGCCGCAATGGCATCGTCCGGAATCCAGTCGCGCGGGACGGCTCCCCGGAGCTTGCGGCGGCATTCGGTTTCCGTGCCCACGCCGCCGCTGGCGGCTAGGAGCCCGTCGGCGCCGGCGGCGACGCCGCACCAGCCCCAGCCGGGGATGGCCTCGACGCAGACGCCTGGCATCTCCGAAGCGGTCATGCGGCGGTGGCGCCCGGGACTGGCATCGAGTCCAGGATCTCGCCGACAGTGTCCCGTGTGTCCAGATTGCGGATTCGGGCGGCAGGACTCACGATCAGGCGGTGGGCCAGGACATCGCCGGCCAGAGCCTTAACGTCGTCGGGGACCACATAGTCGCGGCCGCGAAAACTGGCGCTGGCCTGTGATCCGCGGAAGAGGGCCAGGCTGGCGCGGGTGCTGGCGCCCAGGTAAATGTCGGAGTGCTCGCGTGTGGAGCGCACGACGTCGACAATGTATTCGCGCACCCGCTGGTCCACGTACACACTCTTGACCTGCTCTTGCAGCTGGATGAGATCGACGACATCAACGACCTGTTCGATGCTGTCAATCGGGTGGGCGAGGAGCTGGGAATCGATTATCTCGAGTTCATGGTCGCGCCCGGCGTAGCCGAGGGTGATTCGCATGAAGAACCGATCAAGCTGGGATTCGGGCAGGGGAAAGGTGCCCTCGTACTCGATTGGATTTTGCGTGGCCAGCACCAGGAACGGTTCGGCCATCTTGTGGGTGATTCCATCGATCGTGACCTGGTGCTCGTCCATCGCCTCCAACAACGCGGACTGGCTTTTCGGAGTGGCGCGGTTGATCTCGTCGGCCAGCACTATTTGCGCCATGATCGGGCCGGGACGGAATTCAAATTCGGCGGTTTTCTGGTTGTAAATCGAGACGCCGGCAATATCGCTGGGCAGCAGGTCCGGGGTGAACTGAATACGCCGGAAATCGCAGCCGATGGACTGGGCGAACGCCTTGGCCATGGTGGTTTTGCCGACACCGGGAACATCTTCGATGAGGACATGGCCGTGGGAGACCATGGCGATCAACACCTTCTCGACGGCCTCCCGCTTGCCAACTATGACGCGCTCGACGTTATCGATCACCGATTCGGCGATCGACTTACTGTCCGTCATCTATCCCTGCCTTGATGAACGAGGGGCGCCGGCCCATCCCGGGATGAATACTCCCGCGGAGCGAGTCGCGGCCGTCCGAGGGCTGACTCATTGACATTATGCCAGCAGCGTCAGTAGGGTCGATTCGCTGGCGGGTATGGTTCAGTGGCAGAACGCGACCTTCCCAAGGTTGAAATGCGGGTTCGATTCCCGCTACCCGCTCCGCGCCTGCTGCAAAGGTCGTATTTGCCAGCGTGGTCGCCCGCTCAGCATCCGCGCCCGCTCAGCGGGTCTCTTCTACTGGTCCGGGAGCTTCGGCAGGACGAACTGGCGCAGTGAGTTTGCTCCCAGCACCAGCAGGCGGCCGTCCGACTGGCGGACCCAGATGCCCCTGATGTCGGCGAAAAAATCGTCGGCTCCCCGGAACAGGAACTGCCGCAGGAACACCCCCTCGTTCCCGTCGCGGATGTCCACTTCGATGATGCGCCGGTTTTCCTCGTCCACGATGAAAAGAGAATCCGACTCCTGGCTGGTGAATATCCGGGAGGCCAGCTGGATCGGCCGGTCCAGGCCAACGAGCTGAAATCGCATCTGCTGGCCGGCGCGGTACTTCAGGATCCTGTTGTCTTCGAGCAGGATGTAGATGTCCCCGTCGATCGCCATGTCCCTCGCGGTGCTGATGTCGACCTCTTCAGCCGGATCGAAGAAGTCGCTTGGCTCCACTTCGTAGCCGCCGGGCGTGGGGATGTATTTGTGGATGCGGTTGGCGATGCGGTCCAGAACGTAGAAATTGTTCTGGAAGTTGTCGAAGGCCACGGGGTCTCTCCACTGATCGGTGCCCAGGATGCGCAGTTGCTGCGGTCGCTGGTCGGGCACGATGCTGAACACGTTGAAGTCGCTGTCTATCACCAACAGGCTCAAATCTCGGGAGATCACGGCGATTATGTCGGCCACACCCACCTGGCCGATCTGCTCACCGATACGCAGGACCGTCTGGCCGCGCTTGGGGTCGGTAAATTCCATGACCTGCCCGTTTACGGCGTCGATCACGTACTGCCGGTCCTGGTAGACCTCGATCTGTTCAAGCGCATGTCCGGCCCCGGATTCCCCGAACTCGGTGATGGTGGCGCTGGTGGCGACCCGGGTTACCTTGTTGCGTAAATCGCGTTCATCGTCGATCTGCGCCAGCAGGCGATTCACTTCGCTGATCGTGTAGCCCAGGCTTCCGGCCCGGTTCGCGGCGTTGGACGCGTCCTGAAGGGCCTCCTTGGCCTGGGAGTCGTCTCCTTCCTTCAACGCCGCGTCGTAGAACGATTTTGCCCGCGCGAAGGAGTCGGCGGCATCGGCATCGGCGTTGGCCGAGGCCTCTGGCGCTACCAGTTCCGGGGTTTCACCGCTGCTGGTTTGAGCCGGCAAAGCATCGGCAGGCGCTTCCTCCCGCCGGATGAAGAGCACGATGAACATCGCTATGACTACAACGATGGAGAACAGCAGGATTAGCGACCCGGCCCCGAGGCCGCCGCCGCGCCGGTGACCGCGCATTAGCGGATCGTCGTTGCCGCGTGCAATTCGCCAAATTCCGCCGAACAATCCCCCGTTCCGGCTCACCGGCGCGTCGGGCCACGAACGTGGAATTGCGTCTCCCGATGGATTCAGTAATTGGCGGTTTAAATCTTCCAGATCCACCGGCCCAGCGGCTATCGCCGCGCGCCGCCGCTCGTACTCGGTCTGGGGCGGGGGTGATGATCTCCCGCCTGCCCTAGGATCTTGTCGAGTCGGATCGCCTCTGAGCAACCGGAACAATCCTCGGATGGCCATCGCAGGAAGGAAAATGACCAGAAGCGGGATCGAGATGACCACGTCGAGGATTGCCCGCCTGGCCGACTTCCGAGAGTGATCATGGGCGGTCATGGTGGTTTCCAGAGTGGCGGACGACCAATCGGGCTCACGGCCCGGACGGGTTGCCGGCGGAGCGGGGACGGGATATTCCGAATGCGTTGCCGGTCGCGTTGCCTCGAGGGAGGGCTGCTCCAGGGCTGGCTCGGTTGCCCCGACAGTTTCCTCGGCGGCGACCGACCGGAGAAGGAGAATGTCGCCTTCGACCACGCCGCGCTGCGCGGCCAGCGCCCCCAGCTGATTGACGCAAGTGATCGCGTCGTAGAGGGCGATTAGCCCCCGGATTTCCCGGTGGCGAACGGCGCGGGCGATTACCGAGGAGGTGACCGCGATGGTGTCGCCCAGCTCCAGCGTGGCCTGAAAAAGCTCTATGTCCTTATTGAACGGCAGTCCCCCCGGTTCGGAAGGCGACACGGCGGACTTCTCCGGGAGGGCGTTAAGTTCGTCATCGCGGAAAATGTAGACCTGGGAGGGGAGAAGTTGGGCGATGTAGAGCTCGTCGCCGCGAACGACCAGCCCGGTGGCCCCGATATCCAGATGCTCTTCTTCCGGGCTGGCTTCCCTGGCCACGGCGCTCGATCCGACTCTCATGCTGCGCATGAGTCCGGAGATCGGACTCCCGGTTTCCTGGGAGAAATAGGCCCGCACGGCCACGTTGGCGAAGGCTCTGCACAGACGCTCGGTTCCACCCTCAAGGAGCAGAAATAGACTGCCGATGTCATCGCGGTCGGGAGGGCGCGATTCTATGCTAACCCGTGCGCTGCTGGATCGGGGAAGGCCGTCCGCTAGGCTGGCCTGGGCGACTTCCAAATGCGGGCCCCTACGGTACTGAAATAGTTGACGGACGGCGGCCATCGCCCGTTATCGAGCTGCGCCTCCCCGGCACCGTTGTCGCGAGTATACCCGGACCAACTCACAGGTGGAGGAAGCAACATTGACATTTTCTGATATCGTGGGACGCAGAAGGGCATTGCAAGCCGGGTTTTAGGGGTATGTGCTGGCGAATACCGCGAGCGATGCGCTCTGGTCTGCGCCCTAAAAGGGGCACAAAAGATGTCGCGATTATCGGGGAGTGGAGCAATAAGCAGGGATTCTCGGGAACTCCGCATTAACGAGCGTATTCACATCAGGCAGGTTCTGCTGGTTGACGAAACGAACACGTCGCTGGGGGTGATAGACACAGAGGAGGCGATGCGTCTGGCCCGCCAGCGCGGATATGATTTGGTGGAGGTGTCGCCAAACCAGAGACCGCCAGTTGCCAAGCTCATGGACTACGGGAAGTTCAAGTACGAGCAGAATCGGAAAGAGCGTGAAGGCCGCAAGCACCAGCGCGCCGGCGACGTGAAGGAAGTGCGCTTCCGTCCGCGCACGGAAGAGCATGACATCAAAACCAAAGTGAACCGCATGGCCAAGTTTCTGAGGTCGGGAGCCAAGGTCAAGGCGACGGTGCGGATGCGAGGACGCGAGCGAATTTACCCGGAACTGGCGGCGCAGCTCCTCAACACCGTGGTCGAGCGCCTGGCCGATCTGGCGGTAGTGGAGCGGCCGATCGTGCAGGAGGGGAACTTCTCGTTCGCGGTGATTCTCGTCCCCGGACCGGGCGCCACGGGCGACAAGCAGGCCTGACAGATTTACGGGTCCCGCGGCGGACGCCTGCTGGAGAGGCGCTAAAGTCGGGCAGGAGGTATTGAGCTGTGTCGGTACACCTGCGCTGGCGCACGGAAGAACGCAGGCTGCCAAATGGCTCTGTGCGCACCATCCGAGTCGCGTGGGTGGTGGAAGAGCCAGATGATGGCGATGAAGTGGGCATGCGTTTCTTGGCCTACATGGGACCCAATCCGCTGGTCACCAGCCAGCTGAAGCTGGAATTCGAGGCGCTATACCCGGGGGTGGCGGTGGACTGGGAAGGTCTGGCGGAGGAGATCGGCCGGCCGCAAACCGACGTGAAGACGCTGACCTTCGACGAATTGGCTTCACGGATACGCCCGATTCTCGGGGAATACGGCCTGCTGCTGGACCGGGTTGATTATCGCCTCGGCCGAGGCTGGACCCGCCCTCTGCGCGAGGTCGAACGCCTGGTGCGCGATCCCGGGGTCGCGGCCCGTTTCGAGCGCACGTCCGGCTCGATCTTCGCCTATCTCCGCGATAAACACCCGGAATACGCCTACGCCCTGTTCAAAGTCCGTCTTTTGCTCACCGCCGGCGACGAAGCCCTGACCGCGATGGAAGCGTGCGAGCCCGAGATGCGGCCCGGCAGTCGCTTTCGTGCGTTTCGCGAGTTCTGCCTGGCCGCGCTCGCGGACGAACTCGATGACGGCTAGGATGGGCCGCTCGGCTGCGACCGTCCGGGAGATTCCGGGCCTTTTTTGTAGATGCACTTGAGGCGGCTTACATGCGAATGAAACGCACGGTCACCTGTGACCAGTTGCGACCCGAGGATGCCGGAAGCCACGTCGTCCTCAACGGTTGGGTACATCGCCGTCGCGACCACGGCGGACTAATATTCGTCGACCTGCGCGACCGCTATGGCCTGACCCAGTTCGTATTCAACCCCGACCGCTCGCCGGACGCCCACCTCATCGCCGGGGGATTGCGGGCTGAGTTTGTGATCGCCGTGCGCGGCGAGGTAGGCATCCGCCCCGAGGGCACCGCCAACGTAGAGCTCGCCACCGGCGCCATCGAAGTTCTCGCTGATGAAATCGAGGTGCTCTCCGAGTCGGAGACTCCGCCCTTCTATATCAACGAAGAGTCCCCGGTCGACGAGACTCTTCGCCTCCAATACCGCTACCTGGACCTGCGCCGCACCGGCCAGCGCGACAACCTGATCCTGCGTCACCGGGTCGTCAAGCTCATGCGCAACTTCTTCGACGACGAGGGATTCCTCGACATCGAAACTCCGGTCCTGATCAAGAGCACGCCCGAGGGTGCGCGCGATTTCTTGGTCCCCAGCCGGTTGCAACCGGGCATGTTCTACGCGCTTCCGCAATCGCCCCAGCAAATGAAGCAGATACTGATGATCGCCGGGCTGGACAAGTACTTTCAGATCGCCCGCTGCTTCCGTGATGAAGATCTTCGTGCGTCCCGCAGCGCCGAGTTCACCCAGCTCGACGTGGAGATGAGCTTCATCGACGAGGACGACATCCTGGATCTCGTCGAGCGCCTGCACATCCGCATTGTCGAAGAGCTGTCCCCAAAACGGTTGCTGGCCAAGCCCTTCCCCCGCCTCACCTATGCCGAGTGCCTGGACCGCTACGGCACCGACGGCCCGGATATGCGCTTCGAGATGCACCTAATCGATGTCACCACCGCCGTTGATGGAGGCGGCTTCCGTGCCTTCGACGCCACGGTCGCCGCAGGTGGGGTGGTGAAGGCCATCGTCCTGCCTGGTTGCGCTGATTATTCGCGGAAGCAAGTGGACGGGCTTGTCGAGTACGCCCGCCGGTTCGGCGCAAAGGGTCTCATCTCCGTTGCCCGCAACCCCGACGGCTTCCGCAGCCCGCTGCTCAACGTATTCGACGAAGAACGCTTCGCCCGGATGGTTGAAGCTCTTGGCCTGGAGGAAGGCGATCTGGCGGTCATGGTAGCCGACACCGCCGCCGTCGCCCACCAGACGCTCGGGAACCTGCGCGAGTACATGGGGGATCGCCTGGGACTGTGCGATCCTGATTTGATGGCCTTTGCGTGGGTGCTCGACTTTCCGCTGCTGGAGGAAGTAGAGAGTGAGGATCGCCTCACGTTCTCGCATAACCCGTTCTGCGGCGTGCGTCCCGGCGATGAGCATCTGCTGGACACGGACCCGGTCTCCGCCGTGTCCCGGCAATACGACCTGGTCTGCAACGGCCACGAGCTGGGCGGTGGCAGCATCCGGATCGACGATGCCGAACTTCAGCGCAAGGTCTTCGGTCTCCTCGGCTACGACGAAGACTCAATTGCGGCTAATTTTGGCGGCATGCTGCGCGCGTTCGACTTTGGCGTCCCCCCTCACGGCGGCATTGCCACGGGCATCGACCGCCTGATAATGCTTCTTCGTGACACCGAGAACATCCGCGAAGTGGTGGCGTTCCCCAAATCCCAGGAAGGCCGTGATCTCGCCCAGGATGCCCCCTCCACCGTGACGGCCGAGCAGCTCGCCGAACTCGGACTTGAGCTGGTTGCCGGACCAGTTGTCAGGCAGGATTCTGGATTGGAATGACCGTCCTGGCGTTGCGGGAGTTACTTCACAGCCGCTGCCGCATGGGCGATAATTGGCTGAGGACGCTCGACCGCGTTCGATAATCGCCTGAATATTTTGTTCCAACACTTCAAATAGGGGAGCTTGGCTGGTGGCGGGATCGGCGAAAGCCGTTCGTGTCGGCCGCGGGCACCCACCTGGTAAACCCGGGGACAAATTGGTGGCGACCGGCGTCGGTGGAGCGTCCCTTTTTGTGTTTCGGGCACCATCCGGCGAGGCTCCCGGCCGCTCCAACTCCCCGGTAATGCGTCCCCGTCAGCTGCTCGAACTCCCGGCCGAAAGGCGCTCGCCCAGATCCTCGTCCGATAGTGAAAGCCCCAGCTCGTTTAGCCGCTGGTAGTGCCCGCCGGCGTTCACCAGGGTCTCGTGCGTTCCCCGCTCGATGATCCGCCCCAGTTCCAGCACCAGAATCTCGTCCGCGTTCCGCACCGTGGACAGGCGGTGCGCGATTACGATCGAGGTGCGGTTCTCCATCAGCCGGGCCAGCGCGCCCTGTACCAGCGCCTCGGTCTGCGTGTCCACGCTGCTGGTCGCCTCGTCGAGAACCAGAATCTTTGGGTCCGCCAGCAGGGCCCGGGCGAACGACACGAGCTGCCGCTGACCCATTGACAGCCGGATGCCCCGCTCGGCCACTGCGGTGTCGTAGCCGAAGTCCATCTGCATCACGGTGTCGTGCAGGTGCACAACTTTCGCGGCCTCCTCGACCTCCGCCTGGGTCGCGTCCGGTCGGGCGTAGGCGATGTTGTCGCGAATCGTCCCCTTGAACAGGAACGGGTCTTGCAGCACCAGCCCCATCTGCGAGCGCAACGACTGTTGGGTCACGGTGCGAACGTCGGTTCCGTCGATAGTTATGGCTCCGCCGGTCACGTCGTAGAAGCGGTACATCAGGCTGATGATCGTCGTCTTACCGGCCCCGGTCGCCCCCACCAGTGCGAGGGTCTTACCCTGGTCCAGGTCGAACGAGATACCGTGTAGCACGGGCTGGTCGGGAAGATATTCGAATTTGACCTGGTCGAATCGGACCCGACCCTCGATCGGCGCCAGCAGCGCGGCGTCCGGCCGGTCGGTTACCGTCACCTGCGTGTCCAGGAGGCCGAATATCCGCTCGGCGGCGGCCATGGCGGCCTGTAGCAAGTCGAATCGCGCCCCCAGCTCCTGCAGCGGTTGGAACAGTCGCTGCAGGTACAGCAGGAACAGCGTCACGACGGCGACCACCTCCAGCCGGTTGTCACCGTCAACCTCCACCAAGCGCCCGCCCACGATAAGCACCAGGGCCACGGCCAGCGCCAGCAGCAGGTCCACCGCTGGGATGATGCTCACGCCGATGAGGCGGGCCCGTTTGTGTGCCTGGAGCGTTCTCTCCGTGACCGTGCCAAACAGGCGCGCGTTCTCTTCCTCACGGGTGAATGCCTGGGTCGTCTTCATGCCGATGATGCTCTCGGCGAGGTTCGCGTTCGTCTCCGACATCAACGCCCGCACCAGTCGATACGAGCGAGCGGCATAGGTCCGGAACACCGCCGCCGCCGGCAGCATGATGGGCACAATCAGGATAGTGACCACCCCCAACTGCCAGCTCTGCATGAACATCGCCACGAAAATCCCGAGGATCAGGATGAAATCGGTGATGGTGCTCACCAGGCCCTCGGTCAGGATGTCATTCAGCGCGTTCACGTCGCTGGTGAAGCGCGAGATGATCGATCCGCTGTTGGTGCGGTCGTAGTAGTTGAGCGAAAGGCGCTGCAATTTGCGAAACAATTCGGTGCGCAGATCGTAAAGAACCCCTTGGCCCACCACGGAGAGCAGCCAAATTTCCCACCCCATGGCCACGTTCGCGACGGCGGTGATTAGCACGTAGAGGATTCCCAGGGTGGCCAGCAGCTGGAAGTCGCCGTCGCCGATGCCCCGACGGATTGCCTCCATTACCAGAATCGGCTGAACCAGCGCGACGCCGGCGACGATCAGCGACAGGGCCCCGCCGATCACCAGATTGCTTCGTCGCCTGGCGATGTAGCCGAGCATCCGGGTGGTGAGCGACCAGTTGAAGGGAGCCCGCGCCCGCTCGATATCGTGCCGATAGTGGATCACGCGCTCAACTCCCGGACCGCGTGGCGGCGGGCGATTGCAGGCGGTGGATCTCCGCGTAAAGCCCCCCTGCCGCGACCAGATCGGCATGAACTCCCCGCTCCACTATTCGCCCCTCGTCCATCACCAGGATTTCGTTAGCGTCCATGACGCTGCCCACTCGCTGGCCGACCACGATCGTGGTTCGACCGGCGAACGACTCCCGCATGGCGTCGCGGATCAGGCGCTCGGTCTCGGTGTCCACGCTTGAGGTGGAGTCGTCTAGGATGAGAATCGGCGCGTTCATCAGCAGCGCCCGAGAAATCGTGACCCGCTGGCGCTGTCCTCCCGACAGCCCCACACCACGCTCGCCTACAATCGTCTCGTAGCGATCAGGTAGATTGTCTATGAACCGTCCCGCCTGGGCCCTGGTGGCAGCCGCCGCAATGGCGTCGGGATCGGACTGCGGGCGCGCGTAGGCGATGTTCTTGGCCATGGTGTTGGTGAACAGATAGGGATCTTGCGGCACGGTCGCCAGATTGCGCCGCAGCCACTCCAGGTCGTAGTCGCGAAGGTCCTGCCCGTCGATCGTGACCCGGCCTTCTGTTGGGTCGTAGTAGCGGGCGATCAGGTTGACGAGGGTGGTCTTGCCGGAGCCGGTGGGTCCGATGATCCCCACCGTTGCCCCTGGCGGGATTTCGATGCTGATGTCATGCAGCACGGTCTCGCCCCGGCCGTAGCGGAAGCTCACCTGCTCGAAGCGGACGCGTCCTTCGATTCGTCTGGGGGAACTGGCTGCAAGCGGGCTCTCAACCTCCGGCTTCAAATCCAGGATTTCGAACACGCGATCCGCCGCGGCGAGCCCGTTCTGGAGGCGCTGCACCACCGCGCCGAGGGCGCGGGTGGGGCCGAAGAGCATTACGACGTAGATATTGAATTGTACGATTGTCCCGATTTCGATGGCGCCGTCGATTACCAGCGAAAAGCCCACCCAGATCAGGGCCATGGTGCCGAGCGAAGACAGGAATACCAGGACCGGCAGGAACAGTGAATATTGCTTGATCGCGCCCAGGAAGTCATTGGTGAGGTCCTTGACGGCCCGTTCAAACCTCATCGTCTCCGCCTCTTCCTGGGCGAAAGCCTTCACCACGCGGGCACCGGTCAGGGCCTCGGTGAGGGTGCTGGTCATGATGGATCGCTGGGCCTGTACCCGCACCCAGCGACGGCGCAATTGGTGGCTGAAATAGATGGTCGTCACGATCATGAGCGGGGTCGACGCCAGGGTGAAGAGGGCGAGTCTGGCGTTGACGCTGAACATGATGATGAGGACTACGGCGTATTTGCCGACAATCTCCCCCAGCCGGTATAAGCCCATCCCGCCGGCCATACGCGCGGCTTCGATATCCGATATTCCCCGTGAGATCAGGTCGCCTGACTCAGCCCGGTCGAAGAACGAATACGAAAGTCTTTGCAGGTGTGCGTAAAACTCGTCGCGCAGGTCGCGGTCGATCAGGCGCGACTGGAATTGCCAGAGGAAATTGAATGCCCCGCTGAGGATGCCGCGAGCCAGAAACAGCCCGGCCGCCAGCAGCGCGAACGCCAGTAAGGCCCCGCTTTCGTCGCCGTCGAGCGCGCGATTGATAGCGACCGCGATCGCGGCGGGCGCCGCCCCCTCGACGATTAGCGAGAGGATCAGGGCGGCGATTGAAAACACCACCAGGCGCCCGTGGGTGCGCTGGTAGCGCAGGAGCCGAAGCAGCGTATTCAGACTACTCGCTGTCCTTTTGCAGAGATTTTTCCCTTCAGACCTGGCGTTTGGCCGTTCATCCGCAGTTCCGCGTCACGGCTCCCGGGTTGACACCGGGCCTGTCAGCGATGCTGAACTCGCATGAAGGCTACGGCGGGCTTCCGCACTGATCAAGCGTTTGTAGACAGCGGTCGCCGCGAAGTAGACGAGAGCCCCGAAAGGCACTCCGAAAACGGCCCCCCAGAATCCCGCCGCGGTCGATCCGATCAGGATCGAGGCGATCACCACCACCGGATGCACTCCCATTGCCGAGGCCATGAGCCTCGGCATTACGACGTTGTCCAATATCTGCTGTGAGGCCACGAGTGGAATCGCCACCCACAAACCGAGCGACGGATCCTGCAGCAGAGTCGCGCCAATCGGCAGCAGCAATCCGATTACGAGGCCGACGAACGGGATCGTCATGGCCAGGCCGGCCAGCACCGATATCGCCAGGATGTAGTCCAGCCC
The DNA here is from genome assembly GCA_964496475.1 of uncultured Chloroflexota bacterium. Lineage (GTDB taxonomy): Bacteria > Chloroflexota > UBA11872 > UBA11872 > VXNJ01 > JASLPR01. Next base: position 62,966 of record CAZBZS010000001.1, on the reverse strand, counting down.
CGCCGCGAACATCGTGATCGCGACGATCACGCCGAAAACTACTCCGCCGAGACCCTGACCCCGCAGATACGCTGAAAACGTCGATTCAGCCAGTGCCGATGCGCTGGCCACCGCCGGTCCCCAGTTCCCAGGCAGCGATGTCGTGAAGCGGCGCAAAGCGCTGTCCCAATTGAGCACCATGTAGAAGGAAACGATGAGGGTCACGGCCGCGATCAATATCGCGTTTGCCAGTCCGGAAAGCGCCCCAATAACGCCGGTGATGATCGTCCCGCTGGCGTCGGCGAAGTTCGCACCGATGTCGTTAAGGGCGTCGTCCATGGTCTCCGCGGACAACCCCAGATTGACGAGCGCGTGGCGAAGATCGTTGGCGATTACCTGCACGTCGTTACCGTATGCGGACGCGTTGCCGCCCAGTCCCACGAGATCGCCAACCATTTCCGGCAGCACGAATACCGATCCGAGGGCCGCGATGGCAAACATGCCCAGATAGACGATCCCGGTCGCGGGGCCGGTCGCCACCCGGGCCGCCTGCAGACGCCGGACCAACGGGGTAAGCGCGAAACTAACCAGCCAGGCGAAGAAGAAGATCAACACCAGACTCGAGAAGTGCCCGGCCAGATTCCATAGGAACTCCCCGATCCAGATCACCGCGATTACGATCAGTACCGCGACCAGTGTGTTGCGGAGGCGTTCGTAGGTGATCATTGGTTGGGGTCTTAAGCGATGGCCACAGCCGCTTCCACTCATGGCCGCCCCGGGTTTCCTCCCTGTTGCTGCCAGTGTCGGCGGCTAGTCTAGGCCCCCGCTACGGCCGCCGCAATCAAGCTGCGCACCCACTCCACTCCCTCGGCGATGTACTCGGCGGTCATGCCCGCTGGCACAGAGGGCTCGAAGATCACCGCCGCCGCCGGATTGGCCGCCAGCACCGCCCGCAGGATTCGCGCCACGTCCACATACCCATCCTCTACCCGCTGGGATGGGTGTACCGGCACGTGGCCCCGCTCCCGGTATTGCTCCATCGAACAGATGTTCCAGAGATGTAGCGAGCTCACCAGCGGTGCCAGTTTCGCCGCGGCCGCGTACGGATTACCACCGTAGATTTGGCCCCAACGGTGCAGGTGGCCGCTGTCCAAGCACAGGCGTATTTTGGGTTGAGCCGCTAGGGCCTTTACAAATTCCTCCGGCGCGTGGAACGCCGGGTGGTAGCCCAAGAATTCCACATGCATCGGCACCCCGGTTTCATCTGACATCTTCGCGAATCGATCAGCGGCTTCCCTCGCCAGATCGCGAGCCCGGCCCAGATTATCAATGCCATCCCCGTGATTCAGGTGCGTCACCACGAACTCCGCGCCCAGCTCTACGGCCTTCGCCAGCGAATCTTGCAGCCAGCGAAATGACCGGTCCCGCATGTCCCCGTCCGCGTCCAGGAACTGACTCGAATCGTGTCGGTCACGACCTTCAAACGGCACGATGAACGGGTGGTGCAGGCTTAGATCCGCGTCCGTCCGCCGAATTCGCCGGGCGATCTCCCGGTAGCTCACTTCCGGGCACAGGAATAGCTGCCAGTGCCCGAGTCCCGGATTGTGCACGCCCACACGCGTCCGCTTCGCCTCACGGAAGTATTCGAAATCAAACCCCGGCCAGATGTTCTTCAAGCGAAGTCGTCACCTTCAAATAGAATTGAACGATGGACCGCGAGGACCCACTTTGACACAGCAATCAACGGGCACCGAGCTGATCGAGGGCAAGCTGGCTACGCTGCCGGCCTCTCCTGGCGTGTACTTGATGCGGGACGCCGACGATCAGATTATCTACATCGGCAAGGCGCTGTCGCTGCGGAATCGCGTCCGCTCATATTTTGGCAGCCGCCGGCATCTGGATCCTAAAACCAGACGGTTGGTAGCGCGCATCGCGGATTTCGAATTCATCGTCACCGACACCGAGGTTGAGGCGCTGATCCTCGAGAACAACCTCATCAAGCGCCACCAGCCGCGCTACAACGTCATGCTCCGGGATGATAAGCAGTACCTCTACCTGAAGGTCACTACTGGCGAGACTTACCCTCGGGTCATGACCACGCGGCGGGTTGTGAAGGATGGGTCCCGCTACTTCGGCCCGTACCCGAACGCCAAGCAACTACGTCAGACGCTGAAGCTGCTGAATCGCATATTCCCGTACCGCACCTGCCGGCTGGACATGGACAAGGTCTGGGACCGGGCGTGCCTGAAGTACGACATCGGCCGTTGCAACGCGCCGTGTATCCGCGTCGTCTCGGTGGAGGATTACCGCCGGGTGATCGATCAGACGGTCAACTTTCTGGACGGTCACCATGAGCCCATCGTCGAAGCGCTCGAAACCGGGATGAAACGGGCTTCCGCGGAGCTTCGATTCGAGTCGGCCGCCAGCTTTCGCGATCGGCTCTTGGCCGTGAAGCGGGTTGTCTCCGAGCAGAAGGTTGTGGATCCGGGTGGGCGCAACCAAGACGTGATCGGCATCGCCCGAGAGGGCCGTGAGGCCATCGGGCAGGTGCTCACCATTCGCAATGGAAAGCTAATCGGCCGCAACTCCTTTTGCCTCACCGCCACCGGCGACGAACCCATGGGCGAGCTGGTTTCGGAGTTCGTGCGGGAGTATTACGGCCGCTCGGAACAGGTGCCGAAGCAGGTGTTGCTGCCGGCGGAAATCGACGATCTGGAGGTCATGAGCGAATGGTTGAGTTCGATGCGCGACGGCCGGGTGGAGGTGCGGGCGCCGAAGCGAGGGGCGTTGCGCAAGCTCGTCAAGCTGGCCGAAGTGAACGCTCGGGACACCCTGGAAATGGAGCGCAAGGCTTTCCTCACCAGCGAGCGCCGCTTGCGTCACGCCCTGCGCCAGATCGGCGAGTCCATGGAGCTCCACCGCCTCCCCCGCCGCATCGAGTGCTACGACATTTCCCATATCCAGGGGTCGCTCACAGTCGCATCCATGGTCGTCTTCGAGGACGGGGTGGCGAAGAAGGGCAAGTACCGGCGCTTCAAGATTCGCGGCGAGCATGGGAACGACGATTTCGCCTCTATGCGAGAAGTCATCGGCCGCCGGTTCAAGCGGATGCGCGAACGGGTGATCGCCGGTGGTGATGGCGAACTTGAGACCGCCGGGCTTGAGTCCATCGCGCTGAAGGACTTCGATGAAAGTGCCGCGCTGCCCGGGGCCACCGAGCAAACGGCCGGCTCCAGCAAGGAATGGCTCACCGTTCCCGACCTGGTGCTGATCGATGGCGGCAAAGGACAGCTCTCCTCCGCTCTCGCGGCGATGCAGGAACAAGGCGCCGCTGACGTGCCGGTGGCGGCGATCGCCAAGAAGCGCGAAGAGATTTTCTTACCGGGTCGCTCGCGTCCGGTCGTGCTGCCTGCCGCTTCCGACGGCCTCCACCTGCTGCAACGGGTGCGCGACGAGGCTCACCGTTTCGCGGTGAGCTTTCACATCAAGCTCAGAACCAAGAAAGGCCGCCGCTCGATCCTGGACGAAATCCCCGGTATCGGCCCCAAGCGCAAGCGTGCCCTGATCCGCAAGTACGGCAGCATGGCGAAGATACGCACCGCCGGGGTTGACGAACTCGCCAGTCTGCCTGGGATGACTCGGTCCACAGCGACCGCCCTCAAAGAGGCGCTCTAGTCCGAAACGCTCAAGTGCCGGGCGGCTAAGCTGCCCGATCTTCAAATTTATGAATCATGACCACGGGGAAATCTTGGATATCAAGGCTGAGATCACCATCGACAAACCGGCGGCTGTCATGTGGAAGATCGTCGGCGAGAACTTTGGTGATATTGGCGAGTGGTCTTCCGGTTTCGTTTCCTCATCGATGGGGACCTCCTCGGCGATCGGTGCATCGCGGGTTGCGGAGATAGCGGCAGTCGGCCCGTTCAAGATAGGTCAGATCAGGCGCACTTTGACGGGTTTCGATCCGGACGCGAAATCCTTTCAGCTCCAGACCACCGCGGGACTTCCCGGCTTCTTTACGCAGGCCGTGAATCGCTGATCGGTGAACGAAATCGACGACGACCGCTCAATGGTCAAGACGCACATATCCGTGAAGATCGGAAGTCAAATGCGTCTGCTTGCGCCGTTGATGAAAATGCGAGCCAATCACGCCAGCAACCGTTATTTGGAAGAGCTGAAACACTTTCTTGAAACCGGGCAGCCCCACCCGGGCAAAGCGAAAGCAATAGCCAAAACTCCGCTTAGAGAACTCTGCCTAGACGGAAGCCGGGGACCGGCCGCCTAGCTGATATCGACCGGATTGCCGGTGCGCCCCGACTCGTAAGCTGCCATCACAACCTTGATATTCATGTAGCCGTCTTCGAAGCTGACCGGCGGCGGCTGCCCGGCTTCCAGCGCGTCGGCGTAAGCGGCGAACAGGTTGTCGAATCCCCAGGAGAAGTCGCCCTCCCATTCGACGTCCTCCCACTCGCCGTTGCGGTATAGCTGCAAGTGCGGGGACCGACGGCGAAAGGCGATTGAGCCCTCGGTGCCGTGGATCTCATCGACCGGCTCGGCGGCGCCGGTGCTCCAGCCGGTTTCGATGGCGGTGAAGCATCCGTTTTCGTGCGTCAGCGACAGCAGGACGGTGTCTTCCACGTCGATGTCATGCACGAACGTGCCCATCTTCGTGAAGACGCTGGCGATTGGCGAGCCGAGGAACGCGGCGGCGAGATAGAGAGAGTGGTAGGAGTTGTCGATCAGCGCGCCGCCGCCGGCCATGCCCGACTTCGCCCGCCAGCCCGAGTCGTAGGTGGCGGTGCCGGCGTAGTGCCGTGGCATGAACGCGCCCTGCCGGAAGAAGAACGGCTCTCCAATGACGCCCTCTTCAATCAGCTGCAACGCCTTCATCGCCGACTCGCGATAGAGGTAGTTGTGGGCGATGCAGGCGGTGGCGTCGTTCTGCCGGATGGCCGCCATGATCTGATCGGCCTCGTCCATGCTGGTAGCCATGGGTTTTTCCATGAGGATCTTCTTGCCCGATTTCGCCGCCGCCACTGCCGATTCCAGGTGCAGGAAGTGCGGCAGCGCCATGTCCACCATATCCACCTCGTCCAGCGCGAGCAGATCGTTCCAGTCGGCCAGGCGCTTGTTCGCCGGAACGTTCAGCATGTCGCCGACGGCGTCGCGCCGCTCCGGGGTCGTGTCCGCCAGGGCCACGACGTTGAAGCGATCCGTCAGCTTCTGAAAGGCCGGCGCGTGGCCGTCTTCGATTATTCGCCCGCAGCCGACGATTCCGACGTTGATCATTTGGCTGGCACTTCTCCGGTCTCCCGGGATATCGCTCTAGTGGTTTTCGCCGCCGATGTCGAATCCCATCACTTCCTGCAGGTACTTCGTGTTCTCGGCCAGGCTCTCGCGCGGCGTGGTCTGGGTGCGGTCTAGTTCAATGGTCAGCCAGCCGTCGTATTCGGCCTTGCGTAGTTCGTCCACGAATCCCGGCGTGTCCACGATTCCGCGGCCGAGCTCGCTGAAGAACGCCAACTCCGGCGCGTTGTCCTGGCCGATCGCCTGCTCGGGCTCCGGCGTGTCCAGCTCCGGCGAGTAGTCCTTGATATGGACGTAGGTGATGATGTCCTTGTAGGTCTCAACAACTTCCAGCGGGTCGGCCCCAGCCTTGGCGATGTGCGCCGGGTCCAGCACCATCTTCACGACGCTGGTGTCAAGCGCGTCAAAGATACGGGTGATGTCCACGCGTTCCTGCACGGGCGTGCCCCAGTGGGGATGGATGCCAGCCACGATGCCCATGTCAAGGCAGGCCTCCCCGATTTCCTCAGCGACGCGGGCCATGGTCTTCATGTGCTCGTCGGTCGGCGCCGGCTCCGGCCGTCTCCGACCCGGCCCCAGCACTAGGCGGTCCGCGCCCATGGATTGCAGGAAGCGGGCGATCTTCAGGTTGTACTCGATGACCTCGGCCTCTTTCCCGGCCACGTGCATGTCGCCGCCGCCGTAGAGAGCTGTCAGTTGAAGACCCTTGGCATTGATCTTCTCCGTCAGCTCGTCCTCGCGTCCGGCGAAATCGTCCACCACGAGGGCGAAGGTCTCCGTGCCCCGGTAGCCGAAGTCGCTGATGTCCTGCAGGGCGCCGTCTAGGTCACGTCCCCACGTAATCTGGTGGCAGCCAAGTTTGAAAGTCGCCATGGACATTCCCCTCTGGTCTTGGTTAGGCTCAGGCCCAATACGCTTCGCCGGCGGGCTCGGTGACAAGCGCCTGCTTTAGCACGTCGATGCCCTTCTCCAGGCCTTCGTTGGCGGAGAGGAGGCTGTCCTCGTGCTCGATGCTCAGAGCGCCGTCGTAACCGATGAGCCGGAGTTCGCTCACGATCTCTTTCCAGTCGTCGATTCCATGCCCGTAGCCAATCGAACGGAAGAGCCACGAGCGGTTGATTTCGTCGGTGTACGGCCTGGTGTCCAGGACGCCGGTGCGGCGGGTGTTTTGGGGGTCCACCTTTGTGTCCTTCGCGTGGAAGTGGTGCATCGCCCCGGCCCGGCCGATCTCCCGGATTGAGTTGGGCACATCAATGCCCTGCCACCAAAGGTGGCTAGGGTCGTAATTGGCGCCAATCTCCGGCCCTACGGCATCCCGCAACCGCAGCAGCGAGTCGGTGTTGTAGACGCAGAAGCCCGGGTGCATCTCCAGCCCTATCTTCGTGACCCCATGATCTCGCGCGAACGCCGCCGCTTCCTTCCAGTACGGCACCAGCACGTCGTCCCACTGGTACTGCAAAATCTCGGGATAGTCGGGCGGCCAGGCGCATGTCACCCAGTTCGGATACTTCGCCCCGGGGCTGTCGCCCGGACAGCCAGAGAAGGTGACCACGGTGTCGATCCCTAGCTTCTCCGCCAGCAGCACCGCGTTCTGCTGGTCCTTTGCGTGCTCCGCGGCGAACTCCTTATCCGGATGGATCGGGTTTCCGTGCATGCTCAGAGCCGATAGCTCTAGGTCATTCTTGTCCAGAACTTCATTCAGGTGGTCGATCTTGTCAGGATTCGCCAGCAGGTCGACCGAGTCGCAGTGCGCGTTTCCCGGATATCCGCCGCAGCCCAGTTCGATGGCTCCGACTCCAAGACTCTTCAAATATCCGGCCACCTGCTCCAGCGGCTGACCGCTCATCAGAACCGCGAACACACCGATCTTCATGGCAATGCCTCCCGCTCTGCCCGAGCGCTGCTAGTAAGAGATTTCGACCCGCGCCCCGCCGTTGGCATCGGATTCCGCGATGGCCGCCAGCAGCACGTCACACTTGTAGCCGTCTTCGAACGTCGCGCCCATCGGGGCCACGTCGTTGTCGTTCACGATGCAGTCTAGGAAGTGATGAAGTTCGTGTACGAACGTGTGCTCCCATCCGATCATGTGCCCGTGCGGCCACCAGTTTTCCCAGTAGGGATGAAACGCCTCGGACACGAGCACCTTGCGAAAGCCGTTCGCGTCGGTCGGTTCGGAGTCGGCGAGGTAGACCTCAAGTTCATTGAACGACTCCATGTTGTAGGCGATCGATCCCTTCGAGCCGTTGATTTCGAAGATGTTGCCGTTCTTGCGCCCGTTGGCGAAGCGGGTCGCCTCCACCGAACCGATCGCGCCGTTCTCGAACTCCAAGAGGGCCATGTAGGCGTCGTCGACCGTCACGGGGCCCTTCTTACTGGTGTCGTCGGCAAGGGGGCGTTCCTTGATGAACGTCTTCAGCCGGCCATTCACCGCCGTGATCTCTCCCACGATGAACCTTGCGAGGTCCAGCGTGTGCGAACCAAGGTCGCCCAGCACCCCGCTCCCGGCTACGTCCTTGTCCAGCCGCCAGATCAACGGGAACTCCGGATCGATGATCCATTCCTGCGCGTAGCGGCCCCGGAAGTGGAACACCTCGCCGATGGCCCCTTCTTTCACCAGCTTCCTTGCCTGGATGATCGCCGGCACGAAGCGGTAGTTGAACGCGGCCATGTGCTTCACCCCAGCCTTTTCCGCTGCCACCCACATCTGCTTCGACTCGCCCGGATTACGGCCCAGCGGTTTTTCGCAAATAACGTGTTTGCCGGCTTCTACAGCCGCGATCGTCGGCTCGAGGTGCAGGTTGTTCGGACCGCCGTTATCCAGCACCTGGATGTCGGGATCGGTTATCAGATCGCGCCAGTCGGTGGTGTGGCGTTCAAAGCCGAATCGCCTTGCCGCCGCCGCCACCGCCTCCCCGTTTCGCCCCGCCATGCTCTTCAATGCTGGAATCGCCGGCGGCGGGAACATCATGCTCGGAATCGTCTTATAGCCGTTGGAATGGGCTTTGCCCATAAAGGCGTACCCGATCATGCCGATGCCGATCTCGGGGGCGTCTCCCGCGTCGGTGGAAATATCGGCCATGGTGGTGAAACCGACCTCGTCGGCCATGCTCGCGCCTCCCGGCATTCACTCTTCGGCAAATCTCATTTATGAGGGGCGATCAAACTAGCGCATAGCAGTTGCGTGCGCAAATAGCCGATCTTTACGCTGAGCGACACGTTGCGGGCCGATAGCATGCCTGCATTAGCTGACCAGAGTGCGAACGTCTTGACACCCCGGTTATTGATGCTCGGATTGGTAATTGCCCTAGCCGTTCAGGGCTGCCTGTTCCTCGGCGGGGAGGAGCTGGAGGAAGCCGCCGCGCCGGTGCTTACTCCAATGGTTGACCCCGAGACCGGTGATCCCATTCTGGATCCAACGACCGATCTGCCCGTGTTTTCCACCCTGACCCCAATGCCCACATCCACCCCAACTTGAATACCGACCAGAACACCCCGTCCCGACCACACCCCGACCCCGACGGTAAAGGTGACGCCGACGCCGGGAATAATGTCCAGTCTTGCCCTGGATGGATCCTCGACCAACGTCGCCGTAGTCGGCGACATCGCGTACGTATCGGCCCGGGGCGCGGGCCTGCACATCGTGGACATCGCCGAACTTGAGAACCCGGTTCTGCTCACCACCATCCCCGGCTCGCCCGACGACGTGGCGGCGGATAGCGAATTGCTTCTTGTCCTGGAGGTGGGAGCGGACGACGCCCTGCGAGCGTTCGACGTGACCACCCCGGCGGAGCCTCGTGAACTGCTGGTGCCTCCGGGTACCCGCAACGATGTATTCGGCGGCGTCGCGCTCGATGACGGCTTGGCAGTGGTCTCGGGTGGCGCCGTTGACATGATCGTCTTGGGTGTGTCCAACCTGGACGACATCCGCATTTTTCCACCCGGTCCAAGGACCTGGGCTTCGCTGAAGTGACCCTTAACGACGGCCTTGCCTACATCTCCGGCCAGGTGTCTGGCAATCCGCGCTACGGGATTCTGGTTTACGATCTTGCCAACCACGTGAACCCTGAGCTGATCTAATCACTCCGAGTGCCGGGCCTGGGACTGATCTCGCGTGTGCGCGCGCCGGAAAATTTCGATTTTGAGTTCGAGGTGGCCGCCTCACTACTGCTTGTCGCGCGGGGGGGGGGGGGGCGGGGGGGCGGTCGGGGGGGGCGTCGGGGGGGGGGGGGGGGGGGGGGGGGGGGGGGGGGGGGCCTGTCCGCGATCAACATAATTGACCTCGGTCGCGCCGAACTGGTGATGTCTCTGTTCGCGACCGAGGATGCCGTCCACGTCACCTGGGATGGCCGCCTGGCTGTCGTCTCGGGCGGCGATCTGACCCTCTTTGACGCCTCGGTGCGGCTGCGTGTCATCGAAACCCCGGGCGACGCCCGCGTAATTTTTGTTCGCGACGCGATCGCCTATGTTGCCGACAGCGGCGCCGGCCTCACCATCATCTGCCTGCAGTAGGCGGAGCCTATTTTTTGAAGCCACCAGCTTCTCCGACGCTTCCGACTTGACTGTTTCTAGCGTGCCGGCGCGCCTCCAATCTGCCACCGTTCCAGCCCAGCCGAAGGCTCAGAAATCAGGCTTAGCCTGTCTGGCGCCAGGCGAGTTTCTCCCTCAGATAGGGCGTTAATTCCGCCACCGCCACCCGATCCTGTTTCAGAGTGTCCCGGTCTCTCACCGTGACAGCATTGTCATCCAGTGAGTCGAAGTCCACGGTTACGCAATAGGGCGTCCCGGCTTCATCCTGCCGCCGGTAACGGCGGCCGATGGCCCCCGCCTCGTCGTAAAAGGTTGTCCAGTCGAACCTAGAATCGTCCTGTAGCCGGTGCGCCATTTCCTGTAGTGGCTCTTTCTTGATCAGCGGGAAAAACGCCACCTTCGTCGGCGCCAGGCGCGGGTCAAGGCGCAGGACGGTGCGCGTCTCCATCTCGCCCTTTGCCGACTCGATCTCCTCCTCGGCGTATGCCTCGGCCAGAAACGCCAGCGCGGTGCGGTCGACTCCAACTGACGGCTCCACAACCCAGGGTAGGACGTGTTCGTTCGCCGTCTGGTCGAAGTAGGTGAGGTCCTTCCCGGACGCCTCCTGGTGTTTGTGTAGGTCGTAATTTCCCCGCCGGGCGATGCCCTCGATTTCACTCCAGCCGAACGGGAATTCGTACTCGATGTCGCTGGTACCCCGCGAGTAGTGGGCCAGCTCTTCCGGATCGTGCGCCCGCAGCCGCAACTTCTCTTCCGGGATTCCGTAGCGTTGGAACCAGTCCATTCGCTCTTTCACCCAGAAGTCGAACCAACGCTCGTCATCGCCGGGCTGGACGAAGAACTCCATCTCCATTTGTTCAAATTCGCGGGTGCGGAAGAGGAAGTTGCCGGTAGTGATTTCGTTACGAAACGCCTTTCCGATCTGAGCGATGCCAAACGGCAGCCGCGCCCGGGCGGCCTGCTGTACGTTCTTAAAATTCACGAAAATCGCCTGCGCCGTCTCTGGCCGCAGGTAGGCCACCGCCGCCTCGCCCTCGACCGGCCCAACGAACGTCTTGAACATCGTATTGAACTGCCGCGACTCCCCCAGTTCCTTATTCCCGCACACCGGGCACTGGTCTGGCTTATCCAGATCATCCGGACGAAATCTCCGTCGGCAGTTGCTGCACTCCACCAGCGGATCTGAGAAATGCTCTACGTGCCCCGACGCTTTCCAAATCTCCGGCGACATCAAGATCGACGCGTTGATCCCCACGACATTGTCGTGCGCCAGCACTACGTCCCGCCACCAGGCTTCCTTGATGTTACGGATCAGCTCCGCTCCGAGCGGACCGTAGTCCCAGGTGCTGCCGAAGCCGCCGTAAATCTCGGAGCTGGGGAACACGTACCCGCGCCGCTTGGCCAGGGAGACCAGTTTGTCCATCGTGTTGTTTTTCTTGGCCATGCAGTCCTGTTCGGTGCGAGTGGGAGCGCAGGGTGATTAGTCAGGTCGGGAGATTATGCCCGGTGCGGTCAATGCCGCGCGACCCGTCCGATCGCCTCTCTTCTAGACGTTGTTGGAGCGCACCCGGTCCAGCAGGTCCGCCGAGCGAAACCCGCTGCCCACTACAGCCGTCAGGTACGACCTCAGCAGCTTTTCCAGCCCGGCTTCCAACTCGCCGTCCGTCTGCAGCCTCCCCGCCGACCCGGGCTCCGCCGCCAGGAGCCAACGCGTCGATTTCAACGTGCGCAGCGACAACGGAATCGACAATCCGTCGGGAGGGCACTTCGGGCACACGACCCCGCCCGCCTGCGGCGCGAATCTGTTCGTCGTTTCCTGCAGCGATTCCCCGCATTCGACGCAGCGTTCGAGTTGCGGCCGGTAACCGGCCCGATCCAGCGCCAGCAATTCGAATTGCCGCAGATGCAGCCCCGGCCGCTCGGCTGCGGCGATCCGTTCCAGCGCGATCTCGAAAACGTCAAAGAGATACGAATCCGCCTCGGACTCGGGAGTCAATCTATCCAGCGTCTCCGCCGCCCAGGACGCCTGCGCGAATCGCTCCAGGTCCGCCACCAGTTGCGGATAGGTGGTCAGCGCTGTCGCCTGCGTCAACACGTCCAGATTCCCCCCGACCACAAGGTACGTATCCACGAGCGAGAACAGTTCGATATGACCGGCCAGTCGGCTCTGCGGCTTGCGCACGCCCTTAGCCACTGCCCGGCGTTTGCCATGCTCGCGGGTGTAGAGGGTCACGATTCGGTCGGCTTCGCCGAGGTCGTGACGGCGCAGCACGAACCCGCGCGCCCGGTAGGCATTAGATCGCTTCAGGATCATCGGCTCCGTCGGCCCCCTCCGGTATTCTTCCTGGAAGCCATTATATGGAGCGACAACCCACCTACTTATGGCGGCAACCCGCGTTGACGATACCTGAGAAAATTGAAGCTGTGGGCTTCCTGGCCGATGAGGCTGGCCAGCGACTGCTTGCGAGCCTGGGCCCTGCCGACGTGAGCGGGCAGCGGCTGCTACATACGGTGGAAAGGATCCGGGCGAAGTGCGGCGTGGCTGCCGTCTCACTGGTCGTCGAGCTCGTTGCCGGACGTGCCGCCGCGGTCCGCAAGTTCGGCCCCGACCATCCCCGTTGGTACACCCGCACCGCGCTGGAGCAGGCTTCTGGCGCCATCGCCGCCGATCATCGTGCCGAACGACTCTCCGGGTTCGGAGCAGTGCTGGAGGTTTGCGCCGGGATGGGTGGAGATACTCTGGCGCTCGCCCGCGCCGGCGCGTCTGTCGTCGCTGTCGAATCCGACCCACTCCTGGCCGATATGGTGCGACGCAACCTCTCCGAGGCCGGCTTCGACGAAACCGGGGAAGAAGCCGGCCGGATGGGTGGCCGCGTGCAGGTCCGCACCGGGGAGGCCGAAGCCGCTTCACTCGACGGATTCGGCGTCGTATACGCCGACCCTTCCCGTCGCTCCGAAAACCGACGCAGCACCTCCCTGAAAAGGCTCTCGCCGCCCATCGACTTCCTCTCGGATCTGGCCGGCCGTGCTCCGGCAACCACCATCAAGCTCGCGCCCGCCGCTTCCCTCTCGGCCCTGCGGGATGCCTTCCCCGGCGCGGAGATCGAATTCGTCTCCGTCGACGGCGAACTCAAGGAGGCCGTCATCTGGGCTGGCCAAGCCATCTCGACTTCCCTTCGGGCTACTGTGCTTGGGTCCGGCGCCGCCGCCGACAACCCACGCGCCGAACTCACCGGCGAACCCGGCCACTACCTGCCCGTACAGGAACCGGGCCGCTTTATCGCCGAGCCCGAGCCGGCCCTGGTGCGTTCGGGGCTCTTCACCGAGTTCGCCGCCGCCACTGGCATCGAGCACGGCGTCCTGGCGGAGCAAATCGCCTTTTTGGCCAGCAATACAGCGCCCACAACCCCATTCGCCCGCTATTATCGGGTGATCGACGCCCTACCGTTCTCCGATCGCGCCATCGGCGAGCGGCTCCGCAAGCTCGGGTCCGGCTCGGTTGCCGTGCGTTGTCGCGGCTTTCCCGAGCCCGGGGATGTCATCGCGGCCCGCCTCCAGCGCTACCTGCGAGGAGACACGCCCTACCGCCTCTTCGTGTACCGATCCGGCGAACGCCACCACGCGGTGATCGCTGAATTCAAGCCGGCGGCCGGCGAATAATGGATCTCGCGGCTCTCGCCCTGGCACTGGGCTCCGCCTTCCTGCATTCAGGCTGGAATTACATGGCGAAGCGTTCCCGCGATCAAGGCGCTTTCCTCTGGCTGGCCATCATCGCTGGGGTCATCGGCTACGCGCCAGCCTTTGCCATCCTGCTGCCAAGCCATCCGATCAGTGGCGAGGGCTGGATCTTTATCGTCGCCTCCGCCGTCATCCACGTCTTCTATTTCCTGTTTCTCGGCGGAGCGCTCTCTCGCACCGACCTCTCCGTCGCCTATCCGCTCGCCCGTGGCACCGGTCCGCTCTTCGTCCTGATCATCGCCTTTATCGTCCTTGGCGAGTCCCCGACAGTCGCCGGTGTCGGCGGCGTGCTGCTGGTGATCGCCGGTGTCTACCTGCTAAGTACCGAGCACCTCACCATCCGCGACCTCACCCGGCCGTTTCGTGCCCTGGTCACGATGCCGGGCACTCGCCTGGCCCTTCTCACCGGGGTGACCATCGGCATTTATTCAGTCCTCGACAAGGCGGGCGTCACCCGTGTCAATCCCCTGATCTACATGTGGCTATGGGTGCTGGGCTCGGCCCTGCTGATGGCCCCCTACTACCTCCGCAAGCCCGTCCGGCTCACTTCGTTAGTGCGTCGTGAATACCTCTGGATCATCGCCGCCGGAATCCTCCTGTTCGGCGCCTACACGATGGTGCTTACGGCCATGACCTGGAGCATCGTCACGTACGTCTCCGCCGCCCGCGAGACCAGCATCCTCATCGCCACTCTTTACGGGGTCTTGCTGCTCAAAGAGCGTGCCGGCCGCGCCCGAATCCTCGGCGCCCTGTCCCTTGCCGCCGGCGTCGCCCTCATCGCCGTTGCGGGATGATTTCCCTCAGAAGACGGTCCCCCTCTCGCGGTTACTCCATCTGGATCGACCAGTCGCCACTGGACTTGACCACGAGAACGTACGATCCGCTATTCACACGGACGGTGTTGCCCCTTGAGTAGGAGCCGATCTTGTTGAAGACTCGGTCAATTCACTGCCCGTTCGAGTCATACAGCCAAACGATGAAGTTCGAGCTACCGGTGTAGTTCGCGGTGACAATGTACAGTCCGCTCAGGCTCATGAAACTCGACACCGCGTCACCGCTGCCGGTGGCCGTGTGAGGTACGCCGACCGGGGTCTGGTTCCGCAGTTCTCTCAGGGATAATGTCCATGCGCCGTCCGCCTGGATATCGAGTAGGAATTCGCCCGCCTGAACACCGGCCATGGTTGTGCCACGGTACCCGCCAATTTCATTGACCAGCAGATCGTCGCTCGCCCCACGCATCCAGGCAATGAAATTCCTTGACCCGTCGTGGGTAAAGTCGAACAGGTCCACGCCGGCCTGCAGCGTCACGCGGAGAACCTGATCTCCACTTCTGCTGAACGTCTGAGTCCGCTCAGTGGCGACTGCTGGCGGCTGAGTGGGCGCCGCAGTCGGCGCGGGAGGCGCAGTCGGCACCGCGGTCGGTGCGGGAGTCGGAGTCGGGACCTCGATCCCCGATGGGTCTACGCTGTCGCCGGTCCATGTAACCAGCCCGTCCGCCGTCCAGGCACAGTGATTCCATCCATCGGTAAACGTGGGCGTATTCGTTGCTTTTCGGTAGAAAGCCAGGCCCTTGATCTTGTTTGGAGCGTGCCTCCGTTTTCGGGGTTGGTGTGTTCGCACTCGAGCAGATCGCCTATCGTATCGCCGAGCTGCAACTTCATGAAGGCGAATCCGAGCACATACTCAGGATCTTGAACTTCCGTGCAATACGTTGCCGCGGAGATACCCGGACTAAACGATGCCACTGCTACCAAGACGCTTACAGCGATCGCGATCCCGATTCGAAGCGCTCCTTCATCGCATGCTCCCTGGCTCGCGAACGGGCGACGGCTCCGCTGGCGTCGAACTGCCGCGCACATTCAGGCACAGATGCGAATCGGATGCGCAGGACGTTGGGGTCGAGATCACGGCTGGTGGGAGCTGGTTGAGATCAGGCGCGGACGCCACATTCCCCGGGGACGAGTCCTGCGGCCCACCCGAAGCCTCCTCCCGGAGATCAAATCCTCCCCTGCTCCAACCGCCACCACCACCGCGATCATGCTAATGCCCCGTAAATTCGAGCTGCACCTCCTAGATGTTGCCTAGTCAGACATTCCGCCGAGGATTCGGACCGGCACCCCGCCGGTGCCGGCGTCGACACCGTTCCGCTGGCCCAGGAATATACGGGCCCTGGATTTGGTGCAAACTCCCCTACTCCGGCACCTCGTCGAACGGCCTGGTTAGCAGCTCGTCAACTCGTGCCGATTCGACGACGCCGTTTTGGCCCCGCGTGTAGACCGGCAGGTCTCGGCTGAATTCAACAAGCACCTGCAGGCATTCGCCACAGGGCCAGGCGGGATTCTCCGCGTCGCTGACGATCGCCACCGCCACCGGCTTCCCGGCTCCCTGCGACATGGCCCCCAGCACCGCCGACCGCTCGGCGCAGATCGTCGCGCCGTAGGAGGCGTTCTCGACGTTCGCTCCGGGAACGATTTCGTCCCGGTCGGTCAGCACCGCCGCTCCTATGGCGAATCCCGAATACGGCGAATATGAGTGCGTCCGCGCCGTTTCGGCCGCCTCAAACAGGCGCTTGACCTTGTCGTCCGCCAGTGGCGGATCAGACTTCGTCGTCAACCTGTTCCGGGGCCGGCTCGGCTGCGACCTGCCTCACCAGTCGTAGCCGGCGAATGCGCGTGTTGTCCACCCGCAGAACCTCGATGCTGACCCCGTCGACCTTCAATTTTTCGCCCTCCTCGGGCACGTGGCCCAGCGTCAGGAACACAAGCCCGCCCACCGTGTCCGCCCCGTCAGCCTCGATGTCCAGGTCCATCTCGTCGTTTAGGTCCGACAGCGCCATGCGCCCGTCAACCATGGCCGTGTTCTGGTCCAGCTGCACCAGACCCGGCCGCTCGATATCGGTTTCGTCGGCAATCTCGCCGACGATCTCCTCGATTATGTCTTCCAGTGTGGCAATTCCGGCCGTGTCTCCGTACTCATCCACCACGATCGCCATGTGCGTCTTCAATTCCTGTAATTCCGCCAGCAGATCGCCGCTCAGCTTAGTTTCCGGCACGAATAACGGGTCCCACATAAGCTCGTCCACGGGGGTATCGCCGTTGTGCTCGGCCCTGAGGGCCACGGCCATCTCACGCACCGAGACCACCCCGAGGATGGTGTCAACGGTGTCCCGGTAGACCGGCAGGCGGGAGAACCCGTGCTTGATTGCGAGATCGAGCGCTTCCCCGGCCGGGGTGCCTGATTCCACCAAGATTACGTCGGGCCGCGCGGTCATGATCGCGCGCACCGGCCGGCTGGCCAGTTCGAAGACTCCGTGAATCATCGCCGCCTCGTCGTCCTCGATGGCGCCTCGTTTTTCCCCTTCCTGAATCAGCCACCTGATCTCCTCGTTGGAGTCCGTATCCGGCGCGGCGGAGCCCGCGTCTCCCGCCACCCGCGACCACAGCGCGCCGGGCCGTCCGAGGACCCACGTGAGCGGCGACACCATCCGCATCACCCATTCGATCAGGGTCGCCGCACCGAGGGCCAGCGGTTCCGGATCGTCCGAGCGCCGGCGGGAAACTAGGTCGGCGCCGACCACCGTGACCAGAATCGCAATTAGGGTCACCAGTCCAACGGCCAGCGGATCGCTGGGAATTATCCGCGCCAATTCCGGCCCCAGGTTCACCGCCGCCACCGCCGCCGCCGCGAAACCCAGGAACGACGTCACCGCCCGCAGCGTGGCTCGCAGCCTTTGGGGATTCTCCTTCAACCGGCGGACCCGGCCAGCACGGAAATCCCCGGATTCGGCCAGTTCAGCGATGCGACTGGGGCGCACCGCAAGCAGAGCCGACTCTGAGGCCACGATCAGTATATTGAGAATAGTCAAACCCAAGACAACAGGCAGACTTACCCAACTAGAAGGTTCCAAGAAAAGGAACCGACCTCCTGGTTTTCGTCGCGCGGTCGGGCGCCAACGGTGGGCTCGCTGTCAGCACCGATGCAGGAGTGCAGGGTATCAGTTGAACAGCGCGCTGACTGATTCGTGATTGTGAATTCTGCGGATAGCCTCCGCGAACAGGGGCGCGGTGGTACACACTCGTATCTTACTACTGCCGTTCGCGAATTCGCTGACCGGAATTGTGTCGGTTACCAGGACACTCTTCATTATGGAGTTCTGGAGGTTCTGGACGGCCCCGGCGGTGAGATCGGCGTGAACGGCACAGGCATACACCTCCGCGGCGCCGTTTTCCATCAGAGACTGCGCGGCCGCCATCAGTGACGATCCCGTCGAGATGATGTCGTCGACCAGGACGGCGGTGCGTCCGCTGACGTCTCCCACCAGTTGCAGCGGCGTGACATCCTCCGGGGTGTGGCGCTTCTTGAAGCTGACGAATATGTCCTCGGCTCCCAAACGGCGGCCAAAGTCCTCGGCCCGCGCCACGCCTCCCGCGTCGGCGGAACCGATTATCGCCTCCGATCCGATATCAAATTCCTTCAGCGTCTCGACCAGGATCGAGGCTGCGCGCAGGTGATCCACCGGAATGTCGAAAAAGCCTTCGATCGCCGGAGCATGCAGGTCCATAGTGATTATGCGGTCGGCGCCCGCGGCCTGGATCAGGTTGGCCACCAGCTTGGCCGAAATGGGCTCCCGACCCGCGGTCTTTTTCTCCTGCCGCGCATAGCCGAAGTACGGGATCACGGCGGTGATGCGGTCGGCCGAAGCCCGGCGCAGCGCGTCGACCATGATCAGCAGCTGCATCAGGTGATCGTTAACCGGCGTGCACATCGATTGCACTATGTAGACGTCCAGGCCGCGTACGTTTTCTTCGATCTGGATGCGGGTTTCCCGGTTTGGAAATTGCGATACCTGCGCCTGGCCAAGTGGGATTCCCAGTGCGTCACAAATGCCACCGGCCAGCTCGTCGCTGCCAGAACCCGAGAATATCTGTAGATTGCCGTCCAATTTGTCTCCCACGATTCGCGGGCTACCCGCTCAGGCGCCCTTACTTGTCGCCGGTCGCGGCCGCGCGGGCACACCGTACACGACTTCGCCGTCGGCCACGTCCCGGGTGACCACTGCACCGGCGCCAATGTATGCGCGCTTGCCGATTTTCGCCGGTGCGACGATCATGCTGCCGCTGCCGATAAACGTGCCCGCTCCAACGATCGTGCGGTGTTTCGTCTCACCGTCGAAATTACAGGTCACCGCACCCGCTCCGATATTCACGTTCTCGCCCAAATCGGCGTCTCCCACGTAGCCGAAGTGGCCCATCATGGTACCGTTTCCTAGGGTCGAATTCTTCACTTCGCTGCTGGTTCCGATATGAACGCCGTGATGAAGCACTGTGCCGGCCCGCAAATGCGCGTAAGGACCCACGCTCGCACCGGTTGCCACACGAGCGCCGCTGATCACAGAAGCGTTCACCTCGCACCTGTCCGCGATAGACGAATCCGCGATCTGGGCGTTCGGGCCGATTTCGCAGCGGCTTCCGATCACCGTCGATCCACTCAAATGGCAACCGGCTAGAATTCGTGTATCGGCCCCAATCTGGATGTCCAAGTCGACGTAAGTCGCCGCCGGGTCTTCGATGCGGACACCGTCCGCCATTAATTCCTCCAGCTTTCGCCGTCGCAGGCGCACTTCCGCGTCCGCCAGATCCGCCCGGTCGTCGCAGCCCATACCCTCGGCCGGGTCCGCAAGCGTCAGACACTCCACCGCTCTCCCCTGCGTTAGGGCCAGCGCCACGGTGTCCGTTAGCAGGATCTCACTCTTCTCCGGATCGGGCTTGAGCGCGCCGATGTTTGCCCGTAACCAATGGGAGTCAAACACCATGATCCCGGTATTAGTTTCGTCGATCCGTAGTTCTTCCTTCGAGGCCACATGGGATTCGACGATCGCCGTCACCCCGCCGGATTCATTCCGCACTATCCGCCCGTAGCCGCTCGGGTCGTGCAACCGCGAGCTCAGTATCGCCATGGCCGCTCCGCTGCCGGCGCGGAGGGAGATTAGTTCGCTCACCGTCTCGGAGCGCAACAGAGGGGTGTCGGCATAAAGGACGGCCGTCGCTTCCGGGCCCTCCGCCATTCCCGCCAGCGCCGCTTTCACCGCATGTCCGGTCCCGTAGTCGTCCGCTGGCTGGGGTACGCATGTGATGCCGTCCCCGGCCAGCCCGGCTACGTCCGTTGCGTCCGGGTCGTGCACCAGAACTACCGGTTCCAGTCTGGCCTGAGCGCACAGGTCCAGCGAAAATTGCAGCAGCGGCCGCCCTGCCACCGGGTGCAGGGGCTTGGCCAGAGCGGAATTCAGACGGGTGCCTTTGCCAGCGGCCAGGATCACCGCCGCGGCCCACGCCACGCCCGGTCCTTCGCCGTCCTCGTTCAACTGGGCGATCCTTCGTCTGCTTTTACTTCGCCGCCGCAGATATCGACCTCGCGATGCGCTCTTCATTCAATGGGCGACGCGGGATTATCGGCGACGCCGGCTGGGGCGGTAGGATTCGAACCTACGAATGCCGGCTCCAAAGGCCGGTGCCTTACCGCTTGGCGACGCCCCATCGAGTGTCAATTCTATCGCCCTCCTTCCTCGTTGCCATACCTGTGATCCGCAGCGTCCGCGACCGATTGACGCGGGACAAACTCAGAGACCCGGACCCATTGACCGATACCCTCGAACACCTCCATTGTCTCCAGCGCTGCGGACCGGTCAGCAAACAGACCGAAGCACGCGCTGCCGCTGCCCGATACCATCGCGAAGTCGCTCGACTCCTGCAGCACGTCTAGCACCCCCTGCATCGCCGGGCAGAGCCGCAGCGCTGCCGGAGCAAGGTTGTTGTGCATCAGGTCGTAGTCCAGCCGGCCCTCCGTTAGTCCCGCCGCCAGCGCCAGCGTCGCCGCGCCGTCGCTGTGTTCGTCCGCCCGCAACTCGGCATAGACCGCCGGCGTGCTCAGCGACTCCTCCGGCCTCGCCAGCACGATCCAGCGCGGCGGAGTATTCGGGAGCGGCTGCACAAGCTCCCCTCGCCCCCGCGTCAGCGCCGTCCCACCGTACATGAAGAACGCCGGATCCGACCCCAGCTCTGCGGCGATCTCCGCCAGTTTTTCCACTGGCAGTCCGGCTTCCCAGATCTCGTTCAGCGCAACGAGAGTCGCGGCGCAATTTGAGCTTCCCCCGCCCAACCCCGCCCGCGATGGGAGCTCTTTTTCGGACAGGATGTGGATACCGTGCCCGACCCCGGCAGCCTCGCGCAGCGCTGTCGCTGCTTTCCAGATCAAGTCGTCCCGCTGGTTCAATCCGGCAACACCCGAATCCACCGAAATCTCATCCGCCGGGATGAAAATCAAGGTGTCCGCCAGATTCACCGCCTGCATCACCGAGACCAGTTCGTGGTACCCGTCGTCCCGCCGCGACGTGATTTCCAGTCCCAGGTTGATCTTCGCGTACGAGCGCACGCGCACTTCGCGCTCGGATCGTCGGCCCATCCCGGTCAATGGTCCTCCGTTCGCCTGTAGCCCAGAGCTTCCAATACCTGCTCCTCCGCCAGGCGCATGCGGCGGTAGGCAGCGTCGTCGTCATGATCGTGACCCAGCAGATGCAGGGTCGCATGGGCGACCAGGTAAGCCACCTCGCGCTCTCGCGACCAGCCCGCCTCCTGAGCGTGCACGCTCGCGATGTCCAGCGCGATCACGATGTCGCCCCCGGCCCCCTCGCCATCTGGAAAAGCCAGCACGTCCGTGGGTTTGTCCACCTCACGGAATCTCTTATTCAGGTCGTGCAGCCGGTCCGCGTCGACGATCACGCAGGCCATCTCCGGGTCACCCTCACCGTGCAACCCCACCGTCTTCGCACAAGTGTTTTCGACCAATTTCGTCAGCGCCCGGGCTTCCTCCGCCGATAGGTCAATTTCGATTTCCACGGCTACCGCCACCGGCCGCGCGACTGCCTACTCCGCGCCGTCGAGCAGCTTCCCGACGACCTGGCTTACGAGGCCGCCGTCCGCAGCCCCTTTGAATCGCCCCATCAGCGGCCCCATCACCTTGCCCATATCAGAGCGCGACTCCGCCCCCACCCGGACGATGATTTCTCGCGCCGCTGCCGCCACCTCTTCTCGACCCACCTGCTTGGGCAGGTATTTCAGGATGAGCGCCATCTCGGCCTCCTCCTTCGCGACCATGTCCGCACGTTCGGCCTGCTTGAATTCTTCGACCGCGTCGCGGCAGCGCTTGGCCTGGCGGGCGAGGTTCTGGACGAGCTCGTCTTCGGTAAGCGGTTCGAGCTTAACCTTCTCCGCCTTCTGCAGACCGTCGCGGATATTGCGCAGCGCGATGATCCGGGGCTTATCCCGGTCGCGCATCGCCTGCTTCAGCTCGTCGTAGAGGCTCTCGGCGATGCCCATCGGCGGTGGCTACGGCTTACGCGGTGAGACGGGGACTCTTAAAACGCATATTCACGGTTGATCTGCCGTGCGGCCTTCATTGCCGCTCGGCGGGCCTTGCGGGCGCGGGCCGCCTGCTTCTTCTTGCGACGCACGCTTGGCTTCTCAAACTGCTTGCGGCGTCGCGATTCCGCCAAGACACCGTCCTGCTGGACCCGTTTATTGAATCGACGTAAACCGGCTTCAAACGACTCGTTCGGCCGGAACATTACTTCCGTCAAATGCTTCTCCACGGTAGGGCGGCGGCAGTATTCGGCCCGTCGGGCGCGACGGGGCCTGATCGAATCTGGCCCGCTACCGGCCCGTCCGCCCACCGCACGTATCCCAGACAAGTATAGATTTGGCCTCTATACAGGGTCAACCAGTTTCCGGAGAACAGAGTTCAACCGCCCCGAAAACCTTGCTACGGGTCAATCGTGCAATGCTCAAACCGCCGCTTGCGGTCTGGAAATTGATGGGCTGACAGTTTTCACGGTTTACGTCTCCCGAATCGGCGGGATGCGCCTGGCCCCAATCAGCGACCGACCTGCCGTACGGGCAGGAATCTAGTTGGTGAATTGTGGCTGGCTCCCGTCGCCCTGTCCGACCTTGGACGAAAGCGCTATATTGGCATTGCTGACCGGTCTGGACTCTGGCCGGGCGTTGTTTGAGGTCGTCTGGAATTCAGGTCGGCACTGGCCGGTCTTCTGGGGGCGACATGGCTTCCGTCAGCGCTGGACGCCGCCTCCGCCGTCACCGATCGTCGTGAGCTAAATCGCGGGAGGCAGGTTCATTTTAATCAAAGCTCTACCGACCGGGCAGCGGCTTTCGCGCGTTCCCGCTACCCGGGTGTGTACAGGCTTATCGGCCCCTGGGGAAAGACGTTCACGACCGGCCTCTTGCCGCCGGCTCGCGACGCCAGCGCCTCCATGGCGTCTCCCAGATCGCGAAACAGCGTGAAGCCTTCAGGCGCTTCCTCTTTGAATTCCGCCGGGCTTACCTTCGGCGAATAACAAATCATCTCTCGATCGCGGTAGTGCTCTGGCCTAGCGTTCCGTTCCGTCCGGTTCGAACGCCGCGCGTGCTCGCGTAGCTGGTGAAATCCGTATCCTTCTTCCGCGTCCGCCGTGTAGAGCACCGCGCCATCCGCCCGCACGCTGTGAATTGCACCAAACCCGTTCGCCAGCGATTTCATCCCCTGCACCAACTCCGAGTCTTGCGGCGACCCGCAGATGACCGCCAGGTCCGCGTTCGGGACGGCATCCACTGAATAGATCTTTTTTCCCAGTTCGATCCCGGCCCGATGCGCCTCGATGTAATGCCCGCAAAACAACCCGGCCACCCGCAGCTCCCGATTCAGGGCCGGGTTGACCAGGAAATCCGGCGGGCAGAACGCAGCAATGTTCTCTATCTCCACCCGGAACGAATTCCCCTCAACGTCTCCCCGCTTTGCCTGGTGGCTAAATCGGCCCGTCACGTGGTGATCCGAGATCGTTTCGTAGCTGCAAACGCCGGGCATGGTCAGCTTCGCCCCGCCCCCAAAGCCCGCCCCCGGATGGGGAATGATCCCACCACAGGTGACCCGCAGGTCGGCTTCCACATAGTCCACGTTCATTCTCACCGGCACCCCGGCATCCGTCGTTCCCAGATCCACCAGATCGTCCCAAGGCGACGGGTTTAAGCACTGGTACCCGTCCACGATCGCCTGCCCAACTTTCCGGCGGAATTCCCCCAGCGTCATTGGTCGGTGCAGCGCCAGCCCAGCCAGTATCGTTATCTGGGAATCGGCCACTCCTCCGGCCTGCAACTCCTCAATCACGTACGGCAGAAACTGCCACGCCGGCGTCGGGCGGGTGTTGTCGTCCACGACCACGACCACGTTGCCCTTGCCCTTCGCCAGGCTCGACAGTCGCTCCGTACCGATCGGATTTGCCAGGGCCGCCCGCATCTGGTCCGGCCCCAGCGTCGGGACGTCGGCGATCGGAGCGTGATGTATCTGCCAGCCCTCCGGGAATTCGACCTTCTCCGTATGATCGTGGATCGGAATTTCAAATACTGCCATTCTGGCCCGTCTCCTGGTCCGTATTGTGCGTCTGGCGCAGAGTTTAGAGAATCTAGCCGAAATCCACCTCTCCGCCTATCCTGCGGACTGCTCTTTTCCAACCGCGACGCCGCCGCGGCGGTGAAGAGCGCGGCGGACGGGCCTTGAACACGCCTCGCCAGACCTTTGCGATCGACCGACGAAAGAAGCCGACCAACCACAAGAGCAGCGTGAGTACGAATACTAGGGCCCATTCATCTACGAGCAGAGGTCCCACCGCCGAATATTATCTTCCGCCACCGTCACATATTCCCTCTGTTCCTATACTGCTAGGCGATAGCCCCCACCACTTGCGAGGTGAACCCTGAGCGACGTCAACTGGCTCGCCGCCGCCATCGCCTTCCCTGTCGGTCTGGTCGGGACCCTGCTGGTGCGCCGTCTGGCCAATCTATTCGGCTGGCTCGTGCATCCGGGACCGGGCCGCATCCACCGCCGCCCGGTGCCCCAGCTCGGCGGAGTGGCGATCCTGGGGGGCTTCGCCGCCGCCGTGCTCGTCGCGGTGCCCCTGGACGGCCGGATGGTCGGGCTGCTGCTCGGAGCCGTCGTGGCGGTCGGCTTCGCGCTGGTCGACGACTTCCGCGAACTCAACCCTCGGGACAAACTGCTCGGCCAGATCGTTGCGGCCGCCATCCCCATCGCCTTCGGCATCCGAATCGACGGGGTCAGCGATCCTTTCGGCGGCATTCTTTTTCTTCCCATCTTCGCAGCAGTTCCGGTCACCCTCATCTGGACGGCCGGAATGATGAACGCGATCAATTTCCTCGACGGCGTCGACGGGCTCGCCCCCGGTGTCGCCGCTATCGGCACGGCGATTCTGGTCGTGCTTTCGATCCAGCTTGGCCAGCCAGTCATCGCCACCATCGGCATCGCCTTGATCGCCGCCACGCTGGGATTTCTTCCCTTCAATTTCTTCCGTGCCTCGATCTTCCTTGGCGACTCCGGCGCCCATCTGCTCGGGTACGCCATAGCGGTCCTCGCGGTCATCGGCGGCGCCAAGATCGCCACCGCTTTGCTCGTGCTTGGCATCCCGATCCTCGACGTAGCCTGGGCCGTCATTCGCCGTTGGCGCGCCGGTGGCGCGGTCTCGCGGCGGGATACCGATCACCTGCACCACCGGCTCCTGCGCGCCGGTCTGCCGCAACCGGTTGTCGTACTCGCGTATTACGCAGTATCCGCCGGCTTCGGCCTGATCGCCCTTTACCTCCATAAGCTGGAAAAGTTGATGGCCCTGGGCGCGGTGGCCGTGCTGATGGTTGCGATCCTGCTGATCCTCGCCCGCACCGACCCCGGCGAACCGGATCCCGGCGGCGCGACCCGGTCCGAGGCAAGCGACTGATTTCTCACAAACACAGGTGGGGAAAGTGGTAAAATGTAGGTCTCGCCAGTCAGCGACACCCCGGAAAAAAGGAAGAAAAGATGAAGCTAGGTATCCACCCGGAGATGGTGGACTGCGTCGTCACCTGCTCGTGTGGGAACACGTTCGTAACGCTTTCCACCAGCGAGGCGATGCACGTCGATATATGCTCGAATTGCCACCCGTATTTCACCGGTACCCAGCGCTTGGTGGACACCGCCGGTCAGGTCGAGCGGTTCAACCGCCGCCTCGAGAAGAAGGCCACCGTCCCGGAAGTAACTGCCGAAGCGAGCGCCAAGGCGCCGGCGAAGCAGGCGGCCAAAACTCCGACCGAAGTCACTGCTGAGGCTCCCGCGGACACTCCCGCGGAAGTCACTAGCGAAGCGCCTTCCAAAGCCACTGCTGAAGCCACCGCCGAAGCCTAACTCCGTTCAGGTCCCGGTCCGCCCGTCGGCGCCGGGACCTTTTCTATTTTGGTAACGATCCGTTGAGAGATTTCAGCTGATGGCCACGGCCGAACCACAGAGCCGCGAGGAACGGATTTCCTACGGCGGGCAGGCCGTCATGGAAGGCGTTATGATGCGCAGCCGTCGCCGCATGGCCGTCGCCGTGCGGCATCCCGCGGGGCACATCGTGGTCAAAACCGAAGACGTCGTCCTCGGACGTGTCGCCCGCTTGCTCCGGCGAGTCCCCGTTATGCGAGGTGTAGCCGTTCTTTGGGACGTCCTGGCCATGGGGATGCGAACCCTGGCCTTCTCGGCCAACATCAGCCTCGAAGACGCCTCCGGCGCCTCGTCTGCTGAATCCAGCGGACAAACCGACGCCTCGGCCGCCTCTTCTCCTATTGCCGACGCGCCCGCCGACGACTCCGAGGCCGACAGTTCAGAGGAAGGCCCCGGAGGGGCAGTGTGGGGAATGCTGGCGTTCGGAATGATTTTTGGTATCGCGCTTTTCTTCGTTCTCCCGATTCTGCTGACCAGCTTCACCGATGATCTGGTTCAGTCCGACTTCCTCAGTAATCTCATTGAGGGCCTCATCCGCCTTGGCATCTTCGTTGGCTACCTCTACCTCATCGGCCGTCTCGATGACATTCGTCGCAACTTCCAGTACCACGGCGCCGAGCACATGACCGTCAACGCCCTCGAACGCGGCGAGGAGTTGACCGTCGACAACGTTATGGGAAATAGCCTGTCCCATCCCCGCTGCGGCACTAACTTCCTGTTGGTCATCGTGGTCATGTCCGTCTTTGTCTTCGCCTTTCTGGGCCGGCCGGACCTGTTGCTGCGCCTCGGCTCGCGAGTCGTGCTCATCCCCCTGGTCGCCGGCGTCGCCTTCGAAATCATCAAGGTTCTCGCCGCGAATCTCGACAATCCGATCGCCCGTCTGTTCCTGCGACCCGGCCTGTTGCTGCAACGGCTCACTACCCGCCCGCCGACTCCCGACCAGGTCGAAGTAGCCATCACCGCGATGAGTGAAGTTCTCAAAACCGAAGACGAGCACACTCTGATATCACGCTCGCTCCAACCCGCCCTGGAATACCGGACGTGAACCCGCGCCACACGGCCATCGTAGCTCGCTTCGAAGAGATCGGCCGCGATCTTTCCGATCCCGCCGTCGTCGACGTCCCGACCCGCTTGGCCGAACTCGGACGCGAGTTTGCCGCGCTCCAGGAGCAGGTCGACCTCATCCGCGCACTCGAGTCCCTGGCCGAGGAGATTGCATCCACTGGCGAGCTGGCCACTGACCAATCCGATCCCGAGATGAGCGAGCTTGCCAGAGAGGAACTTCCGGAACTGGAAGAACGCCGCGACTCCCTGGAACAGCATCTTCGCCGGTTGCTTCTGCCGAAAGATCCCCACGACGACCGCAACGTGATTCTCGAAGTCCGCGCCGGTGCCGGGGGAGACGAGGCCGCCCTGTTTGCCGGTGACCTGGTTCGGATGTACACGCGCTTCGCCGATCGCCGCGGCTGGAAGGTCGAAACCCTCGGCGGTGCCCCAACCGACATGGGCGGATTCAAAGAGGCCATTCTGGGAGTCCGCGGCAAGGGTGCCTTCAGCCGGCTCAAGTACGAGAGCGGCGTCCACCGGGTCCAGCGGGTGCCGACCACCGAGTCGTCGGGCCGCCTGCATACTTCGGCCGCATCCGTCGTCGTTCTTCCCGAAGCCGAGGAAATCGACGTCAAGATCGCTGAGGACGAAATCCGCATCGACGTGTATCGGTCCTCGGGCCATGGCGGCCAGAGCGTCAACACGACCGATTCGGCCGTCCGCATCACCCATCTGGAAAGCGGCATCGTCGTCACCATCCAGGACGAAAAGTCCCAGCACAAGAATCGTGCCAAAGCCATGGCGATCCTCCGCGCCCGCCTGCTCGATGCCGAACGCCAGAAGCAGGACGCAGAGCGCGGCGACGCCCGCCGCAGCCAGATCGGCGGCGGTGACCGCAGCGCCAAGATGCGCACCTATAACTTCCCCCAGGACCGCATCACCGACCACCGCATCAGAAAAACCATCCACGGGATTGAAGGCTTTCTTGACGGCGCTATCGACGAATTGATTGATGCTTTGATCGAGGCCGACGAGGCGGAGAAACTCGTCACGGCCGAGTCCTAGACCTGTCAACGGATGGGCGAAATGCTCAAGATGAGCTCGTTGGTTGCCACGAATGTCCGGGAAGCCCGGACGAAAGCCTGGAACGCGCTGCGCGAGGCGTTAGAAGGAACGTCGGGGACGGACCTGGACGCCGATCTGCTTCTGGCCTACGCGCTGGGAACAACCCGCGAGAAACTCTACGCTCATCCCGAGCGGTTGCTCACGGACCGCGAGCAGCTCAGATTTGATAAATACGTGCAGCGTCGCGCCGGACGGGAGCCGCTGGCCTACATCACCGGCCACCGCGAGTTCTATGGACTGGACCTCCACATCGAGAGCCGCATCCTAGTTCCCCGCCCGGCCACGGAATGCCTGGTCGATCGCGCCCTAACTTGGTGGCGCCAATCCGCTATCGACTCTCCCACGAATCCCGACGTCGCCCGGCCGCTGATCGTTGAGGCCGGCACCGGCTCTGGTGCCATCGCCGTGGCTCTCGCCGCCAACCTGCCCGACGCAGTCGTCATCGCCGGCGAGGTCTCCCAGGTCGCTGCTCGGGTCGCCTCCAAAAACTCGCGCCGCCTGAAACTCCACCATCGCGTCCAAATCGTCGTCGCCGATCTTCAGCCTCCGACCCGCCATGCCCCACTCCTGGTCGTTGCCAATCTTCCCTACGTGCCATCGGCTGAACTTGACCGCCTCGCACCCGAGATTCGCCACCACGAGCCCCGCTCCGCGCTCGATGGCGGGCCCGACGGATTCGACATCTACCGGCGCTTCCTGAATCAAGTCCGAATCCAGGCGGGTGGTGCGGTGTTCATCGAATTTGGCCACGACCAGGCCGGACTAGTCCGTCGGTCCGCTGCGACTCGCGATGCCCGGCTCAAAGTCAACATCACCCCCGATCTGGAAGGTTTCGACCGCGTCGCTCTGATTAGTGGCTGGTGACGCACAGCGTCTTTCGCTTTCTGGGCCAGCTCCATCGGCTTTCGTGATTAGCCTCTACCCGCGTTCGCTGGTAGAGCGAACGAGCTTGTGGCCCGCCTGCGGCTCGCCTGTGGCCGCTTATAATTTGGCGGGAGACCCGTGCCATCGCGGCGCTGTGGTCATGACCTGAAATTGGGCGAGACACTCTTTGGCCGAGACACCCCGGAAGGGGAACTTATTCGTGATCACCGGTACGTCCGGCAGCGGCAAGGACGCGATCATCCGGATTCTCCAGAGGCGCGATCTTGCCTTCCACAAGGTCAGGACGGCCCTCACCCGCGAGCCCCGCGCCGGCGAGCAGCACGAACGTGAGCACTTCTTCATCTCCGACGACGAATTCCAGCAGTGGCGAAGCGAAGGTAGATTCCTTGAATGGGCCGAGGTCTACGGCAATCGCTATGGAACGCCCTACGCCGAGGTCGAGCCGTTCTTGGCGCGGGGTGAGGACGTGCTCCTGCGGATCGACGTGCAGGGCGCTCGCACGGTCGCGAGTCTCATGCCCGACGCGGTCGTGATCTTCATCGCTCCTCCTTCAGCCGACGAAGGTTTCCGGCGCCTCGCCGGTCGTGACACCGAAGAAGAGATTGATATCGAACGCCGTCTCGCTGCCTTCGAGGAAGAGATGGCTTTCGGGCGCACAGGCGCTCATATGGTCGTCAACCACACCGACCAGCAGGAAGCCGCCGCCGACGAGGTCGCCGCGGTCATGGCCGCCCATGGCGCCGCCCATCTCGATCCCGCATGAGCACCGAGCCCGAGACCCCCATCCAGTCGCCGACCGCCGGCGCCGCGCCCTTCGCCGAGGTCGCCGTCGGCGCCGCCGAGGTCCGTGGAGCCCGCACGTTCCATTACGCCGTCCCGCCGGCACTCGACGACCGCCTCGTGCCCGGCCAGCTCGTTCTGGTCGAATTCGGCAAACGCCACCTGCACGGCGTCGTCATGACCCGAGCCGACCAGTGCCCGGTCGCCGACCCCAAGCCCATCCTCGATATCATCTGGGACACGCCTTTCCTGGATCACCGACGGCTTGAATTCGCCCGTTGGGTAGCCAGCCGGTTCGGTGCTTCCATGGCCGAGGCCGTCGAGAATCTGCTTCCGGCCAACATCGCCCGTTACATCACCCTCTACTACGTCCCCCGCGAAGGCGCGCCGTCCCATGCCGTCGCCGCTCTCACGGCCGCTGAGCGCCGGGCGCTGGACCGCCTTCGGGCGGACGGCCCCATGTCCACCGCTGAGATCGCTGCGGCTATCGGCAAGACCGTCGCAGCTAAGGGGCTCCCCCGCATGGTTAACGATGGCTGGCTGCGTCGCTGGACGGAGTTGGAGTTGCCGGCCGGCGGCACGCTCTGCGCTAGCCTGCTGCTGTCGGTGCAGGATGTGGATCGGGCAATCGTCGAACTGACCCGGGCGCCGAAACAGCGGGCCCTGTTGCGGGCTCTGGCGAATCTCGTTGGCCCCGTACCGGTCAAGGAATTGCTTTCCCTCGCCGGGGCCGGTCACTCCTCCCTCAAGGCCATCCAGCGCGCCGGGCACGTGCGCATCGAAAATATCTACCGGGTTCCGGAGCCAACCCCCGCCACCCCGGCCACCGCCGGTCTGCGAGAGGCCGGCAGCGCCGACTGGCGATCGCTGGAAACCTTCCTCGATCGCGACGGACACGGAGTTTGCGTCCTGCTTGGAGACCCGACCCGGCGCATTCCCAGCTACGTCCAGGCCATCGAAAAGACTCTCGCCGCGCGGCGTCAGGCTCTCGTGCTGGCACCCACTGAACGTGAGGCCCGGGCGCTCTACGAGCAGATCGCCGCCACCCTCAGCGGGCAAGTCGCGTTCAGCGGAGACGCCCGCACCCCCGGCAGCCGCGTCGGCCTCTGGCGCGCCGCGCGTGCCGGGGAAATCGACATCTATGTCGGACCCCGATCCGCGGTGTACGCGCCCCTCACCCGTCTCGGTTTGGTCATAGTCGATCGCGAGGAAGACCGTTCCTATAAAGAAGCGGCGGGTGGCCGCGTGCAGGCCCGCGATGCCGCCATCGAACTGGGCCGCGCCCACCTCTGCCCTGTGGTGCTCGGCACCGCCACTCCCGCGGTCGAGACTTTTTACAACGTGGAATCCGAGCGCTACCGCTTCATCCTGATGCAGAGCGACGATCTCCTTCGCCAGACGAGCTTGAAGGTCGGTCGCGGCTGGGGATCTCTCGGTCCGACCGGCACCGTGGGCATCGTGGACATGCGCACCGCGCTTGTCATGGGCCACGGAGGCATGCTCTCCGAAGAATTCTTCACCGTGCTCAAAGACACCCTTGCGCACGGCGGCAAGGCCGTCCTGCTGGTCAATCGCCGCGGCTCGGCTTCCATGACCATCTGCCGGGAGTGCGGCTTCGTGTTCACCTGCCCCGATTGCGATAATCGCCTGGTGCAGCACCGTTCCATCGAGAGTCTGGTTTGCCACTCCTGCAATCACCGACAGCCTGCCCCGCGCCGTTGCCCGAAATGTGGCGCCGGGCGGCTGCGACTCTGGGGACACGGCACCGAGTCCGTCCTCGGGGCCCTGCGGGCGCTGCTGCCGCTTGAGCGCGTAGATCGCATCGACAGCAACCTCCCGCTCGAAAAGGTGCAAGCCGTGTCCGAGGGTTTCCGACGCGGCGCAATCCGCGTTCTGGTCGGCACCTCCCTCTTGTTCGGCGTCGAGGCCACGCTCAAGGCCGATTTCCTCGGTATCGTCCAGGCCGATATCGGCCTCACCTTCCCGGACTTCACCGCCCCGGAACGGGTGTTCCAGCAGCTCATGCGCCTCCGGCAGGCCGTCCTCGGCGGAGAGCTGGAAGGCCGCATGGTCGTGCAATCGCTCATGCCGGACCATCACGCCATCGAGGCGACCCGAATCGGCAGCTACCTTAAGTTCTACCGCTCGGAAATCGCCATTCGCCAGGAGCACGACTTCCCTCCGTTCACCCGACTCGCCCGCTTCATCTACACTCATCGCGATGCCGCCAACGCCCGCACCGAGGCTCTCCGCCTGGCCGAAGCGCTCAATGGCGTGTTGGCGGAGGATCGCGATAGCAGCGTGCAACTGATGGGACCGGCCCTGTGCTTCCGCGCCCGCGAGCGCGGCGCCTACCGCTGGCACATCCTGGCGTACGGTCCCGACGAGCAGGTGACCCGCCTGCTCGCCGTGCCACACCGGGGCTGGACCGTCGATGTAGATCCGGTCGATCTGGTCTGACCCATGAGCGTCCTCCCCATCCTCCCGGCCCAGGACCCCATGCTCCGCCGTGTTTGCAGCCGCGTGCGATGCGTCGACAAATCCACCCGCCGCCTGCTTGACGACATGACTGAATCCATGGACGCTGCCAACGGCCTCGGCCTTTCCGGGCCGCAGATCGGCAAGCCCCTGCGCCTGATAGTCGTCCGCGTCGGTGACGACCTGCTTCAACTGGTCAACCCGGAGATCGTCCGCTCTTCGGGCGAAGAGATCGCCGAGGAAGGCTGCCTCAGCCTGCCCTACTACTACGGCCCGGTCGCCCGCCCCGAGCAGGTCACCGTCCAGGGTCTGGACCGCCACGGCAAGAAATTTCGCCGCAAAGCCGGGGGCCTGCTCGCTCGCGCCCTACAGCACGAAATAGACCACCTTCATGGCATTCTCTACACGGACAAACTCGTCGAGGGAGCCGAGTTGCGGTTCGCCCCGCCCGAGCCGTCAGCCAAAGGGTCTCCGACCCCGGCGTGAAAGTCGTATTCTTGGGCACACCGGACTTCGCGGTACCGGCGCTGCGTGCCCTGAACGAATCCAAGCATGAAGTAGTCCTCATCGTAACCCGGCCGTCCCGGCCGGTGGGCCGCCGCAAGGTGATGTCTCCACCCGCCGTCTACCTGGCCGCCACCGAGCTGGAACTGCCCTGCGTCCAACCCCGGAACGTCAACAGCGACCGGGCGCTGGCCATGATTCGGGCGACCGATCCAGATGTCTTGGTGACTGCAGCCTACGGCCGCCTGTTGAAGTCTGGAATCCTCGACCTTGCACCCCACGGCGTGCTCAATCTGCACCCGTCCCTGCTGCCGCGCTACCGCGGCGCCTCGCCGGCCCAGGCTGCGATCGCCGCCGGCGAGGACCGCACCGGTGTCAGCGTTCTGCTCACCGAGGAAGGCTGGGACTGCGGCCCCGTCTACGCCAGCCATTCCGTAGGGATTGGGCACCACGAAACCGCCCCGGAGATATCCGCCCGACTGGCCGCCGTCGGCGCCGAACTGATGGTCAAAACCCTCGACAAAATCGAGTCCGGGGGGCTCGAACCGGTCCGGCAGGACGAATCCCTTGTCACCATGGCCGACCCGCTCACTCGCGACGACGCAGACATCGACTGGTCCCAGCCCGCGTCCACCATCTACAACCGCTATCGCGCCCACGTGCCCTGGCCCGGCACCCGCACCACCGCCGGAAACCGGCTGCTCAAGATTCTCAATTGTCGGCCTCGCCCCGAGACCATCGAAGCGGCCCCGGGCTCCCCCGCCCTCATCGACGGACAGCTCCTGGTCGCCTGCGGCGCGGGCTGCCTGGAAATTCTCGAAATCCAGCCCGAAGGCCGCAACCCCATGCCCGTCGCCGAGTTCCTGCTGGGCTACGGCTCCCTCCTGGATCGCCGCTGGGGCCCGTAGGAACATCCCGCACAGCCAGCGCGATATTCGGCTTGAAACTTGCCGGTCCTTGGTAGGATTGGGTGAAGTCGCCCGGCTCGAATCCCGGACGGGATCGGGGCGGTCGCTGCCACGACGAAGAAAGCACCGAATGTTGCCGCCCCGCCGGGGACGCAACCGAATTTGAGGCCACACGTTGTTTTTCAGCCCGACGTTCTTGCTCTTTATCGTCCCGGCGATAATTTTCGCCTTCTGGGCCCAGAACCGGGTCCGCAGCACCTACCGAGAGTTTTCCAAGATCCCCACCACCGCCGGGATGACCGGCAACATTGCCGCCATCCGCCTGCTGCGATCCGTCGGCCTACGGGATGTTGAAATCGAGCGTATCAAAGGCAAAATGACCGACCACTACGACCCACGCGAGAAGATCCTACGCCTGTCCGAGGGCGTCCACGACAGCGACTCACTCGCGGCGCTGGCCATCGTCGCGCATGAGGCCGGCCATGCCATCCAGGACCAGATTCGTTACCCGTTCCTGGCGATGCGCACGGCCTTTGTGCCCACTGCCAACATCAGCACCAGGCTCGGGAGCTTCCTCCTCATGGGCGGGCTTGTGCTCGCGATGTTGTCTGGCAATGCCTTCGGCCTCGCCATCGCCTGGATTGGCCTCGTCCTCTACTCGGCGGCCTTCGTCTTCACTCTCATAACTCTGCCGGTCGAATACGACGCCTCACGCCGCGCGCTCCAGCTTCTCCAGGCGAACGGGATCGTAAACAACGTCGAGATCGGCGGAGCTAAGAAGGTTCTGGACGCGGCGGCCCTCACATACGTCGCCGCCATGGCCGCCGCATTGATGAACATTATTTACTGGGCGGCCGCGCTTGGCGGCAGACGCAACTAACCTCGTCTCCGGGCAGCCGGATCCTCTCACCGACACCGGGACCGGCGCGCTCGCTGCGTTCCTCAGGGACGCCGGCCATCCCGCCTACCGCGCCGGCCAAGTTCGGCGATGGCTTTACCGCGACCTCGCCGCCGGATTCAACGAGATGTCCAACCTCCCGGCTTTGCTCCGGAGAGAACTCGCCGCCCGATTCACCCTCCACAGTCTGACCGTCGGCACGGTGCAACGGTCCACTGACGGCAAAACCCACAAATTCCTGTTGTCCGCCGGCGACGGCGTCCCCGTTGAGGCCGTCTTGCTGCCGCGCAAGAGCGGCTTCGCGCTGTGCATAAGCTCACAATCCGGTTGCGGAATGGGTTGTCCGTTCTGCGCCACCGGGACGCTCGGGCTGATCCGAAACCTTACCGCCGGGGAGATCGTCGACCAGTTCCTCCACGGTCGCCGCCAGGCTCGCCGGCTTGGGGGCGAACTCGAATCCGTTATCTTCATGGGCATGGGCGAGCCCCTGGCAAATTTCGATAATGTCGAGTCGGCGGTCGCCCGGCTCGTCGCCCAGGAGTACGCGGGCTTCGGCGCCCGACGGATCACCGTCTCTACCATCGGACTGCCCGGCCGCATTGCCCGACTCGCTCTCTGGCCCTGGCAGGTCGGGCTCGCGATCTCCCTTCATGCCGCTGAAGATGAACTCCGACGTCGCCTCGTTCCCCCCAGTCGCGGATTGCCACTGGTCGATTTAATGCGTGACTCCGTCTCCTATCAGGAATCCACCGGCCGCCGCGTGACGTACGAATACGTGCTGCTACGCGATGTCAACGACTCCGCCGACCAGGCCCGCCGGCTCTGCTCCTTGCTCAAAGGCCAGCTCTGCCACGTCAATCTGATCCCGTACAATCCCGTCGACGGTCTGGATTACCGCCCCGCCCCGCCGGGCCGCACGGCGAAATTTCGGGAGACGCTGGAGGCTCGCTGTATCCCGGTCACCGTTCGCAAACCCCGCGGACGCGACATCGCCGCCGCCTGCGGTCAGCTCGCGGGTGCCGCGTCCACTTCTGGTGCGTCTTCATCGGCGAAAGGAATGCGTTCGTGATCCGGGTAGCTCCCTCACTCCTAGCCGCCGATTTCGTCCGGCTCGGCGAGGAAGTCGACGTCGCCGCCGCTGGTGGCGCCGATCTCATGCACTGCGACATCATGGATGGCGCCTTCGTTCCGGCTATCAGTTACGGCCACGAACTCGTAGCCACCGTCAAACGGCACACCGACGTTCCCCTAGACGTACACCTAATGGTCGTTGATCCCTCCGCCCAGCTGGACCTCTTCGCCCCGCTAGAACCGGCGATCATCACCTTCCACCTGGAGGCCGTAGACGACCCGGCCCCCTTGATCGGCAAGATCAACGCTTTGGGCATTAAGGCCGGCGTCTCCGTCAAGCCAGGCACTCCGGTGGAGCCGCTGCTGGACTTGCTTCCCAATCTGGGCCTCGTACTGGTAATGACCGTCGAACCTGGCGCGGGCGGACAATCATTCATGGAGTCCATGATGTCAAAAGTCGAGACCCTGGCTGCCGGTATCCGCGAAGGCGCCCATGACATCATGCTTCAGGTAGATGGCGGCATATCGGCCGGCACGATCGCCACCGCCGCCGCCGCCGGAGCTGATACCTTCGTCGCCGGAACCGCCGTCTTCCGCCATCCTGACGGCGTCGCCACTGCCATCGCCGAGCTCAGGCGCCTGGCCACGTCCCAAAGCCGTTAACCCAGAGCGGGGACCGCTCTATTCGGTAAAGACCAGCGTAGCCAGAGCCGCGAGAAGAGGATTCAGAAGAAGCTGGCGGAGTCAGGCGAAAAAACCAGCTTGGCTGGCGGGGCTTAGGCTACTTCTAACTCGCGGGTTTTCTTGACCCTCTCCACCTTGTGCATCGTCCGCAGGCAGCGGGTACAGATGTTCACCATTTGACGCCGTCCGTCTATTTCCAGGCGTTTACGTTGCACGTTCGCCGCCCAGGATCGGGGCCGCTTGGGCGCGCGCAGGGCCCACTTTCCCGTAGCTTTATGGCGGATGTGGCGGCCGAACTGTCGTCCTTTGCCGCAGAGGTCGCACTTTGCCATCGAATTTTTGCTCCAGGGGCTATCGCCGGACTTATGTGCCCCGGCCTGAGTGATACTAAAGTATAACAAGGCGGGAACCACTCTCGCCCGGGGGGAGTTCGTCGCCGATGACAGGCGCTGGGAGCGACATGGCCGAATCCACGCAGCATTCCACTGCCGGGGTAGACGACCGCCTCCGGACCGGTCTGAGCCTCCACCACGGCTTCGAGCACAGCGTCGCCTGGCTTAGGGCCAACAGCGAGGCGGTAGATCGTTTGAACGTCTTCCCCGTCCCCGACGGCGACACTGGCACGAACATGCTTTTGACCATGCAGGCCGCGCTCAAGGAAATTCAGGTCCGCCGGGTCGATAAGGCGGGTGAAGTGGCCGCCGCCGCCGCCAGTGGCGCGCTGATGGGTGCTCGCGGCAATTCCGGCGTCATCCTCTCCCAGATCATTCGCGGCATGGCTATCGGACTCGAAGGTCTGGAGGAGTTTTCCCCCGAGGACTTCTCTCGCTGTCTGGTGAAGGGCTATGAGGTCGCATACGAGTCCATCACCGAGCCCGTCGAGGGCACGATCCTCACCGTCGCTCGCCACGCCGGCGTCGCCGCAGTGGATGCCACCAAGAAAAACGTCGAGACGATTGACGGCGTCATCGCCGCCGCAGTCGCCGCAGCCGAACGCTCGGTCGAAGACACTCCCAACCGTCTTGCCGTTCTCAAGGAGGCCGGAGTAGTCGATGCTGGTGGCCAGGGACTTTACATAATTCTGGACGGTTTCCTCAAATACTCTCGCGGTGAGGAAATCACCGTCCAGACCAACGTCCAGCGTGCCGAGCAGGTCTTCGCCGCCTACGCCGAGGAGCACGCCGCCGACGAGCAGGGCTACTGTACCCAGTTCATCATCGAGGGCGCCGGACTGGACGTGCCCGAGCTCCGATGCTTTATCGACGGGTGTACCGATTCAACCATCGTCGTCGGCGGCCAGGACATGGTGCGCGTCCACTGCCATACGGAGACTCCCGGCGACGTCCTCAATTACGCAGTCGGCTTCGGCAAACTGAGCCACATCTCCATTGAGAATATGCAGATCCAGCAGGCCGACCACTTCGAGAAGGTCGATTCTCCGGTCGAAGACTCCCTCTCTCCGCGCGCGAATCTCGTCGCTGTCGCGCCCGGCTCCGGCTTCGCCGAGATATTCCGCAGCCTTGGCGCGGCGGTGGTGGAGGGCGGTCAGACGATGAACCCGAGCACGGCCCAAATTATCGAAGCCATCGGCCAGTGCCCTGGTGATGAAGTCGTGGTCTTGCCTAACAATTCCAACATCGTCATGGCCGCCCGCCAGGCCGCGGAGTCCTCCTCGAAGACCGTTCGCGTTATCGAGTCGATCACCGTCCCCCAGGGAGTCTCCGCGGCGCTTGCGTTCAATCCCGTCGCCAGCTTTGAACAAAACTGCGAGTCTATGCAGATCGCCGCGGCCGAGCTGGTGGTGCTGGAAGTAGCCCGCGCTGTGCGCGACTCCGATATCGATAGCGTGAAGACCAGCGCCGGGCAGTACATCGGCCTGCTCGACGATCGCCTCACTACCGCCGCCGACACCGCCGCCGACGTCGTGCGTCGGCTAGCGGACGAGGCCGATATCGTTGATGTCGAAATCATCACCATCTACCTCGGCGCCGATCTAACCGAGGCCGGCGCGGCCGATGTCATCGACGCCCTGCAGAGCGCGTTCGCTGAGGCCGAGATCGAAGTGGTGGCCGGAGGGCAGGCGCACTACGACTACATCATCTCGCTCGAATAAACCGGCCACGTCTTCCCGCTTCGCCGCCCTGGGCCGGATTCTGGAACTCGAAGGCCGCGGCAGCCACAACGACAGGGCCGTCACCGGCGGCCTCGCGCGCTTCGTCGCCACTCTTCAGCAGGACATCCAGCCCGAGCGCCTCGCGCCGGAAATCGCCCGGCTCCTGAACTACGAACAGCTCAACTCGGGCGGCCGCGCCGATGCCGTCACCGCCGCCCTTGAGTCCCTGGGTGCAGATCCCACACCAGCTCCGAAAGCCAGAAGCCGCGGACCGGGCAGGCTCGACACGCCTGTCACCAATCTCTTCCGAGTCGGGCCCCAGTACGAGAAGCTTCTGGCGAAGCTAAACATCTCCACCTATGAAGACTGTCTTTACCACTTCCCCCGCAAGTACCTGGACCGCTCCAACTTCATTGCCGTGGCCGACATTCGCCCCGGCCAGGAGGTCAACGTCATCGCCAGCGTTGAGCAAATCAAAACGCGTAAGTCTCCGGCCCGGCGTTTCAACCTCACCCAAGCGGTCCTCACCGATGGCAGCGACTCCATCAAGGCCGTCTGGTTCAATCAGCCCTACCTGCAAAAGACCCTCCAGGGCCGCCAGAACGTCGCCTTCTTTGGCCGTACCCAATGGGGCCGCGATGGACCCGAACTTCGCGCTCCGGATTTCGAGCTCGACTTGAACCGCTCCCTGCACGCCGGGCGTCAGGTGCCCGTCTACCCCTCTACCGGCAAGCTCTCCCAGAAATTACTCCGCCTCTGGGCCGGCGAGGTCGTCGAAAGCTGCGCCAGCCTCATCATTGAGTTCCTCCCGGCGGAGATCCGCGCTTCCGCTGGGCTCATCGACATCTCCCGCGCCCTGAGAGATATCCATTTCCCCGACTCCCCGGCCGCCGCCGCCGCCGCCGTCAAGCGTCTGGCCTTCGACGAGCTCTTTCTGCTGCAACTCGGCGTGCTAGAACGTCGGCGCGATTGGCGCGAAGGCAGTCCCGGCCGCGCCATCCAGGCCGAACGCGAGGACATCCGCGAATTCGTCCGCTCGCTGCCATTCAAGCTCACCGGCGACCAGGGATCGGCCGTCGGCGACATCCTGGACGATATCGAGCGCCCGGTCGCCATGAATCGCCTCCTGCAGGGCGATGTCGGATCGGGCAAGACCGTCGTCGCCGCCTGCGCCATCCTTGCCTGCGTCCGCGCTGGATACCAGGTCGCCGTGATGGCGCCCACCCAGCTCCTGGCCGAGCAGCACTTCACCACTCTCACCGAGGTCTTCACCGGCCAAGGCTTGACTGTCGAACTTATCACCGGCGCCCTCACCAAGGCAAAACGCCACAAAGCCTGGAAACGCGTCGCCGCTGGCGAGGTTGAGGTCGTCATCGGCACCCAGGCGCTCATCACCGACGAATCCGAGTTCGCGGCCCTGAGCTTCGTCGTCGTCGACGAGCAGCACCGCTTCGGCGTCCACCAGCGAGCCCGTCTCCGGGGAATGGGCTACAACCCGCACGTGCTGGTTATGACCGCCACCCCGATCCCCCGCACCCTTGCCCTCACTCTTTACGGCGATCTCGACATCACCCGCATTGCCGAAATGCCTCCCGGCCGCCGCCCCGTCAAGACCGCTCTAATCGCCCCCGAACAACGCGCCAAAGCCTTCACCTTCATCCGCGAACAGGTCGCCGAAGGTCGCCAGGTCTTCATCGTCTTTCCTCTCATTGAAGAGTCGGAAACCCTCCAGGTCCGCTCCGCCGAGGCCGAATTCGCCCGCCTCCGCACCGAGGTGTTCCCCGAACTCGCCGAGCGGATCGGCCTCCTCCACGGCCGCCTAAAGAACAAAGCCAAGACCGCCGTCATGGACGCCTTCCGCGATCGCGAAATCGACCTTCTGGTCACCACTGCAGTGGTCGAGGTCGGCGTCGACGTGCCCAACGCCACCATCATGATGATCGAAGGCGCCGAGCGTTTCGGCCTGGCCCAGCTACACCAGTTCCGTGGCCGCGTCGGCCGCAGCAATATGCAGAGCTACTGCCTGCTCCTTAGCGATTCCGAAGACGCCGCTGAGAACGAGCGTCTCCTGGCCATGACTCGCACCACCGACGGCTTCGCTCTCGCCGAACGCGATCTCGAGCTCCGCGGCCCGGGCGAAGTCCTCGGCTCCCGTCAGAGCGGTTTGCCCGAGCTGCGCGTCGCCAGCCTCAGCGATGTCGCCACGCTTGAGCTTTCCCGCCGCGAAGCCATCGCCCTGTTCAAACGCGACCCTGACCTGCTCCATGCCGACAACCGCCTCATCCGCGAGCGCCTAGACAGCTTCTGGGACCGCCACGCCGAGCTGTCCTGAGTCAATCGGAATGGCCCGTCATGGACTGCGCATAACCGGCGGCAGCGCCCGTGGCCGCGTCGTGGCCACCGTTCCCGGGCCCGGCACCCGCCCCACCTCTTCAAAGCTCCGCGAAGCAATATTCGCGTCACTCGCCGGTGTCGACGGGCTCACCGCGCTCGATCTCTGCTCTGGCAGCGGCGTCCTCGCCGTAGAAGCCCTCAGCCGCGGCGCCGCCCGCGCCACCTGCGTCGACAGCGCCGCCGCCGCCATTCGCACAATTCATGCCAATCTCCGGGCCGCCGAATTCACTCACCAGTCCACGGTGTTGCGCCGTCGCGCCGAAGTCTTCCTCAAAACGCCCCCGGAGCAATACGACCTGATTCTTGCCGATCCCCCTTACGCTGATGACGGGCTGGCTGCCACCATCGTCGCACTGGCCCCGGCCGCCCTGGCGCTCGACGGCCGGCTTGTGCTCGAACACCCCTCCCGCCGCCCGCCGCCTGCCCCACCTTCCGCCTTCTCGATCGCCCGCACCCGGTCCCACGGCGATTCCGCCTTCACCGTCTACGAGATGATCGCCGACGAACCACTACCCTGTTGATATACTCGCCGGAGAGCGCAAAAGGAACTCCATGAAGGCACTTTTTCCCGGCTCGTTTGATCCCGTAACCAACGGCCACCTTGACATAATTCAACGAGCCGCCAATGTTTTTGATGAGGTGGTCGTGGGCGTGCATGACAACCCGGGAAAGCGGGTCATGTTTTCCGCCGCCGAGCGCCAGGAGATGATGGCCGAAGCCATCGCCGGCATTGCGGGCGTCACCGCCGTTAGCTACGACGGCCTCACCGCCACTTTCGCCCGCCAGATCGGCGCCTGGGTCATGGTCCGGGGTCTGCGGGCGCTCTCGGATTTCGAGCATGAATTCGCCCTTGCCTCGATGAACCGCCGCATCGATCCGTCGATTGAAACCATATGCCTGGTCACCTCCTCCGACCATACTTTCGTCAGCTCAAGCATGATTCGCGAAATCGCCTCCCACGGCCAAGATGTGAGCGATTGGGTCCCGCCTAACGTCGCTGCGGCATTGCACGCTAAACTGACCAGCGTGGAACAGGATTCAAGCTAGCCGGAATAGTGCGCCATCGACCTCATTAACTTGATCGAAAGACTGGAAGCGCTGCTGGAAGCCGGACAACGGGTTCCGATGATGCGGAAAGTGCTCATCAGCGAAAATGATGTCCTATCCATCATCGACCAGATGCGCATCAGCATTCCCGAGGAAATTCGTGAGGCCCGTCGGGTCATGCGCGAGCGCGATCAGATTCCTCAATCCGCCCAAGTGGAAGCCGAACAAGTTGTCGCCCGCGCCCGCGAGCAGGCCGAGGCCATGCTCCGTGACGAGGAAATCGTCAGGCAGGCGCAGACCCGGGCCGAGCAACTTCTGACCGAAGCCGAGGATGAAGTCGGCAAGATGCGCGAGGAAATGGACGGCTACGCCCTCAACATGCTTCAGGATTTGGAGCGCCGGCTTACCTCGCACCTCACCAGCCTCGAACGTGGAATCGAGGCCCTGGAGCGCGACGTGAGCGAGGGCTCCATGGGACCGCAGTCTGAGGCCACTCAGCAGTTCCGGCCGCAATAGTCGCCGCCGCGTCTTGCGGAAATCAGCATGCAGGTTTCGTGGTCAGCATTTCGCGCCTGTATCGCTCGCGCTCCGGCGCCGAACAGGAAGTCCCGGTCGACTCCGACGGAGCCGGGCTTGATCTGGACGAAGACCACAGCCGGCTGGCAGGCCAGATCCGGCTCGTCCGCGGCGATGGCGATATATTGGCTCTGGGAACGCTGAATACCAACGTCACCGCCGCCTGCCGCCTCTGCCTGGACCCGGTTGAGAGATCGATCGAAGTCCAGATTAACGGCCGCTACTTGCCGCCGGAAAAGCCTGAGTTCAATCCGGAGTCGGACTTCTACGATCCCGATGTTTTCCCTCTAATCAACCGGTCCGAATTGGACTTGACTGATCTGGTGCGACAAAGCATCATCACCTCCTTCAATCCCGATATTGACTGCGGCGGCGCCTGTGATCGGTACGTGACTGTGCTGGCGTCGTACAATAGTGGGCCAGATGAAGACGAAATCGATCCCCGTCTGGCCCCCCTACAGGATTTGAAGGCCCGGCTACTGGATTCGGGCGAACCAACCAGAGGCAAGGAAGAGCATTAGCGTGGGAGCGCAACCCAAACAGAGAATTTCCCGTGGCCGTCGCGGCAAGAAACAGGCGCACCATGCGCTTTCCGGCAGGCAATTCGAACGCTGTTCAAACTGCCGCTCACTGACCATTTCGCACCAGGTCTGTCCGGTCTGCGGCCACTATCGTGGCGAAGAAATCGTCGTAACCGACGACGTCGCGGTCAGCAAGTACCGCTAGGCCCGCCGCGGGTTCCACTCGCCGGCTCTTTGACGCCGAATCCATGAGCTACGCCCTGCTGTTTCCAGGCCAGGCCTCGCAATTCGTTGGGATGGGCAGCGACCTCGTCGAAACTTGGCCCGCGGCCGACCGTGTCTACGAGATCGCCGAGTCCGCCGCTGGCCTCCCGGTGCGCCGCCTCTGCTTCGATGGTCCTGAAGACGAGCTCACCCGTACGTCCAACCTCCAACCCTGCGTGGTCGCCACC
This sequence comes from uncultured Chloroflexota bacterium, assembly GCA_964496475.1. Taxonomy (GTDB): domain Bacteria; phylum Chloroflexota; class UBA11872; order UBA11872; family VXNJ01; genus JASLPR01. The sequence goes on along the minus strand of CAZBZS010000001.1, from coordinate 19,584 downwards.
AGTCTGGCCGTGCTCGCTGCCGCCTACGCCGAGGCCGGATTGGAAATCGGCGATCGCTTTGCCCCCACCTCCGCCCCGCCCATGGCCATCGCCGGCCACAGCGTGGGCGAATATGCCGCCCTTGCCGCCGCCAGCTCGCTGACCATCTCCGCCTGCCTGGCCCTGGTCGCCGCTCGCGCTCGTCTCATGGAAGAAGCCGCCGATGCCAATCTCGGCACCATGCTGGCCCTGATTGGCGGCGACCACGAACGCGCTGAAAGACTATGCACTACCGTCCGCGAGCGGATTTCGGGCAGCTACCTCCAGGTGGCCAATCTCAATTCGCCCGGACAGACCGTCATCGCCGGCGATTTGGCGGGAATCGACGCCGCCCGCGCCGCCGCGGTCGATCACGGATTCGGACGCGCCTTGCCCATCCCCGTCTCCGGGGCCTTTCACTCCGCCGCTATGGAACCCGCTGCTGAGGGACTGCGCGCCGAGCTTTCCGACGCCGAATTCTTCGACGGCGCCATTCCGGTAGTCGCTAACATTGACGCCGAAATGAAGACCGACGCGGGCGCGCTACGCGAAGAACTGGCTGGCCAGGTGACCTCCCCGGTGCGCTGGTCCGATTCCATCACCAATATGGCTGCCGCAGGTGTATCCACCTTTGTCGAAGTCGGACCCGGCAACGTCCTCTCCGGGCTCGTCCGACGGATCGTCGCCAATTCTCACACTGAATCGGTTGGGGACGCCGACACCGTCCCGGTGCTGTCAACTTTCCTTCTTGGAGACGCTGACCAGTGAACAACGAGATCAGGCAGAATCAGTGAAAGAAGAAGGCCCGGATGGCCTGGAAGGTAGGCGGGCGCTGGTGACCGGAGCCTCCGGCGCCATAGGCAGCGCCATCGCCAGGCTATTGGCCGGCGCCGGCGTCCGGCTGGCCATCCACTTCAATACAAACGAGGCCGCCGCCGAGGAGTTGCTCCAGGAGGTAACCGCCTCCGGAGGCGAGGCCATCACCATCGGCGCCGACATTAGCGACGCGGATGCCGCCGCCGAGCTGGTGAAGCAGATCGCCGCCCGTTGGGACGGACTCGACATCCTGGTCAACAACGCCGGAATCACCCGTGACGGCCTCCTGGCCCGCATGTCCGAAGACGACTGGGATGCCGTCCTGGACACCAATCTCAAGTCCGCCTACCTCTGCACCCGGGCCGCCCTGCGACCCATGATGAGGGCCAGGTTCGGGCGGATCGTAAACATCTCCTCCGTCTCCGGCATCATGGGCAATCCCGGCCAGGCCAACTACTCCGCCGCCAAAGCCGGCCTTATAGGCTTTACCAAGGCCATCGCCCGGGAAGTGGCCTCCCGAGGCATCACCGTCAACGCCGTCGCCCCGGGCTTCATCGAATCACCCATGACCGCCTCGCTTACCGAGGAGGCCCTCTTGGCCGTCACCGCCGCCATTCCGTTGGGCCGAATGGGCCGGCCCGAAGAGGTAGCCCGCTGGGTCGCCTTCCTCGCGTCCGACGCCGGCGCCTATGTCACCGGTCAGACCGTCGTCGTCGACGGCGGCCTCGCGATGTAGGCTAGAAGGCCATGTTTCAAAGAGTACTCATAGCCAACCGCGGCGAGATTGCCGTCCGTGTCATTCGTGCCTGTCGAGAGTTGGGCATTCAGACCGTGGCAGTCTACTCCTTGGCCGACCGGGAGGCCATGCACGTGCGCTTGGCCGATCACGCGGTCTGTATCGGTCCCGCTCCGTCCCGCGGCAGCTATCTCAATATTCCTAACGTCATCAGCGCCGCCCTCATCGCGGGCGTTGACGCCGTCCACCCGGGCGCCGGGTTCTTGGCCGAAAATGCTTATTTTGCTGAGATTTGCGGCCAGTACGACCTCGTCTACATCGGCCCTTCCCGTGAGATTCTTGAAATCGCCGGCGACAAGAGCGCCGCCGTGCGCGCCGCCTGCGACGCCGACGTCCCCACCCTACCCACTTCCAATCGCCGCCTGGTCGACCTTCAGACCGCCCGCGCCGAACTGCGCGAACTCGGCCTTCCCGCCATGCTCAAGGCCACCGCCGGCGGTGGGGGACGCGGCATGCGGCGGATTCTCAACGCTGGTGATCTCGCCCGCGAATTTCCGCGCGCCCAGGCCGAGGCCAAATCGTCGTTCTCCAATCCCGACCTCTACTTGGAGCGTCTCCTGCTCGGAGTCCGGCACATCGAAGTCCAGATTCTGGGGGACGACAAGGATGTCATCAGCCTCGGTGAGCGTGACTGTTCTGTGCAGCGCCGCCACCAGAAAATCATCGAGGAAAGCCCGGCACCCCGCCTCGATGATCGCACCCGCAAGCGTATCGCGGACGCCGCCGTGAAACTGGCCCGAAAGCTGGACTACGACAACGCCGGTACCGTCGAGTTTCTCCTCGATGAAAACGGCGATTTTTTCTTCCTCGAATTGAATGCTCGCATCCAGGTCGAGCATCCCGTAACCGAGATGGTCACCGGGCTCGACATCGTAAAAGAGCAAATTTCCCTCGCCGCTGGGGAGCGGCTTAGCCTGAACCAGAAGGCGGTCAAGTTCTCCGGCCACGCTATCGAATGCCGAGTCGTCGCCGAGGACCCCGATAACAATTGGTCCCCGACGTCCGGCACGGTCACCGAATTACAAATCCCCGGAGGTCCGGGCGTTCGCGTGGACACCCACATGAGTGCCGGGCAAACCGTCTCCTCCCACTACGACTCTCTACTTGCCAAAGTGGTGTGCTGGGGTGAGGACCGGCCGCACGCTCTCGAAACCTCCCGGCGGGCCCTGACCGAGATGCATGTGGGCGGTCTCCCCACCAATCTCGCGTACCTGCTCCGCGTGCTCGAATCCGACGAATTCGTCGACGGCGAAGTTACCCTCGAGTCCGCTCTCGGCGAAATACCCCTCACCGGGCTCACTCCGTCCTACCAGGGTTGAGGCGACCGTCACATTGACCAACGAGATGAATGCCACCATCCGAAAACCCATCCTGCGGGGTCGTAGCGGTGCTCGCGAATTGTTACTGCAGGTGCTTTACGAAGCTGACCTGGCGGGCAAGGATCCCGCCGATCTCCTCGACGACCGGGCCGCCGAGGTGGGTTTGACACCCGCCGACATCGCGTTCATTAATGTCCTGTACGCCAATTTGCGTGCGACAATGGACGACATCGACCGGAAAATCGTGCTCGCCGCCCCGAAGCGGCCGCTGGAACAGCTCGCCGCCATCGACCGGGCGCTCCTGCGCCTGGCGGCCGCCGAGCTGTTGAGCGGTGATACGCCGGTAGCCGTAGCGATTGACGAGGCCGTCGGGCTTGCCCGGCGCTACGGCTCGGACGCATCCGCAAGATTCGTAAATGGAGTACTGGGGTCAATTCACCGAGCCCGGGAAGATCAACCGGATTCCGGCTCCGAACCGCGGAATATGACTGATGGCTGAAGCCACCGCCGAACAACAACTCAGCGACGAAGAATTGGGCGTGATGTCCCTGCGCGAGCACCTGCTCGAGCTTCGATCCCGCATGACGATCGCCGCCATCGCCGTCCTGGTCTGTAGCTTTGCCCTCTGGCCTTTCAAGGACACGGTGTTCGCCGTCTTACAGATGCCGCTTTCGGATTCCGTCGAATTACAACAGATAACCCCCACCGAGACTTTCTTTACCTTCATCAAGATCTCGCTCCTGTTCGGCGTCGGTATTTCCAGCCCGCTCGTCGTCTTTCAGGTACTCTCCTTCGTCTCGCCCGGCCTCCATCCCCACGAGCGCCGAATCCTCTACATTTCGATCCCAGCGGTCGCCAGCCTGTTCTTCATCGGCGCCATGTTCGCCTGGTTTGTCGTCCTCAACTTCACTCTGAAGTTCCTCACCGAATTTAGCCCCCCGGACATCCGCACAAGTCTGAGCGTCTCGTCCTTCGCCGACTTTGTCATCAAAATGATGCTCGCCGTCGGCCTCGTCTTCGAGACGCCACTGGTGATCTATTTGCTGGCCAGACTGCGGATCATCAAGACCCGCACGCTCCAGCGCTTCCGCCGCTATGCGATCGTGGTGATCGCCATTCTGGCCGCCGTTATCACCCCCACGCCCGACCCGTTCACGCAGATGGTCGTCGGCATCCCCATGTACCTTCTCTACGAGCTTGGCGTTCTCCTGGCCCGTATCGCCGTGCCCGACACTGGGGAAGAAGCACAGGCCGCCGAAGCCGAACCGGAATCCACCGGCTAGATCGCGGCCAATGGCCGCTTCTACCTCATCAGCCGCGCTCTCGCTGCGCTGGCCGTGGTCTTCCTCGTTGGTGCCATGATCGGTCGGTTCGTCGCCTTCGCGGTCGTTCGCGGCTTCGTCGCCGAATTCGAGTCCTCCGCCATTGCCGCCGAAAGGCTTGAGTTCGAGGCTACCGCCGATTTTGTCGCCCGGGTCGGCATCGTTGCCGGCTTCGTCTTCGAGATCCCGTTCGTCATCTACGTGCTGGCCCGGAGCCGGGCTGGGAACGCCCAAATCCCCCGCCCGTCCCGCAGATTTGCTGTGTTTATCTTTGTTCTCACCACCGCACTCTTTTTCGCCGGCGCGATGTTCGCCTGGTTCGTCGTCCTGCACTTCACTCTAAAATTCCTCACCGAATTTAGCCCTGCTGACATCCGCACGAGTCTGAGCGCTTCGTCCTTCGCCGACTTTGTCATCAAGATGCCGCTCGCCGTCGGCCTCGTCTTTGAGACACCGCTGGTGATCTACCTCCTGGCTAGGCTGTGTATCATCAAGACCCGCGCTCTTCGACGCTCCCGCCGTACGCGATTGTGGTTATCGCCATCCTCGCCGCCGTTGTCACTCCCACCCCCGTTCCCTTCACCATGATGGTTGTCGGCATCTCCATGTACCTCGTGTACGAGCTTGGGATCCTGCTTGCCCGCATCGCCGCACCCGAGACCGACGAATTCGCGCGGCCTAATTCACCGTCCACCCAGTACTCTCGTACTCCGCCACCTCATCGCCCAGCCCTGCACCCACCAGCGCCTGCGCCATGTCTGTCGGCAGCCCGGACCGCGCCGTCAGCCGCCCGCACGCGGGCAGGTCCGCCGCGATCCGCCACGCGTGCAGCATCTGACGGGGCGCCGCACCGGCTGCCCCTTTGCCGTAGACGGTATCTCCCAGTATCGGATGCCCCACCGCCGCCAGGTGTACCCGCGCTTGGTGCGTTCTCCCGGTGACCAGCCGGATTTCCAGCAGCGTCGACTCCTCTCCCCGCGCCACCGTGCGAAATTCGCTCACCGCCGGCTTTCCGGTCCAGTCCACGTCCATGCGCCGACGATC
>CAZBZS010000001.1:0-14259 GCA_964496475.1 uncultured Chloroflexota bacterium | reverse complement strand
CGGCCCTCCACCAGCGAGACGTAAGTCTTTTCGACCCCGTGTGCCCCAAACTGCTCTATAAGGGCGCGATAGGCCCGCTCGCTTCGCGCCACCAGCATCACTCCCGATGTATCCATATCCAGCCGGTGCACCATCCCAGGCCGGTCTGCGCCGCCTATCCCGGCGATCTCCGGATACAGCGCCAGCAGTCCGTTCACCATTGTCCCGTCCGGTCGTCCCGCGCCTGGGTGCACCGCCAGCCCCGCCGGCTTGTCAATGGCGATCACGTCCTCCCCCTCATGGATTACATTGATCGCGACTCTCTCATCCGGCGATATCGTTGCCAGCCGGTCCGGAATCGTTATTTCGATCTCATCTCCCGCTTCCACCCGACTCGCCCGTCGCGGTGACTCCGCGTTCAGCAGAACGTGGCCCCCGTCCAGTAGTTTTTGCACGCGACTGCGACTCAGGTCTGGATAGCGGGCGGTCACCACCACATCAACTCGCGAGCCGGCTTCCTGCTCGGTCGCCGCGAATTTCTCAACCATGGCCGGCCTCACCGGCGTTCCCGGGCGCGCCCGGCCCCTAACTGGTGAACGGATCCGGCAGGTTCGGGCGTCTTTCCAGCCGATTGGTAAGGAACAGAATCAAGAACAGAACGATGGAGACGTCGATCGCCGCATCGGCGATATTGAATACCGGCCACGGCCCCACGGACACATAATCCACGACGTATCCAAACCGAAATCGGTCTATCAAATTCCCCAGCGCCCCGCCGAACGTCAACCCGAACACAAGCCGCGTGGTGAGGGTCGGCCGTTGCAGTTGCCGCGAATAGACCCAAACCAATGCGACGACAGCCGCCACGACCAACGTGGTGAACACCCAGGGCGCCAATCTCCCAGAGAACATCCCGAAAACTAGACCCGTATTGTGAACCAGCCTCAGACTGACCAGCGGCTCCACAATCCATAATTCCGGGTCCGCCCGACCCGACAAGACACCTGTCATCACCGCCTTCGCGATCTGATCCAACAGCGCCACCACCACCGCCACCGACACCGTCGGCCCGGCCAGTTCCAGTATCCGTCCTCGGCGCGTCAAGAATCGCTAAGTCCTTGGGAAAAACGGGCTCTGCCGGCCGGACCCGGCGCATCACTTCGATGGGGCGATGTTACCATGTTACGGATTTGCACTAGTCCTATTTCGCCCTCCGGCGACCGGGCCTTTTCCATGGAAGAGAACGCGCCTATCAACCCGCATCGGGTCCCTCGATGAGTGCCTTCTGGCGCCGGCATCAGGGGATGGTTCTAGAGGTGCTGGAGACTCTTCTGCTCGCCGCTTTCATATTCTTTGCCTCCCGTCTCGTCGTGCAGAATTTCCGTGTCGAGGGCCGCAGCATGTTGCCTTCCCTGATGACTGACGAACTCGTCCTTGTCACCAAAATTACCTACCTTACTTCCACGCCCGACCGTGGCGATGTGATGGTCATAAGCAAACCCTCCGAGCAGCGCGAAGACCTGGTCAAGCGCGTCGTCGGCCTTCCGTACGAGACCGTCGAAATGCGCGACGGCAAGGTCTTCATCAACGGCATCAGCCTCGACGAATCGGCCTACGTGGAGAATCTTGGTAACTTTTCAATGCCCCCTCTCGTCCTCAGGACCGACGCGTATTTCGTCCTCGGGGATAACCGCCGTGAAAGTGAAGACTCGCGGCGGTTCGGCCCCGTGCCCGCTCGGGCCATCATCGGCAAGGTATGGTTTACCTACTGGCCGCTGGACGTCTTCGGGCTATTCCCCGAGCAGGCTCCGTCCCGGGAACCTCTCCCCGTTCGCACCGGCGCCGCTCCGGCGCTCCCCATCCCGGTCTCCTAGCCTGGCCACGCCTTCACCAGCCTTGCTTTCGTCTGCTCTAGGCTCTCCGGCATCACCTTGGTTTCCCCCACCACCGGCATGAAATTCGTGTCCCCGTCCCAACGCGGCACCATATGAAAGTGCAAATGCTCCGGAATCCCCGCCCCTCCGGCGCTCCCCAGGTTCATGCCCATGTTAAATCCCGTCGGCCTCATAGCCTCTCGCAGAGCCTGCACCGCGTCCTGCAGCAGGCCCGTTATGTCCCGGAATTCTTCCGGCGTGATGTCCACCACATCACCCACGTGCCGGTAGGGATTCACAATCAGGTGCCCACCGTTGTACGGGTACAGGTTCAGAAGGACGTACGCCAGCTCTCCTGCCGCCACGATCAGCCCGGGCAGTCTCTCCGCCTCCTCGGGGGCAATGCAGAAGGGGCAATCATCCCCATCGTCGTCCCGTTCGATGTACTCCATCCGCCAGGGGCTCCAGAGCCGTTCCATGGTTCCTCCGCCGGCATCGCCGGTCTGCGCCGATCGCCTCAAAGGTTACCCTCTGAGCCGAGTGCGGACCGTGATAACTGATTGGCTGAACGATTGACCAAGCCTGGCGGAGCCGGCGGATGGGAGCACCTGCCCGTTCTGCGGGACCTCAGCCCAGCTGTCCAATCCACGATGCGGGAGTACAGCCGGGTGCTGATGGAGCTGGCAGCCCCGCGCGGGTACATCGGCAAATCCACCGTGTCCGCTCTGGACACCTTGCATCTGGCCGATTCTCTCGCTGCCCTGCCGGTCCTGGACGCCATTGCCGCCGGTCCCGAGGCGCTCCGCCTAGCTGATATCGGCAGCGGCGCCGGCCTGCCCGGAATTCCCCTCGCTATCACCCGACCATCCATCTCAGTGGTTCTCATAGAATCGAGAGCACGGCGTTGCCGGTTCCTAGAAGATACCGTGGCCGGGCTGAAGCTGCCCAACGTGCGGGTGGTGCAGGTGCGCGGCGAGCTCGCGGCGCGCGACCCCGAACTCCGCGAGTCCTTTCACCTCGTTACCGCTCGGGCCCTCACCGCCTCGCCAGCCGCTCTCGAAATCTCCCTGCCGCTCTGCCGGTTGAGCGGGCTCGTCGTCCTCTACAAGACAGCGGCTCAGGTCTCCGAAGTGGAGGCCGCGGCCCCGGTAGCCGCTCAACTGGGCGGATCTCTGGACCGGCTTCATCGCTACGAACTGCCCGGTCTGGACCAGCCTCGCGTGCTGGCCGTTGTCGCCAAGTCTGCCCCCACCCCTCCGGAGTATCCCCGGCGCGCTGGTGTGCCCAAGCGCCGGCCGCTGACGGGCTGATAACGGCGGTCGAGGTCACTCGTCGGTTGGAGGGCCGGGGATTACCTGTGGACAACCGGTGGAGACGCTGTGGAATGAAGGGACATGTGTGGTGGAGGAAGTGCAAATATGCCCCCCTATTTTGCGGGTAAACCGGGTACAAACCACCGATAACGGCGCCGCAGCCTGTTCAAGACCGCCGGAAAACCTGTGGACAGGTTGGGAAATCGCACTCGTCCCCGCGGGCCCTCGAACGGCCCCTAGCTCCGCGAAGCCTCCGCCCGCACCGTCAGCACCTCGGCAGGCTCACTCCCGACCGGCTGCGCTGACCACGCCATCGCCGTACCGCCCCAGGACAGCCCCGCCCCGAAGGCCACCATCAGCAGCTTGTAGCCGGGCTTGATCCAGCCATCCTCCACCGCCTCGCACAGAGCTATCGGAATCGACGCCGCCGAGGTGTTTCCATAGCGCTCGACGTTCGTGAACACCTTGCGGCGGTCGATTCCCAGCTGCTCCGCCGAGGCGTCAATGATGCGGATGTTCGCCTGGTGTGGGATGAATACGTCTATGTCGTCCACTTCCAGCCCCGCCCGCGCCAGCGTGCCGTTCGTCGCCCCGGTCATCGTGCGGATCGCGAATTTGTACACCTCGCGACCGTCCATTTTCAAGCATTGGAGCCCCTGCGCGATTATTTCGGCGCTCGCCGGCGTCCGGCCCCCAGCGCCCGGTTGGTACAGCAGCTCCGCCCCCGCCCCGTCCGAGCGAAGCAGCGTGCTCATCACCCCGTGCGGCCCGTCCCCGGCCTTCAGCACCACCGCCCCGGCCCCGTCCCCGAACAGCACGCAGGTTGAGCGGTCATTCCAGTCCACTATCCGCGACATCGTCTCAGCACCGATCAGCAGCACCGTCCGGTACTGCTGGCTCTGAATCAGCCCGTGGGCGATCGCCAATCCGCAGATAAACCCGGTGCATGCTGCGTTCACGTCGAAAGCGGCGGCATTGGCGGCTCCCAGCGCGTCCTGGACCAGGTTCGCCACCGCCGGAAAGCCGTAGTCGGGCGTTATCGTGGCCACGATAATCATGTCGATCTCGTCCGGTGCGATCCCCGCCCGGTCCACCGCCCGCCGGGCCGCCGCCAGCGCAAGGGTGAACGTCGTCTCGCCCTGGCCTGCGATCCGCCGTTCGCGAATTCCCGTCCGCGTTTGGATCCATTCGTCGGACGTGTCGACCAGCTCTTCCAGGTCATTGTTCGTGCGGATGGTGGCCGGCAGGCTCATGCCCCAGCCGGCAATCTGCGTTCTTACTGGCAAGCTGTCGCTCCAGGTCCCCGTGTTGGTGCATCTGCCGGCTGCTGACCCTTCAGGGTAGGCCGGACAGTTCGCGGGAAGTTATCACCGCCTGTCGATGGCGTCAATGCCCTCCCGACCAGCCGATCCGTGGCCTTATCCGCCGAGTTTCGCTGATATAATTCCTCCGCGTAAATTCAGGTCGTGAGAGGTTTGGTGGCCGGGCCCGGCGGCGCCGGCTGCGGATAGGACCCCATCAACGTGTCGAACCGAGTGGCCGTAACCGGCATGGGCGTCGTAAGCCCCGTCGGAATCGGCGTGCAGACGATGTGGCGTAGCGTGGTTGCCGGCGAGTCGGGAATAACTCCCATCACGCACTTCGACGCCGGCGAATTTCCGTGCCGGATCGCTGGTCAGGCCGACGACTTTGACGGCGATGCCGCCCTGGGTAGCCGGGTCGCCCGGCGCACCGATCGTTACGTGCAAATGGCCATGGTGGCCGCCCGTGAAGCCATGGCCGACTCCGGACTCGAGCTTGACGACGAGCTCCGGGAGCGCATCGGATGCTTCGTCGGCAGCGGAATCGGCGGAATCGAGACTCTTTCCACTCAAATGGAAGTCCTTAACAACCGCGGCACCCGCCGGGTATCCCCGTTTCTCGTCCCAATGATGATCGCCAACATGGCTGCCGGTCAGGTTGCGATCGACCTGGGCCTCAACGGACCCAACATGGCCCACGTCTCGGCCTGCGCCAGTGGCGCCCACGCCATCGGCGAGGCCGCCGCCACCATTCAGCGCGGCGATGCAATCGCCATGATCGCCGGCGGTGCTGAAGCTCCTATCACGCGCATTGGGGTCGCCGGCTTCACCCAGGGCAGGGCGATGAGTACTGGCTTCAACGATCGACCACAGGAGGCCTCCCGGCCCTTTGACGCCGGCCGTGACGGCTTTGTCAGCGCCGAAGGCGCTGGCGTGATCGTCCTTGAAGGGGAACAGCACGCACGCGATCGTGGTGCCCGAGTCTATGCCTACCTCGTTGGCTACGGCGCCAGCGCCGACGCCTTCCATATAACACTTCCGCCGGAAGACGGCGGCGGCGCCGCCCTAGCCATGCAACGCGCTCTGGCGAAGGCTAGCCTGAACGGCCACGGGATCAACTACATCAACGCGCACGGCACTTCCACTCCCTCCGGCGACAGGGCAGAGACGGTCGCCATCCGCTCGGTCTTTGGCGATCAAGCCGACAGTCTTGCGGTTAGTTCCACTAAGTCCATGCACGGTCACATGATCGGCGCCGCCGGAGCCGTCGAAGCCATCATCAGCATCCTCACCGTCGTGCAAAACGTCGCCCCGCCCACCATCAACTATGACGATCCCGATCCCGACTGCGATCTCGATTGCGTCCCCAACGAGGCCCGGGATGTCGCCGTGGACTTTGCCCTGAGCAATAGCTTCGGCTTTGGCGGTCAGAACGCTACATTGATCTTCGGGCGGGCGTCGTGATCGGCATCCCGCGACCCCTCATTCCACCACTTCAAGCCTGAACTTTATGGCCGACTGCCGCGATCTGCTCGACGACCTCATTGCCCGCGTGCGAGGAACCGACATCGCCGAAATCGAAGTCCGCAAACAGGGCTTCCGCATTTCCTTGCGCCGACGGCGGCCCACCTCGGGAAACCCCGGCCCGAATCCCGACAGTTCTGGCGGCGGTGGCTCTCGTATAGGGGATGATCCCGCCGGTGGCGGGCCCGCCCCGGGCGAAGTCGATATCCGCTCGCCGCTTAACGGGATTTTCTACGCTGCTTCCTTACCGGGCGAAGCTCCTTTCGTGAGAACGGGCGACAAAGTCACCCCGGGCCAGATCGTAGGCCTAGTGGAGGCCATGAAAGTTTTCAATGAGATCGTCGCCGAGGTCGCCGGAACCGTTTCCACCATACTTGTCGCCGAAGGTGCCGAAGTCACCGAGGGTGGACCGGTTATGCGGGTGCGACTTGCCGATCCCGATTAGTATCAGTCCTTTGGACCACTCCAAACCGGGAGTACGAGCATGAGAGTTTCAGCGCTTGGTCAATATCGAGGCACGTTGACCGACCGATTAATTCCCGCTGGCGGTCTTGTTGGTGATGTCATCTTCGTCATTGGTGGCGCGATCTTTGTCGCTCTGTCAGCCCAGATATCTATCCCTCTGTGGTTCACCCCCGTACCTATTACAGGCCAGACCTTGGCCGTCCTCCTCGTCGGTGCCACCGGTGGCGCTCGTCGCGGCGGGACTTCTCTGCTCTTCTATCTCGCCGGCGGTGCACTAGGGCTTCCCTTCTTTTCTCCTGCCGGCGGTCCCGCCACTCATGGCTACCTTGCCGGGTTCGCGGCCGCTGCCCTGGTCGTCGGTTTCCTCGCCGAGCGCGGCTGGGATCGTTCCTATCGACGGGCAGTCGTAGCCATGCTTGCCGGGAACATCGTGATATACGTCTTTGGTCTCCCCTGGCTCGCCTACTACCTTGATATGAGTTTCTCGGCCACGCTTACCGCCGGGCTCACCCCATTCATCCCCGGTGATGTGGCCAAATTGCTAATCGCTGCTGCGGTCCTGCCCTCTGCCTGGCGCCTCACCGTGGGTGGTCCCGCGTCCGACCAAGGCGAATAACACTTGCCCCGCTCAGTCCTCCCGATTTCGCCGTGAGGCCTTTGACGCCTAGAATGTGGCCTCGACCGGTCTTCGCCCGGTGGGAGGCCGCACCGGTCGCTCAACACCCGGCCATCATCGGGCATGGCAAGGAGAGAATTCTTGGCAATCATTGACGAGGTGATAGACGTAATCGCGCGGACGCTCAAGGACGTCGATAAGTCGAAAGTGACCATGGAGACGAACTTCGAGCACGATCTGGGCGCCGATTCACTTGATCTCGTCGAGCTGATCATGGAGCTTGAAGAAAGTTACGATGTCACCATTCCCGACGAAGACGCGCAAAAGATCACTACCGTCGGCGAGGCCGTCCGCTACATCGAAGGAAACGCCGACGCCCAGTAGGCCCGCACACCCAAGCCCGAGTCGGATGTCACGAGGCAGACCACCTTGGTAGACGATTTACCGATTCCCGAAGTCCCGCGACCGGCTGATTTTGATGAGTTCTGGTGCGCAGCCCTTGACGAGGCTCGCCACTTTGGACTAAACCCCGTAGTGACGGAGGATGAGCTCCGCTCCAACGATCGCGCCATCGTCTACCGCGTCTCCCTCACCAGCCTAGAGAGCGTCCGGGTCGGCGGCTGGTACGCCGTCCCAAGAGGCGACGGGCCTTTTCCCGCCCTCCAGCTGGTTCCCGGCTACAGCATGCAGGCCAATCTCGCAGTCCGCTCCTGGGCCGAGCTCGGGGTCGCTACCCTCTGGCTTTCCATCCGCGGCCATGATTTCGAAAGCCAGATCACGCCTGGCTTCCCCGGCTTCCTCTGCCACAACATCACCGATCGCCGCCGTTACATCTACCGCGGCGGCTTCTGCGACGCCGTCCGCGGCATCGACTTTCTTCGTTCCCGACCCGAAGTCGACCAGTCCCGCATTGGTGTGTCCGGCTCCAGTCAGGGCGGCGCCCTGACTCTGGTAACCGCCGCGCTGGCCGACGATATCATCGCCGCCGCTCCAGATGTCCCGTTTCTCACCAACTACCGCTACTGTGTTTCCGCCTCTTCTTCCTATCCCTATGCCGAGATCGCCGATCTGCTCCGCCGCCACCCCGATATTGAAGACAAAATCTGGGAGACCGTGTCCTATTTCGATATCGTCAATTTTGCCCCCGGCGTGACCTGCCCGGTGCTTCTGGCCGTCGGCACGCACGATGACATCTGCCCGACCCCCGCCACCCTCGCCATGGCCAAATCCATCGCCGGTCCCGTCGAGCTGGCGATCTACGAGGACGCCGCCCACGAGGCCGGCAGCGCCTATCCGCATGCCACCCGTAAAGTCGCGTGGCTGAAGGAAAAACTCGCCCCTCGTCGGCTGTAATCCCGGCCCCGCCCACGCCGATTTCGTCAATATTTTGCGACGATTCATAATCCGATCACGATCATTAACGCGCGATTTTTGACAGCATATAGAACCCGCATATAGTATCCGCCTATACGACCCACGACACCTATGGGATGGTCTGGCCCACCGCATGTACACCCTCCGTCAGCTCCAGATGTTCGAGGCGGTGTCCCGCCAACAGAGCTACTCACGCGCCGCCGAGGAACTTGGCGTCAGCCAGCCGTCTGTCTCCGTGCAAGTCCAGGAGCTCGAAAAAAATCTGGGCGTCGAGCTCTTCGCCCGCAGCGGCCGGCACACGACCCTTACCGAGGTGGGAACAATCTTCTACGGTAGGGCTGTGAAGATCCTGGAAGACGTCGAGCAGTCCTTAGTCGACGTCGACGGCTACCTCGGCCTTGAACGCGGGCGCCTGCGCCTGGGCGCAACCGAGGCCCTGGGAATGTACATTCTCCCCGAGCTCATGGCTCGATACTCCGACGAGCATCCAGGGCTCGATGTTGAACTGACCCTCGAATCGAACGAGGGAATTCTGGATGGCCTGCAACGCGGTCGGCTGGACGTGGGATTTGGCGACCTCGAGATTACCGAGGAGGGCCCCATCCTGGCCAGCGAGATCGCCCGCACCGAATTCGTCCTCGTTACCGGCCGCCGGCACACGCTCTCCTTACAAAAGAAGATCAATTCCGACGAGCTAACCGGAGAGGCTTTCATCATTGAAGGGGAGGGTGCACCGTCCTTCGTAGGGCTCGAATGGCTGGCCACCGGCATGCGAGGAGCCACACCCACCGTCACGATGCAGGTCGGCAATTGTGAGGCGCTCAAGCAGATGGTCCGCGCCCACCTCGGCATAACCGTCACCTACCGCATTTGTATCGATTGGGAATACGCCGCCAGCCAGCTTCACATCCTGGAAATCACCGATCTGGGCGCGCAGCGGTCCCTCTATCAGTACCAGCTGGCCGGCCGCACCCCCACCGCCGCCGCCGAGGCCTTCCTCGAGCTGGCGGCCGGGGCGTTACCGCACTCTTAATTCCGGGTCGTGACCTCCCAACCGCTCTCAATCAACCCTCCCGGCAACTCCCCACAACCCCTCTCGGGCGCCTACAGCGCCGCCAGCAACACGCTATCCACCGCGATCTGATAGAGCCAGTTGGAAAAGACCCCCAACACCAGCGTCGCAGCCCCGGTCAGCAAGATCACCGTGCCCAGCGAATCCGGAATCGACCTCGGCGCGGACTCCTTGCCCTCATCTGGATCGAGCATGAAAGCGTTCACGATTACCCGCAAGTAGAAGTAGGCCGAAACCACCGAGGCCAGCACCAGCACCAGCGCCAGCCAGTACAGGTTCGACGCCACCAGCACCTGGATGATGAACAGCTTGCCAAAAAAGCCCGCCAGCGGTGGCACCCCGGTCAGGGAAAGCATAAAAGCCGCCAGCATCAGCGCCGGCATCAGGTTCCTCCGCGATAACCCCCGAAACGCGCTCAACTCCACGCTACCCGTTCGCTTCTCCACCACGAGCACCACCGCGAATGCCCCGATGTTCATGAACGCGTACATCACCCCGTAATACAGCAGCGTATACAGACCGATGAATTCCAGCCCGCCGTCCGCCGTACGCGTCGCCGCTGCGATGCCCGCCAGCATGTATCCGCTGTGGGCGATACTCGAATACGCCAGCATCCTTTTCACGTTCGTCTGCGACACGGCGATCAGGTTGCCCCCGATCATCGTCATCGCCGCGAACACCAGCAGCAGAGTTTGCACATTCACCACCAGCGGTTCGAACGCAACGCTGATAAAGCGAATCAACAGCGCCAACGCCGCCAGCTTCGGCGCCACCGACATGAACGCTGTCACAGGAGTCGGCGCACCGTCGTAGGCGTCCGGGGTCCAGGCGTGAAACGGAATCACCGCCACCTTGAAGGCCAGTCCCACTAGCACTAGCCCCACCGCGAACAGCGCCGCCGGCTCGTAGGTGGCGCCCGCCAGCGCCGACCTGATTCCCATCAGGCTCGTCTCGCCCGTGATTCCATACGTCCAGGCGATCCCGTAGGCAAATATCGCCGTCGCAAACGCGCCCATCACAAAGTACTTCAACGCCGCCTCAGTCGATCGCAGCTTCAGCCGCGTGAACCCGGTCAGGACGTAAACCGGGATCGCCATGAGCTCCAACGCCACAAAAATCGTCACCAGGTCGCTGGCCGACACCACCAGCATCATTCCCAGCGTCGAGAACAGCGTCACCGCCGCCATCCCGCCGAACGGCACCTTCTCCAGCTGGTCCACCGCCATGATCAGCGTGATCGGGGCTATCAACAGGAACAGGAACCGGAAGAAGACCGCGAACCGATCCACTGTCAGCTGCCCGCCGAATATTGTCACTGGTTCCGAGTTGATGGCGGTCAGATCGATCACCGCTGCCACCAGGCTCGACCCGATCACCAGCATCATCACCAGCCAGCGATTGTCCCGCTGGCTGAATACCCAGATCATCAGGATCGCCATCGCCGTGACCGCCACGATGATCTCGGGAATTAGTACTCGTAGTTGTTCGAGAGCGCTCATCGGGGCCGGTCGCTACTTCCTCGTAATAACGTCATCGATAGGTCGCGATCGCCGCCGTCGCCGAGTCCATCAGGCTCACGAACGTTCCGGGCGCAATTCCCACCCAGAGCACGAGCACCACCAGCGGCAGCAGCGCCATCACTTCGATCCGGTTGGCATCGGGGATTCTGGCGAACGCCTCCCCCTTCAGCCGGCCGAAGACCACCCGCTTGTACATCCAAAGCATGTACGCCGCCGCCAGAATCACTCCCAGCAGCGACACCACTCCCGCCAAGTAAGACCAGCCAAACGCCGCCAGCAGCACCATGAACTCACCCACGAAACCGCTCATCATCGGCAGGCCCAGCGACGCCAGCGTGAAAAAGCCCAGCAGGACTGCGTACACAGGCATCCGTTTCGCGAATCCACCCAGATCGGCGAACAGGCGCGTATGGGTGCGGTCATAGATGATTCCCACGCATAGGAACAGCGCGCCCGTCACCAGCCCATGACTGAACATCTGCACGATGGCCCCGTCGATTCCAATCTGCTCCTGGCTGAAAATCCCCAGCGTCACGAATCCCATATGGCTCACGCTGGAGTACGCCACCAGCTTCTTCAGATCGCGCTGCATCATCGCCACTAGGGCCCCGTAGACGATCGCGATCACCGACAGCACCATCACCCATATCCGAAACTCGTCCACCGCCTCCGGCGTCAGCGGCAGGACGTAGCGCAGGAATCCATAGCCACCCATCTTCAGCAGCACCCCGGCCAGGATCACGCTGGCCCCCGTCGGGGCCTCCACGTGCGCGTCGGGTAGCCACGTATGGAACGGGAACATCGGCGCCTTGATCGCAAACGCCAGGAAGAACGCCAGGAACACCCACGTCTGCAGGTGGCTAGACACCCCGATCTCCGGCAGCAGCATTACGTTGAAGGTTCCGGCGTCGAACGCGACCACCAGAATCGCCAGCAGCATCAACACGCTGCCCACGAACGTGAACAGGAAGAACTTGACCGCCGCGTAAATCCGGTTTGGTCCGCCCCAGATTCCGATCAGCAGATACATCGGGATCAGCACAAGCTCCCAGAACACGTAAAACAGCACCAGGTCCAGGGCCATGAACACGCCCAGCAGCCCGGTCTCCAGCAGCAGCATCGCCGCCATGTATTCCTTGCTGCGCTGGCTTATCGACAGCCACGAGGTGGCCACCACCACCGGCGTCAGAATCCCCGTCAGCAGCAGCATTAGCACGCTGATGCCATCCACTCCGAGCCGGTAGCTCAGCCCGATCGCCGGCATCCACCCACGTTCCTCTAGGAACTGATAGCCGGTCGCATCGCGGTCGAACTCCATCAGCATCGCCACTATCGTGATCAGGCTGACGACCGAGGCGAACAACGCCACCCCCGCGGCCGCCGAGCGGCCCCGGGTAAGCAGCACGATCGCCGCGCCCGCCGCCGGCGCCCACAGCGCCACCGATAGCAAAGGAAATTGCCCGTCAGTCATGGTTTTTGGTACTTCCCATCACGGCATGCCTACTTGAACACCACGAGCGCGCCCACCGATACCACCGCTCCCAGCGCCATGATGAAGACGTAATTCTGCACCTGCCCCGTCTGCATCCGCCTCGTCACCACGCTCAGGCTGCGCACGATCCATCCAAGCAGATTTACCAGTCCGTCCACGATCTTCGCGTCGATCGCCCAGAGGATGAACCCGATCACCTTCGTCACCGCCACTATCCCGTAGTCCACGATCTCGTCAACGTAGTACTTGCGATACAGCAGCGTGTGCATGCCCGGGACGAATCTGCCGATCGACTCTATCCGGGGTCGGCGGCGGGAATAGATCATGTATGCTGACAGCGCTCCCAGAAGCGCCACCGCCGTCGAGATCACCGCCAGCGAAATCGCGATGGTCTGGTTCCCACTGAACGCGAAGTGCAACGTTCCCGGCACATCGTGCAGGAACTCGTGCACCATCCCCTTCTCCGGCGGAAAGCCCAGCGCCGCCCCCGCCGCGGCCGCCAGCAAAGCCAGGACTACCAACGGCGTGACCATCACCGCCGGCGATTCATGCGCATTCGCGTGTAGCTCCTCGTCCCGGGCTTCGCCGTGGAATGTCATGATGACCATCCGGAACGTGTAGAAGGCTGTCAGTAGTGACACCGTCAACCCCACCACCCAATAGACCAGGAACACCGGATCGCCACCGTTCGACGCCCCCCGGATGAACGCTCCGGCCAGAATCTCATCCTTGCTCCAGAATCCCGCCAGTGGAAAGATCGCTGACAGCGCCAGCCCTCCCACGAGGAACGTCGCATAGGTCCATTTCAATTTGCTCCGCAACGCCCCGTACTTCGTCATCTCCTGCTCGTCCTGCATCGCGTGAATCACGCTGCCGGAGCCAAGGAATAGCAGCGCCTTGAAGAACGCGTGTGTTGCCAGGTGAAAAATAGCCGCCACATACGCTCCCGACGCCAGCCCCAGGAACATCAGGCCCAGCTGGCTGACGGTCGAATACGCCAGCACCCGCTTGATGTCCGTCTGCGCCAACGCGATCGTCGCGGAGAACAGCGCGGTGAACGCCCCGATTGCCCCCACCACGATCAACGCCGCGCTGTGGCCTTCGAATATCGGGATCGTCCGTGCCACCATGTACACCCCGGCCGTCACCATCGTCGCCGCGTGGATCAGCGCGCTCACCGGCGTCGGGCCCTCCATCGCGTCCGGCAACCAGATATGAAGGGGGAATTGGGCCGATTTCCCCATCGCCCCCACGAACAGCAACAGCGCGATTATCAGCAGCGTGCTCGACTCCACGCTGTCCAGGTTTGCGAAGACTTCCCCATACTCCAGCGTGCGGAAATTCCAGAAGATCATGAAGACGCCGATGGCGAAGCCAAAGTCGCCCACCCGATTTACCAGGAACGCCTTCATCGCCGCGTTGTTGGCGCTTTCGCGGTCGTGCCAGAACCCGATCAACAGATACGAGCAGACCCCCACCATCTCCCAGAAGATGAACAGGGTCAGGAAGTTGTTCGCCATCACCAGCATCACCATCGAGAACACGAACAACGGCAGCCAGGCGAAGAACCGGGCGAACGAGCCGTCATGGGCCATGTAGCCAATCGAGTAGACGTGCACTAGGAAGCTCACCCCGGTCACCACCAGCAGCATCACGATCGTGAGCTCATCCACCAGAAAGCCGACATCGACCGTCAGCGAACCAGAAGCCACCCATTGAAACAGCGTCG